>NZ_AUDM01000052.1 GCF_000425465.1 Flavobacterium filum DSM 17961 | reverse complement strand
GAGTATGCTCAATAAACTGTGTCAAATATAAAAAATAGAAGGATGAATTTTTTAAATTTGATTTATTATGAGCGAACAATTCGATTTTGAGTCTTTCTCTAAGTCAGCTATAGAGAAATTAAAGCAAGGTAAACCCTTGACAGGTGCAGATGGTGTTTTTACACCGCTTTTAAAAATGATTTTAGAAGCTTCACTTGAGAGTGAAATAACAGATCACGTCCAAGAGACTAAATCAGAAAAAAATAGGCGTAACGGTAAAGCAAAGAAAACAATTACCAGTGGTTTAGGAAGTTTTGAATTAGAAACACCCAGAGACCGTAATGGTAGCTTTGAACCACAGACGGTTCCTAAGCGTCAGGTTAGTATCAGTAGTGATATTGACAAAAAAATCATTGGTTTATATGGTCTAGGAATGAGCTATTCTGATATTCAAAATCATTTAAAGGAAATGTATGATTTTGAAGTCTCTGATGGTACAATAAGCAGCATTACAGACCGGATTTTACCTGAGATTAAAGAATGGCAAAATAGACCTTTGGAAAGTGTTTATCCTTTGATTTGGCTTGATGCAATGCATTACAAAGTTAGAGACGAGGGTCAAGTCAAGAGTAAAGCTATTTATTCCATTTTAGGAGTTACAATAGAGGGACAAAAGGAAGTTTTAGGTATCTATTTTGGCAACTCAGAAAGTAGTAGTTTTTGGCGTCAAGTGCTAAATGATTTACAAAACAGAGGACTAGAAGATGTATTTATCGCATGTATCGATAACTTATCAGGATTTGGAGATGCTATTGAAGACTATTATCCTAAAACAGAAGTTCAGCTTTGCTTGGTTCATCAGATGAGAAATAGTGCAAAATATGTAACTCATACTGACTTAAGAGAAGTAATGAAGGATTTAAAAGTTGTTTATCAAGCTCCAAGCGAACAAAAAGGTCTTGAAGCTCTTGAACTTGCCAGAGAAAAATGGAATAAAAAATACCCTGCAATATTTAGGAGCTGGGATAAAAACTGGGATAGACTAGCTAATATTTACAAGTATTCACCTCATTTAAAGAGACTAATGTACACAACAAATCCAATAGAAAGTTATCACAGAATGATACGAAAAGTAACCAAAACTAAAGGTGCATTCTCTTCAGAAAACGCAATCCTAAAACAGGTATACTTAGCTATTATGAATGCACAAACTAGATGGAATGGACAAATTTTTCACTGGTCTGCTATTCAAAATGATTTAAATGCGTATTTTAGTGATAGAATAAAATGAAATGACACAGTTTATTGAACACTCCC
>NZ_AUDM01000051.1 GCF_000425465.1 Flavobacterium filum DSM 17961 | reverse complement strand
ATAACTACCAAGGTCTAGATACATTTTTATGATATTGTTCGGGAGGAATATCAACCTTATTTTAATCATATATTGAATTTGAATTAGTACTTAAACACTTTATTTTTATATAGAGATGTTGCATAAAATATGAGATAAAATCCAATATGATTTTGTTTACTTAACATTTTTAAATTTTTGAAATATGCTAAAGTATTCTGTTGGACTTGACGTTTCAAGTAAAAAAATTGATTGTTGTATTAGTGTTATTGACATTAATCAAAGAGTAACTGTAAAATCCAGTATTTCTATTTCCAATGATTTAAAAGGGTTTAAGAATCTAGAGAATTGGGCGATAAAACACTACAAAGAAAAGACTATTCCAATTGTCTTTTGCATGGAAGCCACCGGTGTTTATTATGAGTCTTGTGCCCTGTATTTATTTGAGAAGAACTATAAAGTGGCAGTTGTTTTACCTAATAAAGCAAAAAAATATTTGCAAGCCATTGGTCTTAAATCTAAAAATGACTCGATCGATGCTAAAGGACTTGCACAAATGGGAGCAGAACAAGCTTTGAAATTTTGGCAGCCGCTTTGTAAATATTTTTATGAACTAAGACAATATACGCGTCAATATCAAAGTATTCAGGAACAAAAAACATCAATTAAAAACCAATTACATTCTTTAGAAAAGGGAATGTATAACAACAAAACAATTACCAAACATTTAAAAGACATCATTAAACTGTTCGATAAGCAATTGATTGAATTAGATAAAAAAATACAATCCCATATCAATTCTAATCCCGAGGTTAAACAAAAAGTAGATAATATTTGTAAAATAAAAGGTATTGCTAATTTATCTCTTGCCACAATTTTAGCAGAAACTAATGGCTTTGAATTCTTTGAAAACACAAAACAATTAGTGTCTTACGCAGGATTTGATGTAGTAGAAAATCAATCTGGTAATAGAATTGGTAGAACTAAAATATCTAAAAAAGGAAATTCAAGAATTAGAAGAATATTGTTTATGCCTGCATTTACAGCAGTCAGTTGCAAAGAAAAACCTTTTTTAAACTTATACAATAGAACCTTTGAAAAGCATGGAGTAAAGATGAAAAGCTACGTTGCTGTTCAAAAAAAATTATTGATAATTATTTACTCTCTTTGGAAAAACAATCAAGAATATAATCCTCAAATTTATAATATTCAAGAAAAGGAACAAGAACTTTCTTCTGTGCTTACCTTTGAAAAAAACATAAAAAATAGCCCCAAACAAGTTGAGGCTATACAAGGTAAACATCCAGTGAAAGATCACAGTGTGCTTCCTCTATGCTAATACAAATTTAATAAAAAAAAGATCTAATAAAATTTGGTTTTGAAGATAGTACCTCC
>NZ_AUDM01000050.1 GCF_000425465.1 Flavobacterium filum DSM 17961 | reverse complement strand
CATCTCTTTGCGAACCGCCGAGTACGTGACCCGTATGCTCGGTGGTGTGAGAGGCTCTCCCTGCTAGTTTCTAGTGGGGCAGTCTACTCGATTGGCAGAAGTATTTTTATTTTTTAAAGTTAATTTTCATTGGATTTACTAACGGTGGAATTAATATGAAATCAAATCTTTCAAGTTCTTTCCTTAATTCCGAATTTATTTTAATTTTTTCTGTGTAACAATAATTTAATAATTCATCATTATCTATTAAAATCCATTCTTCCATATTTCCTTTTTCCAAAACTATGTTTATCGGATTTTCTTCGGTTAAATCGTCTTTAATTTCATTATCTTCCATATAAAATCTTGGCATACATTTTATAGAAGTAGATTTTGTTTGGTTAAAGTGAGATAATTCTTTAATCATATTTCCTAAATCATAATAACCAAAATTATTCATTCCATTCGATAAATGAACCGCTCCCATTTTTACAAACATTTTGGGTAAATCATCTTTTTTTGTTGCTGATTTATAATTTTTGCTAAAATTAGTTTTCATATTTTGTATTCTTTGAAGCCAACCATTTTGATACAAACCTTTTTCATTTTGCAAATAAATATTCCAAGATATTTTTAAGTCTGAAATTATTTTTTGTACGGCAACATTCTTTTTGTCAGTTAATTCAAAAAATGTATTTATTTCTTTTGAATTAATGTATTTTTCAAATATTTTGTGTTTTGAGTCTTTCCAATATTCTTTAAATTCGGCAAGCATAAATTTAGAAGCATTCTCATATGCTGGTAAAATATTTTTTCTGTTTTTTGATAATTCTAAAATCTCGTCAAATAAGAAGAATTGAGCAGTTTGATATTCTTGGTCAATTCCTAAAATTTGAAAGTTATTTTTCAACGCAGTCTTTAAGAATTGTTCATCTTCTTTTCCATCAAAAAAAGGAATAGGGATTTCTCCAGTTAAATCGTTATACTTTGTATTGAAATCAAATAATTGTCCTTTATTTTGAATCTCTGAAACTAATTTTTTAGCACTATTTGGACCAATTTCTGCAACAAAATATTTAAAGTTATTTTTAGAAAGTAATGGAATTAAACTATTTGTAAATAATGATATTTCAGAGGCGAAATGTTGTTCTCCTAACAATATAAACTGGCTTTCTGAAATTTTATTATTAAGAATTTCATAACCATTTCCAACTATTTTGTCATTTTCAATTTTGAATTTGTAGCAAAATTTATCTATGTCGGTTGAAACTAATTCTTTTTGAGAATAAACTAATGAAGAGAATAAAATTAATAACAAAGAAAAGGTTTGTTTCATTTACGTTTTTTTTAATATTTCTGCCAACGGATTGCAGCTTGGCTTTGTTGCCACTAAATTAACCTAAACTTTTGATTAATAACTAAAGATTATGACACAAAAAAAACATTCAGATAATCCCGAAACTGGCAATAGAGCCAAACTGCTGTGTGTGCCCTGCATCCGCAGGACACACCCCGAAAGCTTTTCAAATAGTTCAAAAATACAAATTTGGATTACAAAAACTAATTT
>NZ_AUDM01000049.1 GCF_000425465.1 Flavobacterium filum DSM 17961 | reverse complement strand
CGTCAGGCTGTGAAAAAAACCACTTTTCTCCTAAACTTCATCCTCTAAAACTTAATTTGTTTCGTTTTAAGCCAAGTTACATTTGGGTGTATTTTGATCTGTTCCAAAGCTAATTTGAGTTAAAAAGAGCTTTAAACAAGTCGTTTTTAAACAAAACAAGAACTTTCTCTTGTAAGGTGAGTTCCAAGCGTGAAGTTTAGCGAGTAAATCGGGCACACCGAGAATGTTGATGCTGCGTTTGATGTTATACACCAACATAATTAAGCTGTGTTCTCCGTTTACTTTTTCTAGTCCAATTAAATCGGTGTAATTATAGCCCCATTTTCGTTTGATGGTGCCAAAGATGTGTTCGTTTATCTCTTGCCTTTTTCGATACAGTTGTGGGTTGTCTTTGTATCGCTGGTGGTTCTGTTCTACTGCTTCAGCATACTGGCTTCGATCAATCTCTCGTCCTCCTTTTCTACTGGTGCATTGGTCTTTTACCAGGCAGGTTTTGCAAGCTGATGTGCGGTATTTTTGGAACTGATAACCGCTGTCCTCTGTACGTCCCGTTTTCTTGTGCCAACTACCGGAAGTGGTAAGAATTTGCCCCTGCGGACAAGTGTACGTGTTGTTTTCTTTGTTGTAGATAAACTTGGATACTAAATAATCGGGTTGCGTTCCGTTTTCATTGCTTTTGCCTTGGTCTGGATGGGCTACAATAGTGGTGATGCTGTTGCTTTTACAGGTTTCAATTTCTCTTCCGTTGTGATAACCTTTGTCGACTAATACGGTAAAGGTTTCTGCTTTTAGGTTTTCTTTAGCTTCTATGGCAATGGCCGAAAGTGCATTTTTGTCATTTCGATTAATGGTGTGCGTGGCAACTACCAAGTTGTGTTTATCGTCTACCGCGGCTTGAATGTTATACGACACTTCTACTACTTGACCTTGCACCAAGAGTGCTCTGGCATCGGGGTCGGTGGTGCTTATTTGCGGTTCGCCAGTGGCCTTTAGCTGTTCTTCCAGTAGTTCGTAGTTGATTTTGTTTTGCTTCAAGCGTTCGATCTTTTGTTGGATGTTGGTAACCGTTGTGCTGTTTTCTTGGGTGTCGTTTTGCTCTAATGCCGTGAGGTATTCTTGGGTTTTAGCTTCGATATACGCTAAGTGTTTGTCTATTTTCTTTTGATTGAAGTTGGCCTTTTTGCTATTGTGGGCTCTGGATTTGGTGCCATCAATGGCGATGGTTTTGCCGGAAATTAAATCGGCGTCTTTTAAAAACGAAACAAAGAGTTTAAAGAGTTGTTTCAGGGCTTTAGGATTGTCTTTTCTAAAATCGGCTATGGAGTGATAATTGGGACAAATAGCTTCCAAAAGCCATTGCATTTCCAAATTGCGAAGACATTCCTTTTCGAGTCGTCTTGAACTGCGAATGCCATTGATGTAGCCGTATAAATAGATTTTTAAAAATACGCGAGTATCAAAACTTGGTCGACCTTCTGATTTTAAAACTCTTGGCGTAAATCCTAATTTTTCTAAATCGATACTACCTACAAAAGCGTCAATAAATCGAACAGGATTGTCAGCTGATATAGTATCTTCTAAACTCGATACTTGTAACTGGTTACGGGAAATTCCTTGTATATATTGCATCACTAAATATACATAATTTACGTTTTTCTTACAAGTTTTTCGTTATATTTGTTAAAAAGATTGTGGAGGTTTTTTCACAGTCTGACGTT
>NZ_AUDM01000048.1 GCF_000425465.1 Flavobacterium filum DSM 17961 | reverse complement strand
CACCCCGAAAATTAGTTTTTGTAATCCAAATTTGTATTTTTGAACTATTTGAAAAGCTTTCGGGGTGTGTCCTGCGGATGCAGGGCACACACAGCGGTTTTGCAAGATGGCGGTGCAGTGCTTCGTATGACAGTTTTTCGTAAATTTGAAGTTTGGTGTTTCGAATGAAGTCCGGTGCTAAAAATCGCCACCTTCGCAAAGCCCGAAACCGTTAGCAGTAATGGTAGGACGACTCCAACAGACAACGATAGACAATTCAATAAACAGTATTTATTAAAGAAATATGGCAATTAAACTTAAAGACAACATTGACAAGTTCGGCACGGCAGGACTTTTTTTGACAGCAATATTTTCACCTTGCTGTTTTCCTCTTTTTGCTTTTGCAGCTTCTGCACTTGGACTTGGGAGCTTTGAACTTTTCGGTGGGTGGACAATGTGGATTTTCCAAACAATGGTTTTAGTATCAGTTGGCGGACTTTACATTTCATACCGCAGACACCGTTGCTTGTATCCTTTAATGGTTGCTATTCCGAGCGGACTTTTAATTTTTTACGCTTATCACATAAACGACAGTGACTACTGGACATATTTTCTTTACGTTGGTATGTTCGGACTTCTCATAGCGACAATTTGGAATTATAAACGAAACAAAATGAACGGAACTTGCGACACTTGCACAACTTACAACGGAAAAACCGTTGAAACACAATCAACCTTGACGTGTCCAGACTGCGGACACAAAAAAACTGAAATTATGCCGACTGACGCTTGTGTATATTTCTACGAGTGCGAAAAATGCAAAACACGACTGAAACCATTGCAAGGCGACTGTTGTGTTTATTGTAGTTACGGGACAGTTAAATGTCCACCAATTCAAGCAGGAGAAAATTGTTGCTAATGAAAAAGTAATGCTAAAGACAACGTTTAAAATATCCAAAATGGACTGCCCATCCGAAGAGCAAATGATACGGATGAAGCTTGCCGACTTGACAAACATCAACTCGTTGGACTTTGACATTGCTAACAGACAATTGACTGTTTTTCACACCGACAGCTACGACCAAATTTTTCATCGTCTTGACAACTTAAAATTTGACACCTCACTTATTGACAGCGTTACAGCAGACAATTACACAACAGTAACCGACAACTCCGACAGAGAAAAGCAATTGCTTTGGCAAGTTTTAGTCATTAATTTTTTCTTTTTTGCACTTGAACTTACGACAGGTTTTATCTCAAACTCGATGGGACTTGTAGCCGATAGTATGGATATGCTTGCTGACAGCATCGTTTATGGACTTGCACTTTTTGCAGTTGGCGGGACAATGACAAGAAAAAAGAACATTGCAAAGTCAGCAGGTTATTTTCAATTGACACTTGCCGTTTTCGGTTTCATTGAAGTTATCAGACGATTTGTTGGGACTGAAACAGTTCCAGCATTTCAGACAATGATAATTATTTCAATTCTTGCACTAATTGGCAACGGACTTTGTTTGTATTTACTGCAAAAAAGTAAAAGCAAAGAAGCACATATGCAAGCAAGTATGATTTTCACATCAAATGACGTAATTGTAAATCTTGGAGTAATTGTAGCAGGCGGACTTGTTTACTTGACAAACTCAAAATACCCTGACCTTATCGTAGGGACAATAGTATTTTTTATCGTTGGACAAGGAGCATTTAAAATCTTGAAACTATCGAAATGACGGACGAAAACAGCACCACTACTGCTAATCGAGTAGACTGCCCCACTAGAAACTAGCAGGGAGAGCCTCTCACACCACCGAGCATACGG
>NZ_AUDM01000047.1 GCF_000425465.1 Flavobacterium filum DSM 17961 | reverse complement strand
ACACCCCGAAAATTAGTTTTTGTAATCCAAATTTGTATTTTTGAACTATTTGAAAAGCTTTCGGGGTGTGTCCTGCGGATGCAGGGCACACACAGGGGTTTGGCGCAATAGGGGTTTTCCTGCTTAAATTAAATTTTTTACTTTTAATCAAATTTTTCAACGGCTTGACAGTTTCGGGTTCCATAACTCCCCTACTGCGCCAAGCCCCAACCCGTTGGTGGCAAGCATAAAGGACAGACACAATAGAGAATGCAAGTAACATTTTTAGGACACGGACTTGAAAACAATCAATACAATGTTGGGAAACAACTTGTGAACTCTTTTGAGAACAAGTATTTCGACAACTTTATTGGCTTTGTTGCATTTGTTGCCTTGACAGGTGTTGACAAAATCCTGCCTTCAATTAAAGTGTCGAAAGAAAAATTCAAGACTTTAAAGTTTTATGTTGGTGTGGACAATAAAGGAACTTCTAAAGAAGCACTTGAAAAGTTACTTGACAATGAAGTAGAAACTTACATTTATCACCGAGACATAGAATACATTACATATCATCCCAAATTATTTTTATTTGAAGGTGAGAAATTTTCGAGAGTAATAATTGGTTCATCAAACCTGACAAGTTCGGGTTTCTTAACCAATATTGAAGCATCAATACAACTTGACTTTAACACAAAGACTGACAAGCAAGGAATAAAACTCGTTCGAGAAATAAAAGAATATTACAAGCACCTAATTGAAAATACAGACCAGCATACTCGAAAATTAACTAGAGAACTGATTGACGAATACGACAAAGCTGATTTGCTTTATAAGCAGTTTTATTACAACAATAATGTTGAAGAAACTCAACCGACAGACGGTGAAAACGGAAAGAAAAAACCAAAAAGAATAAAGCTCCCGGAAGTTGATTTAACTGACGGCTTTGACCCCTCAGAAACATCTGATTATGATAGAAATGTCAAAGCAACACAATATGACTATGACAATTTTGAATACTTTTTACAAAGATACGTTGTGTATAAAAGGGATGTCCGTTCTTCAGGTGTAGTAACAAAAACGACAGACGACAAGGAATTACTTCGTTGGTATTTAAGAATGAAGGAACTAATTAGACACGAAGCAATGCCTGACGACTTGCTTTTAAGACTAATTGAAGTCGACTTTCCAATTGGTGATGGTTGGGAGCGGACAAGAATAATGATTTGGAACAATAAGTATAATCAACTACTTGCATATAAAAAGAAATTTAACCCCGACAGTGAAGTAACTCACGTTCCCCAATTCAAAGAAAAAAACCATCCTTATTATTCACTTGGGACTTGGTGTGCCCAACAAAAACAAAGAAGAAAAGGAAATCAACCTCCAATTTGGACAGATTATGAAGAAGAAAAAATGCAAGCCATCAATTTTTTATGGGACGTTCCAAATCTTGGAAGTGAACCTGATGATGAAAGATGGTATGAAAAATTACTTGAATTAGAGAGCTACTATAAGGACAAAAACAACTTCAAAACAATACCACATCAAAACACCAAATTAGGAAAGTGGCTCAATGAAAACATCACTCTTAAACTTACAGGAAGTCGTGGAAAAGTTAAAAAATTTCTTAACCCTTTACGAGAAGAACTTTTAGGAGAAGTTTTATCTAAAAATGGAGTTGAATGGGAATGGCAAAAACAAAAAGAACGAGAAGCAATTGAGAATTTAGCCGAAGAATTCAAAAAATACCAAGACCCAAAAGAATTTGAGAAATTGACAGCTGAAGAACGAAAAAAATATCAAGACAGAGTTTCACAAGCGAGATACAGAAGTAAAAAATGGGACGACACCAAAAGACTAATTTTAATTAACGCAGGGATGGAATTACCTAAAAAAGAAGACCAACAATGACACGGAAGACAAGAATGCCAGCCACCAATCGAGTAGACTGCCCCACTAGAAACTAGCAGGGAGAGCCTCTCACACCACCGAGCATACGG
>NZ_AUDM01000046.1 GCF_000425465.1 Flavobacterium filum DSM 17961 | reverse complement strand
CCGTATGCTCGGTGGTGTGAGAGGCTCTCCCTGCTAGTTTCTAGTGGGGCAGTCTACTCGATTATCGGCTGCCCTTCTTGTTAGTTCAAGTTAAAGATGTCCTTAACTTTGTTGTCGGATAGTAGGTTTACAAATAGTTTTTTGCTGTGTTCTTTTTCTTGGAATGGTTGAGTTTTAAAAAGGTCGGCATATTTGATTTCTGTCAAGTCATTTAAATCGTTTGACTTGTCAGGTGCTACTTCTGAAATTCGTTTTAAGTATGAAGTGTTGAATTTCAAATTTACCTTGTCCACCCAACCTGCTTGAATAAATGCTTTTGTTTTTTTGTCGCAACGACACGGATTTGATTTGTTGATAAGCCCACATTTGTTATTCATAAATTGGTAAAGGTCTTTTCTTGCTCTTGAAAGTCGTTGGCGGAAATTGTCTTTGGAAATGTCAAGCATCTCAGAGCCGATTGTGTGGTCTATACCGAATATTTCACCAAGTATATAAACAAGTCGTTGCTCTCTGTCAAGGCACAGAAGCATACCACTCATACAACCAATTTTTGCATCTTCAATAAATTCTTTCATTTCTGATTTTTCAATTATTGAAAGTTCTATGTCTTGCATTTGGTCAAGTTCTTTTCCGTATTTAGAAAACGATGTTATATAATCTTCCAACCAATACTTTTTCATTTTTAAGAAATGGTTGAAGGTTATGCGATAAAGCCAAGTTCTAAAATTACTTTCGCCTTTAAAATTGGCAAGGTTTGTTATTACCTTAATTAAAACTTCCTGCGTGATGTCTTCGGCATCAAATGGACTTAAAGTCATTTTCAAAGCAACATTGTAAATGTAATGTTGATGTTTCTTAACCAATGTTTCCAGTGATGATTTAGAACCGTCCTTTGCAGAAGTAATAAGTTCTATATCGTCTCTGTCGTTGTATGCTGTATGAAATGGATTTTTCATTTTTTCTTTTTGAATTTAAGCAAAACATTTTGATACGAAATATCTAAAAGATGTTTTACAGTATCTGTGTTGTTTGCTGTTGGGTTGTTAATAGCTACCCAACCCAGCCAAGCATAGATTGGGTGAGGCATTAGGACATCAAGTTCGGTGAAATCAAAGTCGTAATTTATGATACCACCTTTTGCTGGGCGTGTTGGAATGTTGCCAAACAAATTTTGATAATACTTTTTTCCAATTCCAATACTTAATCTATAAATGCCCTCTCGGTCAAGGTTTGAAGCCTTATCGTTTGGTCCATCGCTTTCCTTAATGGTCGTAAAATAAATGCCTTTGGGCAACGAACTATCAGGATTGTAAAAAAAGCTACGCTCTCGATATGCGTCTGTTACAATTATATCCTGATAGTTCGTTAAAATCCAATTTTCTAATTCTTTTGCTGTCATTCGTTGTTTAGCATAGGATTAGTTAAATCCATTTTTACTGAATTAAAATCAATTTTTTCCATAAAGGGAATTACTGCTTCTGTTTTTTCGGCAAGTTTCATTGCTTGGCTGTGGCTCTCTTTATTTGTCCAATAAACAATGTCAGTCCAAAGTGTGTCGCCCGATTGTGTAAGGGTTCGTTTAATAAATCCTTCCTGTCTTTTCAGAAAGTCATTTTGCATCTGTTCAGCCGATTTTACAAAGTCAGCACTTGAAACACCATTGTTTAGTTTGAAGGTGGTAATTTCCACCAGTCCAACTGTTTGTTTTTGTTCTGTCATAACATTATGATTTTCTGTTTTTGATTGATTGCAGGCCGTTAAACTTGCAATGGTCATTACTGTTAAAATTGTCTTTTTCATTTTTGTCAAATTAGATGATTTAACAGTTAGATACTCAAAATGTCAGAGTGTGACAGTTGTGTCTTGTCGGTGTTTTAGGGTTGCCGATAACGTTTTCGGGCTTTGCGTTCGGGCGGGTTTCGGAGCACAAAACTGTCTGCCAGCACTGAACTTGAATAGAAGCACAAAGCTCCAAGTATGCACGTCACCCCGCCTGACGCAAAACCCGTGTGTGTGCCCTGCATCCGCAGGACACACCCCGAAAGCTTTTCAAATAGTTCAAAAATACAAATTTGGATTACAAAAACTAATTTTCGGGGTGTT
>NZ_AUDM01000045.1 GCF_000425465.1 Flavobacterium filum DSM 17961 | reverse complement strand
TGGAAAAAACGGTCAAATTGACCACCTAATTCCGGAGCAAATTGACCATCGATTCCGATTCAAAATGACCACCTAATTTCGGGTCAAAATGACCACCACTTTCCGGTTGAAATTGACCACCGAAAAATACTACTTTTTTTCATGCTGTTAGCCACCTAAATTCGTTGAAAAACGAATTATGGCAAATAAAATAACAGACATGAGTAAGATAAGAAAAGTCATTAAATTTCATTGCAAGGGCAAGAGTAATTTATTTATCAGCAAGTACCTTTCACTTTCCAGAAACACGGTAAAGAAGTATATTTCTTTGTTCAAAGTATCGGGCTACAGCCTTGATTATATAGCTGAGAAGACAGATGCTGAACTAGAAGCTATTTTCGTTGGAAACACTGCAGAACAGGTCAATCCTAAGCTAGAGAAGCTTTATAGCTTTTTTCCACAAATAGAGCGAGAGCTTAAGAACGTTGGGGCAACTGTTCAACAGCAGTGGGAACTGTACTTTGCCGCAAACCCTGATGGAGTGCGGAGCTCACAATTTAGAGTTCACTTTAAAAACTGGAGCAATCGTGTGAATCCGGTGATGCATATCCAACATAAATCGGGAGATAAGATGTATGTGGATTATGCCGGAAAAAAACTTTCTATCGTTGATGAGAATACCGGAGAAATAAAAGAAGTTGAGTTTTTTGTAGCGATTCTTGGTGCCAGCCAATACACCTACGCAGAAGGCTCGATGAGTCAACAGAAGGAAGATTTTGTAAATTCTGTAGAAAACGCCATGCGTTATTTTGGTGGAACTCCAGCTGCGATTGTTCCTGACAATTTAAAATCGGCAGTCATAAAAAGTAGTCGTTTTGAACCAACGATTAATGAAACTTTAGCTGATTTAGCGGAACATTATGAAACTACCATACTACCTGCTAGGGCTTATAAACCAAGAGATAAATCATTGGTTGAAGGAGCAGTTAAGATTTTATACCCAAGAATTTATGTGCATCTTAAAAACAAGGTGTTTTTTAATTTAGAGCAATTGAATGAAGCTATTTGGGAATTATTAGATCTCCATAATCGTAAAAAACTCACTGGAAGACCTTATTCTCGATACGAACTCTTCTTGGAGGACGAGAAGGACAAACTACGCCCATTGCCACTAGAGCGTTTTGAAATCAAGTTACATTCTTTTGCTACGGTTATGCAAAACGGACATGTACAACATAGTCAGGATAAAAACTATTACAGCGTTCCCTATCAATACATCCGTAAAAAAGTCAAGCTTTTGTATACACAATCAGTAGTTGAAGTATATTACAAATACAATCGAATTGCCATTCATCAAAGAAATCCTAAACCTTTTGTATACACCACCAATGCGGAACATTTAGCCAGTACACATCAGTTTGTAGCTGATTGGAGTGCTACTCGTTTTATTGATTGGGCAAACAGTATCGACCCTTGTGTGGGTGAATTTATCATTAAAATCATAGAGAACAGAAACCACCCTGAACAGGCTTTCAAGAGTTGTTTAGGAGTTCTGACGTTCGAGAAAAAAGTGGGCAGAATACGATTAATCAATGCTTGCAAAAGAGCTCTTGATTTTAAGATTTACAACTTTAAAACCATACAAAACATTTTGGAAAACAACTTAGACTCTATTGATGAAGATAAAGACTTGAATCAAGACTTACCTGAACACCAAAACATTAGAGGCAAAAACTATTATGAATAATTTAAAACCATTACCTATGAATCAAGCAACAGAAAGCAAAATGAAACAAATGAAGCTCTATGGCATGCATAGTGCTTTTAAAACCGCATTAGAAAGCGGTAAAACAGACCATTACACCATTGACCAATTTGTGTCAATGATTATTGATGCCGAATGGGATGAAAGGCATAACAGACGCATTGAGCGAAGCATTAAAAACGCCCGGTTCCATTACAAGTCAAACATTGAAAATATCCATTTTGATGAATCCCGGAATTTGGACCGTACTCTTGTTTTTCGATTGGCAGAATGCGAGTTTGTAGAGAAAAATCAAAACGTTTTAATCACCGGAAGCACCGGTGTCGGTAAAAGTTTTTTAGGTACGGCATTGGGTTATCAAGCCTGTATACAAGGTTATAAGGTCAGTTACTTCAATACTTCAAAACTTTTTGCCAAGTTAAAAATGGCCAAAGCAGACGGTTCGTATTTGCGTGAACTAGCCAAAATAGAAAAACAAGATGTAATTATTTTAGACGATTTTGGTCTCCAAGCTCTCGATAGTCAAAACCGAATTACACTTCTAGAAATCATTGAAGATAGGCACAATAACGGTTCTATTATCGTTACTTCACAGATACCGGTACAAGGATGGTATGACATTATTGGAGAAAAAACAATCGCCGATGCTATCTTGGATCGTTTGATACATCATTCACACAGAATCGAATTATTGGGTGAATCGATGCGGAAGAAAAAAACCATTAATAAAGATTAATTTTTTTAACTATTTTTGAATAGAAACTAACACATGAAAAAAAGTAATTTTAGGTGAAAAATCGGGGTGGTCAATTTGAACCGGAATTGGGTGGTCACTTTCAACCGAAATCAGGTGGTCACTTTAAATCGGAATTGGGTGGTCAATTTGACCGGAATTTGCA
>NZ_AUDM01000044.1 GCF_000425465.1 Flavobacterium filum DSM 17961 | reverse complement strand
CATCTCTTTGCGAACCGCCGAGTACGTGACCCGTATGCTCGGTGGTGTGAGAGGCTCTCCCTGCTAGTTTCTAGTGGGGCAGTCTACTCGATTATGCCTTCGTTGTTCTTTCATCCGTCTGTCAGTGCGTTAGGGAAGGCACACTCTTTGGCAAGTTTTGGTCAAGCGATGGGATTGTGTGACTTGCCAATGTGTGTGACTTTGAAGCGTTGGCTTTTGTCTTGTTAAAAATGTCGTTGTTTTCAATTAGGTCTGAAATTACTGCCTCAATTACTGGAACTGAAACAGCATTACCCATTTGTTTATAAACTGCGTTGTCGTTGTCTAATAGTTTGTATGTGTCAGGAAAACCTTGAAGTCTTGCACATTCTCTCGGTGTCATTTTTCTTGCTCTACCATTTTGAACAATTCCAAGTCTGTTTGTGTCAGAAGCTGTCAAAGTAATTGAAATACTTTCAGGGTCAAGGAATTTGAAAACTTCAAAAGACATATTTCCTGCTACTGGATTGTATTTGTCTTCATAGGCACTCAAGTAACCTTTGTTTACCAATGAATTCAAAATCGTTTCAAGGTCGTTCTTTTTATAAAATGTTTTTATTTGTTCCACTGTCAATGACTTTCCGTCCTGATGAGTACCAAAAGTTTTCTTTCTTCTATTCCCGATTAAAAGATTTAAAAATTCAATTTCTGCTTTTGTACACTTTCCTTTAATTCCTAATTCCCAAGAGTGAATTGCTTGCCCACCTCTGTAATCAATAAGTCTATATCCGTGAAGTTTAGATAAATCTTCACCGACTACATTTTTTAATTTATCTACAAAGTCTTTTGTACACTCGTATTTATCTGGAAATTCTTTTTCAAGAATATCCTTTACTACTCGAATTGTTTTCGGTTCTGAAAAAAGTGAAGTTTGTCCGTTTTGTTCTTTAAATTTATGAGAGTCGGAAGCACCAACGTCAGAGTGAAGTTTCATTTTTATTGGTTCCTCTAACGTTCCAAGAATGTATATTCTCACTCTGTTTTGAGGAACACCAAAATTGCTACTGTTTAATAAAAGATAATTGACACTGTACCCAAGGTTTTTTAAACTATGGATGATTGTTTCAAAAGTCCGTCCTTCATCGTGTGTTGTAAGTCCTCTAACATTTTCCAACAAGAAGCCTTTGGGCTTGTATTTAGCAAGCAGTCTTTCTACTTCAAAAAAAAGTGTTCCTCTAGTTTCGCCAAAACCTCTGCGTTTTCCAGCGTATGAAAACGATTGGCAAGGAAACCCTGCTAACATAAAATCAAAAGGTGGTAATTCCTCAACTTGTGTAACGTCTGAATATGGATTGTGTCCAAAATTCAATTCATAAGATGCACAAGCATTCTTATCAATCTCTGATGAAAACACACATTCAGTTTTTAAATTAAACTTTTTACAAGCTTGTTCAAAACCTAAACGAATGCCACCAGTTCCTGCGAATAAATCAATGAATTTTATCATAACACACTTTTTATCCAGTTAGACAATACTTTGAATTCCGCAAGAGTGTAAGCAACTGTACAGTCGCTGTGATTACAAATTGTAGAAATTGCAGATGAACGTTGGAAATTTCCTGCACCGTCAAGAACATAAGCAATGTGGTAACCGCTTTTGTGAATTAATGCCTGACGGTCGGCTGCTTGTCCTGCTTTTCTTTCTATGGTGCTATTTGTGGTAACTTGGAAGCTAACTTCTATTCCAACTTTTTTCTTTCCTTTTTCAACAACTAAGTCGAATGGCATTCCACCTTTTTTATCATAACCGTCAATGGTAATATATCCATTACGAATGATTTTGTATTTGTCTCCAAGCTCTTTAGTAAGGAAACTTACTATTTCTGTTTGGGCTAATTGACCCAAACTATTTGCAGTTGCACCGCTTGTTTGTTTACTGACGATTATATATCTCTGTTTCACGAATTTTGTCAACACATCCTCATCGCCAAGCATAGTTCCAATTTCACAAGCAGTTAAGCCAGCGTGTTCAGCATAATCAGAAGTTGAAGCAAACAATAAAAGTGCAATCATATCGCACGTTAAATCGTCTAATTCCTTTTCTATAATTAATCCTGAACCGTCTATGAACAGCTTTTTACTGTTCAATCCATTAACAGGTAAAGCTTTAAACTCGTATCTAAATGATTTTTCTTTCCAAATGAAATCGAAATAGTATTTTCCATTTGCACCTTTTCCTTTTGGAAAAATGTCTTTGAAAGAACGACCTAAACGTTGAATTGGTTCGCCTCCATAATCTGACAAAACAGCTAAATGTTTTAGAAAAAGATTAGCTGGATATTTAGCAACCTTTATTAAGTCAAAAAGCTGAAATGGGTCATTTTTACTTAAAACGATAAGATGCAAAAAGTCATCTTGCGTTTTGAGAAGCAAAGGAAGAACATTAGCTAACGCATTTTTTGTTTTTAATTCTTCGGGCCACCACATTGCAGCCTTTGTTTTAAGTTCCGTTATATTTCTGTTGTATTTAGGCATTATGAGTTTTTAGATATTTAATTTTGCTTTCAGCTACCTTCAAAATGTTTAAATCCGTTTCTTCGTTCAAGATTTTATAAACGATTTGGTCGCTAAGAAATTCATCAACCAATTCTTTTTCATCTACTTTAAAAAAGTCAGCAAGTTGTTTTATTAGTTGTCGAGTTGGCTGTCTTTCATTGCGTTCAATTTTTGCAAGGAGAGAAGTGTCAAGAGATAAACTTGTAGCAACTTCACGCAATGTCAAGCCATTTATTTCTCTCAGTGTCCTGAGATGTTCTCCGAAAGTTGTAAATTTTTTCACGACTGTCATTTGGTCAATTTGTGTCCAAAAATAGGTGATATTTTCTTTTGGTCAAAAGTAGTCCACAAGTTTTTATTCACATTGTCGTGGGTGGGAAATTTTAGCTCTTTTGGTTGCGAAGCGGTCAGCTGAGTGTCGGGCAACCAAATGTGCTAAAATGTGCGGTTGGCTGTTTCGTCTTCTTGTCGAAGTCTGTCGGTTTGCACGGTCGTCCTACAATGAGGCATAACGTTTTGCAGCTTGGCGAAGTGGCGGATTTAGAAGCACTTACTTTCAATCTAGCACTAATGTTTATTAGAAATCCGAATGTTCAATTTAGCACTGAACCCGCCATTTTGCCAAACTGCTGTGTGTGCCCTGCATCCGCAGGACACACCCCGAAAGCTTTTCAAATAGTTCAAAAATACAAATTTGGATTACAAAAACTAATTT
>NZ_AUDM01000043.1 GCF_000425465.1 Flavobacterium filum DSM 17961 | reverse complement strand
TCGACGATAGGAGAAATCTCATCAAAATTAGGGAATGTGGGAATTCGGCAATGAGGCAATTCGGCAATGTGTCAATTTGCTATCTTCGTTCAAAGAGTAGTGGTAAACATCATTATTGGTGTAATTGGAACACGGATGATGCGGATTTTAAAAATTTGAACGGATTTTTTTGATTCGCTTGGCGAATGCGGATGATCCCGAAGTCTCGGGACGGATTCATGAGTGCTATCTTTTTCCTTTTATAAAATGGCTTTCTTTCTAAGCAACAACAAAACTCAGCACCTCAGCAACTCAGCACCTCAGTACCTCAAAATTTTGACGCCATTTGACGCCATTTGACTACATTTGACATGATTTGACTGCATTTGACTGCATTTGACGAATTTCTTGACTTTTATGGTGGTTTTGTTCGGTATTTGTTCGATACTTGTTCGAACGGGCTTCGGAAAAAGGGGGTGTTTTCCGAACAAATGTGCAACTAATATGGAAGGAAACCCAAATATAGGGTTGATTTTGTAGTATTATTTTTCTTTTTTTTAAAACATTAAGAAGTTAAGTGTTTTAAGGTTCATTAAGAACAGATGTCACTCAGCACCTTAGCAACTCAGAGCCTCAGCACCTTTTAAATTATTTTTATATATTTGTATTTCAATTACACGCCATATGACATTATCTATCCGAAAAATTGAGCACAAAGGAGCATTTCGTATCGGGATTTTTTTTGAAAAGAATTATGCGATACAGCAACAACTAAAAGGGATTGGTGCGGTGTACAGCAGGACGTTTCAATGTTGGTACATTGATTACAACAAAGTAGCCTATCAACAGCTCAAAACCTTATTTCCCGATTTACAGATTCAGCAACCGGTGGCCGGCGAAACGAGTAGCCGTGACCTTCCACCCATAGCCAAAAGCGAACTTCAGTTAGGTTTACATCCTTCTGTAAACAACCCTGAACATATAACGAAAGTTGATTCGTTAGCCCAAAAGTTGCGATTAGAATTGTTACCCAATTTAGGAAAATACTGGGTGTTTAAAATTCGGTATGTGCAGTCGGTGGTTAATCAACTTAAGTTAGTGAAAGGAGTATATTGGCATGCTACCTACAAGGTATATATGGCCATGCGAAATCCGAAAGTAAAAGAAGCTGTCGAGCGTATTTTAGAAGTTTCCGATTTTTTTCCAGAAGATTATTTAGAAAAAGAAGTTGTTTTTGAAGGAAAGTCAATTGTTTTGCGTTCGCATCAAGAGGATGTGAAATGGATGGAAGTGTATGTTCCCCCTTTGTTGGCCTTATTGGAAAAGGTAAAACGCATTTCGATGGTTCGTTACAGTAAACCGAATGCTTGTTTTTTATTACCTGCTTCTCCGGCCGTTTATGAAGCGTTGGTAGCTCATTTTGAACCACATCGTGTAGTCATACAATCGGAATTGCCAAATGGGTATTTAAACAAACGGAATATAATTAATAAAAAGCAAATTGATTTGGCGAGAACAAAATCACAACTGTTTTCAACAGTCCCAGAGCCGGCTCATCGTTTTGTTTCTAATTATGTTGATACGTTGATGGCTGTGAATTACAGTCCTTCCACCATTCGTACCTACACGCAACAATTTTTACAATTTTTACGCGATTTTGAGTACAGAGACCCAAAGGATATTACGTATAAAGAAACAGTTCGTTATTTGGCTTCTTTGATGGAACGAGGACTGAGTGCTACCTCCGGTCATTCGATGGTGAATGCATTGCTGTTTTATTATAATCAAGTAGAACAAATTCCCGGATATGAGTTAAAACTACCGAGACCGAAAAAGGAAAAGAAGTTGCCAAGTGTTTTAACGATGGAGGAATGTTTGTTGCTTTTTAGGGTAGTTGAAAATCCGAAACATAAGTTATTGTTGTTGATTGGTTATGGAGCGGGATTACGCGTGAGTGAGATTGTGAATTTAGAATGGCGGGATATTTTGTTTGCGGAACACAAGATTCATATCAGGAATGCGAAGGGTAAGAAGGACAGAATGGTGATGTTGCCTTACAGCATTGTTAGTTCGTTGGAGTATTACAAGCAAACGTATCAAACGAAAAAGTATGTATTTGAGGGGCAATTTGCGGGTGAACCTTATTCAACTAGAAGTGTACAAGAAGTCATGCGAATGGCTTTACAAAAGTCCGGTTTGGAAAAGAAGGCTACGGTGCATACGTTACGCCATAGTTTTGCCACGCATTTGTTGGAAAACGGAACAGACATTCGGTATATCCAGCAGTTTTTGGGACATTCGAGCATCAAAACGACAACAGTTTATACGCACATTAGTGCGAGTGCGGTGAGTAAAATTCAAAGTCCGTTAGATCGGATTGCAGAGCAAAACCATCAGAAAAAACTTGAATAAAAATTGAAAAGTTAAAAAAAGTTACATAAATTTGAAGATATTTACTAGTTACCTGCTATTTTGAAGAACCTATACGCTTAAATCCAAAACTTTCAGGAATTTCTTCAGTATCTAAATTTCCACTTGCAACTAATTTCATTGCATCAAGTGTAATTCTTGCAGTTCCTATAATTTTATCTGAAACGCCTATAATTGCATCAGCTCTTTTTGCTTCTGCTTCAATTTGTTCAGTTGTCAAATCTTCATCATTCAATCGCTCTAATGCTGCGAAAAGATGGTCGTTTAAATCGGAAAGTTTATTTTTTGCCATTTTTTAAATTTTTAAGTTTTCTTCTAATTTTTATTTGTAATCTTTTTGTTTCTACAATTTCAGGAATTTCTCTTGAAACTTCTGTAGGTATATCGTAACGAGTTGCTAAAACATCTCTAACATAACAATCTTGTAATTCTTCACGATATTTTTTCTTAAAATGAATTTCTAATTTTCTGCGTTTTTCTTTATTATCAGGATTAGCTCGATAATCTTTAGCGTATTGTTTTCTTTTTTCTTGATTTTCCTGATAGTTTTTAATTGCTCTAGGTTTAGCTTCTTTTCTGCCACAAGGCTTGCAATAATTTCCAATTCTATGTTTATTTCTTGCTTTACTAAAATAAGTCGGATATTCTTCAACTTTTTTATTCTCTTTACATATCGGACAAACTTTATGAGTAAAAGAAAAAACAGCAGGTAATCGAGTAGACTGCCCCACTAGAAACTAGCAGGGAGAGCCTCTCACACCACCGAGCATACGGGTCACGTACTCGGCGGTTCGCAAAGAGATGGGTTGAGTTGAATGTAGACTTCCGTTAAGGATTCGTATCC
>NZ_AUDM01000042.1 GCF_000425465.1 Flavobacterium filum DSM 17961 | reverse complement strand
ACACCCCGAAAATTAGTTTTTGTAATCCAAATTTGTATTTTTGAACTATTTGAAAAGCTTTCGGGGTGTGTCCTGCGGATGCAGGGCACACACATAGTATTTGCAAAAAAGCGGGTTCGGTGCTTGCTCAAAGTTTAGTAATATTTATTAACTTTGGTGCTTAACCGAAAGGAAGTGCATTTAAAACCGCTTCTTCGCAAATACTCGACCGTTACATGCAAGCGTAAGAGACGACACGACAAGAACAGAATGCTAGAAAAACACAAAGCTGACAAACTCCAAAATGCTAATTATAGTCTGTGGTACGCCTTGAATACTAAAAGTAGCTTTGTGCAGACTTTAGTTAGCAATGATTTCGGAACATGACATACTAAACTTATTCGGAGAAAACGTCAGAAAACACAGACGGCTTCTCAATATTTCCCAAGAAGAATTAGCACATCGTGCTGACCTTCATAGGACATATATAGGTATGATTGAACGAGCGGAAAAGAACATCACGCTTGTTAATATGCAGAAGATTGCTAACGCTTTAGAAGTTAAAATTGAAGACTTACTAAAAATTAGCAATAATGAAAATAAGCGTTGAAGAACTTAACGAACTTTTTAAAAGTTCTGGCATTGAAATTCTTGAACTAAGAGAAGATTTAAAATCCTCTGAGAAATACGTTGACGTTAGAATTATTCAAGACAATGGATATGAGTGGGCAGGCTCAATCCCTTATTTCTATCGCAGAACAGGGCTTTTTATTGAAAATCCAGAAGACTTGCTTGCTTATTTAACAGCGATAAAAAAGTTTTTTACAAAAGAAAGCATTGCAAAATTTCAGAAAGAAGAAAAGAAATTTTGGAAAGAAAACATGAAAGGTAGCGATGTTACAATTCATTTCTTCAACGAGCTTATAAAAATAAAATGGACTTCTAACTTTCCGCAAAATGATAATCCGCAACGAAGAATACAAGACATCAAAGAAAAGGGTTATACAATTGCTTCTAGGCGTAACGGAAGAAAAGCTGAAAGACTTTTGTTGCCAATTCCTAGAGGTGCGGAAACAGGCTACGAAATTTTTTCGTCTGCTTTCAGAAAGAAAGCATTGAAAACGCTTAATGAAATAAATGTTTATGAATTAAGCTCGGCTAACAAACATGGTTTGCTACCTGACCATAAATTTCCTGAAATCAGGTGGAACGAAGAAACCCGTGCAGAAAATCCTGATGAAATGCCCGACACTGAAATAAAAGAGAAGTTTCAATTGTTGGATAATCAAAGGAACCAGCAGAAACGAGAAGTTTGTAGAAAATGTTTTCAGACAGGTGAAAGAGGAAAACTTTTCGGTTTAAACTATTTCTACAAAGGAACTGATAAGTGGGACACCAAAATCCCTAAAGTTGGTAAAGAAGCTGAAAAAGGATGTGTTGGTTGTGGTTGGTATGACATTGAAAAATGGAGAAACGGCTTAAATAAGTTAATCGAAAAAAGTCAAAAATAAACTTGCATACTATAATTAGCAATTGTAGTTTTGTAGAAAAACTGAATAGATGAATGAAGAAGTAACATTTGGCAGTGTGTGTTCGGGTATTGAAGCTGCGCAACTGGCGTTCAATCCTTTTGGACTAAAACAAGTTTGGAGTTCGGAAATAGCTGAATTTCCAAGTAAGGTTTTAGACTTTCACTATCCACATATTCCAAATGTTGGCGATATGATTGAATTGCCTAGTTTAATTCTAAACAAAAAGTATTCTGCACCAGACGTTTTTTGTGGTGGTACTCCTTGCCAAGCATTCTCATTAGCCGGTTGGAAAAACGGACTATCTGATGAACGTGGACAGCTTACAATGACGTTTATTGAAATTGCAAATGCTATTGACAAAGTAAGAGAAACTGAAAACAAAAAACCTGCAATTGTACTTTGGGAAAATGTTGAAGGTGTTTTAAATGACAAAACAAATGCGTTTGGCAACTTCATTGCGGGTTTAGCAGGTTATGATGAAGAATTAAAAATAAGTAAATGGTCTAAGTCAGGTTTTGTTTTTGGAAAAACAAGAAATGTTGCCTGGCGTGTAATAGATGCAAAACACTTTGGACTTCCTCAGCAACGTAAACGACTTTACGTTTTAGCAGGTGGTAAGGACTTTAGACCTGACCAATTATTATTTGAGTTTGACAATAAAAATGTTGAACTACTTCTTAAAAACAATTCTGCAAAACGGAAAAACGGCACGCTAACACTTTTTGATGATGACATTGAAATATCGGACAACGAAGAACAAATAATTTACAAAGACAACTCAAAGTTTGAATTTTTTAGAAAGTATACAGATTGCCTCTACTCTGCTTACGGCACAAAATGGAATGGAAATGCAGCAGCTTATAATGGCTCTCTATACGTTGCGCAAAACGACAGAATAAGACGATTTACACCATTGGAATGTGAACGGCTTATGGGTTTCCCCGACAATTACACTCTTGTAAACGGAAACAGTGATACAAATCGTTATCAGGCTGTTGGTAATTCTTGGGCTGTCCCAGTGGTCAAATGGATAGGTGAACAAATCTCTACTTATTTTTTAGACGGACACGGTAAAAATATAGATTGGATAAAAAACGTTCGAGAACATAAGAACAACTTAAGCACAAAATTATTTTTACTTGATGGTGTTCACTCTTTGGGTAACGGACAATTTCTGAATGCTTCTGCAATCCCCAACAATCCAATTGAAGGTAATCTTGCTGACATTGTTCAAACAGACGAAGTGCCTGAAAAATTTTATTTAAGTCCTCAAGCATGCAAAGGAATACTTAGACGAAAATTCGAGAGAGACATTAAAATGAATTCAGAACTTCAAAAATTAATGACAATAATCAGCGAAGAATCGAAATATCAAGACGCATGAAAAGAACGCCAGCATGTAACAGGCGTTTGGCTCAATGGCGGGTGACGTGGTTAATTGAACATTCTACCTCGCATCAACTTTTGTGGTGTATTGACAGTTTTGAGCTCCGAAATCCGCCACTGCGCCAAGCGCCAAAACGTTACTGGAAATGGCAAAAAAACGAATCGTTGAATGAACTACAGTATAAAAATAATTGATTTGAAAAAATGTAAAAGCACAGACGATGTATTCGATTGTTTTGCTGAAGCATTAAATTTTAATACATGTAAAGACAAAAGTTCTGATGAACTTAAAAAGCATATTTCGAAATTAAACAATCAATTGTATACAAATGTAATAATTTACAATTACGGAAATACCCAACATTTAGGAGATAATTATTTTGACACGTTCTTGTTGTATCTTTTTGAATTTAACAAAGCTAATTTTGATAAAATACGAATTGACACAGATTACATTTCAAAATCTTTAATTTCAAAAAAAATGACAATAGGAAAGTTATTTTTTGACAAACCTGGACAATATGGTTACAGAGGTGATATAGGATTATGGGATGATTTAGAAAAATATTTCTTATCAGAAGAATTGCCTGAAAATGAAAGCGTATTGCCATGTATAATCTCAAATGCAATTTTAACATTAACTGGAAATTCAGTGTTTAACCAAAAAACATTCGCTGTCGACAAGTATAATAATGGTGGAATGTCGGGAGGTTCAATTTCAAATGAGTTTTGGACAAGAAAAGCTATTCCGCTAATAATGGCCAGAATGATGGTAATAAAACAAGAAAAAAATGTGTCAAATAATTGGACCAAAAAAATATTATGCAAAATCAAAAGCCACTTCCAGTAATCGAGTAGACTGCCCCACTAGAAACTAGCAGGGAGAGCCTCTCACACCACCGAGCATACGG
>NZ_AUDM01000041.1 GCF_000425465.1 Flavobacterium filum DSM 17961 | reverse complement strand
TTGCATCACTAAATATACATAATTTACGTTTTTCTTACAAGTTTTTCGTTATATTTGTTAAAAAGATTGTGGAGGTTTTTTCACAGTCTGACGTTATCGCTCAGTGTAAAAAGCCGACCCGCAAATGGCACATTTGGTTTTTTCCGACACTCAAGCCAACGCTCAAAAAACCAAAAGAGCCATTCTTTTGCCAACGCTCGACAGAAAATAAACAAAAATGAACAGAGATTCAAAATTTGTCCGTAATTTTGTCCGTGTACGTAAAACCGTCCGTAATTATGGCAACAATTAATTTTTATCTCGACAAACCAGACAAGAAAGGGCTTGCCCCTATTCATTTAAGGATTAACTGTTCTGGCACACAAATTAAGTTAGCGACAGGACAAAAAATTGACCCAGAGCTATTTGACAAGAAAAGACAACGAGTTAAAGGGATTACAATTGAAGCGACTGAGACAAATC
This sequence comes from Flavobacterium filum DSM 17961, assembly GCF_000425465.1. Taxonomy (GTDB): domain Bacteria; phylum Bacteroidota; class Bacteroidia; order Flavobacteriales; family Flavobacteriaceae; genus Flavobacterium; species Flavobacterium filum. The sequence continues at coordinate 3,404 of NZ_AUDM01000041.1, read as the reverse complement.
ACTATTTGAATTTTCTCAATGAACGTGCAGATGAATTATTACATCATTCCAACAAAAAAACTTTTTCACAAGATGAAATCAAAGATATTCTCAATCAACATATTGACGGGTACAGAGAAAATCACACTGTTAATATTGTAAAGGAACAGATTTCACTATATGGTAAGCCTTTTACTTTCATTGACTTGTTTGCAGGTGCAGGTGGTTTTAGTGAAGGCTTTTTACAAGCAGAAGTTCATAATAAATTCTTTGACTTCATTGTGGCAAGCGACATAAATGAAAATTGCGAACTCACTCACATAGTGAGATACAACCATCAACTAGGATTGAATGCTGAATTTTTGAAACAAGACATCACAGAACCAGATTTTTTAGACAACCTTTTACAAAAGATAGGTAACAAAAAAATTGATGTGGTTTGCGGTGGACCACCTTGCCAGAGTTTTAGTTTAGCAGGAAAGAGAAAGAAGTTTGATAAAAAAGATGATTTATTCTCTCACTACCTCGAAGTAATTAAAATTTTGCAACCGAAGTATTTTGTAATGGAGAATGTAAAAGGCATCCTTACAAAGGAAAATGGAAAAATCAAAGATTTAATTATTCAAGAAATCAATTCAATAGTTGATATAAAAGAAATTCCAGTTTTAGTTTCATTCATCAGAAAAATGAAATCAGACAAAAACAGTTTCTTACTTGAAAGTATTGTAAAACGAGTTGAAATTGAAAAATTAAGAGATGCTGAAATTGAAACAGGGAGAGAAGAATTTATTCGATTTGTAGATAATAGATTCAAACAACTTACTCCTAAAATTGCTGATTATAAAACAAGCAAAACAGATTCAAGAATTAATACCATTAGACACGGATTTAACATACTTGCCAGAACCAAAGAATGGGAAAAACTGAAACGTGACATCATTAAAGAAAAAGACTTTTGTAATATTGATAGTGATGCATTTGTAGAAACATTCACGACTTTTTTAACTCATATTGGGTCTGAAAGTGTAATAGAGCAAATTGAACTTGCATTTAAGGAACTTAAAGTTCCTTCAGAATTTAAAAAGGACTGTTCTGATATAATAACAGCACTTAAAATCTACACTAATTCATTTGATGAAACCGTAGATATCCTATTGAAACTATGTTCTGAAAAGGAGAAATCTGAACTCAATAAAATTCTGGACAGCATTAGACTTTACAAAATTGAAAAACCATTTATAGCAAACGCTTCAAATTATGGTGTTCCGCAAAATCGTGAACGAGTACTTTTTATTGGGTGTAGAAAAGACCAGAAATTTATTTCTGAGATACCACCAACCGTAAAGGAAAATGAAAAAGTAACCATTTTTGAAGCTTTATACGACTTAGATTTTATCGGCAATAATCAGGAAGCACATCATTATGAATTAGTTGATATTTCAAAGCAATTCAATGGTACAGCCGAAAAAATGAAAAGCCTCTTAAAGAAAAGAACTGTTGACGGAAAGGAGAACCCAAAGACTGGAAAATCATTTGCAGAATGGTCAAGAGAAGGTCGATTGATTGAAAGGTATCAACCTAAAACAAAACCTTTTTACGTAAGAAATTTTGAAGGACTTCAAAAGGGAGTAAAATATTTTGACATTTTGAATAATCACAAAACAAGTAATCAAAATGATGATGTGATTAAACGTCTCGAAATTATCCTAAAAAATGGCGATTATAAAAAGGCTCAATGTGAAATAGATGATTGCGGATTAACCTCAAACAAAAGAAATTATAATGTATTGAAGCCTGATGAACAAAGTTCAACCATAATGACAATACCAGATGATTATGTTCATTACAATTCGCCTAGAGCATTGACAGTACGTGAAATGGCAAGACTTCAATCCTTTGATGATACATTTGTATTTCAAGGGAAACGTTCAACAGGTGGAAATAATAGAAAAACAGAAGTTCCTCAATACACTTTGGTCGGGAATGCTGTACCGCCATTATTAGCTAGAGCCGTGGCGACAGAAATTTTAAAAAATATTAAATGAGAGTACTAACAGACTTAGAACAGTCAAAAATTAAAATCCTGACAAAAAATCAAGTTTCTCTTTCTCTGATTGAGCCAACCGAAACTGGTTTGAAGAAATCAATAATGGATGCCACTGGCTCAGTTAGAAATTTTTTAAAAGAAAACAACATTCACGACTATGATATCCAAGGGCAAGGCCCTGAAAACAAAGTTCAAATTAATGCAATCTTTTACCAAGACTTTCAAGTAATTCAATCAATTGCTTCATTGTACAGACCTCAAACCAAAAAAGGAGATCCAAGAATATGGTTTTCAGGACTTACTAAAATTGCAAATCCAAACGATTTGATTGCAATGATTTTTTATTCGGGCACTTTTCACATTTTCAATTTAACGCAATTGAATGTAGAAGCATTATTAAACTCGAACCTAATAAATCCGCTAAAAGAGTTGATTTCAGAAATCAACGGAAAAGCTAATGAAGTTGCATTTGAATTATTGGCTATGTTGAGAAAAGTTGCCAGTTCGGGTCCTATTCCCTCAATGGTTGCAGCAGATACTTCTGTCGGAAGAACTCTAGAGACAGCCTTGGGAATTGACATCAATTCATCCAAACAGCCCGACTACAAAGGAATAGAACTAAAATCGTTTAGAAGTAGTAGAACGAACAGGAAAAATTTATTTGCACAAGTTCCGGAATGGTCATTAAGTAAATTCAAAAGTTCGGCAGAAATTTTAGATGCTTTTGGTTACCATAGAGAAGAAGATTTTAAACTTTATTGTACAGTATCAGCAATCACAAGAAACTCACAAGGTTTAGCTTTGAGACTTGATTCAGACATAAAGCAACTAGTTGAAAATTCAGATAAACCTGATATTGGGGATTTTGTTGTTTGGACTTTAAACACATTGCATAATAGACTTTTAGAAAAGCATAAAGAAACATTTTGGGTTGAAGCAACAAGCACATACATTGATGGACTTGAGCATTTTCAATATTCAATTGTAGAACACACTAAAAAACCTATCACATCACAATTTGACATTCTGGTAGACCAAGGAATAATTACACTTGACCACTTAATAAAGAGAAATTCAAACGGGAAAGTTGTTGAAAAAGGACCGATATTTAAAATCAAACCTAAGGGACTAGATTTACTATTTCCACCAAGTGAAAAATATAATTTGATATAAAATGCCAATGCTCAACAGCCACACACATTGCCAAGCCACACAAGCCAACGCACAAACCCAAGCTTGGCAAAGAGTGTGTCTGTCCAACTGCACGACCAAAACGACAGACAAACTAACGGACGAAAAAGAACACCGAAGCGATAATCGAGTAGACTGCCCCACTAGAAACTAGCAGGGAGAGCCTCTCACACCACCGAGCATACGG
>NZ_AUDM01000040.1 GCF_000425465.1 Flavobacterium filum DSM 17961 | reverse complement strand
ATTTCAACAATGACTCCACAACGCCTAGCGACGCCACTTCACAGTCTCCCACCTATCCTACACATCACTTATCCAAGACCAATACTAAGCTATAGTAAAGGTGCACAGGGTCTTTTCGTCCCACTGCGGGTAATCGGCATCTTCACCGATACTACAATTTCACCGAGCTCATGGCTGAGACAGTGTCCAGATCGTTACACCATTCGTGCAGGTCGGAACTTACCCGACAAGGAATTTCGCTACCTTAGGACCGTTATAGTTACGGCCGCCGTTTACTGGGGCTTCAATTCAATGCTTCTCATTGCTGATAACATCTCCTCTTAACCTTCCAGCACCGGGCAGGTGTCAGGCCCTATACTTCATCTTACGATTTGGCAGAGCCCTGTGTTTTTGATAAACAGTCGCCTGGACCTTTTCACTGCGGCCAGCATTGCTGCTGGCGACCTTTCTCCCGAAGTTACAGGTCTATTTTGCCTAATTCCTTAGCCATGAATCTCTCGAGCACCTTAGGATTCTCTCCTCGACTACCTGTGTCGGTTTACGGTACGGGTACTTATTATCTAAGTTTAGAAGCTTTTCTTGGCAGCCTTTAGGTACACTATCTCTTTGTCCGAAGACTCCGAGTACTATCAGTCTTTGCCATTCTAAACGGATTTGCCTATCTAGAATATAGCTACAACCTTCAACGGACACTTCCGTCAGTCCGCGGTACTTTCACCACTGCGTCACTCCATCACAACAATAAGTAGTACGGGAATATTAACCCGTTGGCCATCGACTTCCCCTTTCGGGTGCGCCTTAGGTCCCGACTAACCCGCAGCTGATTAGCATAGCTGCGGAAACCTTAGTCTTTCGGTGTGCGGGTTTCTCGCCCGCATTATCGTTACTTATGCCTACATTTTCTTTTCTAACCTCTCCAGCATAGCTCACGCTACACCTTCCGCGATGTTAGAATGCTCCCCTACCACTTGTATTACTACAAATCCATAGCTTCGGTAATATGCTTATGCCCGATTATTATCCATGCTCGTCCGCTCGACTAGTGAGCTGTTACGCACTCTTTAAATGAATGGCTGCTTCCAAGCCAACATCCTAGCTGTCTGGGCAGACAAACCTCGTTTTTTCAACTTAGCATATATTTGGGGACCTTAGCTGATGGTCTGGGTTCTTTCCCTCTCGGACTTGGACCTTAGCACCCAAGCCCTCACTGCTGATAAACATTATATAGCATTCGGAGTTTGTCAGGAATTGGTAGGCGGTGAAGCCCCCGCATCCAATCAGTAGCTCTACCTCTATATAACTTTACGATCAGCGCTGCACCTAAATGCATTTCGGGGAGTACGAGCTATTTCCGAGTTTGATTGGCCTTTCACCCCTACCCACAGGTCATCCGAAGACTTTTCAACGTCAACCGGTTCGGACCTCCACTATGTGTTACCACAGCTTCATCCTGCCCATGGGTAGATCACACGGTTTCGCGTCTAACACTACCGACTAATTCGCCCTATTCAGACTCGCTTTCGCTACGGATCCGTGACTGAATCACTTAACCTTGCCGGCAACGTTAACTCGTAGGCTCATTATGCAAAAGGCACGCCGTCACAGCTTATGCTGCTCCGACCGCTTGTAAGCGTATGGTTTCAGGATCTATTTCACTCCGTTATTCACGGTTCTTTTCACCTTTCCTTCACAGTACTGGTTCACTATCGGTCTCTCAGGAGTATTTAGCCTTAGCGGATGGTCCCGCCAAATTCAGACAGGGTTTCACGTGCCCCGCCCTACTCAGGATACCACTATCCTTATCCTCTCTTACTTATACGGGGCTATCACCCTCTTTGGCTTACCTTTCCAGGTAATTCTAATTCAATTAGCAAGAAATCTCGTGGTCCTACAACCCCAAATATGCCGTAACATCCTTGGTTTGGGCTAATCCGCGTTCGCTCGCCACTACTTACGGAATCACTTTTGTTTTCTTCTCCTCCGCCTACTTAGATGTTTCAGTTCAGCGGGTTTGCTCACCTATCGGTGTAATGCATCTTCAATGCATTGGGTTGCCCCATTCGGGTATCTACGGATTATATCGTGTGTGCCAATACCCGTAGCTTTTCGCAGCTTATCACGCCCTTCATCGCCTCTGAGAGCCTAGGCATCCCCCATACGCCCTTATTTTGCTTATGTGCCGCCTTGCTATTTTCATAACAAGACCTTTCTATAAAACCATAACTATGTTACGGCTCTACAATATTATTATATAATCGTAATGAATTACGACCATACATGTTTTCTACTTTTTAAATGTTTTATCTCAATATGTCAATGAACTTTTTTCGCCGTAGCGAACAGTGGAGAATATCGGAGTCGAACCGATGACCTCCTGCGTGCAAGGCAGGCGCTCTAGCCAGCTGAGCTAATCCCCCGTTTTTCAATGATTAGTTAACAGTTATCAGTTAACAGTAACTTAAACGGTTAGCCAACCTCCAGAATTTCCTTTAAGCTCAAAATAGTAGTCCCGCCCAGACTCGAACTGGGGACCCCTACATTATCAGTGTAGTACTCTAACCAGCTGAGCTACGAGACTCTGTATTTTTTGCTTAATTGTATTATTTGAATTAACAGCGAGAGTAATATTAATCTATCTGACTAATCTAAGATGTTCTTCTTCTTTTTGTCTCTAGAAAGGAGGTGTTCCAGCCGCACCTTCCGGTACGGCTACCTTGTTACGACTTAGCCCCAGTTACTAGTTTTACCCTAGGCAGCTCCTTGCGGTCACCGACTTCAGGTACCCCCAGCTTCCATGGCTTGACGGGCGGTGTGTACAAGGCCCGGGAACGTATTCACCGGATCATGGCTGATATCCGATTACTAGCGATTCCAGCTTCACGGAGTCGAGTTGCAGACTCCGATCCGAACTGTGACCGGCTTTGTAGATTCGCTCCTGGTCACCCAGTGGCTGCTCTCTGTACCGGCCATTGTAGCACGTGTGTAGCCCAAGGCGTAAGGGCCGTGATGATTTGACGTCATCCCCACCTTCCTCACGGTTTGCACCGGCAGTCTTGCTAGAGTTCCCGACATCACTCGCTGGCAACTAACAACAGGGGTTGCGCTCGTTATAGGACTTAACCTGACACCTCACGGCACGAGCTGACGACAACCATGCAGCACCTTGTAAAGTGTCCGAAGAAAATCCTGTTTCCAGAACTGTCACTCTACATTTAAGCCTTGGTAAGGTTCCTCGCGTATCATCGAATTAAACCACATGCTCCACCGCTTGTGCGGGCCCCCGTCAATTCCTTTGAGTTTCATTCTTGCGAACGTACTCCCCAGGTGGGATACTTATCACTTTCGCTTAGCCACTCAGGTTGCCCCAAACAGCTAGTATCCATCGTTTACGGCGTGGACTACCAGGGTATCTAATCCTGTTCGCTCCCCACGCTTTCGTCCATCAGCGTCAATATATTGTTAGTAACCTGCCTTCGCAATTGGTATTCCATGTAATATCTAAGCATTTCACCGCTACACTACATATTCTAGTTACTTCACAATAATTCAAGCCCTACAGTATCAATGGCAGTTCCATCGTTGAGCGATGGGATTTCACCACTGACTTATAAGGCCGCCTACGGACCCTTTAAACCCAATGATTCCGGATAACGCTTGGATCCTCCGTATTACCGCGGCTGCTGGCACGGAGTTAGCCGATCCTTATTCTTACGGTACCGTCAAGCTCCCTCACGAGGGAGTGTTTCTTCCCGTATAAAAGCAGTTTACAATCCATAGGACCGTCTTCCTGCACGCGGCATGGCTGGGTCAGGCTTCCGCCCATTGCCCAATATTCCTCACTGCTGCCTCCCGTAGGAGTCTGGTCCGTGTCTCAGTACCAGTGTGGGGGATCTCCCTCTCAGGACCCCTACCCATCATCGTCTTGGTAAGCCGTTACCTTACCAACTAACTAATGGGACGCATGCTCATCTTGTACCGATAAATCTTTAATAATAAGTCGATGCCGACTCACTATACTATGGGGCATTAATCCAAATTTCTCTGGGCTATTCCCCTGTACAAGGCAGATTGCATACGCGTTACGCACCCGTGCGCCGGTCTCTTAGGAGCAAGCTCCTAAT
>NZ_AUDM01000039.1 GCF_000425465.1 Flavobacterium filum DSM 17961 | reverse complement strand
GCCAGAGAAAAATGGAATAAAAAATACCCTGCAATATTTAGGAGCTGGGATAAAAACTGGGATAGACTAGCTAATATTTACAAGTATTCACCTCATTTAAAGAGACTAATGTACACAACAAATCCAATAGAAAGTTATCACAGAATGATACGAAAAGTAACCAAAACTAAAGGTGCATTCTCTTCAGAAAACGCAATCCTAAAACAGGTATACTTAGCTATTATGAATGCACAAACTAGATGGAATGGACAAATTTTTCACTGGTCTGCTATTCAAAATGATTTAAATGCGTATTTTAGTGATAGAATAAAATGAAATGACACAGTTTATTGAACACTCCCGAATAAAATGAAATGACACAGTTTATTGAACACTCCCTAAAAAAAATAGTAAACTTTACCAAAAATAATTCTCTCTCTTCCTCTAACCAACCCTCGAAGGGTTCCCAACCCTCCGAGAGTAAAAGGCTAAACAAAAAACTCTTCTCTCATCCTCCAACCAACCCTCGAACCAACCCTCGAAGGGTTCCAAACCCTTCGAGGGTTAAAGGTTAAAAAACAATCCTTCTTTCTTCCTCCAACCAACCCTCGAAGGGTTCCAAACCCTTCGAGGGTTAAAGCATCAAAAAAAATCCCTATATTTGAACATACTTAACATTTGCCACCCCTACAAACCGCAATTTATAAAGCAAGTAGAATGGAAATCAACAAAAAAGTCATCCACAAAATAGGAGAAGCCATCAGAGGAGGGAAGTACCTGAGCATCTACTACAAAAACAAACAGGAGGAAATAAGGCATTTTTGGATTTGCATTTTGGATATAAACAACAGGGGGCAAATGGTGGTGGACATGTTCAATGTCAATAAAGATGAACCTATTTTACAAACCACACTTTACCTTGCTGCCATTCAATCGGCAGAGATATTGAAGTTTTCTCATTATGACGTACCTGAGCAATTAATCAAAAAATTACAGGAAGACGAAAGTTTACACGTGTATTAATTTGAACGGTACGACAATGCCATTTTGAATTATTACTTAGAATGTTACAAAGCCAATAGCGACCCTTTTTTACACCAAGCCTATTTACTGCCCGAAATTGACTTGACTGAGCTGTTGCAACATAGTCCGTTTCAATTGTCGTTGGCACAGCAACAGTACTTGCTTAAAGAAATTTACCACAATGAATACAACAAGTTTCAGGAGTATAAATTAGCACTTAGTGAGTTTTCCATTGACATGGGCTCCAAAGGTAAATTTGTGGTGGCGTATCGGGAGTTGACTTATGATCCGGTGAAGAAGACACTTCTCATCAGTAAATACACGCACTTTAATCCCCATTTTTATATCAAAGATGTAAAGTATTCGTTGTCGTATTATACGGATATGAGTACGGCAGATTTTGAAGATTTCTACTTAACCGACCCAGCAAAGACGATTGAATGGTTGAGTGAAAACTTTAGAGTAGGAGAGTTGCCCAATACGCGACCCGAAGTAGTGGTGTTAGGTTATTCCAAAATTGATATTGCTCCCGTGTTCGATCGCATCAATGCGGAACAACAAAACAAGGAAATGCAAATTCCGTTAAAAGCGTTCTTTAAAAGTGCGTCGTTATTAGACCGCAAAAACAGAAAAGAACCACACATCGTGTTGTACGATAAAAACGTGAACATCGACCAGTTACGCACCATCTATAATTCGCTCAAATATCCGATTACGTATGTGCAAGGTCCTCCCGGAACCGGAAAAACACAAACCATTTTAAATATTGTCGTCAATTGCCTTACCAATAATAAAACGTTATTGATTTCTTCCAACAACAATGTCCCGATTGATGGCATCAAAGAAAAATTAACGTTAGGGAAGTACCGCGACAAAGCAATTATTCTTCCCTTTATTCGGTTAGGAAACAAGGAATGTACATTGGAAGCCCTTCAAACCATCAAAAAGCTGTATGAATTTGAAACGACTGATGTGCCCAAAGAATCACTTTTGCTGAATCTGAAAGAAAATTCAAAAGAGCGAAACAAACGTTTGGTTGAAAAGTTACAGCAGTATGAAGAACGTGCCGATTTACAACAGAATTTAGAATTTATTAATGGATTGTTGAAGAGAGGGGATTATTATTTATTGAAATTGGAAAAAGAAAAACTGGAAAAGAAAGTACATTCCATTCCGGAAACGAAAGACGAAGACGTGAAAGGCATTTTTGAAATCATAGACGGGAATTTTAAATTGCTTCAATTTTTCTATTTTGAATCGTTAAAGTACATCAAGCGATTAAAAACGAAAGACTATATAGAATTAATTAAGATTCTCCACATCGAGGAAGAAAATGAGCAAATCAAAGCGTTTAATTCCTGGTTGAGCGATGATAAAAACCTCGAAAAGTTCACCAAAGTATTTCCAATTATTTTAACGACTAATCTATCCAGCCGCCGTTTGGGACAAAAGTTCAAATTTGATTTATTGACCATCGACGAAGCCGGACAATGTGATATTCCCACCAGTTTAGTTCCTATTTCTAAATGTAAAAACATGGTGTTGATAGGCGATACCAACCAACTGCAACCCATTATCCTGTTTGATGAGTTCAAGAATGATAAACTGATGAAGCAAATGAACATCGATGCAGATTACAGTTACTACCATCACTCCATTTTGTCGGCTTATAAAAAGATGGACAGCATTTCGAGGGAAATTTTATTGAGCTATCATTACCGCTGTGGAAAAAAAATTATAGAGTATTCCAACAAGCGTTTTTATGAGCAACGGTTGAACCTCTCGGCCATCAAAGAAAATGGAAGCATCCAATTGCTTGCGGTGACCAATGCCAACCAAAAGCATAAAAACGCACAACTAGAAGAAGCCGTTGAAATTGTCAAATACATCAAATATAACAAGTTGACTGATGTATTTATTCTTACACCCTTTAGGAACCAAGAAGAAGTACTTCAGCATTATGTGACCCAAGCCAAAGCAGCCGGCGTGATTGCTGTCTCCGTAAGTTGTGGCACCATTCACAAAGTGCAAGGGCAGGAAAACAAGACCATTATCATTTCTACCGCTTTGTCCACCAAGACCAGCCGAAAAACCTACGACTGGATCAAGAACAACAGCCAATTGATTAACGTAGGCATCACCCGAGCCAAAGAAAACTTGATTGTGGTAACCGATTTAAAAGCCATTGATGTCTTATCCCGTAAAGACGATGATTTGTATGCCTTGATTGACTATGCCGCTAAGAACGGAACCACCCACGTGACGCAAAGTACCGTGAATAAACTAACCATTGGTTTTTCCAACAATTCAATGTTTGAAGATGAATTTTACAAAACCATGCAACACTATTGTTCGCTCAAGGATACCCGTTTTAGGCGAAATGTAAAAGTGGTGGACTTGTTTCCGGAGGAAAAAAACAATCCGTTGGTGAATAAAAAGGAATTAGATGGCGTGCTCTTTCAAAACAATGAACCTAAAGTAGTTTTTGAATTGAATGGACCGGAGCATTACCACCACAAAAAAATCATGAAATCCGATGCTCTTAAAATGGAGCTATTGAAAAGAAAGCAAATTCAATTGCTCTTCATCCCCAACCAATATGTCAAACACTACGAGTTTATCCGCGAATTAATCAACAAATTCAATGGGGATGTGTATCAACAAACGTTGTTTGATGGGTATGAGGAAGCGAGGAGTTAACCTAACAACCCAACCCTCGAAGGGTTCCAGACCCTTCGAGGGTTGATTTCCACCCCCTTTGTCATGCTGACGCAGGAAGCATCTCTTTTATCAATCAAATATCCTATTCCTACCTAACATGACATTAATGTTTTCAATATGCTTTATTTTTATTTGTTTATTATCTCCATTTAAAGCGGCTTCATTTAAAATATCAAAAATGTATTTTTCATTATGATATTGAATGGGGTCGTTTTGATTAAATATATTTTGGATTACTTTTCCTATTCTTTCTGATTTTACGATAAATGTTCCATCGGGAACATAATTGATTTCTTTAAATTCACAATCACCATAAAAAACAACGATAGAATAATAGGGAACATGTTCATGTTGCAACGCCTTTTTTAAATCGTATAAATGACTGTTGTTCTGTTTGATGGGATTATAAAAACGATACTTACTTTTACCATATGCTAAGATTTGTGTCCAATGGGATTGGTAACCACTCCCAAAAATCCATCCACTATACTCTTTAACCTCAAAAACAAGAATCCCAACACTAGTAACAGCTACTAAATCGATTTGCGAGTATTGACCGTTCAACTTTTTTAAATACAAGTCATGATAAATATGTGTAGAAGGGAAGCCGTATTTTAAAAGTTTGACAACCAAATTACGTTCCGTTCGTGTACCTCTGCTTAATTTTGTTACTTTTTTTAGTAACCGATAATCACGTATTATCCAAACTATCTTTAGAGTTACTATCAATACCAGTAAGATAATTAGATACTCCATGAATCTTTAATTGTTATTTCAAAAATACCATTTTTACCTGATTTTTAAAAAATTACCCCTATTTTTATCCCACCATACAAACCACATGACAACTCCCACAACTTTAAACAAATACAGCCATTATTTTAAAAAGTTGAACCGTTCTTCGCACAGAGAATTGGGAAAAGCTGGAAAAAACGGTCAAATTGACCACCTAATTCCGGAGCAAATTGACCATCGATTCCGATTCAAAATGACCACCTAATTTCGGGTCAAAATGACCACCACTTTCCGGTTGAAATTGACCACCGAAAAATACTACTTTTTTTCATGCTGTTAGCCACCTAAATTCGTTGAAAAACGAATTATGGCAAATAAAATAACAGACATGAGTAAGATAAGAAAAGTCATTAAATTTCATTGCAAGGGCAAGAGTAATTTATTTATCAGCAAGTACCTTTCACTTTCCAGAAACACGGTAAAGAAGTATATTTCTTTGTTCAAAGTATCGGGCTACAGCCTTGATTATATAGCT
>NZ_AUDM01000038.1 GCF_000425465.1 Flavobacterium filum DSM 17961 | reverse complement strand
ACTGCTTCACAGATTAATAATTAGTGACTGCTAAGTAAATTTATAAAAAATATATTCGTGTAATTCGTGTAATTCGTGTCAAAAATTAGTCACTGACAAGCAAATTTATAAATAAAAATTCGTGCAATTCGTTTCAAAAAAAAACACTGATTCACAACTTAATAATTTGTAAATCAGTGGCTTTTAAAAAACAAGTATTTATTTTTTCGGCTCTGCCGTTAACTCTGCAATTTTCACAATCACTTCCACCGCTTTTTGCATACTTTCCACCGGAACATATTCATACTTTCCGTGGAAATTATGTCCACCCGCAAAAATATTCGGACACGGTAAACCTTTGTAGGACAATTGACAACCGTCAGTACCACCGCGAATCGGTTTGATAATCGGTTTGATGTTTAGTTTTTTCATTGCCTTTTCTGCAATTTTTATAATATGAAAAACAGGTTCAACCTTTTCTTTCATGTTGTAATACTGATCTTTGATTTCAATCACCGCAATTTCTTCTCCAAACTGTTTGTGGTATTTTTTATTGAATTTTGCCGTCAAATCATGCAAAAACTCTTTTCTTTTTTTGAATAGTTTTTTATCGTGGTCACGAACAATCAAGGAAACGGTACTTTCTTCTATACTTCCCGTGATGCCGGTTACATGGTAGAAACCTTCATAACCTTTAGTATGCTCCGGTACTTCTTTTTTGGGTAATTTCGAGACAAACTTGGCAGCCAATAACATCGAATTAATCATCTTTCCTTTGGCATAACCGGGATGCACACTTTTACCTTTAAAGGTAATTTTCGCACCGGCGGCATTAAAATTTTCATATTCTAATTCGCCAATCTGACTACCATCCATGGTGTAGGCCCAATCCGCACCAAACTTTTCTACATCAAAATGATGAGCCCCTCGACCAATTTCTTCATCCGGTGTAAAACCCACTCTGATTTTTCCATGTTTGATTTCAGGATGCTGAATCATGTATTCCATCGCTGTGACAATTTCAGTAATTCCGGCTTTGTCATCGGCACCTAAAAGGGTAGTGCCATCAGTTGTAATCAAAGTCTGACCTTTGTATTGCAACAAATCGTTAAAGTATGAAGGCGATAGTATGATGTTTTGTTCCGCGTTCAATACGATGTCTTTTCCGTCATAGTTTTCTATCACTTGCGGTTTCACATTCGCTCCCGTAAAAACCGGACTCGTATCATAATGCGAAATAAATCCAATCACCGGCACTTCATGTTCTACGTTACCGGGTAAAGTGGCCATGATGTAACCTTTTCGGTCCATCGTAACTTCTTCCATACCAATGGCTTTTAATTCTTTTACCAATTGACGAGCCAATACCAACTGATTTTTTGAACTGGGAGTAGTGTCAGAATTGGGATTCGATTCTGTGTCAACAGTTACATAACTAATGAATCGGTCAATAATATGTTGCATAAAACGTATGTTTAGTTAAAGTTAAGTACATATAAAATTTACTTTAACAAAGATACGGATTGATTTTATTCGGCAATGTTAAGTTTTTGGGGTGTTTTTTTGTTTCTCCAAAGGAAACCGGAATCCAACTGCCGCTCCTCCAACCACTTGTTTTACATTATCCTGCATGTAATAAGCAAACTCAATTTCAAAATTATTCTTTTTACCCAACGCTACACCTAAAGTTAAAGGAACATGGAAAATAACTCCATTTTTGTCAATATTTTCCAACGGCGTAAAGGTTTCAAATTGTCCGATTGAAGCTCCTAAGCCAATCTCAAAATAAGGAGCAAAATAGGGTATAGGTGCTATCAATCTTGCTTTTCCACCAATCAATACCGCATTACAAACTGCACGATAAACCGGTTCAAAAGATTCTTTTCGTTCGGTTTCGGCTTCTGTAATGATTAAACCAAAGTAGGGTCTGACTTGAAACCATGATTTTAATTTCAGCACATATTCTCCTTGCATATAAAAACCGGTTCCCTCTAAATCAATTTCCTCGTTTACAGTAACATATCCAAAACCAATTGAAGCTTCAATCGATTTTTCTTTTATTATTTGAGCAATAAGAGTGCTTTGTAGCAAAAGGAGGAATAACAAAACCGTTTTTTTCATGGTAGAAATTTTTTACAAAAGTAAACTTATCTTTTAAAAATAAAAAAGTAATACTGTTCAGCATTTTAATTTAACGTGAGTTCGATATAAAAACCAAATAGACATTCACCATTTTACACGAATTACACTAATTTACACGAATTGATGATGGAATATTACACAAATAAATTTGATTTATCAGATTTTAATTCGTGAAACTTAATTGTTAAAAATTATGATTCGTGTAAATTCGTGCAATTCGTGTCTAGATTTAAATATACTTGCGTCGAACTCACGTTAATTTAGGAAACTTATTTGTCAAGAAATGTCTGGTTTTTAGGATAGTGACAACTAATCACTAATCACTAATTACTAATCACTCTTTCCTCACCTGCTTAAACAACCACTCATACAATTCATCCTGATGAAACAAGCGTTCCACACTGCCGTGATTGCCGCCTTTGATTACGGTTAGCGTCACATCGGCATTGATGTTACACTTTTTTATGGCGTCATACATTTTTTGTGATTCCGAAAGGGGAACAATATAATCTACATCGCCATGCTGAATCCAAAGGGGGACAGTGGCCAAGCGACAGCCGTCTTTTTCGTTTCCGCCACCGCAAATGGCGACAGCAGCGGTGAGTTTATCCGGATGTTTACCGGCAAAATGCAACGTTCCATACCCGCCCAAACTCATGCCACACACATAAATGCGTTGCTCGTCGATGGGATAATTTTTTTGAAGGTATTCAATCAATTCTAGTACTTTATCTGGATTCCAACTACCGCTTGCCAATTGTGGAGCTACCACTATAGCCGGAATCTTTCGGCCTTTTTCAATGGCACGCAACACCCCGTATCGCTTTACTCGGTTAATATCCGTACCGGAAAGACTTTTACCGTGCAAAAACAACAGCAACGGCAATTTTTCCTCCGGTTGCTTTTCCGGCACTTGTATCCAAAACGGATAAGTGGTTTTGTTGGTGACCGTTTTTAATTGGGCAAATCCGAAAACTCCAATCAGTAAAAAGAACCATAAAAAATATCGTTTCAAACGAAGCATAACAAACATTTTTGAGTCAAAAATAGTGATTTTGAAGGGTTTTCATAAGCAAATTTCTCGCTTACAATCCATTTACCAGGTTGTTTTTGTGATTTATTTTAAAAATCATTTTTTGGTGGAGTTGTGCAACGGTTATCAAAATTATCAGTTTCTTTTTAATTCAGGATTTTTTTTCTTCCATAAAAGAGATATATAATCCCGGTAATTGAATTAAGAAACAGAAATCCAAGAGTCCACATTAACTTTTGCGATGAATTTATTTTTTTAGAATTATTAACTTCATATATGCCAATGATCATGTGAGCAAAAGTTGTAATTAAAACCAATAATAGAAGCAGAGAAATTCCCGGTATATTATTAAGTATCATAAAAACGGTGATGGTGGAAAGTACTAATGAACTAAAGAAAGTTACAGGGTACCATTTATTGTTTAATTTCATAAAAATTATTTTGAGTTGTGAATGTAAATGATTTTCGTTCAAATTGACAACTAACCTTAGAAATATCCCTAACAAAAATAGTAAATAGTATAAAAATAATTGTATTTCAACTTGAGTCAATGATTCCAAAAATAAACCTCGCATAAAAGTCACGAAACTTAGGGATAAACGAGGTTGTTTTTTTATGATTTTTTTGAAAATTAAGTTGTTGCAGGGTGATGCTGCTTTGTTAACCCTTATTAGTATCGGTTTTTTATGAATAAAGTAAAACCCAAAAAATTATTTTCTTTTGATCTTTAAGTATAAAAATGCCGGTAGAAAATTTAGTTTCATTATTAGTTCTAATTTCATTGTTTTTAAAAACATTTTTGAGTGTGCCTTTTTTTATATGAATGATTTCAACTTCTTTGTCTTTTACACTTGTATTTGATTTCAATTCTTCAAAGCTTTCACTAATTTCTGGTAGTTTAATGTCTGAATTTTGATATCGATATATACGACTTGACTCTTCAAATAGGAGTAAGTCATTATTTAATTTTTCATAGTTTCTCATTTTGGCGTTAATAATCGTTGTAATTTTTTCATCAAGATGATATAAAATCATAAAACCTGAATTTCCAAAAATCTCAAAGTAGTTTTTATGGTAGTAATGTTCTGATAAACTTTCAAAATCATTAATTGGAGAATTAATCTCAATTTCATCAATTATTTCGTTTGAAAGTTCTTTCTCAAATACTTTTTTTCCTTCATTTCTTGATTGACTTTGGCAAGAAAATAATGTTGTTAGGAAAAAGAAAAGAATAATTAGTTTATTCAATTTATTTGATCGTTTTTAAAATCAATACAAACTAATAAATTTTTCTTAATCCTTACCCGTTGGGTGTAATTATTTTATTCAAGTTTATTTTGGTTTTTTTACCACGAATTCTCGAATTATAAATTAATCAAAAGCAATAATTTGTTCATCTTCGATGAAAATTCGAATTAAATCGAATAATCAATGCAAAAAATTAGTGAATTAGTGGCAAAATTATTTCCAAAATTTAATTACACCCAACGGGTTAATCCTTATAACTTTTTATAATAAAGTTAAATCAAAAAAATCTTTAAAGTTAATTCTAATAAAATCCTGTGGTATTTGTATAATGGAAAATCAAATGTAGGAAAATAAATGAGTAGAAGCAAAGGTCAACTCGTAAAAGTTATTCACTTTGTCAGTCAAAAAAGAGTTTACATGAGTTAATAGGGTAGAAGCTGTTTTTACACAAACAATCGCTTTACCTTTTCGGGTTGTTCTTCGGGTTTTGTTCGAGACAAGTTGCACATTGTCTTGTCCTAAAATAGCTATACACAAAAAAAGTGTATATGGAACACCAAGATCAAGAGATTTATGCTTTACGAGAGCACAAGCAGAGCCGTTT
>NZ_AUDM01000037.1 GCF_000425465.1 Flavobacterium filum DSM 17961 | reverse complement strand
GACTCAAAATCGAATTGTTCGCTCATAATAAATCAAATTTAAAAAATTCATCCTTCTATTTTTTATATTTGACACAGTTTATTGAGCATACTCTTAAATAGATTTAACCCACAGGAGAAATCTTAAAACTCCCCACTCCCTCTCCCCTCTCAAAAAAACAAATTTCTTACTTCTAAAACGTTTTCGTATTTTAGCGTCCAAATAAAAAACGGGTACTCCATGGATTTAAACTTCAACAAAAACGAAGACCACAATAAACTTTTATTAGCCGAATTAAAACGTCGTTTTGCTCAAGTGAAATTGGGCGGTGGCGAAAAAAGAATCGAAAAACTGCATGCCGAAGGCAAAATGACCGCTCGGGAACGCATTGATTATTTGTTGGATGAAAAAGCCAAAAGCATTGAAATCGGTGGATTTGCCGGTGAAGGAATGTACAAGGAACACGGCGGTTGTCCATCCGGTGGTGTAGTCGTGAAAATTGGGTACATTAAAGGAAAACAGTGTATTGTGGTGGCCAATGATGCTACCGTTAAAGCCGGTGCCTGGTTTCCGATTACAGGAAAAAAGAATTTACGGGCACAGGAAATAGCCATTGAAAACCGTTTGCCTATCATTTATTTAGTGGACAGTGCCGGGGTGTATTTGCCCATGCAAGACGAGATATTTCCGGACAAAGAACATTTCGGACGCATTTTCAGAAACAATGCCATCATGAGCAGTATGGGCATTACGCAAATTGCCGCTGTCATGGGCAGTTGTGTGGCCGGTGGAGCCTATTTACCGATTATGAGTGACGAAGCCATGATTGTCGATAAAACCGGAAGCATCTTCTTAGCCGGAAGTTATTTGGTGAAAGCTGCGATTGGCGAAAATATTGACAATGAAACCTTGGGCGGAGCTACAACGCACTGCGAAATTTCAGGCGTAACGGATTATAAAGCCAAAGACGATAAAGATGCGTTAGACCGTATCAAAAGCATTGTAGGTAAAATTGGCGACTATGATAAAGCCGGATTCAACCGTGAGAAAGCGTCCAAACCTGCGTTGAAAGAAACAGATATTTATGGTATTCTTCCGAAATCAAGAGCGGACCAATATGACATGATGGAAATCATCAAACGTTTAGTCGATAATTCAGAAATGGACTTATACAAAGACGGTTACGGACAATCCATCATTACTTGTTATGCCCGTATTGATGGTTGGGCGGTGGGCATTGTAGCCAATCAACGCACCGTTTCCAAAACCAAAAAGGGAGAAATCCAATTTGGGGGTGTGATTTATTCCGATTCGGCGGATAAGGCGACACGTTTTATTGCGAATTGCAACCAAAAGAAAATTCCGTTGGTCTTTTTGCAAGACGTGACCGGGTTTATGGTAGGCAGCAAATCAGAGCATGGTGGTATCATTAAAGACGGAGCTAAAATGGTGAATGCCGTTTCCAATTCAGTCGTACCCAAATTTACGATTGTGGTGGGTAATTCGTATGGTGCGGGTAATTATGCCATGTGTGGAAAAGCCTACGACCCACGCTTAATTGCAGCATGGCCGAGTGCCGAACTAGCGGTAATGGGTGGCACACAAGCCGCCAAAGTTTTGATGCAAATTGAGGCTTCTTCTTTGAAAGCCAAAGGCGAAGTTGTAGATGAAGCCAAAGAAAAAGAACTATTCGACAAAATCAAAGCCCGTTACGACGAGCAAGTTTCGCCGTATTATGCCGCTTCTCGTTTGTGGACCGATGCCATTATTGATCCTTTAGAAACCCGAACTTGGATATCCATGGGGATTGAAGCGGCGAACCACGCTCCTATTGAAAAGAAATTTAATTTGGGTGTGATTCAGGTGTAGTGTGAAAAATGTATCTCTTATCTTGCTTTGGATTTAATTGTTTGCAAATACGCTGAAAACAGCATTTTTCAATAACAAAACGACAGCTGATTTTTATGAGAAGTTAAAAAGTTGTTTAAATTTGAGGATATTTACTGGTTGGCGGCAACTTTATGAGACACTACATAACGACAATATTAATCCTGACTTTTAACTTGTGTTTTTCACAGACACGACTTGATACTATGATTGCTCAAATACGACAATCAAATTTTGGTTCAGTTTATCAGGTCAAAGACAGTATCGTGAATTATCAGAAAGAAGCTATTCCTAAACTTATTGAATTACTAAAGGACACATCTTTCATAAAACTTAAAAACACGGCTGACTTAATTTATCCAGGAGCAGAAAAATTCTATGGTCATGGTTGGATTGTAAATTATGACATTGACTGGGTTTCAGTTCGGGCAGCTTGGTTGTTGGAAGAAATTACATTTCAAAATTTTGGCTATCGTGACATTACAATTAATGAAGACAAGCTAATGAGTTTGCATAAACAGAATTACACTTCGTATTTACAAACTGGTAGTCACGACATTGACTTTAAAGATAAAACCCCACGAAAGCAACTTATTCTGTATCGGTTGATGCTTGCAGACAGCGTTTCAAAATGGTGGGACAAGAACAAAAACACTTGGACACGGTTTAATGCACTCAAAGAAGCACTTTCTAGTGTTGACGAGCAACGGCAGAGTTTAGCATTACATTACTTGCGTTTTGACAAAACAATTTGTGACGGACTGACAATTGAAAAATATAAAGTTGAATTAAAACCATTAGTTCAAAAAATTAAGCAAAGTGAAAATGGCGAAGCTGACCAAGCAAAATACCTACTTGACGACAATGAATATTATTGGTTCAAATCAAAGAAAAGCAACCGCTAACAACCCTGCTCTCCTAAGTCTTCTTTTATAGCTCATACTCATAAAACAGCAATTTTTCAATAACAAAACAACATCTGATTTTTATGAGAAGTTGAAAAAGTTGAATAAATTTTAGGATATTTACTAGTTAGCACTTATTTTTTTGATAATATTAGCATATGTAGCAAAATTGTTGTATGTTTACAACACATACGCTTTAATTATGAAAAAAGAAGTTAAACAAAAGAAAACATTTGATCCAAAAGAAAGTATTGGTCGAGCCAAAGCTGTTAGAATATCATCTGCCAAATGGAGATTGGAATCAGAAGGTCATGAGTATGTTTGGACATCAAGACTTGATAGAGTTGGCATAATAAGAGCAGGAATTCCCTATGCTTCAATTGAAGTTATAAGTAAGAGAATCAATATCCCTGTAAAAGAGTTTTTGCATGTTTTTGGGTTACCTCAGACAACTTATAACAAAAAAAGAAGAGAAAAATCATTACTTAATGGAAGAGACAGTGAAATTATTTTACTTCTTACTGAATTAGTGGATTTTGGGATAGAAGTTTTTAATAATGAAGAAGAAAAATTCCAACGTTGGATGAAAAAACAAAATATCTCTTTAGGAGGCAATTCTCCAGAAAGCTTACTAGATTCTACTACTGGAATACAAGAAGTCAAAAATTGTCTAAACAGAATTGAATACGGAAATCTCGCCTAATGAAAGTATATAGAATTGAAAGAGAAAAATATTTAGACAAAACATTACAAGGAGTTGGAGCTGCTTTAACCGAAGGATATAGATGGAATAGTTTAAACACTTATCTTGTTTACACAGCTGAATCTCGTGCACTTGCAACGCTCGAAGTTTCTGTACATCTTGATTTTATAGAAGATTTACCAACAGATAGATTTTATGTTGAAATAGAAATTCCAGACGAAATAGAAATATTAGAATTGTCAATTGAGCAGCTACCTGAAAATTGGGATTCTAAACCACCAATACTTGAGACACAATTCATTGGAGATGATTTTGTTTCTCAAAAAAATGCTGCCGTGTTAAAAGTTCCAAGTGCTATTGTTCCTCCTGAATTTAATTATCTAATAAATCCAAATCATCCTGATTCAAAAAAAATAAAAGTAATTTCTATCCAGAGATTAGAATTTGACAGCAGATTTAAACAAAAATAAAAAAGTGCTAATCGAGTAGACTGCCCTGCCAGAAGCAAGCCCCCCTAAGTCTTCTTTGAGATAGCACAAGCTCATAAAACAGCAATTCTTCAATAATAAAACGACAGCTGATATTTATGAGAAGTTGAAAAAGTTGCATAAATTTGAGGATATTTATTGGTTGTGCGTCACTTTCGAACAACAGAAAACTGAATTCAAAATGAATATTGAAAGAAAAGAATTAATCGAACTTTGTGATAAATTTCTAAAAAATGAAATTGACAAAACTGAATTAGAATTTTTTGCTTTTAATGCAATAATGTCTGACGAAATTGATTGGGAAGAAAATGACCCTGTAATTTCTGATACAATATTTGATTGGAACAATGAAATAATAAATTTTCCAATAAATGTTGAGAATATGAAACTTTGGAAAAAAAGATTGGAAACAAATATTGATGAATTAATGGAATATAACTTTTGGAATTTCCATTTTGAAAAGCAAAAAGAGATTTGTAAAAATTATAATTCTAAATGGAAACCAATTAATGAAAAGTCAATAATTGGAATATCAGAAAACTTAAATCTTGAAAAACTAAACGGATTAAGACACAAGATAGAAATAGGTAAAGTTAGCTGGTATATTTGGAGTGGAGAATACTCAGAAGATAAAGATTTTTTTAAACCCATCTGTGCAGAACATTTACTTAAACGAAATCCAAAAATAATAAAGTATTTAGGTTTAGATGAAGGATTTAGATTTTTAATAACTGAAAGTGGATACGAAGACGTTTGGTTTGATGAAAAATTATTGGAAATATAAAAAGAAAAAAGAGTATGCTCAATAAACTGTGTCAAATATAAAAAATAGAAGGATGAATTTTTTAAATTTGATTTATTATGAGCGAACAATTCGATTTTGAGTCTTTCTCTAAGTCAGCT
Organism: Flavobacterium filum DSM 17961; assembly: GCF_000425465.1. Classification (GTDB taxonomy): domain Bacteria; phylum Bacteroidota; class Bacteroidia; order Flavobacteriales; family Flavobacteriaceae; genus Flavobacterium; species Flavobacterium filum. The sequence goes on along the minus strand of NZ_AUDM01000037.1, from coordinate 253 downwards.
ATAGAGAAATTAAAGCAAGGTAAACCCTTGACAGGTGCAGATGGTGTTTTTACACCGCTTTTAAAAATGATTTTAGAAGCTTCACTTGAGAGTGAAATAACAGATCACGTCCAAGAGACTAAATCAGAAAAAAATAGGCGTAACGGTAAAGCAAAGAAAACAATTACCAGTGGTTTAGGAAGTTTTGAATTAGAAACACCCAGAGACCGTAATGGTAGCTTTGAACCACAGACGGTTCCTAAGCGTCAGGTTA
>NZ_AUDM01000036.1 GCF_000425465.1 Flavobacterium filum DSM 17961 | reverse complement strand
CCCGATACTTTGAACAAAGAAATATACTTCTTTACCGTGTTTCTGGAAAGTGAAAGGTACTTGCTGATAAATAAATTACTCTTGCCCTTGCAATGAAATTTAATGACTTTTCTTATCTTACTCATGTCTGTTATTTTATTTGCCATAATTCGTTTTTCAACGAATTTAGGTGGCTAACAGCATGAAAAAAAGTAGTATTTTTCGGTGGTCAATTTCAACCGGAAAGTGGTGGTCATTTTGACCCGAAATTAGGTGGTCATTTTGAATCGGAATCGATGGTCAATTTGCTCCGGAATTAGGTGGTCAATTTGACCGTTTTTTCCAAAAACAGCTCAATCATGAAAAAAATAATCTATTTATATCTTGTAATCCCTGTTTTGGTTTTTGCTCAAAGTCAGAATCAAAATTATATCAAAACAACTACTTATAAAGTTGAAACCAATACTACCATAACCAACCCTAATGTTAATGATGCGGCTGTTTCTGTTCAGTATTTTGATGGACTGGGTCGTCCTATTCAACAAGTAGCACATCAACAATCTACAACAAGAAAAGACATTATTGTGCATAGCGAATATGACCAACTAGGCAGACAAGTCAAAGAGTTTTTGCCCTATGTGAGAGAACAATCTTCCTTGAATTATGATACCGGAGCTCAAAATGCTCAGATGCAATTTTATGGAAATAACAATTTTGAACTCACAGGAAATCCACATTTTGAACTTACCGGTGCTCCTTTTTCTGAAAAAGAATTGGAAGCTTCTCCCTTATCTAGGGTGTTTAAACAAGCCGCACCGGGTAACCCTTGGAGTTTAGGAGGTGGCAAAGAAGTAAAATTAGCTTATGATTGTAATGAGACGGATGAAGTAGTGTTTTTTGGAGTCATAACATCACCAGAACCAATAGAAGGGTGTTATAACACAGAAATAGATTTGAATGGTTATTACGATCGTTGTCAGCTCTATAAAAATACCACCAAGGACGAAAACTGGACTTCCGGTCATAATAACACCACCATTGAGTACAAAGACAAACAAGGCAGAGTCGTTTTAAAGAGAACGTATAATGATAATGTAAAACATGACACGTATTACGTTTACGATAAATACGGTAATTTATCTTTTGTTATTCCACCGGCTGTAGATGTATCTCAACCCATTAACCAAGACATTTTAAACGGCTTATGTTACCAATACAAATACGACTACCGCAATCGATTAGTTGAGAAGAAACTACCCGGTAAACAATGGGAATACATCGTTTATGATAAAATGGATAAACCCGTTGCAACCGGTCCTGCTCTTGACCCCTTTGGAGGAAACACAACCGGATGGATGATTACCAAATATGACCGATTTAGCAGAGTTGTTTATACCGGATGGATTGAACAAGAAGAATTTACTACTGAGGAACGTCATGCCACACAACTATTGGTTAATGGAAACAATACACCGCAATATGAATCAAAATTAGCACAACCCATTACGGTTAATTCGGTTTCTTTGCCCTATAGTAATGATGTTCAACCTTCAGGTGGTATCATTATCCTTACCATCAATTATTATGATGATTATGCTTTTACTGCTGCTCCATCAACAATTCCTTCACAAATCAATGGAGTAGAAATTTTGCAAAATGTGAAAGGAATGCCCACCGGAAATTGGACAAGAGTGCTCACATCACCCAATGAATTATTAGCAGAGACAAGTTTTATGTACTATGACAAAAGAGGTAGAGCATTTTACACAAAGGTGAATAACCATTTGGGAGGACATACAGAAACATTTTCAAGACTAGACTTTCAAGGAACACCATTAGAAACGCAAACCATTCATCAACGTGATAGCAATCCACTTGTGGTAACCATTATTGATGAATTTGAATATTTGCACAATGGTAAACTGAAAAAACACATTCAAAAAGTGAACAATAACCCACAAGAACTCATCGTTGCCAATACTTATGATGAACTGGGTCAATTGATTTCAAAACAAGTAGGTGGCCAAGACATTCAGAATGAAATAGGGTACCAAAAAATTGACTATCGTTATAACATCAGAGGATGGCTAACCCACATCAATGATATTGAAGATTTAAGAGAAAACGGGGCTTTAAATGATGATTTATTTGCCTTTAAAATCAATTACAACGAAATTACTGAAGTGGAAAATGGCGACATGAATTTTGTCGCAACAAGTTTTAACAACACCGTCAAACCACTTTTTAACGGTAATATAGCTGAAACGTATTGGAAAACCGGAACCGATGATATCCTACGAAAATACAGTTACAGCTACGATGATTTGAACCGATTAAAGAAAGCCTATTTTCAGAAACCGTTTGATGTTGTTCCACACACACAGTCGTTTGATGAATACATCGATTATGATAAAAACGGGAATATATTGGAATTAAATCGCTTTGCCGACCATAACGAATATGGCAATGTCATAGAAATTGATGCGTTGAGTTATAGTTATGCTCAAAATTCAAACAGATTAATGAAAGTTACCGATGCTACAAATTTTGGGGCAGGTTTTCAAGACGATGGAGAGGACGGTGATGATTCACCGGATCAAAATGATGATTATGCTTATGATAATAACGGAAACATGATAAGTGATGAAAACAAAGGGATTGTAAGAATTACTTATAACCATTTAAATTTACCAACATCAATTAGATTTGTAAACGGAGAAATTCGTTATCTTTACACTGCCGCAGGCGTTAAAGTAGGCAAAACAGTTTACCAAGGCAGTCAAGCCCCAGTTGTAACCGATTATTTAGGCGGTTTTCAATATGTGAAAGGTAATTTACAATTCTTCCCACACCCGGAAGGATATGTAAGTGTGGTAAAATTTGGACCGGAAACCTTAGTAATTAACTATGCGTATCAGTACAAAGACCATTTAGGCAACATCCGCTTAAACTATGGAAAAGACCCTGAAACCAACGTTCTTAAAGTATTGGAAGAAAACCATTACTACCCTTTTGGCTTAAAACACCAAAATTACAACACGGGTAGAAGACAGCTAGGAAAAAAAGAGGAAATACTGGCAGGTAATTTAACTTTAATGCCGGCTTTTGTATTGCCAACGGAGGAAAAACCGATGGTGTATAAGTATAAGTACAACTCCAAAGAGTTTCAAGATGAACTAGGGTTGAATATGTATGACTATGGTTGGCGTAATTATGACCCAGCCATAGCACGATGGGTTAATTCAGATCCTTTATTGAATGACTTGAAATTTACATTTGATACTAGACTTGATGAGAAAGATGATGAAATTGATATGCTTGATGCATTTTCTACAATGGTTGAAGTTGGTGGTGGAATTTATAATCCTCATAACTTAAACCCTTATTCATACGGATATAATAATCCTGTTTCTTTTGATGATCCAGATGGAAGATGTCCTTGGTGTATCGCTGCAATAAAAGGAGCTGCTCAAGAATATGCTACACAAGTTATAGGGAATTTAATTGAAGGGAAATCTTTAGGTGATGCTTTAACTCAAGTTGATGGTGGAAAAATATTAAAAACTGCACTTGTTGATGGGTTAACTCTAGGAATGGGTAGCTTAGTATCAAAAGGAACTAAGGCAGTAAGCATTGCTAAAAGTGTTGATAAAGCTAATGACACAAAAAAAGCTGTTGAAAAAGCAAAAAAAGTTGAAAAGGCAGTTAATGGTAACTCTAAAACTAGTGAAAAAGCACAAACAATTTATGGCCTTAAAAATAAAGATACAGGTAATATTGAAAAAGTTGGTATTAGCGGTGGTAAAGTAGATAAAAACGGAAAACCGTATAGAGCTAATAAGCAAAAAAACAACGAAAATAAGAATGGAGGAAATTACGAAGTTGAAGTTTTAGATAAAGTTCCATCTGGTTCAGGTGCAAGAACTAAAGCCCTTGAGCTAGAAAAAAAACATACTGATAATAATAGTTCTACCATTGATCCTAGATTGCACAAAAGACCAAAACCAAATTAAAAAAGAATATGATTTTATATTACATAAGTTTAGGTTTAAATTATCGTGACTATATAACAAAAGATAATGAATTAAGATTTGAATTTCAAAAGAAGACTAGTTTTATTAATGATTATTTCTCAAAAAAAGTAAGAAAACTAAAGTTTCAGACTGATGGTACTTTTAATATGATTTCAATCTCTGTGTCAGAGTTTGAATTTAATTCAGTTAATTATGTTCCTTTGAATGTTTTAGAAGTTAATATAGAATTTGATAGAAGTAAATACGAATCTATCAAGAATTCACTAGATTGTAGTTATTATTTAGAAATTTTAGAACAAGGATTTAAAAAAGCATCCGAGATTAAATCTATACCATTGAACGAACTTTTAGAATTAATAGAAGAATTTAAAAATGATGGATACAAAAATAAATGGACTCACAAAAAAAAACACTTCAAAAACGAAGATTTAGAAATAATTTTAAATTGTGAATATACAAGTTTATATTTTGAGTTAACTATTTCAATAAATCAGATTTCGAAAAAGAAAAAATTATTAAGTGGTGTAATAATTAGAACAGAAGTTGGTGTGTCAATTCATGAAGGTATGTATAAAGATATTATAATACAAGATAATCATATAATTATAACCGATAAAACAGATAAATCAAGAGTATTAATTAATAAATTAAAAGTTTATAATGGCGTTTTAGATTTTAAAATTATGGGAGATGAAGAAATTGTAAAAATATTATCTTATCAAATGTAGTTACCTGCTAAGCAAAGTGTTCAGAATAAATATCCTATGAAAAGCTCCGCAAACGTCTCATATCTTTACAAAGTAAACAAATAAGGTTGTAATAACTACCAAGGTCTAGATACATTTTTATGATATTGTTCGGGAGGAATATCAACCTTATTTTAATCATATATTGAATTTGAATTAGTACTTAAACACTTTATTTTTATATAGAGATGTTGCATAAAATATGAGATAAAATCCAATATGATTTTGTTTACTTAACATTTTTAAATTTTTGAAATATGCTAAAGTATTCTGTTGGACTTGACGTTTCAAGTAAAAAAATTGATTGTTGTATTAGTGTTATTGACATTAATCAAAGAGTAACTGTAAAATCCAGTATTTCTATTTCCAAT
>NZ_AUDM01000035.1 GCF_000425465.1 Flavobacterium filum DSM 17961 | reverse complement strand
CCCAGCATCGTTAAACACAGTAATCTATGCTACACCGGTAGCAGGAGCAACCCTATATCGTTTCACGTTAACAAACGGAAGTGGTTATAACCAAACTTTTACAACTTCAACCAGAACCTTCAGATTGAGTAACTTCAATGCCTTGGCAGCCTTAACAACAGGTACAAGTTATTCAGTAACAGTAGAGACAGAGATTTATGGTTTCTTCTATGCTGGAAAAGATTGTAACATTACTACTCCTGGAGCACCACCGGTGATGACAAGAGAAGAGATAGAGGTTAAAACACCAACTGAAGAGGTAGCGGTAGCTCCATTCAAAGTAGTGGCTTATCCTAACCCATTTGCGGATAGTTTTGTGTTGGATATTCAAACTTCCAACGTAGCACCGATTAGTGTGGCCATCTACGATATGGCAGGACGTTTATTAGAGACAAAAGACATCCAAGCAGATGATTTATCATCACAAAAAATCGGAGAGCGTTATCCTGCAGGCGTATACAATGCAATTGTGACCCAAGGAGACGAAACCCGCGTAATTCGTGTGGTGAAACGATAAACAATAAACAAAGGTACTGAGGCACTAAGGTGCTTAGTTAACAACAATAGAAACTCCTCAAGAAATTGAGGAGTTTTTTTATAATTTTTTATTTTCAGCCATCTTAAAATGTGATTATCACAAAACACACTATGTTGTTTGTCGTTTTTTTTTGCTCTTTAACGATTTGTTAATATTGATGAAACCTTGTGATAAAATTCTACGTAATTTTATCTACTAATTTTAAATTAAAAATATGAATACAAATTACAAGTCTGCAAAACGGCGATTGGGGTCGTCTTTTGCTTTTTCATGGCTTGGTGTATTTGCCTTGTTTTTATTCTTGAATGGAAACAATGCATTTGCACAAGTAGCTAATTATACGTTCTCTCAGACAACGGGAACGTACACGCCAATTACGGGTGGAACAAATAATGCTTCTACCACTACCGCAGCCATTGATGATAATGTTTATTCTAATTTACCTATTGGATTTACATTTTCATATAATGGGCTTAATTACAGTAGTTTTGGTATTAATGCTAATGGTTGGATTACCTTAGGAACAACAACTGTTACATCAAATTCAACACCATTATCGTCAGGTACAATAAACAATATTATTTCTGCATTTGGTATCGATTTGATAGCAAGACAACATTTTGTAGTAAATAGAACTAGTGGTAACGCCACCCTAACTGTTACTGCAGGAAATACTAATAATCTTGCCATTGGCTCGACATTAATAGGAACAGGTATTGTAACTGGTGCAACTGTAGTTTCAAAAACTGCTACAACAATAACTATGTCAGCTAACGCTACATCAAACGGTACAGGTAGTCATTTAAGGGCTTTTGAAAGCACTTATGGAATAAGATATGAAACAATTGGATCTGCTCCTAATAGAACTCTTGTAGTTCAGTTTACAGGATTTTCAAGATATTCTACATCTGCGTCTAATGGAGATTTAATGAATTTTCAAATTAGATTGAACGAGACTACAAATATTATAAATGTAATTTATAACATGGTTACACCAAATTCAACAGGAAATATTATTCCTCAGGTTGGTTTAAGAGGTGGAACTTCTGCAGATTTTAATAATAGAACATCTACTACAGATTGGTCTGCTACTACAGCAGGTGGATCAAATACTGCAACAATTACGTTTAATAATACAGTAACTCCATCAGTAGGATTAACTTATACATGGACTCCACCGGTAATAGCCATTGATATGGCTGCAACAGCAATAACTGGCATACCAACTTCAAATTGTGCAAACAATTCTGTTCCGGTATCAGTAACGATAACAAATAACGGTGCCAATACAATAGATTTTTCTACAAACAACGCTACTGTTACTTTGAATGTTACAGGTGCTTCTACACAAACCTTATCAGCTACTTTAAATTCTGGAACATTAGCTACAGGAGCTTCACAATCTGTGTTGTTGTCCCCAAATGCTAATTTCTCAGTTGCAGGTACACACAATTTATCGGCAACGGTAACTGTAACCGGTGACGGAGCGGCTGGAAACAATACAACTACCGGTTCAAAAGTAATTGCAGCTACTGCAACTGCTCCTTATACAATGGATTTCCCCACAACATCTACTCCAACTGGTTGGAATACAACCGGGTGGACTATTGGTGCTGCTGGACATTCGGTTACTTCAAATGGAATCTATAAAAACATGTGGTCAAGTGCTACAACAGGTCAATTCAATACAATTGCTGTAGGACCAATTGGAAGTAATGATGAACTTAAATTTGATTTCAGAATTTTAAATTATAATCTTACTTATCCTGGTACTCAAGTTCCACCAACAGGTGACTGGGGGAATTTTAAAGTTCAAATTAGCACAGATTGTGGTGGATCATATGCAGATTTACAAACTATAAATAATACAAATCATACGGTTACGGATCAAAGTTGGACAACTAAGATTTATAACTTAGCGTCTTATTCTGGTCAATTTGCAACTTTTAGAATTGTTGCCACTTGGGTTGCAGGTGATTATTATTTGGATTTTGATAATTTTTCAATTGCACCCGTACCAGTGTTGCCTCCAAACTGTGCAACTGGTTTAGTTCCGGCAGATACAGCAACAAATGTATTTAGAAATGCTTCATTGTCTTGGTCTGCTGCTACAGGTAGTCCTTCAAGTTATGATGTGTATTTTGGGACATCTTCTAATCCCGGATTTGTTGCAAATGTAACTTCATTAAGCTATACTCCAGCTGTGATGGCAGCTAACACAACGTACTATTGGAAAATAGTTCCAAAAAATGATAATGGAGATGCTGTTGGATGTTTAGAACAATCTTTTACTACAGGTGCTGATTTATTGTATTGTGCATCTGTTCCAACAAGTAATGATGCTTCAGGGATTACTCAAGTAGTGTTAGGGTCAACTAGTGTTACGATTCCTGATGTAACATATCAAAATAATACCGCTACTGTGGTTTCAGTTAATCAAGGAGCAGAATTAAATACACAAATAACTTTTGCTACAGGATTTACATACGATACTAATATTTGGATAGATTTTAATGATAATGGTTCGTTCGCTGATTCAGGAGAATTAGTGTATACAGGAGTTTCTTTATCAACTAATCCAACAACTCTAAATGCAACATTTACAATGCCTATGACAGCTGCTTTAGGAGCTCATAGAATGAGAATTGGAACGGCTGATTCAGGTCAAGTACCACCAAATCCATGTTATAGTGGTTCATTTGGAGTTACACTGGATTTTACTGTTCAAGTTAATCCAATGCCAACTGATACACCTGATTATGTAAACCTTCAATTCCCAGGAAGTGCTACTATATTAGCTGGAGAATTTACAACGGTTTATGCTCAAGTGTATGAAGGAGGTTTAACAGATGTTGAGCCTGGTTTTTCAGGACAAGCTGCCGGAATTGAAGCATGGATAGGTATTAGCCCACTTGGTGCAGATGCTTCTTCCAATCCAAACACTTGGACAACATGGATTCCTGCTACTCATAACGCAGGAGCTATTGGAAATAATGACGAATATCAAGCTAACATCGGTTCTTCTTTAGTCGTTGGTACTTACCGTTATGCTTCTCGTTTTAGATTAAATGGAGGTCCATTTGTATATGGAGGTTTTCCATTCAACCAATGGAATGGTTCTGATAGTAATAGTGGTGTGTTAACAGTTAATCCAAATCCAACACAATGTGCTGTTATTGGAGCTCCTGCAAATGCAACTACAAACGTTACAATTGGTACAGTTGCTTTATCTTGGACAGCTCCAACTAGTGGTCCTGCTCCAACTGGATATAAAGTATATTTTGGAACTACTTCAGGTAGTTTAACGTTGATGACTACAACAAACGCTTCTACGTTTACATATAATGCAACAGCTCCTGCTTACAGTACAACTTACTTTTGGAGAATTGTTCCGACATCTGTAATTGGAGGTGGAGATGCTGTAGGTTGTTCTGAATGGAGTTTTACTACTCAAGCAGATCCTTTTGCACCTTATTGTTCTGGCTTAACATTTACAAGTGCAGTTGAGCCAATCACATTGGTTAATTTTGCTGGAATAAATAATACATCAAGTGCAACCTTGAATGGAACTCCTGCTCATCAAAATTTTATTTCTACAACTGGTGAAGTTACTACAGAAAGTACATATGCAATTACGTTAAAAGGTAATACTGACGGTAATTTTGCAAATAATTTCAGAGTATTTATTGATTGGAACCAAGATGGTGATTTCAATGATGCAGGAGAAACATTCAATGCGGGTTCAGTTACTAATTCTACTGGGGTAGATGCTTTACAAGCTGTTACAAACATTACGATTCCTGGTACAGCTTTAGCTGGTGTAACTAGAATGAGGGTAAAAAAATTATTTGGAACAACAAGTATAGATAATCCTTGTATTGGAGGAGGATTTGGCCAAGTAGAAGATTATTCTCTTAATGTTACTTTATGTACTAAACTTACTTGGTATGCTGATGCTGATGGCGATGGATATGGAAATGAAAATGATGTTGTTGAGGCTTGTTCACAACCAGTTGGTTATGTAGCAATCGGCGGCGACTGTGATGATACTAATAGTGCTATCAACCCAGGAGCAACAGAAATCTGCTACGATGGTATTGATCAAAACTGTAATGGTAGTACAACCGATGGATGTCCGGTGATCTTAGCTCGTTTACGTAACGACAATTGTGGAGCAACGCTAACGGCGATTAATCAAGCTTTACGAGGAGATTTCTTCTCATCAAGCATTCCAAATGGAGTGGCGTTAAACGGATACCGATTCAGAGTAACCAATATGACAACCAATGTTGTTCGTGTAGTAGAGCGTCCAAATTATGTATTACAATTATCCACGTTGGATATTGCACAGTATGGAACAGTTTACAATGTTGAGGTTGCCGTATTGTTAAATACAGAATGGATGCCATATGGCGATATTTGTAGTGTTGTTACCCCTGGAATACCAAGCACAGTATTGGCACCAAGTTCATGTGGAGCTACTTTAGCACAGATGAATAACATCATCAGAGCTACAGTAGTACCGGCAGCGGTAAACTATGAATATGAAGTATCGTTGATAGAGGGAAGTATTCCTGTAGCAACAACT
>NZ_AUDM01000034.1 GCF_000425465.1 Flavobacterium filum DSM 17961 | reverse complement strand
TTACACCGATTTAATTGGACTAGAAAAAGTAAACGGAGAACACAGCTTAATTATGTTGGTGTATAACATCAAACGCAGCATCAACATTCTCGGTGTGCCCGATTTACTCGCTAAACTTCACGCTTGGAACTCACCTTACAAGAGAAAGTTCTTGTTTTGTTTAAAAACGACTTGTTTAAAGCTCTTTTTAACTCAAATTAGCTTTGGAACAGATCAAAATACACCCAAATGTAACTTGGCTTAAAACGAAACAAATTAAGTTTTAGAGGATGAAGTTTAGGAGAAAAGTGGTTTTTTTCACAGCCTGACGTTTCGCCGGTAAGCGAAGTTGCCGACCAAAGCGATCCGAGTTCTCTCTGCCGAAGATAAATATTATTCGTGAAACCACAACTTCCGGCTACCGAAAACCCGGCAATTTTGCTTACCGGCTGTTACCTGCTGGCCTTCTGTCCACCGTGTCGTTGTATGCCTTGTCAATATTGAGTTTTCTTGTCATTGTCTGCTGTGTTTGTCGGGCTGTGTGTCGGTGTATTTTTATTTTTTTTGAAGCGTTGGGGAATTTTTTTAAAAACAATTTTTCTCTGCGTTGGCAAAGCAAGCTCTTTTGCAATTTTTGGTCTGTGCGTTGGCTTGTGTGAATTGCAAATGTGCTTGCTTTTAGGGCTGGCTTTTCTTTGGTTTCATAAATATTGATATTAGAAGGCCTATTCCAACTACCACGTCAACTATATTCCACATTTGTCTACCGAGTGCGATTTTGAAAAACGGTTGAAATAGCAAAGCAAGTCCACCGTAAATTATCATTTCTGTCTGTCTGCCTTGTTGGTTTGCCTGATAAGCTAAAATTGCAAATCCAATTAGTCCTGCAAACCTTACAAACTGATAAAAACCATAAGGCATATCCGCCAAACAGAGAAAGAATAAAATCGCTAAGACGATTTTTATGACACTATTCAAATTTAAGCTCATCTGTAAATTCTTCGTGAAGTCCATAATTATGGAAGTCTATTAAATAATTCATTTGCTTTGGAAATTTCGTGATAATGGTTTCTTCACTTGTTTTCAGTTTTGATTTTACTATTTGAAGAAACTTAACTTCATTTGGCTCAACCTTTTCGTCCGATTCAATGGCTCTTATCAAAACTTCAATCAAAAGCAATTCTTGATTGTCGTTTAGATTAGCACTCGTTAACTCTTTAAGGTAGTCATTGATAGCTGATTTTCCTTTTTCTTTTAAGGTTTGAAGATTTGCTTCTAGTGGTTCTTCAAAATCATAACCCATAAAGTAAATTTCATTTTCAGCCATATTTCTGATTTCTGAAATTTCTGCTTCGTCTATACTGCCATCACAGGCAATTACAGAAACTGCTGATTTAAGCAGTAAATTTTGGAATGCTTCTGTTTTCATAATCCAAATCCAATTTTAGTTGTTATTTGTTCTTTAGCACCTCTTGGTAGTAAATCAAGCAAACCAAAGTTTATTTCCCTAAGTCTGTCCCAATTTTGACTTTCAACAGCAAATTTCCCTGCATCAACGAGACTTTTGGCTTGTGTTTGGTCATTCATTTTTGGTTGTTCCCCTTTAAGCCAATTGAAAATACCAGTTAGAAAATCGGGAGTTCGCCATCTAATTTGACCAATGATGCTATGTAGTTCGTCAGATTTTTCTTGAATCTTGATAGGGCTATTTGTTGACATAAATGCTTCTTCCTGAGCTACAATATCATTGTATGTTTTTCTTTCGTGGTCATTGCCACTATCATTTATAAGTTTTAAGCATTCTTCTTTAGTCTCAAAGTAATGCTCTCTCACTTTTTGTAATCTTTTGTGTTTCGTTGCACTGTCAATTTCCTGAGCAATTTTACGTTTCTTATCTTCAAGTTGATAGCGTTTGTCAGTAACATCATCAGAGGTAAGACTCTCTGTTTCCTCAGCAACAACTTCCATTTCCTTTTTCAATTTTGATAATGCACTAGCTGTTTCATAGTCCTCTTTTTCTGTCGCTTGTTCAATTTCCTCTTCCAATTTATCTGATAGGACTTCGACTTGTTCTTTTAGTAGATTTACTGGCATATGCCTTTCTTTGGGATTAAAAGTCTCTTTGAATTCTTGGTCTGCCATTGTTAGATAGGCGGATGCTGTTAAATCTTGGCTGTCTGAAATAGTAATGGTTATTTCTATATCAGAACCTTTTGAAATATCTCTTTTTAGATTTTTCCCGTTAATTTCAATATATCCAATAGTTTTAATTGATTCAGGTAGTGACAGGTGAGAGCCTTGTAATACCTTTACTTTAATCACTTCATCATCACTTCCTTTTAAAACTGTCTTATTTAACGGAAAAGTAACTGTTCGTTTGGTAGGTAATATGGTATTGCGCTGAAATAGAAGAAACAATCTTGTATGTCCAAGGTTGTCCAAATCGTCTACCTCTAAGCAAATATCCTCTGGTAATGGTTGACCACTAATACCAAACCCGCTGTTTATACCAATTGGTTCGATGTCGGTTTCCACAACATTATTCAGGCTATCATAAACAGTTAATGAAAAGAAATTGTAGGCATTTTCAACTAATGGCAAATCTTCGCTGATTCTCTCAGTAAGGTTCTTCAATCCTGAATCAAAACCACCATCTTGTCTGACAATTTTATAAAATAGACCTTCGGTTTCTCCTGTTACCCTTGCAGCGAATAATTCGTCCTTTTCTTTAGATGCTTTATTATAACTAGCTTTTATTGATAAAGCAGTTTTCTTTTGCTGTTTATCAGATTTGGAAATCTCCTTTTGTTTAGTTGCTGCATAATATGCGGCACCAACTGCCACTGCAGTTGTGGGGTCTATTTCACAATTTACTGGGATTTGCAAAATCTCTTCTACTCGTTGTCTTACATAAGGAATGTATGTTGAGCCTCCAACCATTAATGTAAATTGAATGTCTTTTGAACCAAGTGAATTCCTTGTCAAAATGGTTTTAATCATTTCAATAGTTCCATCAACAGACGGTTTGATAAGCTCATTAAATTCAGAACGTGTGATTGTTATTTCAAAATCTACTTCGTTACCATCTTCGTCCTCAAATCCATCTACTACAATTTCGGCAGATGTAACTGCGGATAAACGAATCTTCGCTTCTTCGGCTCTACTTAATAGGACATAATATTTTGAATTGTATTTACCAGAAGCACTTTTCATTTCGTCTTCTAAGTTTTCAAAAGAAAATTCAGCATTTATTTTAGGGATTACAAGTTTGTCTACTATCATCTGGTCAATATCTGCACCGCCTAAAAAGTTGTTGCCTTCGTGGTCGATAACTTTCATTTCTCCGTCTTTAATTTTAATTAAAGCAACATCAAATGTTCCGCCTCCAAAGTCATAAACTAACCATTGACCATCGGTAAGCTCCTTTGATTTCTTCATATTGGCATAAGCCAAACTTGCTGCAATGGGTTCTTGTAATAAAACTACTTGTTTGAATCCAGCTTGATAACCTGATTCTTTAGTTGCATTTGATTGTATTAGGTCAAATGAAGCAGGAATTGTAATAACTACTGATTCTAAAGTATCTCCAGTATTTACAAATGTTTTAAGTTCTTTAAGAACTTGGGCTGATAATTCTATTGGCGTAATAGAACGATTTTGAGATTTGATTGGGAAACTTTCAGAAGTTCCCATTTTACGTTTAAAAAACGCTTGTGTAAATGAGTCTTTCTTTTGTTTGCCAAACATTACTTTGGCTTGGCTACCAACAATAATTTTATCTTTTTGATAGCACACCACCGATGGTAGTGTAGCTCTGCCATAATCCAAAGGATTATTGAAAACGATAACTTCGCCTTTTACAAATTTGGCAATTGCCGAATTTGTTGTTCCTAGGTCGATTCCGAAATTGATTGTATTTTCCATTGTGATAATGATTTAAAAGTTAAGATTTAGATTCTGCGACAACAATGCCTTTTCTTGCAATGAGTGTTATACCGCCTTTGCGATACCTTACTATTGGTTTAATAACTTCTGTGATAATTAAATTGTCAGCAGAATTACCCGCAATACTCGCTTCAATATCAGTTCGTGTTTCGTTATATGGCTCTCCAATGGGGTTGTGATAAAACAATCCACCATCAGTTTCCAATTGTTCAAATATTTCTTTCAACCTACTAACATTTCGGCTAATTGAATTTGATTCTGTAAGGCTTTCGACCTTTTTTTCAATTTCAAAAACTTGGTCTAACAAGTCAATGTAAATTTTCGGCACTTTTATTTGTTCATTCATGTTTTTTGATTTTTATGCACTTGGTTTTGAAAATGTCCAACCTTCTCTCATTCTATCAATTAGTAAAGGATGTTTTGAGAGTGTCGATTCCGATGCGTCTTTAATTCCACTGTTACTAACTTGATTCCCTTCCATAATCTTACCCACTATCCAACCTGCCACAGCTCCAATAATACCACCTATTATAAAATGTTCGCCTTCGGTCATTGCACCGATTATTACACCTAAAACAAGTGCTACAAAGAAAACCAAAGAAAACTTTTGACTTCCCTTTGAGTGGATTTCCTTACAATTCTTACATCTTGGAATTGTTACATCTGTATATGAAAACTGCACTCGTCTAGGAAAATAGCTTCGATATGTCTCTTTATATATGGTTTGAGAAATACCGCAATTATCGTCAGGAGAATTCTTTTCGCAAAAGTGACAAACTAAAATACCCTTGTATTTTTTTTCTAATTCTTCAAGTTCTGCTTTATCTTGTTTGAATTTTACTTTTGCTTCCTCATTAACATTAATTTGTAATGCAAAAGCTATCAATGAGAGCGATGTTTTTATATCATTTTGTTTATTCCAGCAAGAAATTGAAAGGCTTCTAATCGAATATCCAATCTGAGTTCTTATTTCGTTAGCAAATGAAGGCAAAGAATTTAATTCTGAAACTGCTACCAACTGTTTAATTTTATCTAAAGCATCTGTAGCTTGAATTGATTTATTCTCAACGTTCTTTATTTGAGCTTGTATTGTCAATATAATTGTAGCCCACTTTTTTAATGTTGGGGCATTTTTTTCTTGTTCAATTCTTTCTTCGTGTTTTTTTCTAACTATGTCATAATTTTTTTGGAAAGTAGGCTTGCTAACACTTTCAATGTTTAACTCAAGCAAATGCTCAAGTAAATGCAATGATACAGATGTCGTGTTAAACTCATTCCAAATTGCAAGCTGTAAGAAGTTGATGGAAGCAGCTATTTTATTTATCTGACTTTGAAAATATGCTGGTAATTGATTAAGTAGTTCTGTGGGAAACACATCTTTTATTAAATCTATAACTTCATCAATGTCATCATCAGAATATTCAGATTCTTCATTTTTAATGTCTTTAGTTATTGCGTCAATCTGCTGTAATCTATTTTGAATTTCAATACTAAGTCCCTTGAAAGCAATATTTAGGTCTGCTGTGCTTATTAGGTTTTGAGTTCTTAATATGCTTCTAAGTTTTTCTTCATCCGCATTAACAAATGCTTTTAATATGGCTTTGTCAAATTTAAGAGCAAAAAACGGACTTATAAATTTTATAAACTCAGGTAACTTGTAAATACTTTCCTGTTTGAATGATGTAAAAAGTTTATCATTGCCATTCACTAGAAAATCATTCAAAAGTTTGTTTGAGGATAGATGAGAATAAAATTCTAATGCATTATTGTTTTCTAAATCGTCAATGACTTTTTCGCAATCTGTTTTAGTAAGCGAAATCCCCTTATAATCAAAATGTCCATTGTCTGAAAGGTCAATTTCTGCAAATAGTTTGCGTTTTGCTTTTTTGATAACTGAATTGTCTAATGCCGCTACATCAGCATTTTCTAATTCTAGTAATTCTATTGGGTTAAGAAATTGCATAACTTTTATCTTCTTTCGGTTACTATATAAAATTGCCAAGTATAGCCCATATTACTCTCCACATATTCAGTGCCTATGTTTGGAATAACGCCTGGTGCAGAAGCACGATAGTTATATGTTCCTGGGCTTAATGTTATTGTTCGTTTTTGCTTCGGTGAAAATGTGTATGTCTCGCTATTGAGTTTTAGTGTTAAGGTTAATGTAGTATTGTTGAATATTTCAATTTCAGGATTATAAGTCGCAGTTTTACCGCTTGGGGTAAACATTCCTCTTTCATTTTTTTCAACAACGTCCCCAAGTTTTACAAACGACTTATGTATGTAGCCTTCTTTGTCGGTAGCAATGTCAATAATGTTATAGAAATCATTTTCAGTTTCAAGGGAGACAATAAAGATTTGTGTTCCCGGTTTTAATGATGAAATTACTCCGTAGTCAGTCCCGGGTCCTTGTCTAAAGTTGACCTGTTTTGTCACCCAACCCAAATAAGATTGACTGAAGCCGATTGAAGCTGTCAAAAGTAAAAGTGTTAAAAAGATTAGTTTTTTCATCTGCTACAAGTATATTGAATTAATCATTTGTTCTGTCGGTGCGTTGGCAAAAAATAGCTCTTTTGGTTTTGCGAAGGGTCGGCTTGTGTGTTGGGCAAAACCAAATGTGCCATTTGTGCGGCTGGCTAAAATTGTTTTTAAAAAATGTGCGGTGGGAAAAAATAAAAATACAGAAGCGTTGGCTTTTGGGTCCTCTGTTTGATGGTTCATTTGTCCCGTTACTTTATGTTTATTTCTGTCGTTCATTCTTGCTATGTCGTCTTTTAGGCTTGCAGGTAACGGTTTTCGGCTTGGCGATGTGGCGGATTTTTAGCACAAAAGTTCAATAGAATTACTGCTGTTGAACCTTGCACAAATGTTTCATAGAAGCACTTCACCCGCCATATTGCCAAACCGATGTGTGTGCCCTGCATCCGCAGGACACACCCCGAAAGCTTTTCAAATAGTTCAAAAATACAAATTTGGATTACAAAAACTAATTTTCGGGGTGTTATTTTTCCAGAGGGTGTAAGTCCCTTAACCGCGAGAGTAACGTCTCGAAGGTTTAGTAAGCTGCAAGGTGGTTTATCGTGAGGTATGCACTGAAGGAAGCAGGACTACAAAATCCGGTACTGACGAACAGAAACGTCATAAGAGGCAAGTTAAAGCGGATAAGCGTCCACAGCAACGCAACGTCCAAAGCTTACCAAAACTT
>NZ_AUDM01000033.1 GCF_000425465.1 Flavobacterium filum DSM 17961 | reverse complement strand
CGAGTATCAAAACTTGGTCGACCTTCTGATTTTAAAACTCTTGGCGTAAATCCTAATTTTTCTAAATCGATACTACCTACAAAAGCGTCAATAAATCGAACAGGATTGTCAGCTGATATAGTATCTTCTAAACTCGATACTTGTAACTGGTTACGGGAAATTCCTTGTATATATTGCATCACTAAATATACATAATTTACGTTTTTCTTACAAGTTTTTCGTTATATTTGTTAAAAAGATTGTGGAGGTTTTTTCACAGTCTGACGTTGTAAGCAATGGTAACGGACGACACCATCAAGAGCCAACAATGACGAAACACAAAGATTTAATTTTTGCCCAACACACATTTTTTTGTTTTTC
Organism: Flavobacterium filum DSM 17961; assembly: GCF_000425465.1. Taxonomy (GTDB): domain Bacteria; phylum Bacteroidota; class Bacteroidia; order Flavobacteriales; family Flavobacteriaceae; genus Flavobacterium; species Flavobacterium filum. The sequence goes on along the minus strand of NZ_AUDM01000033.1, from coordinate 9,979 downwards.
TGCCACCGCACAAGTGGCACATTTGGTTTTTCCCGACACACAAAGCCAACGCTCAAAAAACCAAAAGAGCCACTTTTTCCCATCCAAAATAACAGCGTTTTGAATTTTTTACTAACTTTGCAAAAGAATATGAAAGTCTTCTCTTCCATACTGGCACTTTTTATGATGGCATTATTTGTAATGCCTTGTGCTGATATGTATGAAAAAAATGTATTTAATATTCAGGAACATTCTACAGAAATAACACATCAGGACAACCACGAACATACAGACAGCGACTTATGTACACCTTTTTGTTTATGCGGTTGTTGTGGAATAGTTTCAGGTATAGTGCTTCAATGGAATGTATACAGCTTAGTTAAGGCGAAGACTTTTGACCTTTCTAAGCCTAAAGTTTATTATAAATGTACCTTTATATCCCACTATCTGGGAGAAATTTGGCAACCGCCAAAGATTAATGCATAATTTTTAATGTTTTAATGATTATAGCTTTTTGCGTACAGCAACAAGCTGAATGTTTTGGGTCATACTTCGTATTTCTCGTATTCATAATCATTGCAATTTATCATTAATTATTCATCATTAATCACAATAGAAGTGTTAAATAGTATTATAAAATTCTCTATAAAGAATAAGTTCATTATAGGATTGATGACCTTGTTTCTCATCATTTGGGGGGTATGGAGTGCCAAGCAAATCCCCATTGATGCCCAACCTGACATTACAAACAATCAGGTTCAGATTATTACCCTGTCGCCTACATTGGCAGGACAAGAAGTAGAACAATTAGTAACATTTCCCGTAGAGCAAAGTATCGTTAATCTTCCAAAAGTAGAAGAGATAAGAAGTGTTTCAAGATTTGGATTATCTGTTGTAACCGTTGTCTTTCAAGATAATGTCGATATTTATTTTGCACGACAGTTAGTAAGCCAACAGCTGAAAGAAGCACAAGACCAGATACCTGACGGGATTGGAACACCTGAACTTGCTCCTGTCAGTACAGGTCTTGGCGAAGTGTACCAATATATTCTTCATCCCAAAGAAGGCAGTGAAGACAAATATTCCGCAATGGATTTGCGGACAATGCAGGACTGGATTGTTGCCAGACAACTTTACGGTACTCCGGGAATTGCAGAAGTCAATAGTTTCGGTGGTTTGCTTAAACAGTACGAAGTTTCTATCGACCCAAACCGCATCAAGGCAATGGACGTTAGTATTTCCGATATTTTTACCGCCCTCGAAAACAACAACCAAAATACCGGAGGTGCATATATCGATAAGAAGCCCAATGCTTACTTTATTCGCGGGATTGGTCTGGTTACTTCATTGGAAGATGTAGGAAATATCGTCGTTAAAAATACAGGTAGCGTTCCGGTATTTATCAAAGATGTGGCAGAAGTACAATTTGGTCACGCAACCCGGTACGGAGCATTGACCTATAATGGCGAAGTAGATGCTGTGGGTGGGATTGTAATGATGTTGAAGGGAGAAAACACCTCTGAAGTTGTAAAAAGTATCAAAGAAAAAATACCGGTTATCCAACAATCTCTACCCGAAGACGTGGTCATAGAACCATTTTTAGACAGAATGGATTTGGTTGATAGAGCGATAAGTACGGTTCAAAAGAACCTCATTGAGGGCGCACTGATTGTTATTTTTGTATTAATTCTATTCCTGGGGAATTTCAGAGCAGGACTGATTGTAGCCTCAGCCATACCGCTATCTATGCTTTTTGCGTTGGGAATGATGCGGCTGTTTGGTGTAAGTGCCAACCTGATGAGTATGGGGGCTATTGATTTCGGATTGGTAATAGATGGTTCCCTGATTGTTGTTGAAGCGACAATGCATCATTTGGGCTTGCGGAAATCCACACAAAGACTTACGCAGGCAGAAATGGATGAAGAGGTATATGAATCTGCACGGAAAATTCGTACGAGTGCCGCATTTGGCGAAGTTATCATCCTCATTGTCTATATCCCTATCCTTACTTTGGTGGGTATAGAGGGTAAAATGTTTACGCCAATGGCACAGACTGTAAGTTTTGCCATTTTGGGAGCATTGATTTTGTCCTTTACCTATATCCCGATGATGAGTGCTTTGTGTTTGTCTAAAAAGCCGATTACCAAAAAGAATTTTTCAGACAAAATGATGGACTATCTTCAAGGGGTTTATAAACCATTGTTAGAAAAAGCCATTCGGATGAAATATGTGGTTATTGCGGTTGCCGTTGGGCTGTTTACCATAAGTATATTCTTTTTTTCACGGATGGGCGGAGAGTTCCTGCCAAAATTGGGCGAGGGCGATTTTGCTTTCCACTGTATCCTGCCACAAGGAACATCGTTAAGCCAAAGTCTGGAAACCTCTATGCAGGCATCAAGGATAATCAAGGAATTTGACGAAGTGAGAATGGTCGTAGGCAAGACTGGTGCTGCCGAAGTACCGACAGACCCGATGCCTCCCGAAGCCACTGACCTGATGATTATCCTAAAACCGCAGGACGAATGGAAAACAAAAAAATCCTATGACGAGCTTTCCAATGAAATGATGGAGAAACTTGAAGTTATTCCCGGTGTATTCTTTGAAGCCAATCAGCCGATACAGATGCGGTTTAATGAACTGATGACAGGTATCAGGCAGGATGTAGCCGTTAAGATATTCGGAGAAGACCTCGACAGTTTGTTGGTTTATGCCAATAAAGCGAATGCTATTATTCAAACAGTAGAAGGTGCGACTGCTCCGCAGGTAGAACGGGTAGCAGGTCTTCCCCAAATCAATATCGAATATGACCGTACCCGAATAGCCAATTACGGCTTGAATGTACAGGAAATAAACGATATTGTCAGCACTGCGTTCGCAGGTAAATCAGCAGGTGTGATTTATGAAAACGAACGAAGATTTGATTTGGTGGTACGGCTTGATGAAGCCCACCGCAGTTCCATTGAGGATGTGAGCAATCTGTTTATCCCACTACCAAACGGCGACCAAATACCGCTTTCACAGGTTGCAAACATTGATTACAAATTAGGGCCCGCACAAATCAGCCGTGAAGGCGGTAAACGCAGGATATATGTCGGCTTCAACGTACAGGGGCGGGATGTAGCCAGCGTTGTCAATGAAATTCAGGATAAATTGGCTGAACAGATTAAGCTACCGACAGGTTATTATTTTACTTATGGTGGTCAGTTTGAGAACCTCCAAAAAGCTACCGACAGATTATTGATTGCAGTGCCTATCGCACTACTTCTGATTTTTATCCTACTGTATTTCACGTTCCATTCGTTCAAGGAAGCCGTTTTGGTTTATACAGCTATCCCGATGAGTGCCATTGGAGGCGTGTTTGCCCTTTTGTTGAGGGATATGCCCTTCAGTATATCGGCAGGTGTTGGGTTTATCGCCCTGTTCGGTGTCGCCGTTCTGAACGGGATTGTACTGATTTCCACATTCAACAGATTGGAAAAAGAGGGCTGGAACGAGATTATCCCGAGGATTATCGAGGGAGCCAAAACAAGGCTAAGACCAGTATTGATGACAGCATCGGTAGCAAGTTTAGGTTTTTTACCAATGGCATTGAGTACAAGTGCAGGTGCAGAAGTGCAGAAACCATTAGCAACGGTGGTTATCGGCGGATTGATTTCAGCAACAGCATTGACACTGTTCGTACTGCCTTTGCTATACCTTGTATTTATGAGAAATCACAAGCCTACAAAAAATAATAAGATGAAAGCCATAACACCACTATTGTTGCTGTTTGCGTTCTTAGGCTTTTCTCAAAACAGTAAGGCACAAAATCCGGTAAATGTAGATAGAGCTATCGAAATAGCTATGGAGAACAACCCTCAGCTACGTTCCAAAAATATGGATATTCAATCTGCCCAAAGCCTTAGCAAGACGGCGTATGAACTACCGAAGACCGATGTAAACTTCCAATACGGGAATAATGAGGGATTTGAATATAATGACGGTTTCCAAATTTCACAGACCATTCCCTTTCCGACACTCTTTGGGGCAAAGAAAAATCTTGTCAAAGAGCAGGTAAAAGGTCAGCAGTGGGCGAAGGCTCTGACAGAAAACGAACTGAAAAAACAGGTAAGAACCTATTATTATCAGTTGGAATATTTGGAGCATAATGCTTCGGTTTTAAAGTATCTTGATAGTATTTATGTAGACTTTATCCGTGTTGCGGAACTCCGGTATAAAACGGGAGATATAGGTAAATTAGACGTTAATACTGCAACTACCAAGAAAGGGGAAATAAGTCTTTTGTATCAACAGAACGAGGTTTTCAGGCAAAATGCCTATCAGAACCTTAAAAACCTGATGCAGACACAGGAGGATTTTGCCATTGAACCCCAATCCGACTATGTACCATTACTATTAACTTCTTTCATCGACAGTTCAGCTATTGAAAACCACCCAAGCATCCAGCTATTGTATCAGGAGGCTAAAATCGCTGAACAGAACAAGAAATTGGAACGGGCGAACAGCCTGCCTGATTTTACGTTCGGCTATAATAACATATCGCTGATAGGAATGCACAGTAAAAATGGTGTAGAGCAATTTTATGGCAGAGGACAGCGGTTTAGTTTTGTTGATGTAGGTATAACCATTCCACTCTTTACAACAACCAGAGCAAAAATCCGTTCCCTTGACTATCAGAAACAATCATTGGAACTGAATGCCCAATGGCAGCAGGAGCAGCTAAAAACGGAGCTGGCAAATGCCCTGAAACAATACGAACAGAATGTTTCACAGTTTACCTATTTCAAGGAGCAGGCACTTCCGAATGCTGATGAAATCATCAATGCGGCAAAGTTAGGGTACAGTACCGGAGATATTTCGTATGTGGAATACCTCTTTGCATTGCAGACAACAACCGATATTCAGCTTAATTATTTAAAGAGCATACAGCAAATCAATGAGGCTGTAACGCTTATCCATTCATTAATCAGTAAATAATACAAAATATGAAACGTATCATAAATAATATAGTTTTCAGCGTTTTTGTCCTCGTAGTAATCTTTGCTTTGAACGCTTGTACAAATAAACATACGGAGGGCGACGGACATAATCACGGCAGCGAAGCAGCAACGACAACGGACGAACACGAAGAAGAAGAAGAAAACGTTGCCGTACTGACCGATGAACAGATGAAAGCCGTAGGCATTGAAATCGGCTCTATTGAGCAAAAACAACTATCCGCAACATTGAAAGCCAACGGTGGATTGAGAGTACCCAACAGCAACAAAGCAAATGCAACTTCAATGTTTGGTGGCGTTATCAAATCCCTCAATGTGGAGATAGGCGATTTCGTGAAGAAAGGTCAGGTCATCGCCACTATTTCCAATCCGCAATTCATACAGTTGCAGGAAGAATACCTAAGCATCAATAGCCGTATAGAATTTGCAGAGCAGGAAGTGGCAAGACAAAGAGAGCTAAACGAGGGAAATGCAGGTGCAAAGAAAAACCTTCAAAGTGCCACTACCGAATTGAACACGTTGAGAACACGAAAAGCATCGTTACAACAACAAATCCAAATGATGGGCATTAATCCGGCTTCCTTGTCAAATTCCAGCCTTAAATCCTCGTTGGTCGTTACAAGTCCGATAAGCGGTACGGTAAGTAACGTTTTCGCCAAAATCGGAAGCTATGTAGATGTGTCTTCGCCTATTGCCGAAATAATAGAAAACACAGCATTGCACTTGGACTTACAAGTTTATGAAAAAGATATTCCCCTAATCAAAATAGGTCAGAAAATAGATTTTGTCGTAACCAACAATCCCAATAAGACCTATTCTGCCGAAGTGTACAGTATTGGTTCATCTTTTAGCGGAGAGAGTAAGACCATTGCCGTTCACAGCAGAATTACAGGCGATAAAACAGGATTGATTGACGGAATGAGCATAACCGGAACTGTCAGTTTAGATAATGTACTAAGTACGGCTGTACCCAATGAAGCGATTGTCAATGCAGACGGGAAGTATTACATCTTTTTGGTCAAGGAGCAGGAAGAAGAACCACACGACCATAAGGAGGGCGAAGAACACGACCATAACCACGACCACGGTTCGGAAAAAGGAACTCAATTTGTAAGAATGGAAATAGTTAAAGGTGCTTCTCAATTGGGTTACACGGCGATAACGCCTGTAAATGAAATTCCACACGGTACGCATATCGTGATAAAAGGTGCGTTTTTTGTGAATGCAAAAATGAATGATACCGGAGAACACGGTCACGCTCACTAAAATAGTATATAATGAAAAAGAGCATTGAACAAAAGCTGTTGTCAAAGAACACCAATCCGACCAGTATGCGGATATTGGTGTACGATTTCTTGGAGCAACAGCAAACAGCGATGTCCTTATCTGAAATCGAAAGCCATTTTTATAAAGCAGACAGGGTTACGATTTACAGGACTTTGAAAACTTTTGAGGAAAAAGGTATTGTACACAGTATTCAGGAGAACACTACGGTTAAGTATATTTTGTGCCACGACGGGTGTGATGAAGAAACGCACAAGGATTGGCACTTACATTTCTATTGTAAGATTTGTAAACAGACAACCTGTAAGGAGGATTTTATTATACCGCAGAATGGAAGTCAAAATTACCGTATTGACGAAATAAAATTATTTGGTAAAGGTATTTGTGAGAACTGTTTAAAGGAGAGTTTGCAATAGCATTGCAAGCTCTCCCTGTGTACCTTTGTTATAAATATAAATGTGTTATGGACAACTATCTTAAAGAAACAAAAATCCTTGACTACTCAAACGTTTCTATACAAGAGCTATTGGAACAAAGAGGGTGGAAAGATTTGGACACTGTTTCAAGAGTTAAAGCCATTTACAATTTTGTCAGGGATGAAATAAAATTTGGCTACAATGTTTCGGACGATATACCTGCATCAGAAATTCTGAAAGACGGTTACGGACAGTGCAATACCAAAGCAACTTTGCTAATGGCGTTATTAAGAGCAACGGGAATACCTAATCGCATTCACGGTTTTACCATTGATAAAGCCTTGCAAAAGGGAGCTATTACGGGTATTTGGTACAAACTTTCGCCGAAAAACATCTTACATAGCTGGGTTGAGGTATTGGTAAATGAACAGTGGTATTTTTTAGAGGGCGTGATTTTGGATAAACCTTATCTCACAAAATTGCAGGAGCAGAACAGCGATTGCAAAACCACGTTTTGTGGTTTCGGGGTTTATACAGATAATTTTGAGAACCCACCGATTGAATGGAACCTCAACAATACGTTTATTCAGGATAAAGGCATCAATCAGGACTTTGGTGTTTTTGATACGCCAGATGCGTTCTATGCAAAACATCAGCAAAAGCTGAACGCTTTCAAGAAGTTTATTTTTCAGCATATTGTGAGGCATATAATGAATAATAACGTGGAAAGAATAAGAAATAAAAGTGTAACGAACCTAAAAAATTAAAGGCTATGATAAATACAGACAAAAATCACAAGCATACTTACGATGCACAAGGCAAAATGACTTGTTGCACACAGGAAGAAAAAATTTACACCCAAGCAGGTGCAAAAGAGCTGGTAAATGAAAAGCATCAACACGACCACAGCGATGATGACGGACACGACCATTCACATTCGGGCAGTAACGATAGTGTTTTCAAAATGTTTCTTCCCGCCATTATTTCCCTTGTGCTATTGCTTACAGGTATCGTAATGGATAATTGGCTTCCGCAAACGTGGTTTACAGGTTGGGTAAGGATTATCTGGTATGTGGTAGCGTATGCTCCCGTCGGGTTTCCTGTATTGGCAGATGCCGTGAAAAGCATCAGAAAGGGAGAAATATTTTCAGAGTTCTTTTTAATGGGCATTGCCACCATCGGGGCATTTGCCATTGGCGAATATCCCGAGGGCGTTGCCGTTATGTTGTTCTATGCCGTTGGAGAAGTTTTTCAGACAATGGCTGTTTCCAGAGCCAAAGCAAACATCAAATCATTGCTCGACCAAAGACCTGATGAGGTAACGGTTTTACGAAACAGTCAGACGGAAACCGTAAAGGCTGAAACCGTAAACATCGGCGAAATCATACAACTGAAACCGGGCGAAAAGTTAGGTTTGGACGGAGAACTGTTATCTGAAACGGCATCGTTCAACACCGCAGCACTCACAGGCGAAAGCAAGCCCGACACCAAAGCCAAAGGCGAAACGGTTTTGGCGGGTATGATAAACCTTAATACCGTTGCACAAGTGCAGGTTACAACCGCATATACGGATAGCAAGTTGAGCAAAATTTTGGAATTGGTACAAAATGCTACTTCACAAAAAGCACCAACGGAATTATTTATCCGCAAGTTTGCGAAAATATATACCCCTATCGTGGTACTGTTAGCGGTCGCTATTTGTGTGCTGCCTTACTTTTTCGTAGCTGATTATGAGTTTAAGGATTGGTTGTACAGAGCTTTGGTATTCCTGGTTATTTCTTGTCCTTGTGCATTGGTTATAAGTATTCCATTGGGTTATTTCGGAGGAATTGGAGCAGCTTCAAGAAATGGAATATTGTTTAAAGGAAGCAACTTTTTAGATGCCCTTTCCAATATTCAAAACGTGGTAATGGATAAAACAGGTACAATGACGGAGGGTGTTTTCAAGGTTCAGGAAGTGGTATTTGACAAAGCGTTCAATCAAGACGAAATCCTGCAATTGGTCAATATATTGGAAAGCCACAGTACGCACCCCGTAGCGACGGCTATTCACGAATACGTGGGCAAACCGGATAATACAATCCGCTTGGAAAACACGGAGGAAATTGCAGGACACGGGTTGAAATCAACCGTAAATGGTAAAGACTTATTGGTCGGGAATTTCAAGCTGATGAACAAGTTCGGGATACAATACGATTTAGACCAGAACAGCATCGTTTATACGACTATTGCCGTTGCTTACGATAACAAATTTGTCGGTTACATCACTATTGCCGACAGTATCAAAGAAGACGCACAGGAAACCATAAATCTATTGCATAAGCTCAATGTGAAAGCTACTATGCTTAGTGGAGATAAAAGTACAGTGGTAAAGTATGTAGCGGAACAGTTGGGGATAGACAATGCTTTCGGGGATTTACTGCCCGAAGATAAAGTGAACAGGGTTAAAGAAATCAAAGCCAAAGGCGAAAGCGTTGCTTTCGTCGGCGACGGTGTGAATGATGCTCCCGTTGTGGCATTGAGTGACGTAGGTATTGCAATGGGCGGTTTGGGAAGCGATGCCACTATTGAAACGGCGGATGTGGTCATACAAGACGATAAACCAAGCAAAATTCCTTTGGCAATCAATATCGGGAAACAGACAAAGAAAATAGTTTGGCAAAATATCACATTGGCATTTGTAGTAAAAGGTATTGTATTGGTGCTTGGTGCAGGTGGATTGGCTACAATGTGGGAAGCCGTTTTTGCAGATGTAGGCGTAGCATTATTAGCAATTCTAAATGCAGTACGAATACAACGAATGAAATTTTGACAAGCCAACGCATAAGCAAGCACATTTGCAAACCGCACAAGCCGACACACAAGCCGAAGTTTGCAAAAGAGCTTGCTTTTCCAACGCAGGAAAGAAAAACAAAAAAATCTTGCCCTGCTTCGCAAAAATTAAATCTTGCTGACAGACCAAACCCGACAGACTAACGAAGAACCACTGCTTACAATCGAGTAGACTGCCCCACTAGAAACTAGCAGGGAGAGCCTCTCACACCACCGAGCATACGGGTCACGTACTCGGCGGTTCGCAAAGAGATGGGTTGAGTTGAATGTAGACTTCCGTTAAGGATTCGTATCCCTTTTGTTTCAAGCGTTTCAAAGTAATAGTTGTTCCTAAAATCGGACTTTGGGCAATCGCCCAACCACCTTTTCGAGTTCTGCTCCACATGTAGGCGTGGTCTTGGTCAACCCCCAATTGAATCAGGTTTTTCCTTTTCCTTTCGGGTTTCTTCCAATCGTGCCAGATGCAATACC
>NZ_AUDM01000032.1 GCF_000425465.1 Flavobacterium filum DSM 17961 | reverse complement strand
GTCAATTTGAACCGGAATTGGGTGGTCACTTTCAACCGAAATCAGGTGGTCACTTTAAATCGGAATTGGGTGGTCAATTTGACCGGAATTTGCAGTTTTAGTTTTGTGTTCTGAATTTATATTCGTTCTCAGACAATATTGCCCCATATTGATCTACTACTTTCACCAAGCGTTGCAACTCGTCATAATGATAATACATGGTTTGACCGTTGGGGGAAGTCATTGCTTTTAACTTTCCGTTGGCATGATAACTATAAAAGGTTATCTGAGCTGTTGGAAGAGCATTCTGAAGATTTTGATATGCTGTTAACAAATTAGCATTCAATTCAGGAGCACAATCATAAACGGTTACATTTTCAATAGCTGTAATTTGATTGGCAGGAATATTTTGGTGTTGTACTCCCGCTATTTTGGCAACAGGATATTTTTTATTGTAACCCCAGATATAACTTTCAACTGTTTCACTAGTTGGGTCTTCTGAATTTTTGATTTCAATAATATTACCGGCATAGTCATATTTAATAAACATTCTTGGTTCTAAATCTTGCTCACCTTTAGCAATTTTTACCACCGATGGAAACCAACCATTCACATGGTTTGCATATTCATTTTCTCTCACTTGTAAGAGTTCACCATTTCGATAGGTTTCTGTTTTGATGACCTCTGTTAACCGATTATCACCAATCATAGAATCGTATTGTATGTAATCTGAGGGATAATAGTTTACTTGACTAATTGTGCTATTATCGCTTAGGTCAGTAGTTTTGGTTTCTCTGAGTAAATTATAATTACTTTGATCATATCTAAACTCTTGCTCGGTTACCAATTCACCATTAGGGAGATATTCTATCGATGTTTTTTTGATTTGTGCACCGAAGATTGAGGTGGCAAATTGAGGAACAAGTTCATAGTCATAAGCACCATAGTTGTCATAACCAAATATATCATCAGTTTCTAAAATTTGCTCTTTTATCATATTGATTATTGAACTAGTTAAAGGTGAAGGAAATGTACAACTTAAAGCCCCACCAATAGCCAAACCTACCCATTCAGGGTGATAATAAAATAATCCATAATCTTGAATTTGAGGTCTTTTGTATAAGATTAAATGACTTTTACCTTCTCCTAAATCAGGAATAATTCTAACTGAGAAACCAGTATTTGTCGTGTAGTTTTGGTTAGAGTTATCGTTAAAATATCTGTATTCATTTCTTTGTTGATTTATTAGCTCATTATCTTTACTGTATGTACTAATTTCTGTAGGTTTTCCAAAAGTTTCGTTGTGCTCATAATATTTCTCAGCACCACCCAAACTAATGAAACCTGATTGACCAACATTGAATTTATGATGAGTGTAACCCATTTGTATAGAGTCTATTTTATGAATTTCAAAAACAGAGCGATAAACCACATTTTCTTGAGAACTATTTGCTTCATATGCCCCAATATTATATAGTCGATCAATTCCTTCTTGTAGGCTTGTTCCTTGCTGTGTAACATAACAAGACTTTTTATATGATTGGCTTACACTTATTCCTCTATTCTTTTCCAATAATTTGGTAGAGGAATGTAAACCCTCAAAATCATGCGTGTATTGATAAACTTTTTCCGTTGATAATACATCTAGGTTCGTGTAATCTTTAACACTTTTAATTCTAAAACCGGAAACAATATTTTCAAAAATATTTTCATTGTGCCATTCTTTCCGATAAATAACCGCACTATTCCCTGAGGTATTTGCATTGGAAGGGATTCCTATAAGAGTGAGTTGATACGTTCCGGGACTATTCAAAGACAAAATATATCCAGGACTAAACCAAGATCCTAAAGTACCGCCTGTATTGTAAACTCCTGTATAATTTGGCGTTATAGGATCTGTAATACAAAATTGATTTGCATTAATAGTGTTTAAAACAATGTAAGGATCAATACATTGGCTAATTGCCATAAAACAAGTAGAACCTTGTTGTGGAGTTGTATGGTTATGAGACTCAATTGAACAAAATGGCTCTCCCCAATCTGTACACTCTTCAGTAAATGATATTCTTTTTATAAATGCATAACCATTGGTGATTAAATAAAAATTTGAAAATCGAGTCAATCCCTCTTCATGATAAGAAACGGTTTGAAAATCACTTTCAGTTATTGTAAAAGTTACTGTATCTGTTTTAGCTTGCCCCCCCTAAAGTGTCTAACATACAATTACTTACACTTCCGTTGTTTCCAAAACCAGGTGGCGTGTATGCATTGGCTACAGTTCTTATTGATTCTCTTTCATACCCTGTAAAATCCTCTTCAAAACCAGAATGCGGTTCATACTCAAAAATACTATACCCACCAGTTGGGTAAGTAATTTTATACAAAGTGCCTATGGTCATTGTTGGGAAAATAGGCTTTCTAAAAGCACCTTGAACAATTGTTGATCCTAAATTCATCGTTGGGATTAAGTCCAAATTGCTACTTGCTCCATTGTATAATCCATAATAGTCTTGTCCAAATGATTCAATTGATGGAACTGATTCTGGTTGGATATATTCAAAGCTATATTTTTTTTCTTTTCCTTCCAGTTCCTCAATTGGCACAACTGTTTGAGATGCACCAATACTGTTATAACCGCTAATCTTTAGTTCATCTAATTTTAATCTAACTTTTTTTGATCTCAAAACGGGATTCGTTTCCTGAGTAGAACCAAAATAGGAATATGAAAAATCAACTTCTTTGTTGCCGCATTGAAAAGGAAAATCAATGTGCTTTAATGCTGTAAAATTATTATTGTTTTCATAAATTATATCTTCTCTTGGGTCATACGAGAAAAGTGCTACTATTTCATTATTATGTGAAATTGAAGCAATCATTGATTGTGTTGTTTTTGAATATTGATTTACCTGATAATTGTAATTTATTGGGAAATTGGTATTGGTAACATTTGTAAAGGCTTGAGTAGCTGATTTTGAACCTAGAGTAATCTTAAAAGGTTCAATCATTTCATGTTGGTTATAAGTGAAAGTAAAAATATCTTTTCTGTTTTTTGATTCTATTCGAGTGATCAGCCATGAAGAGACATAATTTTGATGAAGATTTTTAGCCTGTAATTGTGAATCATCTCCTAATGTTGTTGTGTTTTCAGTACTATATTGTGTTTGTCCAAAAAAGTATTTTGTTCCATCTTCATCTATTATAATCCATCCAGTTGTTGGATCGCCATTTACTATTAATCTTGGGTTTTTTAATGCACGTGGTGAATATGTTTGTGAATCAAAAATGATATAGTCGTTAATGTTTCCAATGTTAATACTGTAGTAATCATATTGTGTATCAATATCGCCTTCACCTGCACTTCTCAAAAATAATGCGTATTCTTGTGCATCATTCATCGTAGCAAAAGAATGTCTGTTAGCAGTATATTGATTTATTTTTTCTCTAATTTGAGGGTTTTTTGGTGAATTAGCTGTGGCACCATAATCCGGCAATCCATTCACCATAACCGAGATTCTACCACCACACACTAGATTCCAACCCAATCCAACATTTGTAGCTACTTGGTTTACTTTTATTCCACCGGCATCATAGGATAGTGATATAGGTATGTTGTATTCTTTTCCTTGTAAAACATGCAAAGGAATATCAATGTTGGGTTTACCGGTATATAAATTTATCTGTGAGTTACCGTATTTTTCAAAAGCTTCCGCCTCAGGTGATTTTGGGAAGTTCAATAAATTGTTGATTTCTCCGGCATAATTATATCCTCCTGATTCAGATGTATTATCTTGTGCAATTAATTGAATGCTTAAGAATGAAAAAATTAATATAACTATTGTCTTATTCATTTTGCTACTATTTTTGGTTGAAACTTTTCATGATTTTAATCCCGTCTTTTCTTTTCTCGGTGTTGATTTCAATGACATAAATGCCTTCGGGTAATCCACTTAAATCCACCGGAATGGTTCGCTCTTTGGCAATGTCAAAACTTTGCAGTTGTCTGCCTCCTAAATCATATACTGCACAAGTGCCTTTTTCGTATTCATAGCCAATAATTACATTGGTAAACTGTACCACTGGGTTAGGAAAGGCTTCAATAGAGGCTTTCTCTTTCTTGGGTTTCTTTTCATCTTTGAGTTTAACTACCCAAAAATCGTTGTTGCCAACGTGTCCTTTTTTATCTCCCGAAGCTTTTCCGTTTGAAGTCCCGGTTAACAGATAACCACCGTCTCTAGTCAGAATTACTTTTTGCATCATTTCCTCTCCGGTGCTACCTAAAGTACGTTTCCAAATTTCTTCGCCATCAGGTTTTACTTTAATTATGGCATAATCATTTACCTCTCCTTCTTGTTTTTTCTTACCTGTAGTAACGCCTTTTGCATAACCGCCAATAACGATGGATTCATCTTCCTCCTCAATCAAAGAAGATAAAATATCTTGCTTGCCAAAATTGTAGGTTTGTTGCCAAATTAACTCACCTTCTTTATCCATTCTAATGACCCAGAAATCAGTACCCGACCGGTTGCTTTCTTTTTTGTAATTCGATACTCCCGAGTTTGAATTTCCGCCAATAAGATAATCTCCATTTTTGGTTACAATCAAGTCATGTAATTGGTCATCTTTGTCTCCGCCAAGTGTCTTTTGCCAAACAATTATGCCTTTATCATCTAATTTTAATAACCAATAATCACCAATACCATAGTTTTTCTCCGTTTTTGTACCAGATTCAGGCGAATTAGAGTAGCCGCCTACCAAATAGCCACCATCGGGGGAGCAAACGACTTTCTTTACAATGTCATTATACAATCCGCCATAGGTGTGTTGCCATTCTATTTTGCCTTTACTGTCTATTTTAATTATCCAATAATCTAACCCTCCAAAACTGTCTTTTTCTTTCTCTGCTGATTTATCAGAACTCGAAGTGGCCGCAATAATAAATCCGCCGTCCGGGGTTTGTTTAACACTGCTTACTAACTCTTGTGAAGCTCCTCCAATGGTTTTTTGCCATTCTTCACCTCCTAGTGCATTTAATTTAATGATCCATATATCAGTATTTCCTCTACAACTATCTTTTTTAAGAAAACTCTTGTCTGAATCAGAGGTGCCAACCAATAAAAAACCGGCATCTTTGGTCAACACTAGCGATTGAAGAATATCGGATTTGTTTCCACCAAAGCTTTTTTGCCATTCCTGTTCTCCCTCTTCATTCATTTTCCAAAGCCAGTAATCTAAATCGCCATTGCTTTTGTCTGTTTTTCTTCCGGTTTTTCCTGAAAGAGAACTACCCGCTAGAAGAAAGCCATAATCTGCCGTGGGTACAGCATCAAATAAATAATCGGCATGTTTGCCACCTAAAGATTTTTCCCAAATAATGTCTTGGGAGTAAACTGAAGTACACCAAAGCAGCACAACTAAGGCATAACAAAAAGAAGTAATGTGTTGTTTCATATAGCGATTAGGAATTAAATTCTTTTTTTAAACCATTATTTAATTTTCAGCACTTTAGGATAAAAGTATGAAAGCCTTTTTGAAACTTTTTACAGAAAATCTGTAAAATAGTTTGAAATTATTTTTGTATTAGCTTCCAAAAACGTACACCGGATTTCATGTAAAAGTGAGAAATTCAGATAAAATTTATTGCAATTGATTATTAATGTTGTGTTAATAAATCTTACAATAAAATTCTATTTTCAAGATTAAGCAAAAAAAATACAGCAGTCAATCCCTATTTATAGGGATTTTTTATCTCACTAAATTTAGTGATATTTTGTTTAGGGATTTTAGTGGTTTGGGTGAACGGTTTATTAAGAACTAGATATAAATTCTCTGATTCAAACTCATGTTAGTGTTAAAAATGACTAACAAGTTGAGGCTTTAAAGCGTTTTTATTTGAAGATTCTTTTATTTTTCAGTTAGCCTAATTTAATTATACTTCCTATAATTCTCCGCCTGTTCAAAAATTTCTTTATATACCTCGTCACGATCAATTGGAGGATAATCGTTATAAGCTAGAAGAATTATTAAATCTACTTTTAGTTCTGCTTTTATATCTTCACGTTTGCTCCAATCAGTGTATTTGGTTTTGTCGTCAACTACTTCTTTCACGAGTTTTGCAAGATGAATTAATTTTTCATCAGGATAAAGGAAGTCATATTTTACCGTTAGCATTTTTAGAATGTCATAAAATGCCTTTTCTTCTATGTCAACACCCAATGCAATGATTGATTGATTTTCTGTTTTCATTGCAAAATACAAATCCATGATTTCATTGGTGAAATCCTCTAAAACGATACTTTGCAAAACATCGTTTTCATCTCGCTCATTGTATTTTTGAACAATGAATTCTAAACGTTTTGAAAAATCAATACTTGCAATTTTATTGACTCTTTTCATTTTATCAATCGCTTGTTGCAATAGTTTTTGCAATAGTTTAAACTTGGTGTGAGGAAGTTTAATTTTATCTAATTTTGCCAAATAATCGTCTGAAAACAGGTCAATTTCGTTTGCATCGTCTTCACCTAATTTAAAAATTTCCTGCACGCCATCACTTTCAATGGCTTGCTGAATCATGATTCGTACTTTTTCATTCATTTGAGCCGAATCGGGTGCTGTGCCTTTTGTTAGTTTGTAAATGATCGAACGAACTGCCAAATAGAAATGAATTTTATCTTTTTCATTTTCTGAAATCAGTTCACTACCAGAACATAAATCAAATGCAGCTTTCAATCGTTTGACAATATTCATAAATCGGATTTCTAAATCCTTTGTCATTTGTACATATTCTGCTGCTTTGTTCAAAGTAATTAGTTGTTCTAATGGAGAACCATTAAAGTATTTTGTGTCGTCAAAGCGATGAAAAATTTTTGCCAATAGATCTAGTTGATTTTTAACTGTATTGGCTGATTGTTCTACTTCTTCAATGCTAGTTTCTTGATTGGAATTGTAATGAGCCAATGCAAGATTCATTTGCTTTTTAATACCGATATAATCGACTATCAATCCTTTTTTCTTTTCTTTGAATTTACGGTTAACTCTTGAAATAGTTTGAATCAAATTGTGTCTTTGGATAGGTTTATCAATATATATGGTATCTAAGAAAGGTACATCAAAACCAGTAAGCCACATATCGACAACAATGGCAATTTTAAAATTGGAATTTTCAAATTTAAACTGTCTGTCTAGTTCTTTTCTGTATTCTTTTGTTCCCAGCAAATCGTAAAGTTCTTTTTTATCATCTTTCCCTCTTGTCATTACCATTTTAATTTGCTCAATCGGTAATAATTCTCTTTTCTCTTTTTCGCTCAATAATTTAGGATTTTCGGCTTCTTTTACAACTCCCCAATCCGGACGTAGGGCTAAAATATTTTGGTATAGTTGATACGCAATTTCTCGACTACTACAAACAAACATTGCTTTTCCTGCAACTGTCGCTTTTTCTGCAATTCTTTTTTCATAATGCATCACAAAATCTTCTGCAATGGCAGTTAATCGGGAAGGATCGCCTAGAATCACATTCATTTGTGACATGGCTTTTTTACTTTCTTCAATTTGATTTTCATTGCTGCCTTCTTCCGCACATTGCTCGTAGTAATTTTCAATTTCTTGGAGTCTTTCTTGATGGAGCATTACTTTAGCAGCACGTCCTTCATACACTAATGGAACTGTAATTTCATCGGCAACCGATTCTCGCATGGTATAAGAATCAATAATATCACCAAAAACATCAAGTGTAGCATCAATTGGCGTTCCGGTAAATCCAACATAAGTGGCATTGGGCAACGAATCATGTAAATACTTTGCAAAGCCAAAGGTTTTCTTTATTCCGTTTTCAGAAATTACTACTTTTTGATTAAGATTGGTTTGACTTCGATGGGCTTCATCTGAAATACAAATCACATTGGTTCTATCGGTTAGTAGATGCGTATCTTCGGTAAATTTATGAATCGTGGTCAAAAAAACACCACCGCTATTTCTACCTCGCAGAAGTTCTCTTAATTGGCTTCGGCTTTCGACACTAATGATAGTTTCATCACCTACAAATCCTTTTGCATCCGTAAATTGCCCCGAAAGTTGATCGTCTAAATCGGTTCGGTCAGTGATAAGCACAATGGTTGGACTGGCAAAGTGTTTGCTTTTCATCAGTAACCGAGTTAAAAACAACATAGTGTAACTTTTTCCGCATCCGGTTGTACCAAAATACGTTCCGCCTTTACCATTACCTAATGGTTTCTGATTACGTTTGATATTGTCACATAACTTTGTGGCAGCATAATATTGTGGATAGCGACACAATATTTTTTCATTCTTTTTGGAACTGTCCGGGATGTAAATAAAATGCTGAATGATTTCACGAATTCTTTTTCGATTGAACATCCCTTGAATCAGTGTAAACATAGAATCGATTCCATCTACTTCATTGGCCATTCCTTCTACTTTTCGCCAAGCATAATAAAATTCATAAGCTGCAAAAAAGGAACCGGATTTTGTATTAGCACCATCACTAATGACACAAAATGCATTGTATTTGAATAGTTCAGGAATGTCTCTTTGGTAGCGAGTGGTTAACTGAACATAGGCTTCATGCAAGGTTGTGTTTTCCTGAATAGCCGTTTTAAATTCAAACACAACCAAAGGCAAACCATTGATGTAAAAAATCAAATCGGGAATCCGCATTTCATAGCCTTTGATGGCTAATTGATTGACGATTTTATAGGTATTATTATCTTTTTCGGAGTAATCAATTAACTGGATATAAATATCTTTTTGGTTTCGATCTTCTCGTTTAAGTAGGAAACCATCGCTCACCATTTTCATAAATGATTTATTGCTTTCGTATAAATCAGAAGAGGGAAGACGGTCTAAATCCCGAATAATGGTTAGAATTTCATTTTCGGTGATTTTTTCAGCAGCATAATTCGATTTTAAAAAATAGCGAAAATCATCCTCCAGAATTACTTTTTCGGTTGCGATATGACCATAAACTGTTGGCGGTTCTTGCACACCTTGAAATTCACTTTTACGAATCGCTCCACCTACCGAATGATTAATATCTTCGGCTTTCAGCAAGTCTATAAATGCTTGTTCTAGTTGTGATTCGGTGAATTTCATTTTTTTATCGCTTAAATCTTTTCTTCGGCATTCTTAAAATTACTCATTATTTCTTGCATTCTCTCCAAAAGTATTAAAAATGGTTTGGATTCACCAACAATCATATTTTCTTGCATCACTTTATAGTCCTGCTCCCAATCTTTATAAACCGAGTTTGGGGGAATAATTTGCAAACTATCTCTATTGTGTTTGTCATACGTTATGTTACGTAGTGGCGTAACAGTTTTTCTATGCTCTACAATCATATTAAAAAGTGCAAAATCATTATATGCATTTTGAGCATATTCCGTATCCATTAATCGATCTAAATCATACAAGTGTCTTGATAATCGTTCACTTCTTATTTGACCTTCCGGTTTTAAAAATTCTTCATGCAATAGCAATACCTTTTCAATAAAAGTTCTTGTTGGTACTACTACTTTTAATTTTGTTGACTTTTGAGCGAACGGCAAATTTGCAAACTCCTGATCAATAAATGAAATTACTTCTCTTTCTTCAGTAGGTTCCGTAAGAGAACGAGCCCCCATTTCGATTAATACACGAGGTTTTATATAATTATTAGGGTTTGCAACAACAGGATTGTAAAAAAATTCTAAAGTATTTGGATCACTCGTATCATCAACTTTCTCGTTATATTCAATTGCATAGGTTGTTGAGTCGATTCCTAATTTTGAAAGTTGTTCGATTAACTCTTCTCTAAATTCATTTATGATAAATGAACCGGACGCAGCTCGTAATTTTTTGATTGATGTTTTAGAAGGTAATACTTCAAAGCCTAAAAAATTTCTATCAATTATCAAATCTACATCTTCCGAAAAACGATTGATAATGTTGTAGGCTTTACTTAGTGAAGTTCCGCCTTTGAAAATTATATGTTCCGCATATTTGGATTGAAAAATAGCTTGCAACAATATACAAACCCAACCATCTTTTTCTACGGCATAGGCAGGCAATCCGGTTTTTACGGCCGTTTGTGTGATGACATTTTGTTTTTGTTCCGTTGTTAGATTTACCCACATAGTCTAGCTCCTTACTTCTAAAATTCGTTTCTGTACCCAAACCGGTGCAAACTTCAATTGCGATTTTAAAACATCATTGTCAAGTTGTTTTGCAAACGATTTTAATTTTTGCAAATGTGTTTCGGTTACTTTGTGCTGTCCGATTTCTTTGAGTGCTTGTGTAATCAGCATTAATAATTGATCCTTGATGGCTAAATTACGGGGTGTGGTTTTTTTAAATTGTATCGTCCGGTTGCCAATTGCAATGGTTCGTTGTGCTCCATCAGTTAGGTAAACCGCTTTTAAAGGTATTTGAGTAGTAATTCCTAATTGGTATAACGCTAATGAGCCGGTAGGAGCAATGCGTGCTTTGTCTCGTTTTGCAATTTCAATGGCAATTTCTTCGATGGTGGGGTATAACGTGCCTAGTAATTCATCTTTTTTGGGCACTAAGTAAATACCCTGAGCTAAGCGTTCGAGTAATCCTTCTTTTTCTAAACGTGACAATACCTTTCGGATGTTCTCTGAGGAGCCGAATTTTACAAAATCATCTGCGAAAAAAATTTTACCCTTAGATGATTTTTTAATCTTTGATTCTATTTGATTGTGTGACGATTGCACGCTTTTTTTATGCTTAGTTATGTCACAAATTTAGTAAATATTTGTGACAAAAAAATATTTTTTTGCTTTGTTCATTCTGAAAGTGTAAATTTGTAAACAAATTTACACTTTCAGAGCCTACACGGCTTCATTCACTTTTCTATAAATAGACAAAAGTCCATCTTCCTCCAATCTCTCTATAATAAACTGTCCTAAATTTGCCACGTTGTCTTCCGTAAGCGTGTATGTTTTTGAAGCAAAGTGACACCAGTTTGGATTTGAATCGGCATAAAATTTATCTAAGATTAATTCATCTTCTTCTTCTGTAAAAGGAATTGCTTTGTAACGTTCTTTATTTTTCAGCAAACCATTAAGCATTTTAATTGCTATTGCAAATTCCGGTCAAATTGACCACCCAATTCCGATTTAAAGTGACCACCTGATTTCGGTTGAAAGTGACCACCCAATTCCGGTTCAAATTGACC
>NZ_AUDM01000031.1 GCF_000425465.1 Flavobacterium filum DSM 17961 | reverse complement strand
AAAAATGGAATAAAAAATACCCTGCAATATTTAGGAGCTGGGATAAAAACTGGGATAGACTAGCTAATATTTACAAGTATTCACCTCATTTAAAGAGACTAATGTACACAACAAATCCAATAGAAAGTTATCACAGAATGATACGAAAAGTAACCAAAACTAAAGGTGCATTCTCTTCAGAAAACGCAATCCTAAAACAGGTATACTTAGCTATTATGAATGCACAAACTAGATGGAATGGACAAATTTTTCACTGGTCTGCTATTCAAAATGATTTAAATGCGTATTTTAGTGATAGAATAAAATGAAATGACACAGTTTATTGAACACTCCCGAATAAAATGAAATGACACAGTTTATTGAACACTCCCTTTTAAAGAACGAAAACTATGGACTATGGACTATTCACTAAGGACTATTCACTAAGGACTAAGGACTATGGACTAAGAACTTATTTCCCCTCCTCTATTTTCTTTTCTCGACTTTTTTTCTATCTTAGCCATTCCAAAAACAAAAACCTGCCGGGTGGTGGGTGAACTCCTTTGAATTTTTTTAGAGAATGCGGGAATCCGTAAAAAAGTTACCGGAATAGGTGGTTTTTTTGTGGAATTATTTGTGGTGTGGGATTGATAATGTGGGTAAAAATTGGTAGGTTTGGAATATTGAAAATAATAACATGAAAATAATCAACAACCAAAATATTTTATTGATTGACGAATTAGTAGGTTCACTAAAAAAAGGAGCTTCACTCTACATTGCAACTAATTATTTTTCAATTTCTGCATTGTTTGAATTACTAGACAATTTTGAAGATTTAACAACTATAAAAATTTTAATTGATAATTCCGACATAGAAAAAGACATTCGTTTTTGTTACGATGAAAAAGAACTAAAAGCTTATCATGAGTTAACGCAACGATTTAAAGCTGATAAAGTTTATCAATTGCTAAAAGACAAGGTTGAAATTAGAGAAGGAAGCGTTGGTGGACAAAAATTTATCCTCACCAATAGTAAAGAACTTTCTAACTATTTCATGTTAGTTCCATACGACTTGAATTTGATTTCTTTGGGTGTGATGAGTGCAGAAAATCCAATGTTTTTGAATTCATTTGAAGACAACAACAATCAGTACTTGGATATTTTTAACAATGTTTGGAACAACAGTAAAAAGGATTTAAAAGAAATTATTTTAAAAAAAATATCAAAAGCCCTTCAACATCATAGCCCGGAGGATTTATATAAATTTACCTTACACAATATTTTTCAAAATAAAACCATTGATGAGATTTCTGAGCAACGATTAAGTCGCACAGGTTTTAAAGAAACTGAAGTTTGGAAAATGTTATTCAATTTTCAAAAAGATGCTGTACTGGGTGCTATTGATAAAATAGAAACCTTTGGTGGTTGTATCATTGCTGATAGTGTGGGTTTAGGTAAAACCTTTGAAGCTTTAGCTGTAATGAAATATTACAATTTAAGAAATGATAGGATATTAGTTTTATGTCCAAAGAAATTACGTGAGAATTGGTTAATCTATAGTTTAATTTCAGATGTTAGAAATATTTTAGCCAAAGACCGAATGAACTTTGATGTTCTAAACCATACCGATTTATCACGAGAAAAAGGAATTTCTGGTTTAATAAATTTGGAAACTATTAATTGGGGAAATTATGATTTAGTAGTTATTGATGAAAGCCACAATTTTAGAAACAATGACCCTAGAAAAAATACCATTTCTCGTTATCAACGTTTAATGCGTGATATTATTAAAACTGGTGTAAAAACCAAAGTTTTAATGCTTTCGGCTACTCCTGTAAATACTCGAATGAATGATATTAAAAATCAAATTGCTTTTATAACTGAACAAAATGATTCAGCATTAAGTAATTTTGGTATTTCAAGTATTGACCAAACTTTACGAAAAGCACAACAAAAGTTCAATGCATGGCTAAAAGAAAATCATAACGATAATATTAATAGAGATAGTTTAGTTACAACATTAAATGGCGACTATTTTAAAATTCTAGATTTATTAACTATAGCTCGTTCAAGAAAACACATTGAAAAATATTATGATGTTTCCGATATTGGTAAATTTCCGGAACGATTAAAACCTATTCCTAAATATTCTGATTTCGATACAGGTAAAGCATTTCCTCAAATGGATAATGTAAATAACTTATTGAATGCTTTAAACTTAAAATTCTATTCACCATTGTATTTTGTGCGTGACGACAAGAAAAAAAGCTACGAAGAGAAATACGATTATATAACCTCAACTGGTTCTGTTTTCAGGCAAGTAGAGCGTGAAGATAGTTTGATTCACTTGATGCGTGTTAATCTTTTAAAACGTTTGGAAAGTTCTATACACTCTTTTAGATTGACTTTAAAATCATTATTAGACCAAACAGAATATCTTTCTGAAAAGATAACAACCATTCATCAAAACGAATATTTTGATACTGATTTTGATATTAATGAAGTAGAATTTGATGATGACCGATTAGAAGATTTAATTGTTGGTGGCAAAGTAAAAGTATTGCTGCAAGATTTAGATTTAGTAAAATTCAAAGAATATATTGATGATGATAAAAAGCGATTAGAAGAATTGCTTGCTATGTCTGCTGTTGTTGACTCAACTCGTGATGCTAAACTTAAAGATTTAAAGGACCTGATTGTTGAAAAACTAAACAATCCGATTAATGAAGGCAACAAAAAGGTTATTGTTTTTTCTGCCTTTGCTGATACCGTTTTGTATTTATACGAACATTTGGCACATTGGTTAAACGAAGAGCATCAATTGTATTCAGCTTTAGTGACTGGTGGCGATGCCAATAAATCCAACATGCCGAATTGCCGTTTGGATTTGAATTCTATCTTAATTCACTTTTCGCCCTTATCCAAAAAGAGAAATGCCATTTATCCTGACGAGAAAAATCAAATTGATATTTTGTTTTGTACCGATTGTATTTCTGAAGGACAAAACCTGCAAGACTGTGATTATTTAGTCAATTATGATATTCATTGGAACCCTGTTCGTATTATTCAACGTTTTGGTCGTATTGATCGAATTGGTTCTATCAATGATAAAATTCAATTAGTAAACTTCTTCCCTAACCTTGCTTTGGATAGTTACATTGATTTAATTGCTCGAGTAAAAGGTAGAATGCAATTGTTAGATACTTCAGCAACGGGTGATGATAATGTAATTGATGAAACGGCTCACTTAAATCAAGATTTAGAATACCGAAGAAAACAATTAAAACAATTGCAATCGCAGGTATTGGATTTAGAAGATATTGAAGGTGGCATTTCGATAACCGATTTAACGTTTAATGATTTTAAAATCGATGCCGATAGATTAACACCAACCGAAAGAGAAAAATTCCAACTCACACCAAAAGGTATTTTTGCTTTAACTTCAAATAATTTAGATGAAGGTAAAAAAGGGATTATTTTTTGTTTACGAGATACCAAAGCTGCAATCGATGGTGATAAGTTGAGTACTAATATTATTTATCCTTTTGTATTGTGTTACGTTACTGTAGAAGGTGATGTATTTATTCCCAGTACCAACCCAAAACGCTGTTTGGATTACTATAAAAAATTATGTTTGGGTCATAATGATGTTATTCCAAGTTTGGTGGCTGAATTTAACCAACAAACCAAAAGCGGACGCTACATGGATGGTTACAAAGAATTACTAGACGTTGCTTTACAACATTGCAAAGGTGCTTCTACAGAAATGGGGTTAAATTCATTAGCATTGCCGGGAATTAGCCGTCTTTCTCAAAAGAATATCGATACACCGTATGAATTGATTTCCTTTTTAATCATAAAGTAAGTAATGGCTGTTGCACTACTACATAAAGCGTTACACTTACCTCATGCGTGTTGGGTGAATCAAAAATTGCCAAAAACATTTTTTAAACGCAATTTTGATTTGACTTTGACAGAAAGAAAATTATTGGACGATTTTTCCATCATTCAACAGATGGAAATACTAGCTTCTGTTAATGTGGAAACCGCCAATATTCCAGCTTATGTTGATGAGGTTGTGACTTATGAAGAAATAAATATCCTAGCCATTCAAACCACAAATGAACAATTTGATCGTCAGAAACATAAAATTATTGAATTGGTTCAAAAGTACATTCCTAACCCAATGCTTGTTATGATTTATGATAACCAACAAATGGTATTGAATGTTACCGAAAAACGCATCAATAATAATGATGTTACCAAACGTGTTATTGAAAAACTATATACCACAGTCAATTTACAATTGCCTATTAATGACCCAAAAAACCAAGCATTTATAGAAAGTATAGCGTTTGAAAAGGCAAATAAGTTGAATTTACAAAACTATTACCAACATTTTATACAGTGTTTTATTGGTTTGCAAACCGCCCAAATTAACGGTACATTTGTGGCACGACCGTACCAAAGAAGCAAAGAAGATGCTTTGCTATTAGAAGAAATCGAGGCATTAAAAGAAACCATTTATGCACTTGAAAACCAAGCCAAAAAAGAAACACAAGTATCTGAAATGGTTCAATTGAATACTAAAATACAAGAACACAGAAATAAAATACAAGAACTTAAAACCAAACTATCCAATTAAATAATGAATATTCAAAAAGTACATTTATTAAATTTATTAAATACCGGAACAAACCAATATATCATACCGTTTTTTCAACGTCCTTATGTTTGGTTGGAAGAAGATTGCGAAACATTGTATGAAGATGTAATTGAAACTGCAAAAGCCAACAAAACAAACCCTTTAAAAGAACATTTTATTGGAACAATTATCACTAAAAACAGTGCCAATAGTTCTCAAATGACAGCCAAATATGATTTGGTTGATGGGCAACAACGTATGACCACATTTTCATTATTGATTAAGGCTTTAGCAAATAATGTTGACTTAAATCAACCTAATGCAAGTTATTTGTTTGATAATATTAATAATTCACTGTTTTTTAAAGATGCTTATGGTAAAGTTCATTACCGCATAATGCATAATAGAACTGATACTATTTATTTTGATAAAGTAATGAGTTCAGATAAAAACACCACTTTTACTGAGCCAAAAGGAAAAAGTAATATCCTTGACACTTATCGTTATTTCATATCAAAATTTAGTGGTCTAACCAATGATGAATTATTAAATTATAACAATACTATATTACACAAGTTTCCAGCAATAAGCATGGTGCTTGATCCACATGATAATGAACAGGAAATTTTTGATACTATCAACTCATTAGGGGTTAAATTAACGACTTCAGAATTACTGAAAAATTTTGTTTTTAGTGATAACCAAACTCAAGATTTATACAAAACCTATTGGGAAGATATTTTTGAAGTAGATGAAGAAACAATCAAATTTTGGAATACCAAAAAAACTGCTGGACGTATCTACAGAGAGAATATTGATGTTCTCTTATATTGTTATTTACTAATACAAACACAAAAAGATGTTTCTTTAGAACATCTCTTTAAAGATTACAAAGATTGGCTTTCAGGAAAATCTTTTGATGATAAAAAAGCATTTTTAGAAGGTCTAAAAACTTATGCAGAAATCTATTCATCATTTCCTTCGGGAACAGAATTGAATAATTTGAAATTTGACGATAAAGAAAAACGCTTTTTCCATGTAATCGAAAATTTAAACATCACCACAATATTTCCGCTAGTGCTTTTCTTATATAAAGAAGTTGCTGATGAAACCGAAAGAGTACAATGTTTAGAACTTTTAGAAAGTTATTTGGTAAGAAGAAACATTTGCCGTTTGACAACCAAGAACTATAATAATTTGTTTATTTCTATAATTAAAAGCGTGAAAAGCACTTCAAACAATACTGTTTTTGAAGCTTTGCAAAATACATTATTAGGCTATACCGAAGACACTAATCGTTTCCCTGAAGATAGCGATGTTAAAAATGCTTTTGCCAACTCGATATTAAGTAATCAACACGCTAAAGAAACCTTGTACATTATTGCACTATACCAAGTAAAAACAGTTTTAAATGATGTAACGGTTTTGAGTTCAAATAGTTTCTCTGTAGAACACATGATGCCAAAAAAATGGGAACAAAATTGGGGAACATTGAATACACAAGAAGAAATAAATCATCGTAATTATAAACTATTGACTTTTGGTAATTTAACCATCATTACCAAAAACTTAAACAGCAAATTACGAAATAGTGCTTGGAGCAACAAGAAAAGTGTGCTACAACAATTCTCATCATTACCTTTGACTACACAATACACTTTGCTTGATGAATGGAATGAAACCACCATAAACCAAAGAGCCGAAGATTTAGAAACCATTGCATTACAAATATGGAAAAAATAACAGCATTAACCAGTGCCGATATAGTAGCCGACAACATACAACTCCTGAAACAATTGTTTCCTACTATTGTTAAAGAAGACAAAATAGACCTCAACGAACTGAAAGCTTTGTTGGGTGAAAGTGTAGAAGAAAAAGAAGAATACTACCGCTTTATTTGGGCTGGCAAAAACCAAGCACGTTTAGAAGCCAACAAACCTACAACTGCCACTTTACGACCTAACAAAAAAGACAGTAAAGATTGGGACACTACTGGTAATATTTTTATTGAAGGTGACAACTTAGAAGTGTTGAAGCTGTTGCAAAAAAGCTACGCCAACAAAATAAAAATGATCTACATTGACCCGCCTTATAATACAGGAAATGATTTTGTTTATGAGGATGACTATTCAGATAATTTAGGGAATTATTTGAGACAAACTAAACAAATTGATGAAAGTGGTAAAAAAACAAGTACCAATACCGAAAGTGACGGACGTTACCACAGTAAATGGCTTAACTTGATGTACCCACGTTTGCGATTAGCGAGAAACCTTCTGAAAGATGATGGAGTAATCTTTATTAGTATTGACGATCATGAAGTAGATAATCTAGTTAAGATTGGGAAAGAAATTTTTGGAGAAGAGAATTATTTAGCAACATTCACTTGGGTTAAAAAGAAAAAAGGTAGTCACTTATCAAAAACTCATCGTTCAATGACAGAATATGTCATAGTTTTTGGTAAGAAAATTAGCAATTTAGAATTATATGGTGAAGCTGCGTATTCAGATAAATGGCAACCAATAGTTAAAAGAACAAATGCAATTAAAGAGTTAATTTTCCCAGCTAACATTGTTACAACTAATCTAGCAGATGGGAAATATGATAAAATAAAATATAGTAATACAACGAGTACTGTTAAGTTTTTACAGCCATTTGAAGTTAAACAAGGTTTAGTAATAACTGAATTAAAAACTGAAGCTGCGTATGTGTGGACACAAAGGAAACTTGATGAAGAAATCTCATTAGGATCTTCAGTATCATTATCTAGACAGTTTGGTTTTAATGTTCTCAGACATAATCAAGATGAGAAGATAAAAAGACCTAGTACTTTGTTAGACTCAAAATCAGAAATTGGAACAAACGAAGACTCATATAACGAGGCTATAGAATTATTTAAACAAGAAGGAATAATGGACTATCCTAAACCAACTAGTTTAATGAAATATCTTTGTCGCTCAGGAACTTTTTACGAAACGGATTCAATTATTCTCGACTTCTTCGCAGGTTCTGGCACAACAGCCCATGCCGTAATGCAACTCAATGCTGAAGATGAAGGTAATAGAAAATGCATATCAGTACAATTACCCGAGCCAACCGATGAAAAAAGCGAAGCCTTTAAAGCCGGTTATGCTACTATTGCCGAGATTACCAAAGAACGCATCCGCAGAGCTGGAGAAAAAATAAAACAAGATTTTAAAGATAAAGAAGGTATTGAAAAACTAGATATAGGTTTTAAAGCCTTCAAGTTAGACAGCAGTAACATCGTCGCTTGGGACGGCAACCCAGATAATCTAGCCGAACAACTCGATGCCTTTGCCAACAACATCAAAACCGATAGAACCGAAGAAGATATTTTATTTGAAATATTGTTAAAATACGGTTTGGATTTAACCGTTGCCATTGAAGAAAAAACCATAGCCCAACAAAAAGTGTATAGTGTTGGTTTGGGAACGTTGTTTATTTGTCTATCTAACAACATTACACCTGAAGTATCCGAAGGCATCGGTGCTTGGAAACAAGAGTTGAATCCAACGCGTTGCAGAGTGATTTTTAAAGATACTGGTTTTGCTAGCGATAAAGATAAAGTTAATGCTATGCAGATATTGAAGCGTTTTGGGGTTGAGGAAGTGAATAGTATTTAGCAAACTTGAGAGTAATAAAAAGTATAAATTAAGGGCATAAAGCATGACAGAGGATGGTAGAATAGAAATAATGGTAGCTTCATCGGTTTACAACTACGAAGACCAAATCAATGAAATATGTGGCATATTAGAGCAAATGGGATATCATCCTATTAGTTCTCATTATAAAACTATGCCAACCGATCCATCTAAATCAAATTTAGAAAATTGTATAATTGCTGCTCAAAAATGTGACGCCTTTTTTGGTATTATAAGACCCTTTTATGGTTCAGGAATAATTGGTGAAACTTCCATTACTCACGAAGAAATGAAGACTGCAATTTCATTGAAAAAACCAAGATGGTTTATTGCTCATAGAGATATTCGAGTAGCTAGAGAACTTTTTAAACAATATCGTTATCTTCCAGATAAAAGTTTAAATCCGGATTTTGCTTATAAGCCAACCAAGTTATTAGATGATATTCGTGTAATTGATATGTATAATGACACAATATTAAACGACATTGATCCTGCAGAACGAATTGGGCATTGGACGGATGAATATTTTACCATACAAGATATAAAAAAGGTAATTCAAACACAGTTCCACGATAAAAATAGAATTTTAGACATCATTAAAAAAATGAATGCGTTATGAAACAAGATGATGTAAATTATATTAATGAAATTTTGCAGAAAAGCGAATCTTCAACCCTTGAATTTAAAGCTCGTTTTGATAAAGATAATATCGCTAAAGTTATTTGTTCTTTTTTAAATAGAGATGGAGGACATTTAGTAATTGGTAAAGAAGAAAATCAAACTTTAGTTGGTGTAAAAGATGCTGAGAAGTTAGCTGTAGAAATTCAGAGTTATTTAGTATCAGAAATAATTCCTGAACCTGCCATTTCGGTAGATGTTCAGTCTGTTAACAACAAAAAACTATTGATACTATCGGTTTGGCAAGGCACGAATCAACCTTATATTTATAAAGGTGGTGTATATTATCGTGTAGGTAGTTCTACAGTTAAAGCAGATTCAAAACAATTAGCAGCTTTAATTCATAAAGATTCTAATAATAATCAACGTTGGGAAACTAAATCAGCTATTGAAGTTGATGTTGAAGATATAGACTTAAATGAAGTTCATAAATGTATAATCGAGGCTAACACAACGGCAAGAGAAAATAATATTCCTGACAATCCTTTACAATTTTTAAGTAAATATGGTCTATATCAAAATGGTGACTTTACCAATGCTTGCGTAATTCTATTTGGAAAACATCCTGCTAAATTTTTTCCTCAAGTTCGCATTCGCATATCGGCATTTAATACTGACAAAACAGGTAATACTTTGTTATATGATAGAATCTTTGATGATAATTTATTTCATTCTATTCGACAAATAACTGATTTTTTTGATTTAGCTTATGGTGTTTCAAGTTCGTTTAATCAATCTAATTGGAAAAGAACTGACAAATTGAGCTATCCAAAATTAGCTATTCGTGAAGCGTTACTAAACGCTTTTATTCATAGAGATTATTCTTCTTTTTCAAGCAGTATTGCTGTAAATATTTACCCAAATAAGTTGCAAATAAGTAGTTATGGAAATTTACCTAAAGGAATAAGTGTTAAATCATTAGTAGAAGACCATCTTTCAATTCCTGTGAATCCAACAATTGCTCATATTTTCTTTTTGAGAAACTGGATAGAAAAAATAGGAATTGGTACTGTAAAAATGATAGCTAATTGTAAAGAACTTGGCTTTAAAATTCCTACTTGGACTGTTAAAGATAATACAGTTACTGTTACTTTTCCTGATTTAGTAGTTCCTTTTAATTATAGTGAGGGAATAACTGAGGGAATAACTGAGGGAATAGAAGTTTTACTAAATGACATTAAAAATGAGGGAATAAATGAGGGAATAAGTAAGGGAATAACCGATATTGTTAAAGAATCTTATAAAGACATTATAACTTTGATAATAAAGGAGAAAAGTATTAGAGCATCTGATATAGCAGATAAATTAGAAAGATCATATAAAACTATTGAGCGTCATATCAGTACATTAAAAGAAATTGGAGCAATAGAGTTTGAAGGTTCTAAAAAAACTGGTGGTTATGTAATAAGTGAAAAATTAAAAAAAATAATTTCTAAAAAATAATTTTTTAGCCTTTATAATGCCTATGTTATTAAAATAAATGTCCAAGATGACACTAATATTATAGCGTTAAATGCTCTACTTGGACAATAAGTTGGACACAGTGTCCAAGGTAATAAAGAATAAACAAAAGATTCAATAGGACTTGGACAGTAAGTTTAAGTAGTAGTTAAATAAGAAGCAAAAGAATGAAAATAAAATTTGAAAGCGGTTTAGAACATCAACAAGATGCTGTGGAAGCTATTGTAGATCTATTTAAAGGGCAAGAAGTATGCACTTCTAACTTTACCGTATTCTCGCCAGAATATATTAAAACTCAATATCGAGCAGAGGAAAATCAATTAGGTTTTGCCAACAAGTTACAAATAACTGAAGCTCAAATCATTGATAATGCTCAAAAAATCCAGTTGCGAAATGGCTTACGTCCATCGTTAGCCAATGAAATAGACATAAAAAACCTCGACTTTTCCATAGAAATGGAAACAGGAACAGGAAAAACGTATGTTTACTTAAAAACCGTTATGGAATTACAACGCCAATATGGTTTTAAAAAGTTCATCATAGTTGTACCATCCATTCCTATTAAAGAAGGAGTTTATAAGTCATTGCAAATGACTATGGAACATTTCAATGAGCATTATCCGGAGGCTATATATAATGAAAAAAGCTTCTTTGTATATGATAGTTCCGATTTATCTAGTGTAAGAGATTTTGCAACCAATGACCGTTTACAAATCATGGTAATCAATATTCAAGCATTTGCCAAAGACATAGATGAATCAGCAACTAAAACCAACAGAATATTATTGGATTACAATGATAAGTTAGGCTACAAACCTATTTCACTACTACAAAATACTCGTCCGTTTGTTATTGTTGATGAACCACAATCTACTATGAGTAGTGTTTTGCAAAAGAAATCTATAAAGAATCTTAATCCATTGGCTGTATTTAGATATTCGGCTACCCATACGGAGAAAATCAATTTGATGTATAAATTGGATGCTGTAGATGCTTACAACAAACAATTAGTAAAACAAATAGAAGTTGCTTCTATTCAGGTTGATGGTGCTGCTTCAAGTGGAGCTTATATAAAATTACTTTCTGTTCAAAACAAAAATGGTATTTCTGCTAAAGTAGAATTGGATTGTAAATCAAAAGACGGAAAAGCCAAACGTGAAATCAAAGAAATAAAACAAAATACCGATTTTCTTCAACTCACTAAATTACCTCAATATGCTGACTTTTTTGTGAAAGACATTTATGTAGAAGATGAGTACATTGAATTTACAAATGGCACTGAAATAAGTTTAGGTCATTCCATTGGTGCAGTAGATGATTTGATGATAAAACGTTATCAAATCAGAAAAACTATTGAAGAACATTTAGATAAAGAAATACGTTTAAATCCTAAAGGAATTAAAGTATTGAGTTTATTTTTTATTGATGCTGTAAAACATTACAGAGTTTATGATGAAGAAGGAAATGCTCAAAATGGTGATTATGCAACCATCTTTGAGGAGGAATACAAAAAGCTAATTCAATCTCGAAAGTACCAATCTATTTTTAATGAAATAAAAGATTTAGATAGTGAAGTTTCCGAAATACATAACGGTTATTTTTCGATAGATAAGCAATCAAAAGCAAGCAATAAAAAAGACAAGTTTGAATACTTCAAAGACACCACAGGTTCAGTAAAAGCAGATGAAGATACGTACAATCTTATCATGAAAGACAAGGAAAAACTTTTAAGTTTTGATAGTAAACTTCGTTTTATTTTCTCACACTCAGCATTAAAAGAAGGTTGGGACAATCCAAATGTTTTTCAAATTTGTACTTTAAAGGAAGCTGGAAGTTCAGAAGTAAGAAGACGACAAGAAATTGGTCGTGGATTACGTTTGGCAGTTAATCAAGATGGACAAAGAGAATATGGCTTTGAAATAAATACACTAACTGTAATGGCTTCTGAAAGCTATGAAGAGTTTGTGGATGAATTACAAAAAGAAATAGAAAAAGAAACTGGAATTAAATTTGGAGTTTTACAAGAACATAGTTTTAGTAACATTGTTGTTAGTATGAATGGAAATGAACCTCAATATCTTGGACATCGGAAATCAGAGGAAATATTCAATCACTTCTTATTAAAAGGATACATAAGTCCTAAAGGTAAAATTCAAGATTTACTAAAAGAAGATTTAAAAGTCAGTGAAGTTGATTTAGGCCAAGAATTTGAAAAGCATATTGAAGAACAAATAATTAAAGAAATTACTAGAACGGCAGGTAAACTTGAAATTAAAGATAATGCTAAAAAAGAGGTTGTAAAACTAAATAAGCAGGTTTACTTAAGTCCTGAATTTAAAAATCTATGGGACAAAGTAAAATATAAAACTACTTATTCTGTGGATTTTAATAGTGAAAAACTAATAAAAGAATGCTCAAGAAATATCAATAATAGATTAGTTGTTAATGGTGGCAAATTAACCTATGAAAAAATAAAGTTAGACATAACTGAAGGTGGTTTGACTTTTAACGAACCTAAAAGCAATTATTATGTTGTCAAACAAGAAGTTTTAGTTTTGCCCGACATCATAAGTTATTTGCAAAATGAAACTAGACTTACTCGAAGGTCAATTGTTGAGATTCTTCATGGATGTGAAAACTTAGAATACTTTAAGATTAATCCTCAAAAATTTATAGAAGGATGCATTGATATTATCAATGAACAAATGCGTTTACATATTGTTGATGGTATTGTTTATAAGAGGATTGGAGAAAATGAATTTTATAGTCAAGAATTGTTTGAGAATGAAGAACTAACTGGTTATTTGAAATCTAATATGATCGAAAGTTCAAAATCTCCTTTTGAACATACGATATACGATAGTGGTATTGAAAAAGATTTGGCTAAAGAGTTTGAAAGAAATAATAATGTAAAAGTTTATACCAAACTCCCCGATTGGTTTAAAATTGAAACACCTTTGGGTAACTACAATCCTGATTGGGCAGTTTTATTTGAAATTGAGGTTAAAGAACAATTGTATTTTGTAGTGGAAAGTAAAGGAACTTTGGGTTATGATTTCTTAAGACCATCCGAACAAGGTAAAATAGATTGTGGTAAAAAGCATTTTGAAGAATTGTCTAAAACAACTAACTCAAACATTAAATTAGAACTGGTAACAAATGGAAATGACTTTGTGGATTTAGCTATTGGTAAGGTTTAAAATCTAAATTATTTAAAGGTTTTGATACCCTTCGAGAGTTGGATAACTAAATAATGTCTAAACACTTCACAACACAAACTTCTCCTTCCCATGCCAACGCAAATTATGCACCGAAGGATAGTGTTTCACTTCTCGGGGTAGTTCCATGCGTTTTCCGGCAAACTGCCTAATGCCATACGGGCTTTGGGTTTCTCTCACGGTGGGTGAAACACGAACGATATAGTCTTCTGTAATGGTGAGTAAACCTCTGTCATACGCCCGATGCAACGTAGGCGATAAACAAATACCGTTGCTGATGGTGTCGTCATTGGATAGGCTAAACGGTATGATGTGGCAGGCATCCACCAACTGAGCATTGATGGTCGTTTCGATTTTCATTTCAGAAATACAACATTGGTAGCCATACAATCGCGGTATTTCTTTTTTAAAAATACCGCCTCGAATGAATCGTTCTTCCTCCCACTCTTCTTCGCTGAGTTGACTTTCGAGTTGTTTGATTTTACTTTGATAGGCTTCTCCGGTTTCTTCTACGATTTGTTGTTTGATTTCCAATTCTAAAGCGTATTGTTTTTCGGTTGTTTCTAAGCTTTAATGGAGCGTGGCATTCGGGAAATAGGTTTCCACCAATACTTGTTCTAAAAAAGCATTGGTTACTTCATCGGTCATTAATACAAATAGTTCTGGGTCGATTGCTGCGAAAGCCACATTGTCTTTTAAACTGTTTAAGGTGCTAATGCTTTTTAAAGAGGCCGCTCCTTTTGACAAAAAGGTTAGTTTCCAAAATGGTTCTGATTTAGAATAAAAAAAAGGCAATACAAAATTGCATGTGTGATTCGTCGTGACCAAGGTTTGCCAGTTGCTTTTGAATGCCAAGACCAATTCGGGTGTAATGTCAATTCGATTGGAAAGAATCTCCCCTTTTCGAATCAACTGTAAAACCGATAGCAATAAAATTGGTTTATGGGGTGCTTTTTGCAAATTCCGGTCAAATTGACCACCCAATTCCGATTTAAAGTGACCACCTGATTTCGGTTGAAAGTGACCACCCAATTCCGGTTCAAATTGACCACCCCGATTTTTCACCTAAAATTACTTTTTTTCATGTGTTAGTTTCTATTCAAAAATAGTTAAAAAAATTAATCTTTATTAATGGTTTTTTTCTTCCGCATCGATTCACCCAATAATTCGATTCTGTGTGAATGATGTATCAAACGATCCAAGATAGCATCGGCGATTGTTTTTTCTCCAATAATGTCATACCATCCTTGTACCGGTATCTGTGAAGTAACGATAATAGAACCGTTATTGTGCCTATCTTCAATG
>NZ_KE384382.1:3157-16236 GCF_000425465.1 Flavobacterium filum DSM 17961 | reverse complement strand
TCGGCAACCTATTGTACAGGAAGTACTATTCCGGCTTTAGCAAATACGTCACCAAATGGCATCACCGGAACGTGGAATCCGGCAACGGTGAGCAATACCGCTTCGGGTAGTTATCTTTTTACTCCGAATCCAAATCAATGTACCACGCCGGTAACCTTGAATGTGACGATTACCAATTCTATTGTACCTGATTTCGTAACTTCGGCAACCTATTGTACCGGAAGTACTATACCGGCTTTAGTCAATACGTCACCCAACGGTATCACTGGGACGTGGAATCCGGCAACCATTAGCAATACCACTTCAGGTAGTTATCTTTTTACTCCGAATCCGAATCAATGTGCCACACCTGTAACGTTGAATGTGACAATAGATGGAATTTCCGGAACCATTTCGGGTCCCTCCTCACTTTGTGCCCTAGAAGTGGGTACTTTTACTGTTTCAGTAAGTGGTGGAACATGGCAAAGCGACGATACTTCTATAGCCACAATTGACCAAAATGGAATAGTAACCGCTATCGCAGCAGGATCGGTCGCTATCACTTATTCCATACCGGGAAGTTGTACATCCATTATCAGTACCAACTTGACAGTATTCCCATTACCACAACCCATTTTGGAATCAGCTTTTATTTGTGTTGACCCAACAACCGGAATTACACTTGAACCGGCAATCTTGAATTGTGGATTATCAGCTTCAACCCATTCGTTTAGTTGGACGTTGGATGGAAATCCCTTGCCTACTACCACTCCAACTCATTTGGCAACAACAACCGGAGTGTATAAAGTTGTGGCAACACACTTAGGTACGGGATGTTCAAATACCACCTCAACAACAGTTACCACTTCTTCTTTTGCATTAGCTACAGCCGAAATTGCCGTTGATTTTGCATTACAACAAACCATAACCGTTACAATTACAGGGGGCTCAGGAAATTATATTTATCAATTAAATGACGGGCCATGGCAAACACAACCCGTATTTACAGGTGTGCCTGAGGGTGAAAACAACATCGCTATTCAGGATTTGAATGGATGCGGTATTATCTATGTTTCCGTATATTCCCTAAATTATCCTCGTTTCTTTACCCCCAACGGAGATGGTTTTAATGACACTTGGAACATTTCCGGAATTACAGAGCAACCCAATGCTCTCATCGCTATTTTTGATCGCTATGGCAAATTACTCAAAACCATAAAAGCATCAGAAGGCAGAGGTTGGGACGGCACGTACAATGGTGAACCATTACCCGCCACCGATTATTGGTTTTCATTGGAGTATATGAATCGAAACGGAAGTACTAAAACATTCAAAGCTCACTTTAGTTTAAAGCGATAGATCATTTCTAGCGAAAAATTGTTTTAATATGTTTATTTGAACTCAAGCACTTTTACTTTGCACAATCACAATCAGGTAGCTTGCTTTTATTGTAGATAAAATGTGTGGGTGAAATAGCAACCATCTCATTTTCCAACGCTTTCAATTCAATTATTTTGGATAAATAATGGTCAAACGTCAACCGTTCGTCAAAATTGACATAAATCAGTATTCGTTTTCCATTGCTTGAAAAGGAAGTATATTCTTTTAAAAAGGTCAACAATTCACTCATTTCTAAGTCATTCCCATCAACTGAAACTTTGTTTTTAGGTTTAAAATTAACTGCAAAAGTTTGAAAATGGACATGATAATCAGGATTTTCTTTTACATACAAAGTCGAAAAATAAGTGTTATATGTATAATTCACTTCTTTAAACGGCATAAAAGCCAAGGTCTTTTGCACACTGTCCATGTAGGAAAAATAATTTCCCGCCGCTTCGTTTTTATGAAACTGAGCCTTTTCTCTTTTTTCTTGTAACTTGATAATCTCCGGAATAACTACTTTTAACGGTAATCTTTTATCAACATTAAACACCCAATTGGTGGTGCCAATCGTATTTTTTCGGTTCACCTCAGCGATAGTATCTTTTCCCTCGGTATCCAAAAAAATATAGACCGGAGAATGGTCCACCAAAGTGGAATCAATCGTATGGTTGGCTTGTGCCAATTGCACTTCTTTCTGACAAGAAATCACTAAAAAAACAACACTTAAAAACAGTACTTTTTTCATCTTATAAATTCATTAACGAAAACAATTTTACACACTCCACCGCTTCTTTTACATCATGAACCCTCAAAATGGAGGCTCCTTTAGTCAACGCCACCATATTTAAAGCCGTTGTGCCATTCAAAGCATGATCAGGTGAAGATTCCAGTGGTTTATAAATCATCGATTTTCTGGAAACTCCAGCCAAAATGGGCAATTCCAACACTTGAAATAACTGTAATTTTTGCAGTACTTCATAATTCTGTTCGGTAGTTTTGGCAAATCCAAAACCGGGATCAACAATCAAATCATGAATGCCTAATTGTCTCGCTTTGGCCACTTTTTCAGAAATATAAAACAGCATTTCTTTGACGATATCCTCATATTCTACCTGCTGCATCATGGTTTGCGGTGTGCCTTTCATGTGCATCATAATATAGGGCACTTGCAACTGAGCAACAGTTTCCATCATTTTTTCGTCTAAACTGCCGGCAGAAATATCATTCACGATGGCCGCACCATGTTCTATTGCTGCTTTGGCAACTCCACTTCTAAAGGTATCTACAGAAATGATGGTGGATGGAAATGCTTGCAAAACTGCATTTACAACCGGAAGCAAACGCTGCATTTCTTCTTTTTCCGTCACCAATTCCGCATTAGGCTTGCTGGAATACGCTCCAATATCAATAAAATCAGCTCCTTCGGTCAACATGGTCTCTACCCTATTCAGTATTTCTTTTTCATGTTGGTACTTTCCGCCATCGTAAAAAGAATTGGGAGTAACATTTAAAATCCCCATTACCTTGGGTTTTGTCAAGTCTATTAAATTCCCTAAACAGTTTATTAACATGTCGTTTGTAAAAAAGGAGTTAAAAAGTAGTTTCTACTTCTATTGAAAATTGTATTTTTGAAAATCATTACAAATATAAGTCAATAATGAATAGCACCTCACAACAATATGATAAAGTCATTGCCATTTGCCGACAATTATATTGCAATAAAATGAAAGATTATGGTAGTGCGTGGAGAATACTCCGTTTGCCTTCCCTCACCGACCAAATCTTTATCAAAGCCCAACGCATCAGAAGTTTACAGGAAAATGCCGTTAGAAAAGTACAAGAAGACGAAACAGGAGAATTTATCGGTATCATCAACTATGCTATCATGGCGTTAATCCAATTGGAAAAAGGAGTGGCCGACCAACCGGACTTAGGATTAGAAGAAGCCACTAAACTATATGATGAAAAAATTGCCGAAACCAAATCGTTAATGGAAAACAAAAACCATGATTATGGTGAAGCATGGCGAGACATGAGAGTGAGCTCCTTAACCGATTTGATTCTTCAAAAACTATTACGCGTAAAACAAATTGAAGACAACAAAGGAAAAACGTTGGTATCAGAAGGAATTGATGCCAACTACCAAGACATGATTAATTACGCTGTTTTTGCGTTAATTCATCTTGGTTTCCACGAAAAATAACCAATTGACACATCAACCAATTGACACATTGACTAATTGACTAATTGACACATTAAAAATGAAAATCATCACCCATATTTCCAGAATACTAGTAGGCTGTTTGTTTATTCTTTCCGGTTTAATCAAATTGAATGACCCCGTTGGTTTTTCATTTAAATTGGAAGAATACTTTTCAGAAGGCGTTTTGAACTTGCCTTTTTTGGTACCTTATGCCTTAATGATAGCCGTTTTATTGGTTATTTTTGAAGTGGTTTTAGGCATCATGTTACTCATCGGATTCAAACCAAAATTTACCATTTGGAGTTTATTTCTGATGATTGTATTTTTTACCTTCCTAACCTTCTACTCGGCTTATTTTAACAAAGTAACAGACTGTGGATGTTTTGGTGATGCCATCAAACTTACTCCATGGGAATCGTTTACCAAAGATGTGATTCTGTTGGTCTTGATTGTGATATTATTGCTTCAACAAAAACATGTTCGTCCTCTCTTTGGTAAATTGGGTCAAAATTCAGTTGTGTTTATCGCTTATACCTTATGCCTTTTTATGGCCTATCATGTTTTAATGCATTTACCTATCATCGATTTTAGGGCGTATGCAGTGGGCACCAACATTCAAAAAGGAATGGAAATTCCGGCCGGTGCTCCTCTATCAGAGTATGAAATGATTTTTATTTATAAAGTAAATGGCGTGGATACCGAATTTTCTCAAGCGGATGTAATGGCAAACAAAGTGCCGGAAACAGCTGAGTTTGTAGACCGAAAAGATAAACTCATCAAACAAGGATATGTACCGCCCATTCACGATTTTACGATTGAATTGGAAGGAAGTGATTATACGGAAGACCTGTTGAAAGAACCTAAATTAATCCTTCTTATTTCCTATAATCTTGACAAAGCAGAAGCCGATGGTTTAGACCAACTGGAAGCTTTTTACCAAAAAGCAACCAAAAAAGGCTATAAAGTGATTGGTATGACTTCTTCTGATGAAACCGTTATCGAACGTATTAAAAAAGCTCATCAATTGAGTTTTGATTACTATTTCTGTGATGCTACCACTTTAAAAACCATCGAAAGAGCCAATCCGAGTATTGTGGTATTGGAAAAAGGAACCATCGTAGAAAAGAAACATTTTAACGATATTGACCAAGTAACGTTAAAATAAGTTGATTCGCTATCTCTTACATAAAATTGGCTATGCTTTGCTCACCCTTTTTGGCGTGATTACGGTTATTTTTATTTTGTTTACAATTCTTCCCGGCGACCCGGCCAGAATGATGTTAGACCAAAATGAAAACTCTGAACAGTTGGCTTTGGTCAAGAAGAAATATGGCTTTGACAAACCTCTTTCCACCCAATATGTATATTACCTAAACGACTTATCGCCGTTGTCGTTCCACAGTAAAAACGAAGAAGATTACACTTTTTTAGCCGATGGAAAATACAATGGTTTTAGCCTATTGAATATCGGAAACACTACTGTTTTTTTGAAGACTCCCTATTTACGGGAAAGTTTTCAAAAAAGTGGTAAAAAAGTGTCAGATGTCATCGGGAATACATTGCCCAACACCTTTATTCTTGCCTTATTTGCGATTGTCATTGCGATTGTGATTGGAATTTTTTTAGGCATTCTTTCTGCGGTGTACAAAGACACTTTTTTAGACCGAATGATTGCGTTAATCAGTACACTCGGCATGAGCATTCCTTCCTTTTTTAGTGCAATCCTTTTTGCTTGGTTATTTGGTTTTGTATGGCATCACATCACCGGACTCAACATGACCGGTAGCCTTTATGAAGTAGATGATTTTGGTGAAGGCAGTTTTATCCAATGGAAAAACATTTTACTACCGGGTATCGTCTTGGGCATCCGACCGCTAGGTGTGGTAATTCAATTGATGCGAAATTCATTATTAGAAACCTTGAGCCAAGATTACATTCGAACGGCTAAAGCAAAAGGACTTTCCTCCTATAAAATCATTAAAACGCATGCGTTGAAAAACTCACTCAATCCGGTGGTGACGGCTATTTCGGGTTGGTTTGCTTCGATGTTGGCCGGAGCTGTTTTTGTAGAATATATTTTTGGTTGGAATGGACTCGGAAAAGAAATTGTAGAAGCCTTGAACAATTTAGATTTACCCGTTATCATGGGCTCTGTGATTGTGATTGCGACTACTTTTGTGGTCATCAATATTTTAGTAGATTTGGTTTATGCTTATTTAGACCCAAAAATCAGGTTAAGCTAAATCGTTTTCGGTTTTATTTAAGACATTTTTGGGTAAATTGTGCGTTTGAAATGATAAATTTGTATGTAAATAATAAATAATATGAAAAAGA
This sequence comes from Flavobacterium filum DSM 17961, assembly GCF_000425465.1. Classification (GTDB taxonomy): domain Bacteria; phylum Bacteroidota; class Bacteroidia; order Flavobacteriales; family Flavobacteriaceae; genus Flavobacterium; species Flavobacterium filum. Next base: position 10,337 of record NZ_KE384382.1, on the reverse strand, counting down.
TATTGCTTTCCTTTTTAATGATTTTTGGTTTGATTTCGTGTACCAATGCCCAAAAAAAAGAGTTTTCTACCGAAGCGTTAAATGAAAAAATGCTAAGCTTAGACGGAAAAGAAATGACCTTAAAAGAAATCATTACCCAGAATATAGGTCGAACCGTAGTAATTGATGTATGGGCATCGTGGTGTCCGGATTGCATAAAAAGCATGCCAAAAACGGAACAATTACAACAGGATTTTCCGGAGACGCAATTTGTGTATTTATCGTATGACAAAACCAAAGAAAGTTGGGAAAAAGGAATTGAAAAATACAATTTAAAAGGACAACACTACCTTATTCAATCGAGCTGGAAAGACGGTGCGTTCAAAAAATCGGCTGATATTGATTGGATTCCACGATATATCGTATTGGATAAAAAAGGAAACATAGCGTTGTATCGTGCGATTGAAGCCGATGAAGAAAAACTAATAGAAATTTTAAAATCCGTATATTAAAATGAGACAAAGAATTGTAGCCGGTAACTGGAAAATGCATAAAAATGCGGAAGAAACCGAAGATTTATTAAACGAGTTAATCGATAAAATCCCCACTGATTTAGACCAAAGAGTGATAGTAGCTCCCACGTTTGTGAACCTTTCTGCGGCAGCTGATCATTTGGAATTTACCCCTATTGAAGTGGCGGCTCAAAACATGCACCAAGCAGAGGGCGGAGCGTTTACCGGAGAAATTTCTGCCGGTATGTTGGAAAGTGTTGGTGTTAGAATCGTGATACTCGGCCATTCTGAACGCAGAGCTTATTTTCATGAAACCGATGCATTACTGGCGGCTAAAGTGGATACTGCTTTAAAGCATGAAATGGAAGTGATTTTCTGTTTTGGTGAAGAATTAAAAGACCGTCATGCCGGACAACATTTTAATGTCGTAGAAAACCAATTAAAAGACGGATTGTTTCATTTAGAAGCGTCGGCTTGGAAAAATATTATTTTGGCGTACGAACCGGTTTGGGCAATTGGCACCGGCGAAACGGCCTCCCCGGAACAAGCTCAGGAAATGCATGAATTCATCCGTGATATCATTCGTAAAAACTACGGCAATACGGTGGCAGAAGACGTTTCTATTTTATACGGTGGTAGCGTTAAACCTGAAAATGCAGCTGAAATCTTCTCCAAACCTGATGTAGATGGCGGATTAATTGGTGGAGCCGCCTTAAAAAGCGATGATTTTACCAAAATTGTATTGGCTATTTAACCAAATCATAGTAGAACAAAAAAGTCGTCTTTGAAGATTCAGAGACGACTTTTTTTTATGTTTCTATTTTTGTTTAATCATTCATGGATATCAAAAACTCTTCGTTATTTCTGGTTTTCTTGAAACGGTCATTGATGAAATCCATGGCTTCAACAGGGTTCATGTCGGCAAGGTATTTACGCATAATCCACATACGGTGAATGGTGTTTTCGTCTAATAACAAATCATCTCTTCGCGTACTGGAAGATGTTAAATCAATAGCTGGGAAAATACGTTTGTTGGCAATTTTTCTATCCAACTGAAGTTCCATGTTTCCGGTTCCTTTGAACTCTTCAAAAATCACCTCATCCATTTTTGAACCGGTATCCGTTAAGGCGGTAGCAATGATACTCAAAGAACCTCCGTTTTCAATGTTACGGGCCGCTCCAAAAAAGCGTTTTGGTTTTTGTAACGCATTGGCATCTACTCCCCCACTCAATACTTTTCCTGAAGCGGGTTGCACGGTATTGTATGCTCTGGCTAAACGCGTAATAGAATCCAATAGAATCACCACATCGTGTCCACATTCTACTAATCGTTTTGCTTTTTCCAACACGATATTAGCTACTTTCACATGGCGGTCTGCCGGTTCGTCGAAGGTAGAAGCGATTACTTCCCCACGCACGTTGCGTTGCATGTCGGTTACCTCTTCCGGACGTTCGTCAATTAACAACACAATCAAATAGACTTCCGGGTGGTTAGCAGCGATAGAATTGGCAATGTCTTTTAACAAGACCGTTTTACCGGTTTTAGGTTGTGCCACAATCATTCCACGTTGTCCTTTTCCGATAGGAGAAAATAAATCAATAATTCGGGTAGAAACACTTGATTGTTTTTCGGCTAATTTGAATTTTTCTTCCGGGAAAATGGGCGTTAAATGTTCAAATGAAACACGGTCGCGAACCACTTGCGGGTCATGTCCGTTAATCTTCAACACTTTTACCAACGGGAAGAATTTTTCCCCTTCCTTCGGTGGACGAACCACACCTTTTACCGTATCACCGGTTTTTAAACCAAACAACCTGATTTGAGAAGTAGAAAGGTAAATATCGTCAGGTGAAGCCAAGTAATTATAATCGGATGAACGCAAGAAACCGTAACCGTCGGCCATCATTTCCAACACGCCTTCGCTTTCAATGATCCCGTCAAATTCATAATCGGCATCGCGGTAATTTTGTTTTTTATGCTTGAAATTAGGGTTGTTGTGGTGACCATTTCCGTTTCCGTTTCCATTTCCGTTTCCATTGTTTTGCTTCGCAAACGGTTGATTATTTTGGGCTTTTGAAGGCGTTTGTTCAGCAGCTCCTTCCTCTGAAACGATTGGTGCTTCGGAGCTACTTTCTGTATTTTCTGCAGCTACAGGAGTAGGCTGAGCTTCAAAATTTTTCTTTTTCTCGAATTTATTCTTTTTAAAAGGAAGCTTTTTATCCTTAGCCGGAGCAAAAGTAGTTTCCTCTTCTTTTTTTGATTCTGCCGATGGTTGTTCCACTTGAACTGCAGGTTCTTCCGCAAACAAACCGGGTTGTGCTTTCTCTTCCGATTTAGGTTTCGCCACGATTCTGGCTCTTTTGGGTTTATCTGCTTCAGCCGATTCTTTTTGAACGGGTGCAGCAACTGATTGGGCTTGCGTTTCTAAAATCTTTTGGATTAAATCGTCTTTTTTAACGCCGTTAAATTTGATGGTTTTAGCCGCTTTAGCAATCTCTTGAAGCTCAGAAAGCTTCATTTCTTTGAGTACAGAAATTTCAAACATGAATGTTCTTTCGTATTAAATTTAAATCAGAAAATCGTAATGAGATAACAATTTAGTTGGTCTGTTAAGTGAAGTAAAAACAGAATTATGATGCAATAATACAACTTATTTTTTAGCTAACAAATAGTAATTATTAAAAAAGAAAATTTATTTTTGCCAATATAATCATTAACCATGCTACAAAGGGTTCAAACATTATATCTATTAGGAGCGGTCATTTGTACCGGAGTGTTGCCATTTTTGTTACCACTTTGGCATGACCATAACAAATTTCCGGTGTATTTTCAATCGGATTTGTTTATCTTTTTCCTTTTTGGAATAAGTAGTTTGCTTTCTATACTTACGATTAATTCGTACCGCAAAAGACAACAACAATTTGTGATAAGCAGATTGAATATCGTTTTAAATGTAATTTTATTGTTATTATTTATATTGTATGCCCCAAAGTTATCTGGAGACCCGCAAGTGTCTAAGAAGGGTATTGGGCTCATTCTTCCTGTTCTTGCCATTATTTTGTTGGCTTTTGCCAATAAAGCTATCAAAAAGGACGAAAAGCTCGTAAAATCGTCGGGCAGACTGCGTAAATAATACTGTAAACTTAGTTTATTTTAGTGCGTTAAAAATCCGAACAGTGTTCGGATTTTTTTATTTTTATAGGTTATCATTTATAATACTTCATAATTTTATACTTTTGAATAAACATTTACTAAAGTCGTTAACATACCACAATGCCAAAAAAAATTAGAATTTACCTCGCAGACGATCATCAAGTATTAATTGACGGTATTTTGGCTGTTTTAAAAACCAATCCCAAAATTGAAGTAGTTGGTTATTCCCTTAACGGAATGAATCTCGTTGATACCGTTCATCAAAAAAAAGCGGATATTTTGATTATGGATATCAATATGCCACAAAAAGACGGTATTGAAGTATTAAAAGAGTTCTCCGACAAAGGGTTTTCGTGTAAAGTAATTGTTCTTTCCAGTTATGATGATTTCAAACTCATCAAAGAAGTGCTAAAATTAGGTGCTAGTGGGTATTTATCTAAACAATGTGCCGGAGACAGCATTATGGAAGCCATCGAATCGGTAGCGGCGGGTCAAGATTATTTCTCTAAAAATATTCAGGAAAAAATATTCAGCTCACTCACGGGCAATACAAGTGCTTCTGAAAATTATGAAATAACCAATACATTGCTTACCGACCGTGAGTTGGAAATTCTAAAGCTCATTTCAATGGAATACAGCGGAAAAGAAATCGGTGAAGAATTGTTTATTAGTGCCAATACGGTTGAAACGCACCGCAAAAATTTGATTAAAAAACTAAACGTTAAAAACACCATTGGCTTAGTAAAATATGCTATAAAACATAACCTAATCAATCAATAAAATGGAATTACTCGGACATTATTCAGTTTATCGCAGAGACACTTCTTGTTACGAACTTAGTTTCAGCGTTCCCGAAAACTGTTTGGTTAACAGCAAACATGAAAAAGATATCTATTTGGTTTACCTTCATTTGAGAGAAGGTGACAATCAACCTTCAAACGTTTATGTAGAACACAAACTGGTGTGTGATGCTTTTGAAGGAGAAATTATCATTGATTTTATTCAACAAATTCCCGATAAAAGCGGTGATTATGGTGATGGTACAGCAGTAAAACCAAGAGTAAAAATTAATGTAAATGCATAAGTACATTTTATTTATTAGTTGTTTATTTTCTAGTTTATTTTTTGCTCAATCTAAAGTTGATTCATTGGACTATTATAGAGATAAAAATGAATTAATAAAGGCTTTGAATTATGCAAAAACAAAATCAGAAAGTCATCTGAAAAATAAAAAATTTAAAGAATATTGTGAAATCTGTATCCGTAAAGCACAAATTTATGGCACGCTTAATGACCATGATAAATCTTTGAAAACGCTGTTCAATGCCCTTTCAATTGCTGAAAAAAATAAAATTAAAAAGAAAACGGAAATCATTGAACAAATAGGCACTCGTTATTCAATTGTAAATGACACGATTAGAGCTTTTAAATATTATTATAAAGCTAAAAAAATCGGAATGCATGAAAAAGACACATTGGCTTTAATTCATGTTTATCATAATCTTTTCCGTTTGCATACGGCTAAAAAATTAGACAGTTCCTACTACTATTTAGAAAAAAAAGTTAAACTAGACAAAACAGTGAATTCCGTCTCAGGTTTGTGTTTTAGCTACAATAATTACTTTGCTTACTACACTCTTAAAGATGATTATGAAACGGCTATTAAGTATTTAGATAGTTCGTATACTTTGGCATTAAAGCACAATATAAAAAAGTCAATCATCAGTTCATTGAGCAATTATGGCTACTATTATATGGTCTATCAAAAAGACTTTAAAAAAGGGGCGGAAACCTATGAAAAAATCAAAACTGATTTTAAAGACGATTTAAACACAAGTGATTACCTTGACTTATACCTCAACCTAGTGTATGCGTATGAACAAATGGGTGATTACAAACGGGCGAATTTAAACAGCACGATGGCTTTTGAAACCAACCAAAAATTGAACAATGAAAACCTAAGTGATAAAATCAGAGAAATTGAAACCAAATACAACATTGAAAAAGTAGAAAACGAGTTCAAAGAAAAAGCCCATCAACTGGAGGAAAAGCAAAGTAGAAACCGTAAAATCATTTTTATTTTCGTGGCTCTTTTTGGGTTTAGTTTAATTCTTTTTTACTTTTTCTATCAAAACTTACAGTTAAAGCAACGCAACAAAATCAAAGAAATTGACAGCGAAATTCAGGAAAACATCATCAATGCTTCGATTGACGGTCAGGAAATTGAACGTAAAAAATTGGCCGAAGTTTTACACGATAACATTAGTGCTCTTCTGTCTTCAGCCGGTTTACATTTGTCTGCGTTTTTGGTAGGACAAAAGGAAAATGTTCCGGAAGAAATCAGTAAAGCTCGATCGCTATTAAAAGAGGCTCATGACAAAGTGCGGGATTTATCGCATGAACTGATTCCTCCTGTTTTGGCTAAACTGGGATTGTATCATGCCGTGCAAGACATGTGTGAAAAAAATTCCAATTCTATGATTCAGTTTAGCTTTACCAACAAAGGTTTAAAAATGAAACGCTACCAGGAAGATTTTGAACTGAAAGTGTTTTTTATCCTTACTGAGCTGGTAAACAATATCGTAAAACACAGTCAGGCTACAAATGGTGAAATTTCGATTGAAGAAAAAAACCAGACCCTTCACATCAAAATTATCGATAACGGAAAAGGGTTTGACACTGCTAAACCCCTTCAAAATGACGGTTTTGGTTTGACGCAAATCAAGGCCCGTATCAAAAACTTGAAAGGAAAAATTCTTTTACAATCAGCCACGAATGAAGGAACGAAAATTTCAATTACGTTACCTATTGTGGAACGCTGATTTTTTTTCCATTTCAATAATTTCCAAGTTTTTTATTTCTTTTCCGTCAATCACAAACCGCAACATGGTACGAACCTGATGAAATCCGTGTATTCCGGCTGCACCGGGATTCATGTGCAATAGGTTCAAGGTTTTATCAAACTGCACTTTTAAAATATGGGAATGTCCGCAAATGAACAGTTGTGGTGGATTATGCATCAACTCCTGACGAATGGCTTGGTTGTATTTCCCGGGATAACCTCCAATGTGTGTCATGAATACGTCCACTTCTTCACACCAAAACCGATTAATTAAAGGGAACTCCATTCTGGCTTTGGCATCGTCTATGTTGCCATAAACGGCACGCAAAGGTTTTATTTTTTTAAGGGTATCGGTTACGTGTAGGTCTCCAATGTCACCGGCATGCCATACTTCATCGGCTTGTTGGACATATTTGAGGATTTTCTCGTCAATATGGCTGTGGGTGTCGGAAAGGAGGAGTATTTTTTTCAAGGGGTTGTTTTGGGCAAAAATAAGTTTTTTTGTTTATTGTTATTCGTGATTTTCTATTTAAATAGGGCAGTGTTTTTTTAACCACAAAGGTCGCTAAGAAGGCACGAAGAACGCTAAGACGCTTCGCTTGTTTTGGTTTCTCGCAAAGACGCTACGCTTTTGTTTTTTACCATTAAGGAATTAAGGGGCATTAAGGTAATGGAACACGGATGGAGCGGATG
>NZ_KE384382.1:0-2207 GCF_000425465.1 Flavobacterium filum DSM 17961 | reverse complement strand
ATTAAGGGGCATTAAGGTGGGATATGAAAGGGAGGAAAAAAGTAGGTGAAGAATACCGTTGTTTTTTACTTACTTTACTACTTAATTATTTTCTTAAAAATAACTTCCTTATCCGTTGTAAAGCCAATAAAAAAATATTAGTTATTTGATTATCAATGTCTTTTAATTTGATTTTTGAAGTAAGAATTTCCTCATTGGTTGTTAAAAAGTAAGTCCGATTGTGAATAAGTTTCACTTTCATTTACCATTTAGATTTGTAAAATTTGTATTATTAATACTTTAAGTAAAATAATTTAATTTAAAACTAAACCCATATGGAAATCCTCACTAATCCATTACGTAAAAAGAATTATTATGATCAAAGAAGATGTAAACACCGGACCGTCGGAGACTAGTGCTTCCAATGTCCGACAGAAAAAAAAAGCGACTAAAATGAAAAAGAAAGAGAAAAAGAAAAGCCGCAAAATCAATAAGGACATGTGGTTAGACAATGTTGATGTCATGGAAATTTTAAAAATTAGTGAAAGTACTTTGGCTCGTCGACGAAAATCAGGACTAATCCCCTACTCTGAACTAGGTGGAAAGTTTTATTATCCTCGTGAGTTTTTTGAAAAAAGTATGGTTGCAAAAATGAAGAATAAGCATTTGATTGAAAAAAAATAGGCCCCCACACCTACTGATTATGCTCTTTTTCAACTTGAGTACTCCTCTTTTGTTAGGAATGTCTTCCTGACCCTACTTGTTATCTTCTAATTTTACTATAGCAATTGTTTTTCGATGCCCTCGCGTTCGAAGTGTATTTTATTTCCTTCTTAATTGGCAGCAAAATCGCCTTCTTTTAGGGTTTTCTTCCATATTAATGGCACATTTGTTCGGAAAACACCCCCCTTTTCCGAAGCTCGTTCGAACAAATACAGAACAAATATCGAACAAAACCCCTCTAAAAATGAATAAAAACGTCATTTCGCCTCAACGGTAGGCAAATGCAGTCAAAAGTGGTCATCGGTCACCATTTGACGTCAAATCCAGTCAAATGTCGTCAAATGCCGTCAAAACCCTTCAACCATTGTCAAGGGTTATCAATCGTTTTCATTACTTATCAATTCGAAATATTTCCATTCAATTTCGTCAATTTACACTCATTCAAATGCAAGTAGGTGCAAAGTCCGTCAACGGTTTCCAAAAGCTATTAATTTTAGTCAAACCCTTATAAATCAAGTCACTACGTTGTAATTTTGTCGAACGAATGTTTTCCTTTTCTATCTTTGAACCGTTGAATGAGCAGTGCACGGCGAAGCAACAAAGTCAATAATTGTTAAACCCTAAAAAAATTAATTATGGGAACATACAACAAGGGCATATTAGGTGCCTTTTATGGAAAGGTTGGAACTGTAGTCGGTTCAACCTGGCGAGGAAAAGACGTGATGCGAAGTTTACCTCGTCGATCAAATCGAGCAGCGTCGTTGCTCCAACAACAACAGCGTGACAAGTTCACGTTAGTCACTAATTTCCTTTTACCGATTTCGACTATTCCGGGGCGGTATTTTGGAGCAAAAGGTGGGTTAAAGACCCAGCGGAACCAGGCGATGTCTTACTTGATGAAGCAAGCCGCCTTACACAACGGCACAGAAGCCTATTGGGATTTCCCAAAGATTCTGTTGACCCGTGGCGATTTATTGGGCTTAGCCACCCTTACGGCTACACCGGACACCAACCAAGCGGTAACGGTGAACTGGGTGAACAACAGCGGACAAGGCAATGCCGATGCTACGGATACCGTTTTGGCGGTTGCGTATGAAGAAACCTCCGGATTGATTTGGTCGGCTGAGCTAATTGCCACCCGCGACACGGAAACGGTGACCTTACCACTTCCCACCTACTGGAGTGGTTTGGCGGTACATGTTTGGATAGCAGTGGTTGCCGCAGACGGCAAGAAATATGCCACCAGCCAGTACCTGAACACCATTACGTTGGATTAATGGGTTGGGGTACGAACCCTTTCTCCTCAAATCACTGTGTATGGTACCTACATAGGTAAAAACAATATTCTAGATTGGTTGTTTTTTTCCCTTGCTATGGCAGGGGATTTTTTTTTTGGAGTGGCTGAGGGGCTAAGGTACTAAGGTTTGGTTCGCGGTTATTTTGTTTTCAGTTGTGGGTTGGCGGATGATGAAGGTTGATTTTTTTGGTGCACAACGTTTCTCAAA
>NZ_AUDM01000028.1 GCF_000425465.1 Flavobacterium filum DSM 17961 | reverse complement strand
TTTGGTACAGTGCCCGATTGTGCATAAATATATATCGTCTGTGAACTAGAAACCGTTGATCCTTCAGCTAAACTCAATCCACTTCCGTTTGGACCAGTGAAATAAGCGTTGCCCGATGATAAGGCAGGAAGGGTGTATGACTGCCCTTGACAAATGGTCTGTGGTGCAATTTGATCTACTACCGGAGTAGCAAACACTTCAATAGTCATCGTTGTTCCTAATGCACATAAACCGGTTGTTGGAGTAAATATGTAAGTGGTAATACCTGCATTTGCTGTATTAATTGTCGAAGGATTCCATGAACCGGTAACACCGTTATTAGATGTCTGTGGTAGCAATGGAGCCGTTGAACCTTGACACAAATTAGCAATTTGCGTAAAGACAGCTTGTGTTGGTGCTGTTATGGTAATGGTCATTGTTGTACCAAGAGCACACAAACCACTTGTAGGAGTAAATGTATAAACAAAATCACCCGCTACACTTGTGTCAATTGTGGATGAATTCCAAGTACCGGTAACTCCTTCTAAAGAAGTTGTTGGTAACGAAGCAACTGTATCATTCTGACAGAAAGGTCCAACTTGCGTAAATGTTGCTTGCGTTGGTGCCGTAATCTCAACCGTTAATGTTGCCTGTGAAGCACAAATTCCATCAGCAGGTGTAAAGGTATATACCACACTACCCGCAACCGAAGTGTCAATTGCAGCAGGATTCCACGTACCCGAAATTCCATTTGTAGAAACCAATTCTAAAGCAGGTGCTACTCCATTTAAACAAATAGAAGCAATAGCCGCAAAAGTTGGTGTGATTCGCTCTTCAACTGTAACAGTAATCGTCACCGGTAAAGCACATTCAAAACTTGCATCTGGTGTAAAGGTATAGTTTGAATCTCCTACTACACTTGTATCGATTGTAGAAGGCAACCATGTACCAGTAACTCCATTATCAGATGAAGCAGGTAATAACGGTGCTTCGCTAAATTGACATAATGTTGGATAAGCTGTAAATGTTGGTGTTATCGAATTAGAAACATTCACAATCAACGAGCCTTGAGTTGCACACACTCCAGCATCAGGTGTAAAGATAAAAGTAAATTGACCCGCTACCGATGTGTCAATAGTTGAAGGTGACCACGTACCATTTACTCCATTTGTAGAAGTAGCCGGTAAAGATGGTGCTGTTGCATTCAAACACAAATCAGCTATTGGATCAAAGGTTGGTGTCAACTCTTCCTCAACTGTTATATCTACAGTATAGGTAGTTGCACAAACTCCTGCCTCAGGAGTAAAAGTAAATGTAGTTATTCCCGCTACCGAAGAATCAATTGTATCAGGTGACCATGTTCCTGTAATACCATTTAATGAAGTTAATGGTAAGGTTGGTGCTGAACTATTCTGACAAATAACAGCGATAGGGTCAAAAGTTGGGGTTACTAATTCTTCTACCGTTACATCTAATGTAGCTGAAACAGCACACTCCTCAGAAGCATCCGGTGTAAAGGTATACGTCGCAACACCAAAAACAGATGTGTCTATTGTAGATGGCGACCAAGTACCGATAACTCCATTCAAAGAAGTTGAAGGTAAAATAGGTGCCTCTGAATTTTGACAAAGCGTTGGAATCGCATCAAAAGTTGGAATGATTTCTGAAGCAATCGTTACGTCTAGAGTTACTATAGCGGCACATTGTCCGGCATCTGGAGTAAACGTAAACGTAAATGTACCGGATGTTGCCGTATCAATTGTAGCAGGACTCCAAACACCTGTAATATCATTCGTTGACGTTGTTGGTAATGCAGGAGCTGTTGACCCTTGACATAAATCAGGAATGGCGTCAAAAGTTGGTGTTATTTCCTCATTCACGGTAATATCTATAGTTGTAGAAGTAGCACAACTTTCTCCTCCAAAAGGAGTAAAGGTATACGTAAATGTTCCCGGAATGGCTGTACTAATTGTACTTGGCTCCCATAAACCATTTACTCCATTTGTAGAAGTAGCCGGTAAACCAGGAGCTACTTCATTCACACAGAAAGTTGAGAATGCATTAAATTCAGGTACAATCTCATCAGTAATGTTTACTTGGAAACTTCCTTCTGTTGAACATGTACCGTTAGTGCCATTAATAACAGCATAAACATAAATTGTTTGTGGTGTTGTGATTACATCACCAGCATTTAATTGAGTACCGCCACCATTTGTTTCAGTAAAATAGTTACCAAACAAAAGAGCAGGTAATTCATATCCGTCTGCTTCACAAACTGTTACATCATCTTGTACTTCTAATTCAGCACCTACTACATTTAATAAAATGGTATCAGTTGTAATTGTTTGAGCACCACCACAAGCCGTATAAATAGCCTGAGCTGTCATACTGGTTGTTTCTGTTACACAAACATTAATATTTAAGTTATTACTGTAAAATTCACCATCTTTTAACCAAGAGAAAGTAACGTTAGATGGACCAGCAGGAGTAAATCTCCAAGCCTCATTAGAAGCAGACCATGTACCTGTATTTCTTCCAAGAGGAACGTGTGCTTGTGTACCTGCTTGGTTTTGAATACCAATTACTCCATTTCCGGAATTCCAAGTTAAACATGGAACACGGTTTTGAACGTACACTTCAATTGCATTAGACGTTTCATACAATACAATTTGACTCGTTTGTAACGGAACGTTTGTGTTACAACTAAATTGAGCTACTTCGGAGAAGTTAACCACCAATACTCTACAAGGAGCTGTACCCAATACTTGATAGTTAATACTTGGTTGAGCCGGCGGTGTTGTTACGTTAGGATTAATATCTTGATAAGGACCATAAATCGCAGCTTTAATTGGGAAACCGGCATTTGGTATTGTTTGTGTAAATGGCCATGCACAATATCCGTTAGCGGCTTGAGCTCCTCCAGGTACCACACCTTGAATATCAAAGGTAATAACACCATTTGATCCTACCAAAGCTTGTGTATAATTTTGTCCGAAGAAACAGAAATTAAACGGTAGCGGAATAGCTGGCGACCACACGTCATCTGTATTTACTGAGGTTGGAATACCTCCTGTAAATGGGAAGGGTGGTGTAAAAGGAATAGCCGTCACTTCATAAGTGGTTGTATCCCCCGTTTCAAAGAAAGAAGCGGATAAATCTACACAACTTTCACCAGGACATAAATTCAATACACCCGGAGTTGACGTTTGTAAATCAATATCTACACCCGCACAACCCGGTAAAGCGGCTAATATAAAGAAGTTTTGTGGTCCTGCCCAAGCACTGATATCAGATGCTGAACAAATCGCACGAACATAAAATTCATAGAATCCTGCACTTAAACCAGTGGCAGTATATGGGTTTTGAGAAGTAATTACTCCAGCAACCGTTGGAACTCCTGAGCCTACCGGTTGTACTACAATTTCAAACAATGTAGCAGGAGCAATATTTGTCCAAGACAATGTTGCTGTATTGGTATCTGCACCTAAAACAGTTAAGTTAATAGGTTGTGGACATGTTGGTAAAGTTGTTGCAGTAGCCGGACCTGCCCACGCACTTGCAGGATTGTTTCCAGTACACAAAGCTCTTACATAAAAATCATAAGCTGTACTTGGATTTAGACCTGTTACTACAAATGGATTTGATGTAGCCGGAATACCAGGAGTTGCTAATGTTGGAGCTGGCGAACCAGCTGGAACAGCAATAACTTCAAAGTTAGTCCCTCCATTTGGATTCCATCCCACACTAATTTGATTGATTCCAATGTTTGATGTTGTTACATTTAATGGTGCAATACATTCCGGATTCAAACAATCTACCAAACCAGAATATAAAACTGTATTCACTAAACCTGCAGAAGCAGTGTTCATGTTATATAAAGACTGAGCAAAAGGATTGATAATCTCAACTCTTACCTCGCCGGCAAACGTCCCTCCTACACTCCAGAACAAATCAAATGGTATACCATTACACAATGGTACTTGAACATCGATTGGTCCAGCTCCTGCATTGAAGGTTGCTCCAATAGTAGCTATTACAATTCCGTTTTGTCTCACTTGCATTCTGGCTCCATTCCATCCATCGCCAAAACTGTCTCGCATTCTAAAGGTATATAAACACTGGTCTGCTACTTCACACAAAGTCGTATTGAATGTAGTAACCGGTGTCCAGTTACTTGGTGTTGGAGTTGAACATATCGCTCTAACATACACATCATATAACGTTGCTGAAGTTAATCCGTTTATCGTAAATGGATTGTCTGATGTTACCGTTCCGGTTGAAGCTGCCGTCGGTGCAGGTGAACCCGCAGGTAAGACAATCACTTCATATTGAGTAATTCCGGGAATTGCTGTCCAACCAACTTGTGCCGATGTCCCTCCAATATTAGTTACTGTTACACCACTCGGTGGTAAACATGCAGGAAAATCACAATCTACCGTGCCAGCATATAATACTGAATTAACCAATCCGGCAGATGCTGTGGTCATGTTATATAATGTTTGGTTAAACGGATTAATAATTTGAACCCTTACCTCACCGGCGAATGTTCCTCCTGCATTCCAGAATAAATCAAATGGTAATCCGTTACAAAGCGGTACTGTGATATTGATTGGTCCGCCACCTGCTGTAAATGTTGTTCCTAGTGTTGCCACTACGATACCATTTTGTCTTACTTGCATCGTAGCTCCGTTCCAACCATCACCAAAACTATCTCTTAATACAAAGGTATAGTTACATTGGTCTCCCGGTTCACAAATTGTAGTGTTAAACAAGAAAGGCCCTGCCCATGCACTAAATGTACCATCTCCACAATCTGCTCTTACATAATATTGATAAGCTGTTGCAGCGGTTAAGCCTGAAACAGGGAAATTAGTATTGGTATTGGCTGTTACCCCTGCTCCTGTTGGAATAGGTGAACCTGCCGGTTGAACTGCTACTTCCCATGAAGTTGCTGCCCCGGGGTTTGCCCATGACAACTCTGCACTAGTCTGACCAATATTTCCTGCAGTCAATCCTGTTGGCGGTGGACAGTTCACTATTTGTAAAGTCAACGTATATCCAACACTCTGTGGTGCTGTATTGGTTGAGATCACAATAAAATAAGTTTGGCCTGCCGTTACAGGTAAATCAATTACACGTGGAGTGTTGGCTGAGTTACCAACTCCCGCAATACAACTTACTCCAATATTGGTACAGCTATTATACACAAATATACCTGACCATGTTCCCGTTGGAGTCATCGTAATATTCACTACTCCGGTTGTAGGTGCTGTAAAACTATAGAAAACATCATCTCCCGTTAAATAGTTCGTTGCTGTTCCACATCCTGCTGCTGGTCCCTGTGGGCCATTATAATCATCTCCATAATTACCCGTATTATCTGTTGTAGAATACGGTAATGAAGTTATCTGTATCGGAGCCTCACACGTTACTCCGGGTGAAGTCGTTAAAAAGTTGGTCGGTCCTACCCAAGCACTATTGCTCTGTGAACAAACCGCTCTTACATAAACTTGATATTGTGTAGTTGGGGATAAACCATTAGCCACAAATGGACTTGGCCCTGTTAATACACCCACTCCTGTTGGAGCATTTGGCACTTGAACTACCTCTACTTCAAACTGAGTAGCTCCACCAGGGTTTAACCAACTGATACTAGCACTATTTTGGGTAATTCCACCAACTGTAATATCAGTTGGGTCTATACATTGCTCTACTAAACGCAAATCATCAACAATCCATCTATCTCCAGTTAATCCGGCAGCAGGTTGGTTCATCACTACTACAAAAGCCAAATAAACCTGTTGACCTGAAAGACCAGATAAACTAACTGTTTTCTCCTCACAAATATTAAATACCGCTGTTAAATCCGTATCCGCCCATGACTGAATCGTAGTAAAACTATTGATATCCGTTTGTGAGGTTGTGGAATAACGAACTTGATATGTTGTATTATCCGGTCCATTAATGGTAGAACGCGTACTGAATATCAACTGCCCATTAGTAGGAACTGTTATCAGTGGCGTTACTAAATAATTTTGTGAAGTGTTGCCCGCTCCAATATTCTGACGAGCGTTCATAAAGGCTGATGTTGTGCCCTCACAAACCGTTGGCGGAGTCGTTACCGCACTAGTTGTGGTCCATGTATTGGTCCCAATACCATTGTTAAATACTGCCCACGTTCCTGGTATACCACCCTCGAAATTCTCCGTCTGTGAATACCCAAAACCCGTTAGCATTAACAATAGTAAAACTAAGGTAATTCTTTTCATAAAATGAAAGTTTAGGTTGTTTTTGATTAATTTTTTGTAGGTTTAGAACGTCAAATTTAACAAAAATTAAGAATTAGCTAACATTATTTTGTTTTTTAACTAAAAAATGGACAAAAAAAAAGTTTTTCTTTGTTATAAATTTGTTTTTAACCCTTTGGAAATCCCTAATTTTGCAAGACATTTATAAATTATGTTGGAAAAAGAAAAAATAAATTTTGAAAAAACGGTTGTTGTAGGAATTGTCACGAAAGAGCAAGATGAATCTAAATTGAATGAATATTTAGATGAATTAGAGTTCTTGACTTTTACGGCAGGAGGTGAAGTAATAAAACGTTTTTGGCAAAAATTGGAAAAACCGAATCCTAAAACGTTTGTGGGAACCGGTAAAATGGAAGAAATTCATCTTTACATTAAAGACAATGCAGTTTCAACTGTAATTTTTGACGATGAACTTTCTCCGGCTCAGCAAAAAAATATAACCAAAATTTTAGATTGTAAAGTTTTAGACCGAACCAATCTAATTTTAGACATTTTTGCTCAGCGTGCCGAAACTTCGTATGCGAGAACGCAGGTGGAATTGGCTCAATGTCAATATTTACTTCCAAGATTATCGGGAATGTGGACACACTTGGAACGTCAGCGAGGAGGAATTGGAATGCGTGGTCCGGGGGAAACGGAAATTGAAACCGATAGACGAATTGTGCGTGATCGAATTGCTTTATTGAAAGACAAAATTAAAACGATTGACAAACAAATGTCGGTGCAACGCGGCAATCGTGGTGCAATGGTTCGGGTTGCTTTGGTGGGATATACCAATGTGGGAAAATCGACATTGATGAATGCTGTTGGAAAAAGTGATGTTTTTGTTGAAAATAAATTGTTTGCTACGTTAGATACAACGGTGCGAAAAGTGGTGATTAAGAATTTGCCTTTTTTGCTTTCGGATACGGTTGGTTTTATTAGAAAATTGCCTACGCAGTTGGTGGAATCGTTTAAAAGCACGCTGGATGAAGTACGCGAAGCCGATTTGTTGCTTCACGTGGTGGATATTTCACATCCGGATTTTGAAGATCATATTGCTTCGGTAAATCAAATTTTACAAGATATTAAGAGTGCAGACAAGCACACGATTATGGTTTTTAATAAGATTGATGCTTACAAACCTGCTTATTTTGATGAAGATGATTTGATGGTGGAAAAAACCAGTAAACATTATTCGTTAGAAGAATGGAAAGCAACTTGGATGAGTAATGTGGGCGAAAATAATGCTTTGTTTATTTCGGCTACGAATAAAGAGAATTTTGAAGAGTTTAGAGAAAAAGTGTATGAAGCTGTGAGGGAAATTCACGTGACTCGTTTTCCGTATAATAAATTTTTGTATCCGGATTATAAGGATGCTGTGGATGAAGAATAGCATTTAGCACAGTCTGCGACAGGGATTGCAGTGGAAAGCTTTTTTGATTTTTTACTTACAAATGCCCGAGCGAGGAAGCGACCAACGGAAGCTACCGCAGCTGGAGCAGTTGTTGAAAAAAATCAAAAAACTTAGAACGGAAAACCCGGCCGTTCGCCCAAAAAAAAAGCAAATTTCATACTATTTTGACAGATGAAATTTGCTTTTCTATTTGGTTGACTAGTGTCGTATGTTTAAAAAAGTCTCGTTTTTAATTAGAAAACATAGTTTACGGCTACACCCAACACTTGACGCGTTTGAAAACCTCTAAAAGCGTTATCGTCATAAATGGTTTGGAAAGAAATATTGGTTGATAAAAACTTATTGATTTTCATTACAACATTTAATTGATAATCTATATCCACATTTTGTGGGTCTTCAAGATAATTAGAATATACACTCATGATGTTTTCTGCTGTAACGTTTTCAAATAATTTGAATTTATAATACCCCGCAGCATAAAAACCTAGTTCGTATCGAATAGATTTATTTGCATCAACTCCAAAATAAGAACCATCAACATATCCTGGAACAGAAGTATAATCTTTATCAACAATGGTAAGTTTAGAGGAAAGTGGTGCTAAGTTAAATTTAAAATCATCTCTTTTTTTCCACATCATACCGGGTCCAAAAGTTAAGTAACCCGGTGAAAGCAAGTTGGTGTTTTCTGTTCTAACCTCAACACCGTCCACATTTGAATACGCAAAACCTTTTGTAAATTGGGTTCTAAAGTTTAAAAAAGCCGAATAATACCAATATCCTTTTGCTTTTTTACCGGCAAGTGAGTTGAACTCAAAACGGTCATCGGTTTTCTTTTCGAATTCTGAGTTTTTGGTTTTAACCAAACCATATGAAGCAATTACTTTATTGTCCCAAGAAATATCTTTTCTTTTGTAGTTAAAATCATAATTTACCCCAAGATTCCCAGAAATATTATCTTCGCCACCCGCTACCCAGTTATTAAAAGTAGATTGATTGAACAAAAATGAAATATTTCCTTTTTTTGTCCATCCGGAAGTTCTGGTAGTATCTTCTACTGCTTTTACAACATCATCTACGCTTTTTACTACTTCTTTTTGAGCAGAAGCTTCCCACCCAAAAATAATACATAATAGAAAAATTAGTTTTTTCATGTCCACACATTTTTATTGATTATGGGACAAAGGTAGTAATTGTTCTTTTATTAACAATTTTAACAAAATTTGCTCCTGTACTAATTTATTTTGGAGCCTTGAATAACGGAACAGCGGAACAAGCTTCACCAAACATCACACTTTTGGCAACTTTTTGTAGATTTTGAATTGCAAAAATATAGGCCGATTCCGGTACCGGTTTTTTAGAACATCCTTTTAAGATTACCGGTTTATCGCTGTAAATGGAATAATCAATTTGATTTAGGATTTCGCTATATAATATGATGTCGATTTCTTCTTTTTTTCCTAAAATAATTTTCTTAGCAAACGGTTGCAGGTGTACCGTAACTAAAATGGTTGCCCAAGCTGGTAAAATGGCCTCAGTAGAACAATGAATCGCCACAAAATGGTTTTGATACTGCGACCAATCGTGGTTTTTTAATGATTCTCGAAAATCTTTTTCTTTTAACAAAAAACCTTCTTCCAACCATTGAGCAACATCAATTTGTGTTCGATTTCCGGAAGGATAATAATCTTCTAAATCGAACACTTCGAGTGATGAGTTGGCTACTTTGTTGATGATTTCGTTCATTTTCGGTTGTCGGTTATCCGTAGTCAGTTGTCGGTTGTCAGAAAACTGACAACGGATAACTGACAACGGTCTTACAGCATCCCCAATTCTAATTTGGCTTCTTCACTCATTAAATCTTTGCTCCATGGCGGATCAAAAGTGATTTCTACTTCGCAGGATTTTACGGCATCGAGTGATTTTATTTTTTCTTCAACTTCTCTTGGTAATGTCTCGGCAACTGGACAATTTGGTGAAGTTAGCGTCATTAACACTTTCACGTCGTTGTCTTCGTTGATCATGACGTCGTAGATTAATCCGAGTTCATATATGTCAACGGGAATTTCCGGGTCGTAAATTCCTTTAAGTACTCTTACGACTGATTCGCCTAGGTTTATTTCGTCTTTGTATTCTTCCATTCTTAATCAATTTATTAATCTTATATGACTTATTTGGTTCAATATTTTTTAAGCATATAAGTCATATAAGTTTTCTATTCTTCAAATGTTTAAGTAAACGTTTTCTGTCAATAAGCTCATGTAAGCTAATCCCATAACTCGTTGTAAAGTTGGTTTACATAGGTTTTTTGACCTTCATAAAATATATTTTTTACATTAAAATTGATAAGTAATCCAATTGGGGCTTTTAATAAATTCATATAGGTTAGCAATTGTGCTTCAAAAATTGGATTGATTTCATTTACCGATTTTAACTCAACTACTAAATTATTTTCTATTACTAAATCACATTTTAACTTACAATCTAATTGATATTCTTTATAAATGATAGGAATTGAAAATTCGGATTGAAAACTAATTTTTCTTATTTCCAGCTCTTTTATCATACATTGATGATAAACTACTTCCAACAATCCTGGTCCTAAACTTTTATGAACTTCTATTGCTGCTCCGTTAACTTGATATACTAAATCTTTTAAATACGTTCTTGTTATTCCTATTTGGTTTATATTTTTTTAATTGGCTTATATGACTTATATGGTTTATTTTGTTTTGTGTAATTTTTAATTCTTCGCTTCAAATGCTAACGCATACATTTTTATTTGCTTGATCATAGAAACCAAACCGTTTGCTCTAGTGGGAGACAAATGCTCTTTCAATCCAATTTCATCAATAAAATCGGTTTTGGCTTCTAAAATTTCAGATGGTTTTTGGTTGGAAAATGCTCGAATTAAAATGGCAATGATTCCTTTAGTCAAAATAGCATCGCTGTCGGCAGTAAAAGTAATTTTTCCATCATTTTCTTCACCTTGCAACCACACTTTGGATTGGCATCCTTTGATAATGTTTTCATCGGTTTTGAATTTTTCATCAATCAACGGCAACGATTTTCCGAGTTCGATAATGTATTCGTATCGTTGCATCCAATCATCAAACATCGAAAATTCATCTACAATTTCATTTTGAATTTCTTGAATGGTCATATTATTCTTTTATGGTTAAAAGCACTAATTTATTAATAAAATTTTCAATTTCAACCGGCGGATAACCATGGTCAAAACCATCCGTAGTATAGGTTTTACCCTCTAAACTAATGGTAATGTTGGCATGAGCTGCACCGTCATAAAGTCTTTTAGACGTTGGAGCTTTTAAGTTTTTCATGTTCTCTAAATTGATTTCACGAAACGCTTCTACTAATTCTTTCCAATCTTGCTTTGTAAGGGTTAACTCGGTTGGTTTTTCATCACGAGCATTTACTACAGATACATTTTTATTTTCAATTTTTATTGTTTTATAAAATCCCCTAGACAACGCTTGGTATTCAATTACAGCATTGTCAATATCAGAAGTGTCGGAACATCCTTTCGCTAGAAAAAAAGATAAAAAAATGGTAAAAATAGTTTTCATGTGCTTTGATTTTAAATTAACTCAACATCATTTGTGCTCTTTTAACGGCTTCCACCAACGCATCAATTTCTTCTTTTGTGTTATAAAACGCAAACGAAGCTCTCAACGTTCCCGGAATTTGAAAAAAATCCATAATCGGTTGGGCACAATGATGTCCGGTGCGTACTGCTATTCCTAACTTGTCAATAATCGTACCAACATCATACGGATGAATGCCGTCAAGATTAAACGAAATTACGGAAGTTTTTTGAGTTAATCCCGAAACTTCTGGGCCATAAATTTTCAAGCCTTCAATTTCCAGTAATCTTTTAGTTCCGTATTCGAGTAATTCGTGTTCATAGGCGGCAATGTTGTCAAAACCAATTGCATTGAGGTAGTCAATGGCGGTTCCCAGTACAATTCCACCTGCAATATTGGGTGTTCCGGCTTCAAATTTGTGTGGTAATTCTGCATAGGTTGTTTTTTCAAACGAAACGGTCGCAATCATTTCGCCTCCACCTTGGTAAGGTGGTAATTTGTTTAACCAAGCTTCTTTTCCGTATAAAATTCCGGTTCCGGTTGGTCCGCAGATTTTGTGTCCGGAAAACACATAAAAATCACACTCTAAGTCTTGCACATCGGGTTTTAGATGTGGAGTAGCTTGTGCTCCATCGATTAAAACGGCTGCACCGACTTCATGAGCTTTCTCAATCATCCATTTAATTGGATTGATGGTTCCCAACGCATTGGAAATATGGTTTACGGTAACGATTTTGGTTTTATCTGATACTAATCGTTCGTATTCTGAACGAATGAGTTCGCCGGTTTCGTTCATCGGAATCACGACTAATTTCGCTCCGGTTTTTTCGCAAAGCATTTGCCAAGGAACGATGTTGCTGTGGTGTTCTAACGCAGAAACCATGACCTCATCACCCGGTTTTAAGAAACTCGCAAATCCATTCGCTACCAAATTAATACCGTGTGTAGTGCCGGAAGTAAAAAGCACTTCGTGACTGAATTTAGCATTGATATGCTGTTGAATTTTATGACGAGACGCTTCGTATGCATCGGTAGCCAATTGACTCAAGGTGTGCACTCCACGGTGAATATTGGCATTAATTTCTTTGTAATAATTCGCTTCGGCATCAATTACCACTTGAGGTTTTTGCGAAGTGGCGGCGTTATCGAAATAGACAAGCGGTTTTCCGTTTACGGTTTGAGAAAGTATCGGAAAATCGGCTCTTATTTTTTGACTATCTATCATTTTTATTTAGAAAAATTCTAAATACAAAAGTAGTAAAAAAGGAACTCGTAACCGCCACAAATTCACGAATTTTTATGAATTGTGGGAGGCAAAATGCAACAAGCCTTATTTTATTTCGTATAATTTTATACATTGCAGGAAATAAAAAATCAAATGAAAAAGTTTTTTAAATTTTTAGGCGTTTTGCTTCTTTTAGTTGTTGTTTATGTGGGTGTAACAACTTATCCTAAATTAGATATTGTATCCGGATTTTCAGCCAAAAGTGTGGCTTCCGGACATTTTATTGACGGGCGATCGCTGGAGATTATAGAAAGTGGCGATAATGACATTGACAATGTTCGTTTAGCAACCAACGAAATCCATGAAGAAGGTAAATTTGTTATTTCTTCGGCTTTCGGGTTAAAAAAACGCAAAGCCATTTACCGAGAAGGTTTGGGAGCGACATTGATAAATGATGATTTTGATGAAACAAAACCGTATTTGGTTCCGAAACGAACAAAAAATGAAACGAATTTGCCTTTTCCATATGGAAATTTAGAACCAAAAGATTCCATTTTTCCCGAGGTGAATTACGAAAAACTGAACCAAGCGGTTGCGAATGCTTTTGATAAAAAAGGTAAAAAATCGAAACGAACTCGTGCACTTTTAGTCATTTACAAAGACAAAATCATTGCCGAAAAATACGAAGACGGTTTTTCTAAAAATACTAAATTTTTAGGTTGGTCGATGACAAAAAGCATCACGGCGACTTATTTTGGGATTTTGCAACACCAAGGAAAAATTGACATTACTAAACCCGCTGGTTTATCGGAATGGACGAAAGATGAACGTTCTAAAATTACATTACATAATTTAATTCAGATGAATTCCGGTTTGGAATGGGAAGAAGATTATGGGAAAATTTGTGATGTAACAGAAATGCTTTTTTTGGCCGAAGATATGCCCAAAGTGCAATTGGAAAAACCAGCTGCTTTTGCCCCGAATTCGCATTGGAATTACTCTTCCGGAACCACAAATTTAATGTCAGGAATTCTGCGAAGACAATTTAATAACCATCAAGAATATTTAGATTTTTGGTATTCGTCGTTGATTGATAAAATCGGTATGCATTCAATGTTGATTGAATCGGATATGGCCGGGAATTTTGTTGGTTCTTCGTATGGTTGGGCTACCGCTCGCGATTGGGCGAAATTTGGCTTATTGTATTTGCACGAAGGAAATTGGAATGGTGAGCAAATTTTTGATAAAAGCTGGGCGAAGTATGTGGCGACACCTACTCCTACTTCCAAGGGTGCTTATGGTGGTCATTTTTGGTTAAATGCCGGCGGAACGTATCCTGATGTTCCGAAAGACATGTATTATGCGAGTGGTTATCAAGGGCAAAAAGTCATCATTATTCCATCCAAAGAAATGGTGATTGTTCGGTTTGGATTGACGGAAGATGAAGATTTTGATTTTAATGGGATGATGAAGGGGGTTTTAGAGAGTTTGATAAAATAAAGAACAGAAGTATTTCATATCTTTGTATTAGTTATTTTACTAACTAAACTTATTTTCTTTTTGTTAATATTTTTAAGTTGTGCAAACCCTAGTAAAATCAGTGTTTTAAAGAATGTTTCCCTCACAAATAAGGGAAACAATAAAAGTTATTAACAATTTTTGTTTATGAAAAAAGATTTAACTATGTCTGCGGTTGACAGACAGAATATTTTAAACAACAAAATAGCAATAGAGAATATTCAAGAATATATAGGTGTTAGTGGAATGTTCTTTAAAGGTGAATATAGATTTACAAAATCACAAGTTTCTGATTTCTATGGTGTAGATATATCAACTATTGAAAGATATTTATCGAGTAATGAAGAAGAATTAAAACATAATGGTTATGAAAATTTAAAAGGAAAATCATTAAAAGAATTTAAAGAAGAATTTGGGTGGATGCTAACTGAGGGGTCAAAAGCACCACAGTTAGGTGTGTTTAATTTTAGAGCCTTTTTGAATCTTGGAATGCTTTTAACAGAAAGCGAAAAAGCTAAAGCTCTAAGAAGCGTTATCCTTGATATTGTGATAGATACTTTAAATCAAAAAGTTGGAGGTTCAACAAAATATATAAATCAACGTGATGAAGATTTTATAGTTGCAATAATGCGAGAGCCTGTTTACAGAAAAGAATTCACAAATGCACTAAATTTATATTTGGATATGGGTAATTACAAATACTCAATGTATACTGATAAAATCTATGAAGCAATTTTTCATGAAAATTCGAAAGAATATAGACAAATCTTACAGCTAGAAGATAGAGAAAATCCAAGAGATACTATGTATTCTGAAGTTTTAAAACTTATAGCTTCTTTTGAGATTGGTATAGCGGATACTATGAAAATTAAATTTGATGAATTAAAAAGAAAATTACAACCAACTGAATTAGATACCTTAATTAATGATTTTTCCAACAATCGGTTTTGGATACCTCAATTAGAAGATGTGAGAACAAAAATGGCTTGTAGAGATTATGGTTTAAGAAATATAATTCATGAAAGATTAAAACCATATATTGGATCGCTAAATGGAGATGAATATGAGCGTTTTTTAGGAGACAAAAGCAAGGAGTTGATTGATAGAGTTATGGAAGATGAACAACTACTAGAAATATTCAAGAGACTTAAAGATAGATAATAATGAACGAATATATCTATTTTGATGCTGAACATGCAGTTAGGGTTCATGACCAAATAATTATTAATTCAGGTGGTATTTTAGGAATAATAAATTATGTGTCTTGTCCTAAAATAGCTATACACAAAAAAAGTGTATATGGAACACCAAGATCAAGAGATTTATGCTTTACGAGAGCACAAGCAGAGCCGTTTTGACAAACGCTTAATTTTAAAAATTGTCAAAGAAGTTGAAAATGGACTTCCCAGAAAAGAAGCACTTCGGATTTATGATTTAGGGAAAACATCGTTAGATAGTTGGATGCGTTACTTTGGCTCACCCGATTACCATGAAAATATCAAACGAAGAAGCTATTCAAACCTTCAGAAGCGAACAATTGTCACGGCCATTGAACAGGGAAGATTAACCATTAAGGAAGCTAAAACAGCTTATAATATTAAGGATGAGCAATTAATTCGTAAATGGATTAAGCAATATCAATCAGAAAAAGTCGAAATTTGTATTGAAAACACTTCTCCAATGGCTAAAGAGAAATCATCTTTAAAAGATTTAGAAAAAGAAGCTTTGCAAAAAGCTTTACAAGAAGCAGAGCTTAAAATAAAAGCCTTGAACACGCTAATTGATGTAGCCGAAGACCAACTTAAAATTGATATTAGAAAAAAGTCTGGTGCCAAGCAGTCTTAAAAATGAAACAAGACTTCCCTAAGATAGGAATAGCTGTTTTATGTCGATTGTTTGGCAAAACAAGGCACGCTTATTACGATAGTTTATGGCGAAAAGAGAGTAGTTTAGTCAAAGAAGATGTTATCCTTCAAGAAGTAATTAACATCAGAAAAGACTTGCCGCGACTGGGAACTAGAAAGTTACACTATGTAATACAAAATAAGTTGATCTCCCATCAAATATCTTTTGGCAGGGATTATTTATTTGATTTATTGTCAGAGCATAAACTGTTGATTCGTCAAAGAAAAAGAAAAGCTATAACCACTGATTCTAGACATTGGATGAGAAAATATAGTAATTTGGTAAAAGGACTTACAATAACAAGACCAGAACAGGTTTGGGTAAGTGATATTACTTATATCCGATTAACCAATCAATGGGGCTATCTAAGTTTAATTACAGATGCGTATTCTAGAAAGATAATGGGCTATAGTTTTCGTCAAGACCTTGCTGCTGAAGGTTGCATTGAAGCCTTGAAGATGGCTCTAAATAATAGATTGTATAATGAATCAATCATCCATCATTCTGATAGAGGTTCACAGTATTGTTCTCACAACTATGTTGATTTATTGCTAAAAAACAACATAGGTATTAGCATGACCGAAAATGGAGATCCATATGAAAATGCATTAGCAGAAAGAATAAATGGTATTATTAAAACAGAATTTAATCTTTACTCTAGCAGCTTGGGTTTTGACCAAACAGGATATCAAGTAAGTAAAAGCATTAAGTCTTATAATGAATTAAGACC
>NZ_AUDM01000027.1 GCF_000425465.1 Flavobacterium filum DSM 17961 | reverse complement strand
TCCTGCTGCTCCCGGTGTGGCGATTACCGTTGCCGGTGTTCCCTGGCATACCGCCTGGCTATTTACCGTTACTGTTGGATTAGTACTCAAGGATACCGTACCAGAGGCCGAGGTGCTTACACAACCCGTTACCGTGTCGGTGATAATTACGCTATACACCCCTGCTATTGTTGTTGTGAATGTCGCTACATCGCCAGGTAGTGTGGCTGCAGCCGGAACTGTCCATGCATAGCTGTAAGTTCCTGCAACTCCCGGAGTCGCCGTTACTGTGGCTGATGCTCCATCACATACTGTTGGACTATTAACGGTTACTGTTGGGTTTGGATTTATTGTTACCGTTCCTGAGGTCGAGGTGCTTACACAACCCGTTACCGTATCGGTGATAATTACACTATATATTCCTGCTACTGTTGTTGTAAATGTCGCTACATCGCCAGGTGCTGTGGCTCCTGTTGGAACTGTCCATGCGTAGCTATACGTACCTGCTGCTCCCGGTGTGGCTATTACTGTTGCTGAAGCCCCATCACATACTGCTGGGCTGTTTACCGTAACCGTTGGATTTGGATTAACCGTTACCGTTCCCGAAGCCGATGGACTCACACAATTAGTTGTCGTGTCCGTGATAATAACACTATACACTCCTGCAACTGTTGTTGTGAAAGTAGATACGTTACCTGGATTAGCAAAGGTAGCTGGGACTGACCAAGAATAATCATAAGTACCTGCAACATTTGGTGTAGCAGTTATAGTAGCGGTTTGTCCATCACAAATCGTATCATCATTTACGGTAACTAATGGAGTTGGATTTACAGTCAATGTAAAAGAAGTAGTCCCAAAAATGGTAGCGTCGGAATTGTCTTCAACTCTAACGTAAATTATTTGATTCGTACCATTAAACGCATTAGCCGGATTAATTGGTAGTGATCCAATATCAGCATTGGCTTGACTTAAATGATAAGTAACTGTATATAAAGCTGGATTCAAACCATTTAAAGCTGCTGCATCAGATTGTGTTAAATCAAAGATAGCAAAACCATCATTATTTGGTCCATCACATTCAACCAAAGGATTCGGTTGAGGGTCTAATGAACAATCATTTAAAATTAAATTAAATGATTTTACATAATTACATCCAGTATTAAAATCTTGAATACCTACATAAATAGTTTGACCAGTACTTAAAAAAGCCGTTGGATTTAAAATAGGATTAGCAAAAAGTTCGGCATCTGTTTGATTTAAAAAATAAGATATATCATAATCTGCAGGATTTAAACTTCCTAAGATGACAGGAGTATTTAAAGTTAAGTCAAATTGAGGATTACAAGAAGATAAATCTTGAGGTTGGTTTGTTAAATCAGGATTAACATATACCGTAATGTCTCTGGTTACAGTAGTAATTTGTCCACACATATTATAAACCGCTTGTGCAGTATATGTTGTTGTGGTTGTTGGACAAACATTAATTTGTGGATTATTACTAATAGCAGTAGCTCCTTGAAACCATGTAAAAGTTGTGGCGGATGGACCTGATGGAGTAAATCGCCAAGCTTCATCAAAAGCAGACCAAGTACCAGTATTTCTTCCCGGTGGTGTATAAGCTAACGATCCAGCCGCATTTTGAATACCGATTAAACCACTTCCACTATTCCATCCAAGACATGGTACACGTCTTTGAACATAAACTTCAATAATATTTGAAATTTCATATAATACAACTTGTGATGTTTGTAATCCTACACTATTATTACATGAAAACTGAGCAACATTCGAAAAATTAACTACCAATTTTCTACATGGATAGGTTCCCATTAATTGATAATTAATACTTGTAACTGCTGGAGGTGTTGGAGCTACAGCCGGATTAATGTCTTGATAAACTCCATAAATAGCATTTCTAATTGGAAAACCGGCATTTGGAATGGTTTGTGTAAACGGCCAATTACAATATGCACCAGCAGCATAACTATCAAAAGAAATTACTCCATTGGATCCTATATTAGCAGAAGCATAATTGACTCCGAAGAAACAGAAATTAAACGGTAATGGAATATTTCCCGACCAAACATCATCAATATTCACAGATACAGGAGTAAATCCAGGACCTTGAAATGCTGCTTGAGGACAATAAGGAATTGATGAAACAGTATAAGCCGTTGTAGATCCTAAATCGATGTACTCTGCTAATAAATCAACACATTCACCAACATTACAAATAGAAGGGATAAATGGATTTAAATTTAAATCTCCTGCCAATATCGATGCACATCCATTTGAATTAATGGTTATTGTAACAGACCCGGAAAGTGGATTGGAACAGCCCGGAGGAGTTAAAGTGATACTCTCCAAAGTGTAAACTGTAGTTAACGTTAATACAGGAGTTGTAAAGGATGCTGTTCCGGCCGCATTCAATGTTACTGTATAAAAAGCACCAGTTGAAGAAGAAAAAGTTACAACTCCATTTGGCGTTCCGGTAAAGGTTAAAATTGCCGTATTTCCTGGACAAATTGTTTGATTTGTTCCAAAAGTAGCTGAGGCTACAACACTTTGAACAGTTATGGTTCCAGATGCTGATGCACTAACACAACCTGTTAGGTTATCTGTAATTACTACTGAATAATTTCCAGCAACTCCTGCGTAAAAAGAAGGTACATTGCCAGGATCTGGAACTCCAGCTGGAACTGTCCAAAAATAGGTGTATGGAGCTGGTGTTCCGGGTGTTGCCACAATATTTGCAGTGGTACCATCACAAATTGTTTCACTATTAACTGTAACAGTAGGTATTGGATTGACAATATAATTAACTGATGCCGGTAAACTAGGACAATTGGTAGTTAAATTTGTAATAATAACTGTGTAAGTTCCTGCAACTGTTGTTGTAAAAGTTGAAACATTACCTGGATTAGTTGCTCCGGAAGGAACTGTCCAAGAATACGAAAAAGTTCCTGCCTGCTGTGGGGTTGCCGTAATTGTTCCTGGAGTTCCAAAACAGGTTGCCGGTGCTGCAACACTTACAACCGGAATCTCATTTACTGTAACCGTAACTGATTTACTTAAATTACAAACTGAACTTTCCTCAAAACGTAAGTCATCAATAGCAAAATCATTACCGGATGCAACAGTTGTACGGTTATAAATACAAATTTCTGCAGTTGTAGCTGCACCTGCATTCCATCCATACGCTCGTAACAACCAACTACAAGTGGCAGCAGGTGCAGTTCCAATACCAATTGAAACTCCATTTACCATTACTTCTAGGTTAGCTGCATTTCCAGCCGCAACAGATTGTACCCAATAACTGAATGTGTAAGCTTGACCAGGTGTAACCGGAATAGTTTGACACCACACTCGATCATTTCCACCATTCACAATAGACCCATCGGCTACTAACATATTACCTGTTCCGGTTGTATGATCTGTACAATTAGCAAATCCGGCAAACCAAGTTTGTGCATTGGGTACTACAGCGTATGCACCTTGAACACCTACTGGGTTAACTGGATCTAAATATTGATAATCCGTTGTAAATCCAACTGCTCCAAGACTAAAATTACCATTGTATAATAAATTTCTAAGCGTAGTTACTGATGAATTTACTGTATAGGTGGTAGTTACCAAAGGAGTAACTGTAATGGAACTATTATTTGGACTAGTTAAAGTTGGATCAGCAGGGTTTGCTGTCCAAGTATAATTTCCTCCACCGGCAGCGTTTAATGTTATCGGACTACCTAAACATACAGCCGAGTTAGAAGGAACAGTAATATCATTGGGTTGAGAAATAACTACACCCGCTGTAGTTGCTGTTGTTGATGAACTATCTGTAACAGATACTGTATAAACTCCCGGTGGCAAGTTGGTAAACACACCCGTTGTATTCGTTGCGTTAACCGTACCGGAAATTGAAAAACTGGTGTAAGGAGGATTTCCTCCGTTACCATAAACAACAATTGAACCATCATTAGCTCCAAAACACGATACATTGATAACCGAATGATTTGCTGTTAAAGCTAAAACAGCTCGTAAAGAAATTTCATCAATAGCAAAATCATTTCCTACCGCACTTTGATTAATGTTATATAACTCTAACCTTCTGTACTGATTCCCAGTACCGGTAACAGTAAACTCGTAACTTACTTCTTGCCAACCATTTGACGGAGCAGTTACATTATAGGTACCTGTAAACTGATTGGTTCCACCCTGCATTACTCTAAAACCGATTTCCGGTTGTGGTAAAGTGGGATTTACTGAACGAACAAAATATTTAAATCTATAGGTTTGTCCTCCCTGTAAAAGCACATCACCATTTGTTTTCCAAAAGTTTTCAGATTGTCCTGATGCACCATCACAAACCATCATTAAACCTGAACCGGTTGTATAATCACCAGAATTGACAAAATTATTGGTATTCAATAAAAAAGGGTTGTTGATTATTGCGTACTGTCTAGGAGTGCTATTTGCTTGACCGGCACCGGGATTAATAAAATTATAATCCGATTGAAAACCAACTAAATTGCCAGATTCAAAACCACCATTTTGGATTAAGTTTTGACCATAAAACAAGCTGACAATCAAGCAACTAAAAAACGTAAAAAGTATTCTTTTATTCATACCAAAAATTTTGAGGTGGGAAATTTACATAATTTTAACTAATTATTATCTTAAAATTTCCAATTTTTAGCTTTCTGTTAATTCCATTTAAAAAGTAGCTAATTTTAATTATCTTTGCACACTTTATTTACAGAACTATTTAAACCAAAATAATGAATAACGACGATACTTTATCAGACAATATTGGTGACAATCACATTGGTACTTCTATAGAAAATCCGATGCGAAAAGATGCTTTTGAATTGACTGATGAACAAAAAATTGAGTTGATAAAAAAAGATGTTTCGAATATTTTGACCACATTGGGGATGGATTTGACGGACGACAGCATGAAAGGTACTCCTAATCGTGTGGCAAAAATGTTTGTGAAAGAAATATTTGGAGGTTTAAATCCTTCCAAAAAACCAAGTTCTTCAACCTTTGAAAATGGTTATAAATACGGCGAAATGCTCGTAGAAAAAAACATCACCCTCTATTCTACCTGCGAACATCATCTTTTACCAATTGTTGGTAGAGCTCATGTAGCTTACATATCTAGCGGTAAAGTAATTGGGTTATCTAAAATGAATCGCATTGTTGATTATTATGCCAAACGTCCACAAGTGCAGGAACGTCTTACCATGCAAATCGTAAAAGAATTGCAAAAAGCGTTGAATACAGAAGATGTGGCTTGTGTGATTGATGCCAAACATCTTTGTGTAAACTCAAGAGGAATTCGCGATATTGAAAGCAGTACGGTGACCTCGGAATTTGGTGGAAAATTCAAAGACGAAAAAGTTAGAAGAGAGTTTTTGGATTATATCAAATTGGATACGAAGTTTTAGGGAGTTTGGAGAAGGGAGTTGGGAGTTTGGAGTAAATAGTTAGGAGTTATTAGATTTTATACTGGTTAAAAATGAAATTATACGAAAATCAATCGTTAAAAATATACAATTCACTTTCGGGTGAGAAAGAAGTTTTTTCGCCTATTCATGATGGAAATGTAGGAATGTATGTTTGTGGCCCAACCGTTTACAGTAATGTGCATTTGGGAAATGTGAGAACCTTCATGAGTTTTGATGTCATTTTTCGTTATTTTCTTCATTTGGGATACAAAGTCCGCTATGTTCGCAACATTACCGATGCCGGTCACTTGGAAAATGATGCAGAAGTAGGCGAAGATCGAATTGCCAAAAAAGCCCGATTAGAACAGTTGGAACCGATGGAAATTGTTCAACGCTACACCGTTGATTTTCATACTATTTTACACAAATTGAATTTTCTTCCGCCAAGTATAGAACCTACGGCAACCGGACACATTATTGAACAACAGGAAATTATTCAAAAAATCATCGACAATGGTTTTGCTTATGAATCAAATGGTTCGGTTTATTTTGATGTGGTCAAATTCAATGAAACCAATCATTACGGTAAATTAAGCGGTCGTAATATTGAAGATATGATTGCTAATACCCGTGATTTAGACGGTGTTTCTGATAAAAAAAATCCGCAAGATTTTGCTCTATGGAAAAAAGCTGAACCTCAACATATCATGCGTTGGCCTTCACCATGGGGAGTCGGTTTCCCGGGTTGGCATTTGGAATGTACCGCCATGAGCACGAAATATTTAGGTGAAACATTTGATATTCACGGTGGCGGAATGGATTTGAAATTTCCACATCATGAATGTGAAATTGCTCAAAATGAAGCGTGTACCGGTCACAGTCCTGTAAAGTTTTGGATGCATGCCAATATGTTGATTTTGAACGGTAAAAAAATGGCAAAATCAACCGGAAATTACATTTTACCCAACGAAATATTTACCGGTGAAAATACGATTCTGTCAAAAGCCTTCTCACCAAATGTTACCCGTTTTTTCATGCTTCAAGCTCATTATCGAAGTGTATTGGATTTTTCAAATGACGCTATTTTAGCCTCTGAAAAAGGATTTAATCGCTTAATGGAAGGAATGGAATTATTGGATAAATTGATTCCCTCATCTGTCTCAACTTTGTCTATTGCTGAATGGAAAAAAAGTTGCTATGAAGCTATGAATGATGACTTTAATACGCCAATACTAATCGCTCAATTATTTGAAGGTATTCGGTATATAAATCTTGTAAATGATGGTAAAGAAACACTTACTGCCAATGACCTTTCTGAATTGAAAACTAGTTTGAAAAATTTTATTCATGATGTGTTGGGAATCAGTAATGAACAAGAAGAAAGTCAACATGCAGATAAGTTGGAAGGTGTTGTCAATTTGATGATTCAAATGAGAAATGAAGCTCGAGCCAACAAAAACTTTGCGTTGTCAGACCAAATTCGCGATCAATTGTTAGCCTTGGGAATTCAATTGAAAGATGGAAAAGAAGGTACTACTTTTAGCGTAAATTAAGGTGTAACTTATTTTGAAAAAGTAACTTTTGATTTACTTTTTTACAACTAGTATTTCATGTTAAAAAAAATAATTCAATTTCCTTTTATTTTATTAATTCGGTTCTACCAAGTTGTGATTTCACCACTTACGCCTGCCACTTGCCGTTTTGAACCAACCTGCTCACACTATTCGGCAGAAGCCATTCAAAAACATGGTGTCTTCAAAGGAATTTGGTTATCCATCAAACGCATTTCAAAATGTCATCCGTGGGGAAAAAGTGGCTATGATCCTGTTCCTTGAATAATTTTGTGAATTTATTAAAACTTTTGCGTTGTAATTTGACATAAATTCGTTTACTTTTACCACAAATAAACATCTATGGTTACTCCTATTCTATCTTTTGTATGGAATCCTTCCGAGGGTTTTGATATTGGTCCACTCTCTATTCGCTTTTATAGTTTGATGTTTGTAGTAGCATTTGCATTGGGCTGGTATATCATGAAATATATTTTTATTCGTGAAGAGGAACCATTGGAAAAATTAGACAGTTTGTTTATCTATACGGTTATTGCCACTTTAGTGGGAGCACGATTAGGTCATGTGATTTTTTATCAATCTGAGTTGTTTCGCGATGATCCTTTGAGTATTTTGCTTCCTATTCGTACCAATCCAACATTTGAATTTACAGGTTTTTCGGGACTTGCCAGTCACGGTGCTGCCATTGCCATCATACTCTTTATGATTTATTTCAGTAAAAAAATCATGAAACGTTCTTTACTTTGGGTTTTGGATAGAGTGGTTATTCCGGTAGCCAGCGGAGCAGTCTTTGTTCGATTGGGCAACTTTTTCAATTCAGAAATTGTAGGTCACGAAACCAATTCTTCTTTCGGAATAAAATTTATTCAAGATTTCTATTCCAAACGGGAAGCCATGCAGCTTACTAAAACGAATAACCCTAAAGAAGCCTATAAAGCTATCACCAATAATTCGGAATACCAACATTTGGTTGATGCTGTTCCTTCTATTCATCCTTCACAATTATATGAAGCGATTGGGTATGTTTTTGTTTTTCTTATCTTGTTTTTAATGTATTGGAAAACAAGTGCCCGTAAAAAAGAAGGTTTGCTTTTTGGTTCATTTATGGTTTTATTATGGTCTGTTCGATTTGTTGTAGAATTTGTAAAAGCCAGCCAAGGCGGATTTGAAAAATATCCAATGTTTAATGCTTTAACAACAGGACAATGGTTGAGTATTCCGTTTGTACTCATTGGTATTTATTATATCATTCGATCTTTAAAACAAAAAAATGAAGTTTAAATAAACTTATATTTAAAACATAAAAAAAGTGTATTGGTTTTCAATACACTTTTTTTATGCCCTATAATTAACTATTTATTTGATAATAATTTTGTGAGTGCCTTGTTGCTCAGCAGTTGTCCATTTTAACATGTACATTCCGGAAGCTAAATTGAATTGTAGGGTTGAGAATCCATCAATATTTGTTGAAAATACTTTGGTTCCGGTGATAGAGAAAATTTCAACCTCTGCTCTACTTTCGATTCCACTTATATTAATTTCGTTTTGAGCCGGTATAGGATAAACCTTTACATCGTTAACATTGAATTTCGGATTACTCAACGTTGGAAACCATTGTTCACCAAAATTAGCTCCAAAAATATAATTCGCTAACTCCGGATGATCAATAAATGGATTACGGTTCATCTGCCAAGTATAAATGTAATTGTTTCGATTCATTTCAAAATCATCAGAAGGGTCTGTTGTATTCCAATTCAAAAGAGAAGCTAAATCACCCATTTGAAACATAGTATTATCCGGTGGATTACCATTTACTAAGGACAAACCATTGTATCGAACAGCCATGTAAAATAATGCTCTTGCTACATCTCCTCTCCATGTACCGGAAGTATTGGCCGGACCGTTGTAATCGCTACCATAATCTCGGTTGCTTCTTGAGCTGTTTTCTTGACCGTCTTCTGCTCTAATGTGATGAGCATCTGAATGACCGGCTAATATATCATCTGCATTGGTTGGTAACCAAATATTTATTCCATCAGCAAAAGAAGAAGTACCATTCGCAAATCCACCTCTTGATTGAGGCCAAATATGTTCACGGTTCCACACGCCTAATATGCTTGCACCGGTTTGATAATCCAATTTAGATTTAGGTTGCTCTACATACATCAACCAAACTTCATTGTTGTTCGCCGGATTTTGATCGGCATTATTTAAGATTTCAACAACATCACCATAACTATGAGCTCTTACTATTTCAGGATTGGCAATAATATCTTGTAAAGCTTGTTTTAACGCATTACCGGATAAACCATAACAGGAAGCATAATAATCGGATGGAGCTGTAGTTGTAACATTTCCATATGTTGGCGACATTGGAGTTCCCCAAGAAGCTACCACAAAATTCATGTCACGAACTCTGATTTTTAAGTTTTGAAGGGCAATAAAGCCTTCGGGTAAGGAAGTTACTAAAACCGACATGGTTTCATCGCCATCATTTATTCCATCATCTACTAATTGTATAACCGTGGAAGTTGTTGAACCACCAGCTGGAATAGTCAAAGTTGTGTTCCCGGTGAAATCAGCAGTAGTAAAAGAACCATTTGTTAAACTCAAATTAAATTGCAATGATTCTGTAACAGGAGTGTCTGTTTGAAAAGTCAACGTGATACTTTGACCTTCATTGATAGTCATTGCACTGGAAGAAACAGCAATTCCATTGTAAATAATTCCACTACCATCATTGTTTCTTCTGGGTGTGGGAGTTTTTACTTCATAGGTTCCATCATTTTTTCGCTGTATGGATTGAGACGCAGCTAAACTGTTTGCGTTTTCATTGATTTGAGTGGAAACACCAAGTATAGTTTTGAGGGCAGTTGCCTGAGTAGCACTATTCCCATACACTAATGCATCAATTAAATTTGTGGCTGTTGCTGGTGTATCAATTGGAAAATTCTCAACTACATCTAGATACAAACCAACAGCATCAGGTCCGTTTTGAATACTATTCTGAGGAATAATCATGGACGGATAAGGCGTTAATT
Organism: Flavobacterium filum DSM 17961; assembly: GCF_000425465.1. Classification (GTDB taxonomy): domain Bacteria; phylum Bacteroidota; class Bacteroidia; order Flavobacteriales; family Flavobacteriaceae; genus Flavobacterium; species Flavobacterium filum. Next base: position 7,635 of record NZ_AUDM01000027.1, on the reverse strand, counting down.
GTGAATTTCCGATTACTACAATTCCATTTCCATCTGTCACTAATCCATTCAAATTGATAGTAAAATAACTCAATATTCCCGTTCCGGAGGTTCCTCCATTATAGAAAACAAGTATATAACCGTCTAAAGAAAAATATGGAGTTTCTGATTTTAATTCAATAAATTCTTGCACGTCTAATCCTGGGGTGTCGGCGTCTAACTCGTTAATTACCACTTGTCCTTGAACAAATATAGTAAACAACAAAGCGACCCCTAACAGTAGTCTTTTTGTCATGGTTTAATTTTAGTTTACTTACAAAGTTAAGTCTTTTAGTTGTGGTAACCTTCATTTTTAACATTTAGCACTTTTATTTAACCATTAGTTCACAATTTTTTTACTATCTTTCAACCAATAAAAATTGCTATTGTTTGCTTACTCTATTTAGAATAACGTTTGTTTTTCTTTTCGTTCTATTCCCTTCTTCTCTTTGGTGTCAACATCAGAGCAAGTTGGTTGTGGAGTTAATTGATTCCAAAAAGACACTCACTGTTCAACAAGAGATTACTTTTTATAACACATCAACTGAAAATTTAGGTAAAATCATTTTAAATGATTGGAACCATGCCTTTTCCGACAAAAATACACCATTAGCCAAACGTTTTTCTGATGAATTTGTGCGAAGCTTTCATTTGTCAAAACCTCATGAAAAAGGCTCAACCCAATCATTGGTAATTATTGATGAAAACCGAGCATTTTTAGATTGGTGCCGCATGGATGCACAAGCCGATTTAATTGAAGTTACACTTCGTCAAAAACTGGCACCCGGAGAAAAAATTACTTTTCATTTGGTTTATTATCTTAAACTTCCAAAAGATAAATTTATTCGATATGGCTATAATGAAAATGGCAGCTATTGCTTAAAAGATTGCTTTATCACTCCCGCTCGCCTGTTCGACGGAAAATTCACGCAGTACAGTCAATTAAATAGTGATGATAGTGCAAATGCTCCGTGTTCAATTGATTTAACATTAAAAGTACCGGGTAACTTAGCGATTACAACTGATTTGATTCAACAGAACTTACAAGCATCTGATGCGTTTAAAAACTATCATTTTACCGGTAATCAAAATAGTCAATTTTCATTGTATATTGAACCGACTACTACATTTGAAAAATACAAAAATGATGTGATAGAAGTCAACACAAATCTAAGAGACAGTCGTGTAGATGCCTATCAAAAAGCCATAGCCATTGATAAAATCACTCGATTTGTGCAACAAAACATCGGCAATGCTTCTAAATCGAAAATTGTTATCAGTCAAATTGATTATGAACGAAATCCTTTTTACGGATTGAACCAATTGCCCGCCTTCATCAGTCCGTTTCCTGATAGCTTTTTATATGAAATTAAATTTTTAAAGACCTATTTACATCAATTTTTAAAACAAGAACTTCAATTGGATCCTCGTAAAGACAATTGGATTTATGATGCTCTTCAGGTATATACCATGATGAACTATATTGATGAATATTATCCTGAAATGAAAATGATGGGGAATCTTTCCAAACTAAAATTGGTCAAAGGATTCAACCTGATGCAAATTGATTTTAATGAACAATATAGCTATTTCTACATGTTAATGGCAAGAAAAAACCTTGATCAACCTATTGGCGATCCAAAAAACACGCTATTAAAATTTAACGAACAAATTGCCGGAAAATACCGTGCCGGATTAAGTTTAAAGTATTTGGATAACTACTTGGAAAATGACATTGTACAAAACAGTATCAAATCCTTTTTCCAATTGAATCAAAGGCAGCTAACCGACCGAACAGATTTTGAAACCATTTTAAAAGAAAACAGTCCCAAAAAAATTGATTGGTTTTTTTCTACCATTATCAATTCAAGAAAAATCATTGATTACACCTTTAAAGATTTCAAAAAAACAAAAGACAGCGTCACATTTGTTGTACACAATAAAACGGGAGTTTCGGTTCCCATTCCGTTATATGGCATTCAAAAAAAACAAGTTGTTTTTAAAAAATGGTTAGACAATATCGAAACGGATACTACAATTACCTTATCTCGAAATCAGGTAGATCGTATTGTGTTGAATTATCAAAATGAAGTGCCGGAATATAACCTTCGAAACAATTGGAAGTCGCTCAAAGGCTTTTTTCCTAATAATCGCCCTTTTAAATTCAACTTTTTGAAAGATATTGAAGATCCATATCACAACCAAGTTTTGTATGTTCCTACACTGGAATATAACCTGTATAATGGTTTAATGCCCGGAATGCGTTTTCACAATAAAACTTTTTTAGACAAACCTATTCTATTTGATGTAAATCCCGCTTATTCCTTTTTAACGCAAAACATGATAGGTAATTTTTCAGTCATAGTGAATGATTATAAACGCAATAGCCGATTGTTTCATGTTCGATATTCCTTTTCAGGTCAGTTTTTTGATTATGCACCCAATGCCGGTTATATGAAACTTAACCCAATGATTCAGTTTCGCATTCGTGAAAATGATTATCGCGACAATAGAAAAGAAGCCTTCATAGTTAGACAAGTTATTGTGCATAGAGAACAAACTCCTTATGTAGAATTAACAGAAGAAAATAGCAATTATTCCGTTTTTAATTTGAAATATTTTAATATCAAAACAGAAGTTCAAAATCATTACGGATTAAAAACCGATCTTCAAATTGCGAATTCTTTTGGTAAAGTAGCAATTGAACTAGAATACCGTAACCTATTTGAGAATAATCGTTTACTACAATTACGATTGTTTGCAGGAAGCTTTCTGTATCGTAAAACCAATTCCAACTTTTTTAGTTTTGCCTTAGATCGCCCAACCGATTATCTTTTTGATTATCCGTTGTATGGTCGTTCAGAAAAAACCGGATTCTTTAGTCAACAATACATCATTGCAGAAGGTGCTTTTAAATCTAAATTAGCCACTCCTTTTGCTAATCAATGGATGACTACTTTAAATGCCAATATGAATGTTTGGAATTGGATAGAAGTGTATGGCGATTTAGGTTGGATTAAAAACGAAGGTACTCAACCGCAATTTGTATATGATAGTGGAATACGTTTGAACCTTGTAACCGATTATTTCGAACTCTATCTTCCTGTTCAATCGTCCAACGGTTGGGAAATCAGTAAACCAGCCTATCCGGAGAGAATTAGAGTAATGTTTACATTTACTCCTGAAATATTAGTAGGTCTTTTTACCCGAAAATGGTTCTAACCCTCAACTTTGAACCTTTTTTCTTATCTTTCATCTCGAATTAATCACACCTCTTTTCTTGCAAAAGAAACTTACTTCTTTATTCTGTTTGAGTAAATATTTTACACAAAATTCAAATATATTTTGATTTTTATACGTTTTCATCATTTTAAAACCTAGTAAAGAAAGTTTTATTATTAAATTCGTAAAATATTTTTTCACACAAAACAACCAACATAAAAACTTTTTACTTAAATTTGTTTCCATAAGCATACAACCATGACAGAAACGCAACCAAAAGAGGTTTTAACCTTTGACGATTTTAAAGCTGAAGTTTTACACGATTATACCATTGCAATCACTAGTAGAGAATGTTCTTTATTAGGACGCCGTGAAGTTTTGACCGGAAAAGCCAAGTTTGGTATTTTTGGTGATGGAAAGGAAGTGCCTCAATTGGCGATGGCTAAAGCGTTTCAAAATGGTGATTTTCGTTCCGGTTACTACCGCGACCAAACCTTTATGATGGCGATAGGTCAACTGACCATTCAACAGTTTTTTGCCGGATTATATGGTCATACTGATTTGAATCATGACCCTATGAGTGCCGGTCGTCAAATGGGTGGTCACTTTGCTACCCATTCCCTAGATGAAAACGGAAATTGGAATGATTTAACGAAACAAAAAAACTCGAGTGCCGACATCTCTCCTACTGCCGGTCAAATGCCGCGTTTGTTAGGTTTGGCACAAGCATCTAAAATATATCGAAACGTTTCGGTTTTACCAAAAAAGAATAAATTCTCCGAAAACGGCAATGAAATCGCATGGGGAACCATCGGAAATGCCAGTACATCTGAAGGATTATTTTTTGAAACCATCAATGCAGCCGGTGTTTTGCAAGTACCAATGGTAATGAGTGTTTGGGACGATGAATACGGAATTTCTGTACATGCCCGTTATCAAACCACTAAAGAAAATATTTCAGAAATCTTAAAGGGTTTCCAACGCGATGAACAAAACAAAGGCTATGAAATCATGACCGTTTTGGGTTGGGATTATGCAGCGTTAGTGGGCACCTACCAACGTGCGGCTCAAATTGCCCGTGAAGAACACGTTCCTGTTTTGATTCACGTGAGAGAATTAACACAACCTCAAGGACATTCAACTTCCGGTAGTCACGAACGCTACAAGAATGCTGAACGTTTGGCGTGGGAAGCTGAATACGATTGTATTGCCCAAATGCGTTTGTGGATGATTGCCAACGGCATTGCCACCGCTGAAGAATTGGATGCCATAGATACCAACATCAAAAAAGAAGTGTTGGAAGGTAAAAAAGCGGCTTGGGCTGCCTTTGTTGAACCGATTAAAAAGGAACAAAACGAATTGGTTGCTTTGTTGGAAAACATCGCTGCAACCAGTGTAAACCGTGTGTTTATTCAAAAATATGCCAACGATTTAAAAGAAATCAAAGAACCGATTCGAAAAGATTTGATTTCAATGGCTCGAAAAGTACTTCGTATGATTGTGGGCGAGTCCGGGCAACCGAAATTAGCCGCTTGGATTCAAAACTATTTAACTGCTATACAACCAAAGTTTAGCTCTCATTTGTTTTCTGAATCGGCAGAAAAGGTAACAGCTGTACAAGAAGTATTGCCAACGTATGATGCTTCCGCGGAGGACGTAGATGCTCGTTTGGTCTTGCGTGATAATTTTGATGCGATTTTCAGCCAACATCCGGAAGTCTTAATCTTTGGTGAAGATTCCGGAAACATTGGAGATGTGAATCAAGGATTAGAAGGCATGCAAGAAAAATTCGGTGAATTACGTGTTGCCGATGCCGGTATTCGTGAAGCGACTATATTAGGACAAGGAATCGGGATGGCGATGCGAGGCCTACGCCCTATTGCTGAGATTCAATATTTAGATTATTTATTGTATGCCATTCAAATCATGAGTGATGACTTGGCTACCTTACAATACCGCACTAAAGGACGTCAAAAAGCACCGTTAATCATTCGCACCCGCGGTCACCGTTTGGAAGGCGTTTGGCATTCCGGTTCGCCAATGGGAATGATTATTAATGCGGTAAGAGGAATTCATGTTTTAGTACCCAGAAACATGACCAAAGCGGCAGGTTTTTACAATACGTTATTGGCTACTGACGAACCGGCCTTGATTGTAGAATGTTTGAATGGTTATCGTTTAAAAGAAAAAATGCCAACTAACTTAGGAGCCTTCAGAACTCCGATTGGAATTGTGGAAACCATCAAAACCGGAACCGACATTACGATTGTTTCGTATGGCTCAACATTGCGTTTGGTAGAACAAGCCGCCAAAGAATTATTGGAAGTAGGCATTGATTGTGAAATCATTGACGTTCAATCGCTTTTGCCGTTTGATATACAGCATGACATTAAGAAGAGTGTGGCCAAAACCAATCGATTGTTAATTGTTGATGAAGACGTTCCGGGTGGAGCTTCTGCTTTTATTTTACAACAAGTGTTGGATGTGCAAAATGCGTATGACTATTTAGACAGTAAACCTCAAACCTTAGCGGCTCAACCGCACCGTCCGGCGTATGGAACGGATGGCGACTACTTCAGTAAGCCTTCGGTGGAGGATATTTATGAGAAAGTGTATGCGATGATGAATGAAGTGAATCCGAGGGAGTATCCGGGGTTGTATTAATGTGGCAATGTGTCAATGAGTCAATTTGGAAATGTGGCAATTCGGCAATGTGGCAATTCGGGAGTTTGGCTAATTAGGTTGTTCTTCATGTGCACTACGTTGTATAATTCCGACGATGGGAGGAATCTCATCTCAGTTGTTAATGACATTCTAATGGAACACGGATGACACGGATAAAGCAGATTTATATGGATTTTTTGATTCGCTTTGCGAAAGTGGATGGAAACGGTTTTATGAGTGCTATCATTTTCTTTTTTTGAGATTTCATTTTTTTACCACAAAGAGCACAAAGGAGGCACTAAGTTCGCAGGGAACGTTTCGCTTTTTATATTTCTCGCAAAGACACAAAGAAGCAAATACTTTAAAAAAAAACACCTTCCTTCCTCTCCTGTGTCATGTCGACGATAGGAGACATCTCATAAATTTGGTAATGAATGTTTAATGTATCAATGAGGTAATGAGTCAATTTGTTTTCTCCGTTCTTGGAATAATTATTAACATCATAATTGGTAAAAATTGAACACGGATGCCACGGATGTAGCAGATTTATAAGGATTTTTTATTCGCTTTGCGAAAGTGGATGGAAACGGATTTCAAATGTGCTAAATTCGAAGTACTATTTTTACCCCTGCTTTTTAACCTCATTACCTTTTAAACTTTTAAACCCTTAAACTTTTAAACCTTTACTACCGTGTCATTCCGACGTTAGGAGGAATCTCATCAAACATGTAAATGCATTTTTAATGGAACACGGATGACACGGATGACACAGATTAAAAATGATTTTTTGATTCGCCTTGCGAAAGTGGATGTAGACGGATTTCAACTATGCTAAATTCGAAGTATTATTCTCTTCCTAACTCATATAAACCTTAGAACCTTAGCACCTCAGTACCTTCATTATTTTGACTGCATTTGACTGCATTTGACCAAATTTGACATGATTTGACCACATTTGACTGCATTTGACTACTTTATTGCTTTTTTTTAGGGTTTTGTTCGGTATTTGTTCGATACTTGTTCGAACGAGCTTCGGAAAAAGGGGGTGTTTTCCGAACAAATGACCCGTCCTAAAATAACTATACAGGTTATTAAATAAATCCTATTATAGTTATACAAATATAATTCTTAATCCTAAAAATACTATACAACTGTTTTTTCATAATTAAAACTTCTATAATAATTCTTCCATCGTTTGTTTAATTTATCTGATTTCAAATGAGCTTGGTTAGGGGTTAAATAATCACAACTTGCATGAGGTCTTAATTCATTATAAGACTTAATGCTTTTACTTACTTGATATCCTGTTTGGTCAAAACCCAAGCTGCTAGAGTAAAGATTAAATTCTGTTTTAATAATACCATTTATTCTTTCTGCTAATGCATTTTCATATGGATCTCCATTTTCGGTCATGCTAATACCTATGTTGTTTTTTAGCAATAAATCAACATAGTTGTGAGAACAATACTGTGAACCTCTATTAGAATGATGGATGATTGATTCATTATACAATCTATTATTTAGAGCCATCTTCAAGGCTTCAATGCAACCTTCAGCAGCAAGGTCTTGACGAAAACTATAGCCCATTATCTTTCTAGAATACGCATCTGTAATTAAACTTAGATAGCCCCATTGATTGGTTAATCGGATATAAGTAATATCACTTACCCAAACCTGTTCTGGTCTTGTTATTGTAAGTCCTTTTACCAAATTACTATATTTTCTCATCCA
>NZ_AUDM01000026.1 GCF_000425465.1 Flavobacterium filum DSM 17961 | reverse complement strand
AAGCGAATCCAAAAATAAAAACCGTTCAAATCCATTCCATCCGCCACATCCGCGTTCCAATTACACCAATTATGATGTTTACCACTACTCCCTGAACGAAGATAGCAAATTGACACATTGCCGAATTGACACATTACCACATTACCTCATTCCCACATATACCAAATTGACAATTTATTCCAAAAAAATACTAACATTTCAGAAATTCTTTCCTATTTTTGTGCCACTTTTTAACAGACAAACGTAATACTACTATGAACATTCACGAATACCAAGGAAAAGAAATTTTAGCCAGTTACGGCGTACGCATTCAACGTGGAATTGTAGCCAATAGCCCTGTAGAAGCAGTAGCAGCAGCGAAACAATTAACCGCAGAAACCGGTACCGGATGGCACGTAATCAAAGCTCAAATTCACGCTGGTGGTAGAGGAAAAGGTGGCGGAGTGAAGTTGGCTAAAAATTTACAACAAGTAGAAGAATTAGCTGAGCAAATTATTGGGATGCAATTGATTACACCACAAACTTCTGCCGAAGGTAAAAAAGTACACAAAGTGTTGATTGCAGAAGATGTATATTATCCTGGGGAAAGTGAAACATCTGAGTTTTATATGTCTGTTTTGTTAAACCGTGCCACCGGAAGAAACATGATCATGTATTCTACCGAAGGGGGTATGGACATTGAAGAAGTGGCAGAACACACCCCACACTTGATTTTTACAGAAGAAATTGATCCTGCTGTTGGCTTACAAGCTTTCCAAGCCAGAAGAATTGCCTTCAATCTTGGTCTTTCCGGAAACGCCTTCAAAGAAATGGTGAAATTTGTGGATAGTTTATACAATGCCTACATCGGTTGCGATGCGTCAATGTTTGAAATCAATCCGGTTTTGAAAACGTCGGATAATAAAATTATGGCGGTTGATGCAAAAGTAAACATTGATGATAATGCGTTATACAGACAGCCAAAAATTGCCGATATGCGTGATATTCGTGAAGAAAATCCAATTGAAGTAGAAGCAAAAGAAGTAGGTTTAAACTACGTTGATTTGGACGGTACCGTTGGTTGTATGGTAAACGGAGCCGGATTAGCGATGGCAACCATGGATTTAATTAAATATGCAGGTTTTGAGCCGGCTAACTTCTTAGACGTAGGAGGAACAGCCGATGCAAAACGGGTAGAAACCGCTTTCCGTATCATCTTAAAAGACCCGAACGTAAAAGCGATTTTAATCAATATTTTTGGTGGAATCGTACGTTGCGACCGTGTGGCTCAAGGGGTAGTAGATGCCTACAAAAACATGGGGGATGCGATTAAAGTGCCCATCATCGTTCGCTTACAAGGAACCAATGCTGAAATTGCAAAAGAATTAATTGATAATTCCGGTATGCCAATTTTATCTGCCGTACAATTCCAAGAAGCAGCAGACCAAGTGAAAGCAGCGTTGTCTTAACAACACATCCTAAATAAATTTAAAATCCCGATTCGTCGGGATTTTTTTATGGTTAGTCCCAAGGTATAAAGATGTAAAAAATCTTTAGTGGTTTTGAGTTCAAAAGAAAAGAAGTAAGATTTTTTTACTAACTTATTGATGTGAAGTGAATTGTAGAATAATAATTTATTAACACGAAAACGTTTTCGTTTGTTTCGAAAGTTAAATTATGTTTATTCAATGGTAACTTTGTTGTATTTTTATGAATTAAAATAAAACAAAAACTAAAAACCCTACGATATGTCAAAAAAATTACTTGTTTTTCTTTTGGCTGTGTTATCCGTTAACTCATACGGACAATTTTTTTCCAGTCCACCCACAATTGATGGAAGCATCGATTCAGGTTACGGAACCGGATCTGACGGTTGGGCAATGGGATGGGATAACACCTATCTTTACCTACGTAAAACGACAACCGGCAATCAACCGGTCATTGTTTATTTGGATGTAAATCCTATTGTGCCGGTTTCCGGAGGAGCGAATTCTAATGGTTCTCTAACAGGAGTATCCCACTGGGGAATTACGCCAACTTTGCCCTTTAGAGCTGATTTTACCATTTACTGGGAAGAATCGTATTTGCAATACCAAACCGCAAACGGTTCAGGTGGCTGGAATACAGCAGTAACAATTGGAACTTCTGACCGAACAAATGGCAATGCAGACAAAGAATGTCGTATTCCATGGTCGGTTATCACCGGTTCTGGAAGACCATCGGCTTTAAATTGGTTGGGGTATTGTAACAGTAGAGTATCACCCGGATTTATATTTCACCAAGTTCCGGCTGCTAATTTAAACCCAAGTGGAGCAATCTCTAATCCTAGATTTTTTGGTTATTATGCGGTGGTGAATACTACCAATTCCGGTACGACAAATCCGTTTGCTGCGAATCAAATGGCTTTTGAAACGAGAGCGGTTTACAGTTATACTTCTTCTTTACCTTCACCTATTTGGGATATGACCATCAATGCTCCTTCGGGAACGGAAGATTTAATCATCGAAAGAGATGTCGAAGTAAGAAATCGTTTGGATATAGCTTCACCTTTTTCACGCTTTAGAGCAAATGGAGGTAATAGAACCATTACTATGAGTGGAACCAGTGGTGCTTTACGCAACATTGGTGGAACTATGTTTGGTGAGTTTGGATCAAATACTATGAGTTTAGTAGTTTCCGGGACTACAGAATTGTTTTCTTCCGGAAATTTTATTGATTTTAGAAATTTCACCATTAACAACGGAGCTACTTTGATTGCCAATAATGTGCAAATGAGTTCCAATAGCGGAACCGGTAGTTTTACCGTGAATGGTACATTGAGAACGTCACGCTCAAACGGATTATACGGTGCAAATGATTTTACTATCCGAAGCAACAATTTAAGCTTAACCTTAGGGTCAGCTTCAACTATTGAATATAACGCAGCCGGTAGTCAAACCATCACAACGACAAACAATTATGCCAACTTGATTGTTTCCGGTTCCGGTACTAAAACACCGAATGGGAACATTGGGATTACGGGTGATTTGAATGTTGCAGCCGGTACGTTGGATTTAGGAACATTTACCGCCAATCGTTCAACCTCAGGTGGAGTATTGACATTAGGAGCAAGCACTACTTTGAATATTGCAGGGACGAATACTTTACCTACCAATTATGCTTCACATGCCTTTAATGCTTCTTCAACGGTCAATTATAGTGGAACCAATCAAACGGTAGCAACCTTAAGCGGAAGTGCTCAGTACGGAAACATCATTTTATCCGGTAGCGGAAATAAAGTTTTAGGTGGGAATGTGGCGGTTGCAAATGATTTAACGGTTCAATCAGGCGTGGATTTATCGGTAACTTCCGGACAAAATCTAACCGTAACCGACCAATTAATCAATTCAGGTGGTACAGTTACGCTACAAAACAATGCTAATTTGATTCAAGGTGGAACGACCAACAACAATTCCGGAGCGATTACGGTAAACAGAGATAGTTTTTCCTTGAAACGTTTAGATTACACGTTGTGGAGTGCTCCGGTGGCCGCTCAAAATTTATTGGCTTTTTCTCCGCTAACCATGGCCAATCGTTTTTATACCTACAATCCTTCTTCTAATCAATACAATGCCATTACTCCTTCTTCTAACAACTTTGCAACAGGAGTGGGGTATTTGATTCGTATGCCGGATAATCATCCGACCTCGCCAACGGTTTGGAACGGACAATTTTCAGGTTTACCGAATAATGGGGATGTTACGATTAGTGTAACGAACAATACGTATAATGCAGTTGGAAATCCATATCCGTCAACGATTGATGCAGATGATTTTATCAACGATAATAATTTAACGGAAGCCCTTTATTTTTGGAGAAAAACAAATGGCGATTCAGGTTCTGCATATGCCACTTACACACTTGCCGGTGGTGCCGGAACGGGTCCGAGTGACAGCAATGCTCAAGTGCCAAATGGAGTTATTCAAGTAGGGCAAGGGTTTATTGCTCGTTCAACTTCTACTTCATTAGTCTTCAATAACGGCATGCGAGTGGCAAACAATGCCAATCAATTTTTTAGAAGTGCTTCTGAAACGGAACAAAACCGCATTCGTGTGCAAACCACAGGACCGAATGGTTTCTATGGCGAAGTGTTGGTGAATTACATGACTGGAGCAACCAATGGAATTGATGCAGCCTTAGACGGAAAATACATCAACGATAGTGAAGATGCCTTATTTACGATTGTAGAAACTGAGCCGTATATCATCCAAGCAAGAGCATTACCTTTTGACGTTTCAGATGTAGTGCCGCTAGGATTTAAAACCACCCAAAACGGAACGTTCACATTTAATATGACCCAAAACGATGGTCTTTTTGATACTGACTATCAAGTGTTTTTAAACGATAAACAATTGAATATAGTGCATCCATTTGCGGAAGGAGCCTATTCATTTGTGAGCAATGCCGGAACATTTAACGAGCGTTTTGAATTGATTTTTGAAGAAGGAGCTTTATCGGTAAACAATCCGAAAGCCAACAAAGAAGACGTAATTGTTTTCCAACAAAACGGAAATTGGCAAGTACAATCTCTAAACACGCCTTTACAAAGCATTGAAGTAGTGGAGGTAACCGGTAAACAATTACTTTTCAAAACCGGATTAACTCAAATGCAAGAAAGCATGTTTCTAACCGTAAATGCACCACAATTGCTATTGATAAAAATTGGTTTACAAAACGGACAAACTCTTTTGAAAAAAATAGTCATAAACTAACTGAAACCCCCAAATTTGGGGGTTTTCTTTCATAGCGTATCTTCCTTATTTTGAATGAGATAAAATAACATTTTCTTCACATAAAAATTTTAGTTTATCGACCAAGTGTAACATATTAACGTTATATTTGCCGTCGCTTTTTACCACATTGAACCAATAAAGCGAAAAAAACTAAAATTTTTTATTTATGATTAACTCTACATGTTCGTCTTTTACGGGAAGTAAAAGTACGTTTAAAAAGTATGTTGCCATTCTTGGGTTGATGGTGACGTTTTTAGCATTTTCACAATCACCAACCAATGGAGGATTTGAAGATGGAACAACAGGTTGGACAACTGCTGGTTCAGCATCAACAACAAATGCGAGAACTGGTGCAAATTCTTTATTGCATACAACTTCTTCAACTGGAAGTAATGTTGCTCACACAAATGCAAATACTATTTCAGTACCAAATAATAATTATGGAATCACAATTGCTTGGGCAATAGGAAGTAATGCAAATGCTAGAGCTTCAGCGGGTGGAACTTTGAATACAGTAACTAATAGTACACCAATTGCTACTATAGGGACTACTTTAACTAGATTAACTTATGCTTCTGCTCAAAATACTTCTGGAACAACACAAAATTTTTCAGGTAGAGTAAGTTCTCGCTCAGTTTCTGGTTCAACTTCATTATATTTTGATGATGTTATTATTTATTCCTCTACAACTGCAACTCCTGATTTAACAAAACCTACTTCTGCATCTGCATTTACAAGTGGATCAATAACAAGTAATTCTATTGGTTTTAGTTGGACAAATGGTACGGATTCAGCAACCGGTATTCAAAATACAATTATTTTGAGAACCACAAATTTGTCTGCTTCTACGCCGGTAATGAATGATCAAGGTGTTTATTCAGTTGCTGGAGGTACAAGTGGTCCAAATGTAGTATCAACCGATTGGTCAGTAATAAGTGTATCGGTTGGATCTGGTGCAACATCTTTTACAGATAATTCAGTTGCATCTGGAACGTCTTATAAATATGCTGTAATACATAGAGATTTAGCATACAATTATTCAAATGCTTTAGTTTCTGGAACATTAAGTTCATTATCAGGTTTCACCATCAGCTGGTGTAATCTTCAATTTCCAACATCACAAACCATTGCAGAAGGAAGTACATTTAGTGTGTATGGTCAAGTATATGCAGCCGGTTTAACTGAAGCAGCCGGTCAAGGAGCAAATTTAAATGCTTGGGTGGGTTATAGTTCAACCAATTCCAATCCTAACTCAGGCAGTTGGACATGGATTCCTGCTTCATACAACACCAATGTGGGTGACAATGATGAATTTATAGCTTCTTTGGGAGCTGGTATAACGCCGGGTTCGTATTTTTATGCTTACCGTTATCAAATTGGTTCAGGTGCGTATGCGTATGGTGGAACAGGTGGCGTTTGGAACAATGATAGTGCAACGCTTACCGTAAATTCAAATTTAGTTAACTGGTGTAATGTACAGTATCCTTTATCAGGAACTATCACACAAGGCGATGTTTATAATGTGTTCAGTAAAGTATATGATCCTGGAATTACTAATAATACGGGTCAAGGTGCCGGAATTTCAGGTTGGATTGGATATAGTGCTACAGATTCGAATCCTAATACAGGAAGTTGGACGTGGGTAGCTGCTTCATTTCAAGGTGATGCCGGAAATGATGATGAATATTTTGCAAATATTGCAACCGGTTTAGCTCCGGGAACGTATTATTATGCTTCACGTTACCAAAAAACAGGAAGTACAGAATTCCGTTACGGAGGAACTAATGGTATTTGGAATAACGACAGCGGTGTGTTAACCGTGAATCAAGCTATTCCGGTAATTTCTGCCGGTTCACCAACCGGAACATATAATGCTCCTTTTACGTATTCGTTAGTGGCAACTTTTTCACCTACTTCGTATGCCATCAGTAGTGGAACTTTACCAAATGGATTGAGTTTAAATACTACTACTGGTGTGATTTCAGGAACACCTACACAAACCGGTGTATTTAATGTTGATTTTACAGCTACAAATAACGGAGGTACAAGTGCTCCTCAAACCATAACATTTACCATTAATCCGGCCAATCAAACCATTACATTTGGAACATTAGCCAATGTGCCGATTGGAACAGCTCCTTTTGCTTTAACAGCCACAGCGAGTTCAGGGTTAACGGTTTCTTACGAAAGTTCAAATACAGCAGTTGCAACCATTTCAGGAAATACCATTACCATTGTAGGGGTTGGAACAGCTGATATTACAGCTTCGCAAGCAGGAGATGCTAATTACAATGCAGCTACTGATGTAACGCGTTCCATTACTGTATTAGCAGTAGCCAATCAAATTGCTTTTGTTGGTGTACCAACTTCAGGAAATGTGGGAGTGAATTTAACGACTTTTACCGTAGAAGCAAGAAGACCTGATAATTCAGTGGATACCTTTTATAATCAAAATATCACGCTTTCACAAGCTTCCGGAACCGGAAACATCAGTGGAACACTTACTGTTCAAGCAGTAAATGGTGTAGCAACATTCAGCACTATTCAATTTGATGCAGCTTCTACTTATACACTTCACGCTAATTCGGGTTCTTTTGATCAGATTACGAGTGGGAATATAGTGATAGTACTCTTGCCTACTGTAATTGCTCAATTTGATTTTACAACATCTCCTTATATAAACTATACTTTAAAAAATGTAAATGTTAATGTTTCTGATATGGCATTGTCATCAGGCACAATAACGACTAATGTTACTACTGGAACAAACTTTCCGAATGAGCCATATATTGCAGGTATTGGAGGATGGGGGGAAACCACCCAAGCAGCTGCTAAAAATTTTAATTTTACTGTAACCGCTAATACTGGATATGTAATTGAAGTAACAAGTTTTGAATTTAATTCATTAGCTACTGCTGCCGGACCATCTGCAATTTCTTTTAATATTGCTTCTGGTATTTCAACATATACAGCAAATGCACCTGATACTGCTTTACTTCCAATAAATCAAACAGTTAGTGGGGTTAATAATTTAACAACTATACCTTTTTTAATTCAAGGCTGGCTAAATGGTTCAAGAAGTTCGACAGGTACAGGAAATTTAAGAATAGACGATGTTAAAGTATTTGGTTATGTTACATGTCTCCAACCAACCGCTTTCAATGTAACAGGTGGAGGAACAGTTTGTGTGGGTGGTTCTGGTACGCTAGTTGGCTTGTCAGGTTCTCAAACCGGTATCAGTTATCAGTTAAAATTAAACGGTAATGATGTGGGTTCACCGGTTGCAGGAACAGGTGCTGCTCTTTCATTTGGTACACAAACTGCCTTAGGAACGTATACTGTAGTGGCCATCAATTCAGCTTGTAGCTTAACTGTTACCATGAATGGAAATGCGGTTATTGCTACAGGAACAACCACATGGTCAGGTTCACCTTCACCTTCTTGGGACAATGGTGTACCAACAAGTGGTGTAACAGCAATCATTTCCGCAAACTATTCCGAAGCAGAAAACATTGATGCTTGTGCTTTAGTTGTGAATAATGGTGCGGTAGTTTCGATACCGGCTGGTAATGTTGTTTCTCTATTTGGAGGAATTACGGTTGAAACCGGTAGTTCATTTGTTTTGGAAAGCAATGCTGTTCTATTACAAGGCGGAACAACCAATCAAAACGCTGGTGATATTACCGTAAAAAGAAACAGCCAAGATTTGATGCGTCTAGATTACGGATTATGGTCGTCGCCAGTTGAAAACCAAAATTTATTGGCCTTCTCACCTCTAACAATGGCTAATCGTTTTTATACGTATAATACAACAACGGATGCCTATAGTGCCATCACACCTAGCACCAATGGCTTTACAACCGGAAAAGGATATTTAATCCGTATGCCGGATAATCATCCAACGTCTCCTACCGCTTGGGTTGGGAACTTTGTGGGTAAACCAAACAGTGGTGATCTAACAATTGAACTTTCAACCACCGGAACTGGTTTCAATGCGGTGGGTAATCCATATCCTTCTCCAATCAGTATTGCTACGTTTATTGCTAACAATAACGGAGTAATCAATGGTAATTTATACTTCTGGAGAAAAACAAATAATGCTTCAGGTTCTGCTTATGTTTCCTATATCGGAGGAACGTTCAGTGATGGACCTCATGCTTTCAATACCATTCAACCGGGTCAAGGTTTTATTGTACAAGCTACCAATGCAGCTGATTTACAATTTAACAATGCACAAAGAACTACCGGAAACGGCGTGTTTTATAGAAATGCAGAGGATGCAACTGCTTCACGTGTTTGGTTACATTTAAAATCAAACAATGAAGTCATTGGCAATATGGCAGTAGGGTACAGAGAAGATGCTACAAACGGTATAGATGTTGATTTAGATGCAGCATACATTAATGATAGTGCGGTTGCTTTGAACTCAATAGTAGAAAATGCTACATTAGCCGTTCAACACAGAGCTGCTTTTGAACCAACAGATGTTGTGCCTTTAACATTCAAAACAAATGTAGCAGGTTCATATACCATCGCATTACAAGCGTTTGATGGTTTATTTGAAAACGAAGAACAAGCTGTTTATGTAAAAGACAACGTAACCGGAGCAGAACACAACTTGAAAACAGGTGAATATGTATTTACAACGGATAGCGGAATATTCAATACGCGTTTTGAATTGGTATATCAATCTACGTTGTCGGTTGAAAATCCAACATTCAATAACGTAGTAGTATTCTCAAAAAACAATGCTCTTGAAATCAATGCTGGAAATGAAACAATTTCTTCTTTAACCGTATTTGATATCAGAGGTAGAAAAGTAGCGGCTCAAGAAGAAGTGAATACATCTGTTGCTTCATTAGATTTATCAGGTGTTGCCAGTCAAGTATTGATTGTTCAAATCAAATCAACGAATGGTCAATTAATCACGAAGAAAGTAGTGCATTAAACCTTTTATAATGTATTTCAAAAGCCTGTCATTTTTTTTGACGGGCTTTTTTGTTTACTACTAAAAATATTTTTTGTACGTTTGCACCCAATACCACATTTCCCAAAACACATTTCCCAACCTATTTTGTTGTATTTTAGGTAATATTACAATTTATTTTAAACGCATATTTGTAATACATAACCTAAAAATATTGTTAATTATTGCATTTTATCGATGAAATGTGTATTTTATCGATAATAAATTTGTAAGTGTATGTTTTCAAAACTACATTTGCTAATGTTTTAATCTACTATGGAATCTAAAATAACCATTTTAGTTTTTTTTTATTTGAGTTCAACTAATCTATAAATAAGATGAATAAATTTTTACAATTTTTAATGTTAATCGTTTTTGCAATAAGTGTAAATACTGCAGTTGCACAAAAAACTTGGATAGGTGCCAATAATGGTGCATGGAATACTGCCGGAAACTGGTCGCCAAGTGGAGCTCCAGGAGCAGGAGATAATGTTATTATCAACACAACCCGAAATATTAATGTTGATGTCAATAGCACTATAAATCGATTAACCATCACAGGTAATGTTACGGTTTCTTTTACATCTTCAGGAGGTGGACGTACGATAACCATTGATAATGTTGGTAGCTCCATTGATTCAGGTTCTTCATTAGAATTAAGAGGTTCAACAGGATCAGGTACGCGTTCAATGACGCTCGCCTTTACCGGAGCCAATGAAACCATGACGATTGACGGTACGTTAACAGCTACTAATGTTGGTGATGGTTCAGTATATAATGCAACCAATAGTTCAACAACTGTAAATGGAACATTAATAAGTACGGGGGGTACCATTACATCTACAGCAGCTAATTTAACCATTGCTGCGGGAGGAACGTATCAACATGCAAGAAATGGTGGTCCAATACCAACCGCTACATGGAATGCTACTTCTACTTGTTTAGTAACGGGTATAACCGGTACTATTCCATCTGCCGGTTTAGGCCAAACTTTTGGTAATTTTACTTGGAATTGTACAGGCCAATCCGCTGCAATTAATAATTTAGCAGGTGCTTCGGGTGGACTTACAACCATTAATGGAAACTTTACGGTTTCTTCTACCAATGGACAAACACTTAATTTGAATAATGCTAGCCCTGCTCGTACCATCACAGTTGGCGGTAATTTTATCAATTCCGGTGGTGTAATTGATTGGGCAAGTAGTACAACGACTACAACTATGAATGTTGCAGGTAATATAACTGTTTCAGGTTCAGCAATATTAGATACTTCTACCGGTAATACTGGTGTAGTAAACGGTACTTTTGTGTTGACTGGTAGTACTCCACAAACCGTTACTTTTTCAACTCCAAGTAATGTGACTTACACTAACTTTACGGTAAACAATACCAGAACTTTAGTGATGGGCAGTAACATCATATTAAGCCGAAATAATAATGCTCCTTGGAGAGGAAACATTACGGTGAATTCAGGTGGTACCATCAACTGCGGTACTTTTGTTGTAGATGGTGGTGGTTTAGTACAAACCAATGGAGATTTTACAATAAGTTCCGGAGCAAAAATGATTACAGCAAATGCTACGGGAGTTCAAGGTTCTGTGAATACAACAAATGTAAATGCGACTTATAACTCCGGAGCGAGTTATGAATTTAGAGGAGCTGCTACAGGTGTATTTACGTTATCAACAGCCAATACGATTACAGGAACAATGACCATTAATCGTTCTGCTGGAGTAACATTGAATCAAGATTTTACAACTTCTACGTTAGAATTTACAGATGGTATTGCTACAACAGGAAGTTTTGCATTGACAATTCCACTTAGTGGTTCTATCAGCGGAGCAAACGCTTCTCGCTATGTAAACGGTCGTTTGAATAAAGTATTTAATTCTGCTACTAGCTTTACCTATCCAATTGGTAAAGGGGGCGTTTATAAACCGGTTACCTATCAATACACTGCGTTAACAGGAACAAGTACGGTGGGAATTGAGCAATTTGAAGCCGCTTTACCGGGTACATTACCTTCATCAGTTAATTTAAACAATAGCCGTTATTGGGAAATTAGTCAAACCGGTGGTTCTTCAATTGGTTATAGAGTTACTTTAGATGGAGTAGGTGATACCGTTACCGGTACTGTAGTAATGCTAAAACGTGAATCTGGAACAACGACCAGTCATGCTGTGACATCTCCTGATTATACCAATACAACTGCTTTTACAACTTTAACAGGTGCTAATCAATTTACATTAGGAAGCAATTGTACGCAATCTGCCACTGTAGGTAGTGGTCAAAATTTTTGTACGCCAACGGCTGTTGTGTTGGAGGGTAATTCGCCAACCTATGGTTCAGGTGCTTGGTCGGTAAGTGGACCAAGTAATTCAACTGCTCAATTTTCAAATGTCAATAGTCCAACGGCTACTTTTACACCGGCCGGAGGAAACGGAATATATACTTTAACTTGGACGTTAACCAATGGTAACTGTGTAAACACTGCTGATGTTGTTTTTGAATACGGTAAATCAACTACTTGGACCTCCGCTTCGGGTGGAAGTTGGAACAATGGTGCTCCGGATGCTACAACTGCTGCTGTTATTGCTTATGATTATACTTCATCAGGTAATGTAATTGCTTGTTCTTTAACCGTAAACAACGATGCTGTTGTGGTGATTTCAAGTGGTGATGTGGTAACGTTAAGCGGAGGGTTAACTGTTGTAACAGGTAGCTCATTTACCTTAGAAAACGAAGCCTATTTAATGCAAGAAGGATCTGGTAACCCAAACAGTGGAGATATTACCGTAAAACAAGAAAGCCAAGCCTTAATGCGTTTGGATTACGGTTTATGGTCTTCACCGGTTGAAAACCAAAATTTATTGGCTTTTTCACCGTTAACAGTTGCCAATCGTTTTTATACTTATAATACAACAACAGATGCGTATGCAGCAATTGTGCCAAGTACGAACAGTTTTGCAACAGGAAAAGGATATTTAATCAGAATGCCGGATAATCATCCAACTTCACCAACCGTTTGGGAAGGTAACTTTATTGGGAAACCAAACAGTGGTGATTTGACCATTGCACTTTCAACTGCGGGTGGTGGTTATAATGCGGTGGGTAATCCATATCCGTCTCCAATTAGCATTGAAACGTTTATCAATGATAACAGCAGTGTGATAGATGGTGATTTATTTTTCTGGAGAAAAACAAACAGTGCGGCCGGTTCGGCTTATGTTACCTATATTGGTGGTACATTTAGTGATGGACCTCACGCTGTAGATAACATTCAACCGGGTCAAGGGTTTATTGTAAAAGCAACTGCTGCAAATAACTTACAGTTCAACAACGATCAAAGAGCAACAGGAACAGGAGTTTTTTATAGAAATGCACAAGATTCAGCTGCTTCACGTGTTTGGTTGCAATTGAAAAATAACAATACAGTGGTAGGAAGTATGGCCGTTGGTTACAGAGAAGACGCTACAAACGGTTTAGATAGCGGTTTAGACGGAAATTACATCAATGATAGTGCCTTAGCTTTAACGTCAATTGTTGAAGGAACCTTATTAGCGGTACAACAAAGAGCTACTTTTGAAGCAACTGATGTAGTTCCATTAGCCTTCAAAACTAATAGTGCCGGTACGTATGAAATCGCTTTGCATGCTTTTGATGGTTTGTTTGCCAACGATCAAAATGTATATGTAAGAGATAATGTTACCGGAGCTGAACACAATTTAAAAGACGGAAGCTACTCATTTACAACGGCTACAGGTGTATTTAATGAGCGTTTTGAATTGATTTATCAATCTACGTTGTCTGTTGAAAATCCTGTTCTTTCTTCGAATGTTGTAGTGTATACACAAGAAAAAAATATGCATGTAGCGGTTCAAAATACAACCATTTCAGAAGTTAAAATATTTGATATGCGTGGTCGTATGGTAAAAGCTGCGACGGATGTAAATGATGCTACTTTCACGGCTGATTTAAGTGCAGTGGCCAATCAAGTATTGATTGTGCAAGTGAAAACAGCAGAAGGGGAGTGGTTAACCAGAAAGATTGCTTTGTAATCTGCCTTACTGATAACAATAAAAAATGTCCTCTGTTTTCGGAGGACATTTTTTTTATTTCTTCAACTTACCGTTTTTGTATTTTACTTTTTCTACCACATCACTTTTCTTGATTTTCGGTTTTGAAGTTGAAGCTTGAAAAGGTTTTTTTGGTGCATTACCTTTTTTTGGTGGCGTATTTTGTTTTGGTTTTTGTTCTGTTGGTTGGGATGGATTGGCTTTATGGCTTTTGATAACGTCCATTGGGTTTTTTGGGCTTTCTTTTGTTCCTCTTAGGTGAATGACCAATCCGTTTAAAAAATTGCGTAACACCTGATCGCCACATTCCATATAATTAGGATGGTCAGCATTACGAAAAAATGCTCCTAATTCCGCTTTCGAAATACGAAAATCAACCAATTGCAAAATTTCTACAATTTGGTCATCGCGAAGTTGAAGGGCTACACGGAGTTTTTTGATGATATCGTTGTTGTTCATGTTTTTTGAGTTGCTGAGTTGCTGAGTTACTGAGTTACTGAGTTACTGAGTTACTGAGTTACTGAGTTACTGAGTTACTGAGTTACTGAGTTACTGAGTTACTGAGTTTTTTATTTTAAGATACAAAGATAAGAGTTAAACCAATGAAATGTATTTTTTTTTTTTCATTAACATACAACAGATAACAGACAACCAACAACCGAAAACTATTCCAACAACCATTTCACTGCTTCCCCAAAATGTTCTCGCCATAATTTTTCATTGTGTTTACCACCTTTGATGATGACTTGTTGCAGGTTTGATTTTTTGCAGATTCGTTTTTCAACCAAAGTCGTCATTTTGGTAAAATCAGTGACCATATCTTCACTTTCGCTATCGCCACACATGAAATAGAGTTTTGCGTTGATTTTTTCCGTCTTTTCCGCTAAAGTATAAATATCTTCAGTAAACCAAAAAGAAGGGGAGAAGATACCTGCTTTTCCAAAGGTTTCCGGATGTTTTAGGATAGCATAATAGGAAATCAATCCGCCTAATGAACTACCAAAAATAGTGGTGTGTTTGGCATTAGTTTTAGTTCGGTACGTTTTATCAACATGGGGTTTTAAGGTGTTGATGATAAAATCCAAATAGGCATCTGCTTTTCCGCCGCCATGTTTTTCATGTGCGTATGGAGTCAATTCTTCCAAACGTTTTGCATTGCCATGTTCAATACCAATTACTATCACATTAGCTTTTAAACTGTCTAAGGTTTCATCCACATTCCATTCGCCGGCATAGGAAGTTTTGGCATCAAACAAATTTTGTGCATCATGCATGTAGAGTACCGGGTATTTTTTGGTGGATGTATCATAGTTCAAAGGCAAATAGACCCAAATTTTTTTTGTTGTTTGAAGGGAAGGTGCTTCTATATCAAAAGTTGTACATCGCTGTTGAGCAAACAGCTGTTGCACAAAAAGGAGTAGTCCGAATAAGAAAAGTAAGGTAAAAAAAAACTTCATTTTTTGTTAACTAAATTGAAAAAACTAAATTAGCCAAAAAATTTGGATACATGATTACGTATAAAGAAAAATTAAGTTTGATTGGAGACATGATTGAATTGTCAAAAGTAGATGGGCAATTACATGAACGGGAATATGAATTTATCAAAATGGTGGCAGAAGAACTTAAGGTTCGCGATGCCGATTTTGAAGAATTATTTTCGATTCCAAACGAACTCTTAGTTTTTAAATCAGAGTTTAAACGCATTGAGCATTTTTATCGTTTGGCTTTGCTTTCGCATTGTGACAACCATCACCATGAACGCGAACATGAGTTTATGTATCAATTAGGCTTGAAATTAGGTTTAAATCCGTTTTCCATCAAAAGAGTATTAACCGAATTGGAAAAATCACCCACCCGTATGCTGGAAGGTGATGTTTTACTAGGCATTTTTCAAGAACAACATAATTAACTAAAAGTCCAATCACCCAATCACCCAACTGCCCAATTGACACATTGCCCAATTGGCACATTGTCTAATTGACACATTACTCTCTATATTCCAAAATATCACCGGGCTGGCAATCCAATGCCTTGCAAATGGCTTCTAGGGTGCTAAACCGAATGGCTTTGGCTTTACCGGTTTTTAGAATAGACAAATTAGAAAGGGTCAAATCTACTTTTTCGGACAGTTCGTTTAATGACATTTTTCGTTTTGCCATCATTACGTCTAGGTTGATGATAATCGGCATAGCTTAGATGGTTAATTCGTTTTCCGTTTGAAGTTGAACCCCTTTTTTAAAAATAATGGCAATTATATAGACTACAGCTCCCATTAAAATAAAGGCTTGACTGTCATTCCAAAATTGGTCGAGATGTGCTGTTGAAAATCCATGATGATAGTGCAAACTTGACGTGATTTTTCCGGCAATATATCCAATAAAGCCAATGGATAAAGTGAGATAACTGACTTTTAAAATTTGTTTGGATACAAAAGTGTTAAATGGCTTTTGCATATCCATTTTATGCATCAGTACAATGATAATGTAAAACAAAAGAGTTTTAAGAAGAGCAATTGTTAATATAAAGCCATACAGCCCGAAAAAGATAATCTCACTTTTTTTCAAAATAGACATCATGTCTAATTTTTGATATAAATTTTGAACAAGTTCCGGCTTAAAAATACTAAAAATGAAATTGATTAATAATCCTCCGGTTTCAATTGATAAACCTACAAAAATGAGCCATGCGACTGTATATAGGCTCCAAAATACGAAATTGTTAGTTTTTGACATGAGTGTTTAATTTAAAATTACACTCCAAAAATAATAAATATTTATTGATAAACAATAAAAATGTATTTTATTTCATTAAATGAATAGAAAGATTCAAAATTATTTTTTTTGAAATACTTTTTTAAGTTCTAATTTATTTTGCTTATTGAAAATCTCAAAGTGATAGTCAGAATGAATTATTTTTTACAACTTATATGAAATGTAAGTAAAGCAAAATGTATTCTTTAATCATTTGCTTACACAAATGGCAAATTTGTTTTTAGGAAAAAGAAATCGTAAGTTTAAAAAATATAACTAAATTTGAGAATAGACATTGACTATTTGTTATCAATGGGATTGATTCACTATATATTCAAATGAAATGCATTTTTAATTGTTAATTATCTTTAATATGAGACAGTTCTTCACTCACCAATTCTATTTGGGTAAGTTTTTTTTGTCCTCGGTATTTTTTCTACTGGCAACAGTACAAGTTTGGACACAAGAAGCTTACGAAGCAGTTGTATTTCAAAACGTTGCGGTGTTTAATGGGTCAACAAACAAAGTATTGGCCAATCAACACGTACTCATAAAAGGAAATCAAATCGCAGTAATTTCGGCTACTCCAATTAATGTCACACCCAAAACAAAAGTGATTGATGGTACCGGTAAAACACTAATTCCGGGATTAATTGATGTACACGTTCACATGGTATTTGGTTCATTAACCATGCGAGATATGATGATGCCTGATGTTAAGCCCGAAGATTTGTATAAAAAAGTATTTGTGGAATCAGAGAAAATGGTACTACAAGGTTTTACATCGGTTCGTGATGTGGGCGGACCCATTTTTGACCTGAAAAAAGCGATAGACAATGGTGTGGCAAAAGGGCCTCGAATTTGGCCTTCAGGTGCAATGATCAGTCAAACTGCGGGTCATGGTGATTTACGTTCACCGGAAGAGCGTTCACGACGGTTTTTTGGACCCATTTCAAGAGCGGAAAATTTTGGTGCCACTTTTATAGCAGACGGACGTGATGAGGTGCTAACAGCAGTGCGTGAGAATTTACGCTTTGGAGCCAGTCAAATTAAACTCATGGCAGGCGGGGGTACCTCATCTGCCTATGATCCTGTTGATGTTACCCAATATACTTTTGATGAAATGAGAGCCGCCGTAGAAAGTGCAGAAGATTGGGGAACGTATGTAACCGTTCATGCTTACACACCACGAGCAATTGAAAGAGCTATTAAAGCAGGCGTAAAATGCATCGAACATGGTCAATTGTTAGACGAGAAAACCATGCGACTCATTAAAAAAAATAAAGTTTGGCTGAGTACTCAAAACTTGGTGAGTGATACTCCGGACATGGATCCCTTGCGAAGAGAAAAACGCAAACCGGTGATTGATGGACAAGAAACCTTATGGCCATTGGCTAAAAAAATGAAAGTACAATTGGCGTGGGGTACCGACTTCCTATTTGAGCCTTGGTTGAATGAGGAACGAAATCAATATCTTTTGAAACTTAAAAAATGGTTTACTCCGTATGAAATTCTGAAGATGGCAACCTACGATAATGGACGTTTACTAGCTCTTTCCGGCAATAGAAGTCCATATAAAGGAAAAATTGGAGTGATTGAAGTAGGGGCTTTAGCCGACTTACTATTAGTGGACGGTAATCCGTTGGAAGACATTGATTTAATTGCTCAACCGGAAAATAATTTCTGGGTCATTATGAAAGACGGACAATTGGTGAAAAACAAATTTGCTGTTGACGGGAAGTAAAGATAATTTGAAATAATAGTATGTTTTTTTATTAGTTATCTGGAGAGATAAACAATAAATAAATAGTTTTTTTCAAAATAAACGTAAAAACCTTATCTAAGAATTATGTTGACGAACGATTAAAAAATTGATGCTGATTTAATAATTGTTCATCTGGTTGCTTTTATATCATTTTCTTTCACTCGAAAGTCAACCATCTTTGCTATCAATTCATACGGAACTTGATCCAACGGAAACTGTACCGAACCTTTTCCTTGTTTATACTTTGAGAGTTCTTTACTAAATTCAGCATGGCCGGTGGGTGTGGCATAAAATCCAATATGTTTTTTAAACGCAGCGAAATACACCAACGGCTTTCCGTGCGTTTTATAGGCCGGCATTCCATAAGAAATACTTTCTACAGCGTTTGGTGCGTTTTCAAGAACTACTTTTCGAATTGTACTCAAAGTCAACTGAATTGATTTTGGAAAGGTAGCAATATATTCGTCTACAGATTTGATATTGGTATTCATTTTATTTTGGGATTAGTGTTAGATGTAATTAAGGTTACGTTTTGCAACTAATCGACTGTTGAGAAGTCAGCGAACTGCAAACAGTCAGCTAAGATAGAAAAATAGAGTAGAAGCCAAGAAAATCCGGCAATGGCGGTTTGGCTGTTAGCGATAATTTTTTATATCAGCAATTTCAACTTTAATTCTTTTATTAATGTCAATTTTTGAACCAATAAATACAAAAATAGAAGTTCCAAATTCTCTTGAATATTTGTTGGTTACGGAACCTGCAATAGATGAATTTTCAAAAAAAGGTGCTGTTTCTTTAAGTTCAGCATAAGTTTCAGTTACTTCTTTAATTCTGATTAAGTTCACATAGTTTTTGGTAAGGTCAATCCATTCTATATAATCAGCATTGAATGAAACAGCCCTTATATTTTGTCGTGTATAATAATTTATTGCTCCTGCTTGTCCATAGTTGTCGCATAGAATTAGTGTTTTTTCTTTATTTGGTAGTTTTGTATATAGGCTATCAACTTTCAAGGCTAATTCTTTCCAACCCAGCATATCAGCAAAATCTTGCGGTAATAAATGGTCTTTGCCGTCTTCCCAACGCAGTAAACCTAATTTTTTATACTTTTCTGAATGTTGAACAATGTATTCTGGGCTTTTATTAGGAAACGCAACATTATAAATTGGAATAAATATTAGTAAGGGAACTGCAATTGCAACGGGTTGCAAATATTTTTTCCAACCGTCTTTTAGCATTTCTGCCATATAAACAGAACCAAAAGCAATGTAAATTGGGTAAATCCCAATGGCATAATAGTCTTTTGCCTTAAAATAAATAAAAGCTATTAAAGTAAAGAGGATAGAGTAAAAGAATAGTCTATACTTGTAGAAAGGCTTGTAAAAAAGCAAAGCATAAAATGAAGCAAAGATTATGATTAGTGAACCTATAAAAAAGAACAACTGATTTTTCAAAAAATCAAATCTATTAACATTTACTAATTGTGTTTCTGCCAATTCTTTTAAATGATGAAAGATTGGAAAATTATTGTTGTATTGCCAAACAAGATTAGGCAAGATTAAAATCAAACCTACCAAAATAGCAAAGTATAAAGCGGGTTTTAAAAATATTTTTCTATACTCTGAAATCAATAATGAAGGTACAAGTCCAATTAAAAGAAAAACAATATTATACTTATTTAAAAAACCTATTGCAAATGCTATTGCTCCTATATATAGCCACTTTAAATGATTTGTTTTGATATATTTTAGCAATATAAAATATAAAACAGTCCAACTTAGTACGTCAAAAGAATTGGGTTGATACAAAATATTCAATCGCAAAAGAGCAGAAAATAAAACACAAGTTGCACCTAAGATCAACGCAAACAGATTTCCATTTAATTCTTCGATGGCTTTCCAAACGATATAAATTGTCAACGCCCCATACAAGGCAGGGAAGAATTTAATCCAAAAAACTGAATTGCCTAGTAATTGTATAATATAAGATGTCCAAGAAGTGAAGGGTGGAACCGAAAGATAACCCCAATCCAAATGATTTGCTTGGTCAAGATGCAAATATTCGTCTCGCTGCAAGTCATACTCACTACTTAATAGTAAAAATTGCAGCAAGAATTTAAGTCCAATGAAACTTATTAAAATGGTCGTTTTTTTTGTCATTGAAAAGGGTCTGTTAAAATTACCGCTAGCCTCAGTTCGTCTAAAAACCTCTATCCGAACTGATTTCAATTCATTATCACGTAAATATATTGGTTTTAAGTGATAAAAAGAAATTAGAAGATACGGAAATCTACATTCAACTCAACCCATCTCTTTGCGAACCGCCGAGTACGTGACCCGTATGCTCAGTGGTGTGAGAGGCTCTCCCTGCTAGTTTCTAGTGGGGCAGTCTACTCGATTGTGCGTTCGGCATAGTTTTTAGTACGCTAACTTTTTGTTATTCAGTTCAACATTAAAGTTCACTTTCGCACCCAAAGCTTCAAAAACTTTCATAATAGTTTCAAATCTTGCATTTTTCACACTGTTTTCAATTTTTGAAATTTGAGCTTTTTGAACACCTACAAGTTCTCCTAATTCTTCTTGTGTCATATTTCGTTCTTGTCGAGCTTGTTTTATGGCTTGTCCTAACAAGTCAATTCTCAACTCATTTTCAAATGCTTCTCGCTTTTTTGTTCCACGCTTTCCAATGTGTTTGTCAATCATTGTGTCAAGCGAAACGGTTTTAAATTTATTGGTTGCCATATTATTTATTTTTTTGTCTTGTATTCTAAATATTGTTTTCTAATTTCTTCCGCTTTTTTAATTTCTTTTGTTGGCGTTTTCTGAGTTTTCTTTAAAATTCCGTGTGTCGCCACCACCAAAGTTTCTTTACCATCTGATTTGTCCCAAAATGAAAAAAGTCGGAATACTTTTCCATTGTACAAAGTCCTAAATTCCCAAATGAAGTCGTTTAACTTTTTGAACAATTCATTGTCGTTTACAAATTGAGCTTTTTTAATATTGTAATAAATTTTTTCTCTTGATTTATCGTCAAGGTTTTCTAAAAACTCAATGGCTTCGGGCAATAATTCTATGTCAAAGTTTGGCTTCATTCATAATTTTTGTCAAAAATACAAATTTCCCAATTAGGAAACAATTGTTTTTCAATAAAATTTGATTTGTCAAGTCATTTTATGTAAGGATTTGTTTTTCAGTACCGTTGTTAAATGCTGACGCACAACGTCAGACTGTGAAAAAACCTCCACAATCTTTTTAACAAATATAACGAAAAACTTGTAAGAAAAACGTAAATTATGTATATTTAGTGATGCAATATATACAAGGAATTTCCCGTAACCAGTTACAAGTATCGAGTTTAGAAGATACTATATCAGCTGACAATCCTGTTCGATTTATTGACGCTTTTGTAGGTAGTATCGATTTAGAAAAATTAGGATTTACGCCAAGAGTTTTAAAATCAGAAGGTCGACCAAGTTTTGATACTCGCGTATTTTTAAAAATCTATTTATACGGCTACATCAATGGCATTCGCAGTT
>NZ_AUDM01000025.1 GCF_000425465.1 Flavobacterium filum DSM 17961 | reverse complement strand
ACTACACGAACAACATTGGTTGTCATATTGGTTACTCTGAAGCGGTATCCATTTAACGCCACTCCATTTGGAATGCTTGATGAGAAGAAATCTCCTCTCAAAGCTTGATTAATCGCTGTTAGCGTTGCTCCGCAATTGTCATTACGTAAACGAGCTAAGATTACAGGACAACCATCGGTTGTACTACCATTACAGTTCTGATCAATTCCATCGTAGCAGATTTCTGTCGCTCCTGGGTTGATGCTTGAATTGTTGTCATTGCAATCGCCACCTACAGCTACGTAACCTACCGGTTGTGAACAAGCCATGAAAATAACTTCGCTATTTCCAAAACCATCACTATCTGTATCAGCATACCAAGGAGTGGCTGGTGTAATTCCTACTGTTGTAGTAGCAGTTCTTACACAGCTTCCAATTGCTGTAGTTACAGTAGATGTATACGTTGTTTCAACCGTTGGTTTTGCGTAAACAGAAGCAGCATTACCACCAGTATAAGCTACAGTTGCAGCAGCATCTGTATATAATCCTGTTGTAGGAGCCCAAGTTGTTGTAACAGAAGGAGCTGTGAAGTTAATTACTAACTGAGCAGAACCAAAGGTTGCATCAATAATTCCAGCATCAGCACCTCCATCATTAAATGTTTCAGTTAAAACAAGATTAATTGTACCACTAGTAGCCGTAAATCCTGTTACATTAACAGTTGGATTTGGTGAAATTAAACCACCTGAAGCTAAAGTTGAAATTTGTGTAGCCGCTAATGTGTGAGCACCTGTTAAAGCTACTCTAATCTCACTTCTATATGAACCATTGATTGCATTAACATTCGTAAACTGCAATTGAACAGAAGAAATAGTTGCACCTGCAGGAATTCCACTAATAGTAGCAGGATAAACAGCAGGGTTAGTACCTTCTGATTGAAGATTTGTTCCGAATGGAATGGTTACTGAACCTGGTGTTGGCAATGATGTTGACAATAACACAGCTGTACCATTTTCAGAACATACCGCAGGGTTTGCAGGTAAAATAGTGTATGCTAAAGGTAACGCATTAACTGTTACTGAGTAAGGAGCTGTATTAGCACAACCTGTAACTGAATTTGTTGCAGTTAGAACATAATTAGTGGTAGCTGTTGGATTAAATGTAAATCCGTTAGTAGCATCACCATTTACACCTTCACTTGGAGACCATGTATATGTATCATAGTCAGCAACATTTGATGTTACAGTTACAGAAGAAGAAGTTTCACCATTACAAATTGCTGTTGAAGCACCACTTAATGTTAATGCAGGTGGAGCTGTTACAGTTGCAGTAACTGCCGTTCTGTTAGAAGTACATCCTGTAGCTACTTGCATGTTGTAGAAGAAGTAGTAAGCTGTACTAGAAGAACCTGTCCAACCACCTGTTACAGACATATTGGCTGAATTGTAAGGGAACGTATTTGTAAAGTCTCTGATTAAACCGGTAATACCAGTTGAAGCTTTAACTAACAATCTATATCCTGTACCAGGAGCAACTGCAAAGTTTAACGGTAAAGTAACCGGAGTAGCTATTCCAGTACCTGTTACCGAAATAGCAGCAGTTGATAATAATTCTGTACCAGCAGAGTTATAAAGGGCAACTGTTACTGTACCAGTACCAACCGGATAAATAACTGCAGAATTGATTGTTAATGCATTGGTTGCAGTAAATACAATACCATAATTTGTTGATACAAAGCTACCATCTGCACCTGATGAAGATGCTTTACCGGCAGACTCAACTGAAGAACCAATTGAAGCAGCAACATAATAGGTTGTAGTTGTATTTAAAACAGGCGTTGTAAATGTAGAACCTGTAAAGATTGGTTGACCTCCTGTTGGAGCTGTAAACCAATTTAAGGTAGTACCTAATGAACCTTCAGCTGATAAATCAACTGTACCCGTTCCACAACGCTCACCTGGAGTTGTAGAAACAACAGCAGGTTCGTTTACACCTATTGTTACGCTATTAGAATCTTCAAACAATCCACTATTAGCACAAGTAACTCTGAAATAATATGTTTCAGGAGCGGTTAATACCGGTGTAGTATATGTAGCACTATTAGCACCTGAAATAGCACCAGAAGTATTATACCATTGGTATGATAAACCTGTCTCAGCAGTAGAGAATCCACTGGCTGTTAAAGTAGATGTTCCTGAGAAACAAACATTTGCAACTGAAGAAACTACAGTTGCAGCAGCAGGTGTACCTTCACAAGCAGGTTGTTGAACTACAATAAAGGTATAATCCTCAATTTCTCTTCTACCACCGGTAGCAGGACAAGCAGCAGGGCTTGTTGCATTAAAATCCATAGCAATACGCATTCTTGTAGCTCCCAACAATGCAGTTCCAGGAACTGTAAATGAACCTGATGCAGTTGAAACATAAGAACCTGTATTATAAACACGCTCAGTTGTTTGGAAAGTACCATCTTGGTTCCAATCCACCCAAATTGCAACACCTACTGTTGTTCCTGTTAATTGAGTTGTGAAACTTACAGCTGAATTTTGGTATTGAGAAGCTGATTGAGCTGTAAAATTACCATAACCTCCTGTAGAGAAACCAGAAGCTGTATTATTGATATTTGTTAAACCACCTGTAGTAGTGAAAGCATTGAAAAATGACGCAGTACTTGTTGCAGTTGGAATTGCACAGTAATCAAAAATAGTTAATGCTACACCATTTGAGTTTACAGAACAAGTTGAAGGTGAAGAAACAACAGCACGATAGAAATTACCTCCTCCAGTAGCTGCAGCACCAGAAGTTGTTACAGTTAACGTAGCTGAATCAGCACCGGAAT
Organism: Flavobacterium filum DSM 17961; assembly: GCF_000425465.1. Taxonomy (GTDB): domain Bacteria; phylum Bacteroidota; class Bacteroidia; order Flavobacteriales; family Flavobacteriaceae; genus Flavobacterium; species Flavobacterium filum. The sequence goes on along the minus strand of NZ_AUDM01000025.1, from coordinate 22,231 downwards.
AAGTAATTCCAGCTGGCGTATTATCCACAACATTAGTATATGGTCCACCAACTACAGCAGCTCTTTGCCATTGATAGGTAGCACCAGGTGTTGAACTAGCAACCGTAAATGTTCTTGAAGAACCTCTTAAAACGCTACCAGCAGTTGGCTGAGTTGAAATGGTTGGATTATCAATTGTTAAAGAAACTACATTTGATTCGGCATTTGTACATGGAGCAACTCCATTTACAATTGCTTGATAGTAATAGGTGTTTACTGGTGTATTGGACGCAGTTGTTATACCTAATGTTCCAGATACAGTTGTATTATAGGTAACACCTGTTGGAGTATTATTTACAACTGGACTAAATGGACCACTAGCAGAAGTAGAATATACCCAAGAAATAGAACTTGGTGTTCCGCTTGCTTCTACTACAAAACTAGTAGAACCTCCTGAATAACATGATGAAGTGTTTACAGGCTGAGATGAAACACCAACTGATGCCCCAACTGTTAATACTCCAACAGAAGAATTCACAGAATTTGCAGGGCCTTCAACTACTACGAAATAAGTGTAGTTGTTATTTGCAGTTGTTATACCACTAATAGTAAGAGAATTTGTACCGTCACCTGAATAAGTCAATCCACTCGTTGAAGTAGAAACAGGAACAAATCCTAAACCAGCATTTTCATACCAAGTGTAAGTATCTACATCACCTGAAGTTTCAACTGAAAACGTTGCTGAACCACCATCACAAAGTGATTGATTAGCAACATCTGTAGTAATTGCCGTATTTCCAACAGAAATAACAACACTTGAAGATTGTACAGCTTCACATGGTGAAGTTCCAGATACAATACAGTAAAACTCGTATCCATCAAATTCTTCAGGAGTGTCAATTATTGATAATGTATCGGTATCCACTCCAGAGAAATTATCTCCGTTTTCAACTTCTACATAGTCATCTGCATCAAATGAATAATAATACCATTGATATGATAAACCATCACCAGTTGCTGCAACAGAAACTGTTGAAGTTGTTCCGGTTTGGATTGATTTAGTTGAAGGTGGTTGAGTTGTAATAACAACTTGCTCATATACCGTTACAGTATAATCTTGAGTGGTTGTACAACCGAAGTCAGTTATAGAGAATGAAATTACGGCTGTACCAGCAGAAACTCCACTCACTAAACCATTTTCATCAACAGTAGCTACAGCTTCGTTTGAAGAAGACCAATCTGAACCAGCTCCACCAGGAGTTAATTGTAATGTACCATTGCTACAAACTTTATCATCCGGACCTGTAATTGGATTATTTACAGGATAAGTATAAACTGTTAAGTTAGCAGAAGAAACAGCTGTTCCTCCAGGTGTAGTTACATAAACTAAACCAGTAGTTGCACCAATTGGAACAGTAAAAGTAATTGTTGTTGGATTAACAACATTAAATACTGTTTCAGTAGATCCAATTGTTACACTTGAAGCATTACTAAAATAATTACCGGTAAGTGTAATAGTTGCTTCACTGTCTTCACATACAGAAATCGGATCAAAAGATGTGATTGTTGGAGGAGGTACCATGATTGATAAATTATCAATAGATAAATCATAATCACCAGACACCCATGTTCCTAAAATTCTCACCATTACTTCTTGCCCAACATATGGAGCTAAAGAATATACTTTTGATCTATAACCCGCTACTCCGTCATTTGTTGTAACGCCTAAAGATGTATATGACACACCACAGTTTGTACTCACAAATACTTCAAAACTACCTGAATCTGCTGCAGGAGCATCATAAGGAGAAGCATAATTTGATAATTTATAATCAAACATTAACGCTTGACCAGCTGTTATTGTTCCATAACTTGCTGTAGTTAATTGAGCAGTAGTTGCAGAGGCCCATAAATTAGCTAACGCATTATTACCAGGATTTCCTGTAGCACCTCTAAGTGCACCAACACTGAATCCTGAAGTACTCCATCCGGTTAATGTTGCTAAATCAGAGAAAGTTTCCGTAAAAGGAACCGCTCTTGGATTACCATTAATTTCAGATGTAGTTGAAAAAGCCTCTTCAGATGAGTTTGTACACGTTACTTTTAAACGGTATAAAATTACTGTTCCTGCATAAACAGGTGGTTGGTAAGTTAAGGTTGTTGCACCGGTACCTCCCACAGCATTACCCCAAGAGGTACCGCCATCAGTAGATTGTTCCCATTGATATGTAATCCCAGCATCAATTGAAGCTCCTGTTACGGTGATAGGTGCCACTGGGAAAGAAGGACAAACTGATTGAGAAGTTACACTCACAGTTCCACCATTAGGTGTTCCCTCGCACAAAGCAGTTACGGCAAAATTATCAAATGCCAAATAATAATCACCAGAAATCCATGTTCCAATAATTCTTACTCTAACATCTTGACCTGCGTAAGCTGCTAAACTATACGATTTAGTTCTCCAACCTGCTACACCGTCATTAACTACTGTTTCTAAAGTAGTATATGTTGCTCCATAATTCGTAGAAATTTGAACTTGATAATTTCCTGAACCAGCAGCGGGTGGATCATAAGGTGAAGAAAAATTAGCTAAACGATAATCAAAAGACAACAATTGATTAGCGGCTATAGTTCCTAAATTAGGAGTACTAAAATCTCCTGATGGGAAAGAACTATATAAATTTTTATATATTGTATTTCCTGGATTTCCACCTGCACCAGTAGAAGACCCTACAACAAATCCATTATTTGACCATTGAGTTGGTAAGGTTGTTGTAGCAAAACCTTCTGTCCATGGAACAGATGTTACTGTTGGTGCTGTAAAAGCACTTGAAGTACTCCAAGAACTATAATCAACACCTTCGTCACATACTGAACGAACGTGTAAATAATAAGGAGTTGCCGGAGCTAAAGAACCGATACTAGCTGTTAAACCTGTAGTTAAAGTTCCTGAAACCGGTGGAGTTGCAGAAGTTGTTACCGCCCATTCATATCCATCTGCTGGAACTGGTATTGCCGCATTCCATGATAAATTAGCATCAGTTGTACTTGAAAAAGCAGCTAATAAATTACTTGGAGCTCCTGAACATGAAGCACAAACTCCAGAATAAACAGCTTGCAAAGCAACACCATCAAACACAGCAGAAACATCAGAAAATAACTGAACCGTTAATGCTTGACCTGGAGCAGATACAATAGGAGTAATTGATCCGGTTGCCGTAATTGTTGCCAATAACGTACCACCTGTACCAACACCACTGTAAACTCTTAAACCATCACAACATGTTTCAAAGCCTAGAATTGAACCAGATAAAGTGATTACACCTGTTCCAGAGTTTTCTAAAACAATAAATCCATTGTTGTTGTTAGTGTATTGACCACTTGGTCCACCGTTATCATAAATCAAAGTACTCGAACCACAACTAACGTTGGCAGAACCAGTAGCTGGAATATTAATAGAACCACAACTTAAACCATTAAACGCAACTGCATTACTTTCGTTTGACTGACCACTACCACTACATGTAGTAACTACTCTGTAATACGTTAAACCAGCAGTTGCAGACGTTGAATAAGATGTGCTATTTGCACCAGAAATATTTGTCCAATCTGAAGCATCAGGTGAAGATTGCCATTGATAAGAAATTCCTAAACCAACTGATAATCCAGTTGATGATAATGACAATGTTTGTCCTGAACAACCTGAAGCAATGTTTGCTGAAACAGTACCCGCATTAGGTTGGCCTTCACATGATGGTGGAGCTAATTGAGTTACAGAAACATTATCAAAATTTAAAAAATAATCTCCTGAAGTTCCAAAAGTAGCAGAAAAACGTATAAATAACGAACCTGCCGGAGGATTAAAAGAAGGAGTAGTAAATGTAGCACAGCTGCCGGAAGTGACATGATTTGAGCCATTCACTGTAAATACAGTTGTCCATGGTCCTGTTGCTGACATACCATATTGAACATTAAATGAACCCCATCCAGCACCTGTCCCAGCGGTATTGGCACTCCAGTTGGCCACTTTATAATCAAAAGTTACTGTTGTAGCACCCCCAGTTGAAGTACCTACTGTTGGAGAGATTAATTGTCCTGTGGTTGCTCCAGAATAGATATTCCGTCTCATTGCACCACCGGTACCTCCACATGCAGTTGCACCGGTAAACCTCGTAAAGTCACCCGTAAAACTTCCGTTGTTAGTATTAAAATTTTGTGTGTAAGTGAACTGTGCCGAGACATCATTAAAGAAAAGCACAGCTACGAACAACCACAATTGAGCGAGCCATAATCCATATGATCGCTTTTTTGAAGAAGAGAAAGACGAATGTCCGTCCGGTTCTCTCGTTTTGAGCCACGTCCCCAAACGTGTACCCAAAGGAATGTAATTATTCATCATAAATTAAAAAATTGGTTTAAAATTAAGTTAGTGAATATACTAAATATGTTAATACGATGTTAAGCTAAAATTAGCAAATCGTTGAAAAGTTAATAAAATCGATAAAATGCAGTTCTATTTTTTAACATTAATAATTAACATACTGCATAAAAAAAGAAAAACCCTTGATTTCTCAAGGGTTTTTGCATTTTATTTCTTTATTTTAGTAAGCTATTTTTTTAGTCACTTTTTCACCATTTTCGGTTGTAATTTGAATTAAAAGTAGCTGATTGGCTACTTGTAATCCATCAAACTGAACCTCAGAAGTTTGAATATTTGATTTTGTTGTGATTAATCTTCCTCTAGCATCAAATAATTTAACCTCAGTCATGATTTCATTACCAGCATTAACAAAGATTATTTCATTGTTTTTATACACTATAATTGCATTGGAAAGGTCTTTAGGATTGTTAACTGACAAAGCTCCTTCTTCAAATTGTATTTCAAAACGATCATTGATTGTTCCTCCGGTTGTAGAGAACGTATAATCTCCTTGTTTTAAATCATGAACGATGCCTAACAATTTATCTTCTAAATAAACATTTTGACCTTGAACAAACAACCCGTCAAAATTTTCTAATTGGATAGTATATTCACCTGCTAAAGTTGTTCTTACTCCCATCGGAATAACATCTGTAACTTGGAAGGGAAGAGCACGTCCTTGAATAGTCAATTTATCTTGATTTAACAGTGAATAAATACTTACTGAATTTCCTGCTTCTGTTAAGTCTGCATCAAAACGTTGATCTCTCTCATTGGTTGCACCTTGTATATACCCAATTAAAGTTTGTTTATATGCTCCTTGATTATTAATCAAGTTGATCCACAAACGATGCTTTTCAACGCTTTCTGTTTCAACTTTAATACCACCTGAACGATAAAATTGGTTATTATTACCATACACACGAATAGTGTTGTTAAAGTTAACTGTTCCAGATGCAGCAGCACCAACAAAGAAACCTTGACCGGCCCCTATATTACCACTAGGTATAGACGTGTTAACCCCAGTTGTTGGAGCCGCAGTACCTACTCCACCAACTCCATTATACGATGCATAATCATTCGCATTATAATTGTTAGCTGTGATTGGTGTGTTGTGTGTCCAGAAATAGAAGTTCCCATTTAATACAGAACTATTTTCATTATATAAATCATTTGCAAAAATAGCACTTGGATATGGATTACCTAATAAATTACGGTCACCATTTCCACTCAATACAACATTCATAGAATATGGTCCATTATTTGGCACACCATAAAATTCTCCTGCCCATGGTGCAGGTACGGTTGTACTGATTGTGTTTGGAGCTCTAATAATATATCCTTTTGCTGTAGTCATTACTGATGCATTACTCACTGTTAACCATTGATAATTTGTTACTGTATGATCAAAAACATAAAAACGATTTGCGTTTGTGTTGGGAGAAAATGCACTTAACACTTGATTTGCAACAGGACTTGACCAATACGTATAATCATATTGAATAATTGGTGAAGAATTTCTTATATAACGAATTGAACCGCTGTTGGTTGCATCAGTATTTTGCAACAAAGTAGAACCATTTTGAAATACAACTGTATTGGGTAATGAAGGTCCATCCACTACAAACTCATTTTGTACGGTAACCGTAACACCTGAATTTATTGTTAAAGTTGCTCCTGTTAAAACCTGAATAGAACAAGCAGCAAAGTCAGCCGTTGCAGTATAATTTCCAGCAATTATTACTTTTTTATTGATTGCCGGTAAACCGTTACTCCACGTATTTGTACCCGTTAAAATGGTATTAGTAAATGTTACAGAAACAACATTAGAATTAACCGTATTACATACACCATTACCTACTACCGCTCTAAAATAACGTACAGTTGAAAACGTTCCAAACTCAGCCGGAGTAAGTGTAGTTGTAGTATTTGCGATAGGTGTTACACCAATGGTAAATGCCGCATTATCAGCATATTCCCAACGTACAATAGTTCCAGAATGTCCAGCTAAAGTTAAATTAGTGAAGGCTGAAGTATCACAATTGGCTTGTGTACCACTAACTGTTCCTGCAACCACCGGAATTAATGTAACCGGTACATTGGCAGAAGTACTACATCCCGCCACGTTAGTACTAGCCGTAAAGGTAACTGCTGCACTTGGCAATGCATACACAGTATTAGAAACTGTATTTAATGTATAAGGTGTTGTTGCCGCCGCATCTGTAAACAATCCCGGAATTGGTGTTACAAAGTTTGTTCCAACTGTAGGAGGTGTTGTATTCCATACAATTTGACCTAAACGGGTTCCTTGTACTGTTACATTATCAATAGCCCACCACCAAGCCCAGTTCCCGTTATAATTAAAACGAAGACGTAAATTGGTTTGATTGATATAAGCATTCAAATTAATATTTACCAAAGCAAACGCACTAGCTGTTCCTTGATTTATAGTTGACCAAGTTTGAAGTGTTGTCCATGTACCACCACCATTAGTAGAAATTTCTACAACGGCTGTACCATTGATATACGCTCTAAAATAATGATAAAATACTAAATTGGCATCGGTATAGTTGGCTAAACTAAACACAGGAGACGTTAATTGTGTACTCGTTGTTGTACCGATTCCTTGTGCATCTGAATTCGACATTACAAAAGTAGAGTTATCATTACTCACTAATGTTTGAGCACTCACATTATATCCACTTGCTCTATCGGTCCAAGCTGCATTTACAACGCTACCACCGGTTGATAGATTTGTTCTTGTCCAAGTTGGAGCACCGCCTTCAAAATTTTCATTTAACGCTACACTATTAAAGACAGTTCCTCCAGAAGCAGTCAATAATTCCGCCGGACCTGATTGACAAATCGATGGTGTTGCCGGTAAAACCGTTACTGCAGTTGGAGCTGGTGTTGCTTGATACGTATATTTAACCGTATTTAAACTGAATGGTGCTACTGTTTGTACAGCAGTAAGCGTATAAACTGTAGTTGTTGTATTATTAAAGGTATAACCAGCCGCTGCACTTCCTGAAACTCCTGTTGCCGGAGACCATGTATACGTATTATATGTTGGAGGTCCTCCAGCAGTTAACGTTACTAAAGGCGAGTTAGTGTTGGCACATTGAGCACTTGTTATAGAAGATAAAGTAAGAGCCGGTGGTGGTGGCACAACTCTAAAGTTGTAATCTTCCACTTCTCCTTGTTGGTCTCCAAATAATGTATTGATAACACATGGCGATGGACTAGTTGCCCAATAATCGACCATTACTCTCATACGATAAACTCCAGTTGGTGTTCCCGGTGGTACAGTAATTGTTCCTGTAGCACCAGTAACATAAGCCGCTGAATTATAAACTCTTTCTGCCGTTTCAAAGGTTCCTACAACACCCGGAGGATTGCCCCAATCTACCCAAATAGCAACTCCAGCATTGATTGGTGTAGTCATTGATAAATTAAAAGTAACACTTTGACCAGGTGCTTGAGTAACTTCTTGTGAAGTAGTTGTATAATCAATATATCCTGTTGGTAAAGCAAAACCGGAAATATTGGCAATATTGGTAATACCACCTGTAGTGGTAAAGTTATTGATAAATGTTGTTCCGGAAGCACTCGATGGAATACAATATGGTGGAACGTTTAATGTTGTAAAAGTAACATACGGTGTCCATTGTGAAAATATTCCAATTGAACAAATTGAACGTACATATACATAATAGGTAGTGTTATTGGCTAAACCAGATAAACTGGCTACCGTTACTCCAGCTCCGGTTGCACCAGATGGTGTTGTATTTACATTTAAATTACTTACAACAGTACCTGTACCCGAAGTTGGCACTAATAATGGTAAAGCATTACCGGTTCCTGAACCTGCAGCAGTGGCAATAAACTGCACACCGATTGCATTAGCAGTAGCCCCAACTAAAGTAAAGTTTGTTGTACCCAACGAATTTATTGTATACGACTGCCCAACTACAAACGAACCGGCTGTTACCGCTGCCGGTGTAGCCACAAAAGAATTACCAACCGTGTTTGATGAAGCACCAACAGTTGTAAAATCAAATGAGCCTACTGAAGTAATTGTATACGACTGCCCTGCTATTAAATTGGAACCCATGTTTACTTGCGGATTAACCGTAGTTACATAATATTGATAACCTGAGGGTTGATTTGGTGCCGGCGGCGGATTAGGAATTGACCAAGTAACAGTAGCCGATGTTGATGCAATTGAAGGAACATCAACAGCAAGTGAAATTGGCGTTTGACAAGATGACTCTATAATTTGAATATCATCTAAGAACAATTTTCCTTGTGCAGCAAGTGAATAGGCTCTAAATCCGAAATAATATACATCAGAAGTTGGAGCGGTAAACAATACCGTGTTATTAGAAGGTGAACCTTTAATATTGGTATGATTGGCTAATGGCAATGACATTCCGCCATTAGTTGGCGATAAACCATATTTTACTTCCATTCTGTTGGTAACCGTAGAAGGTACGCTTGACCCACCATATAAATAGGACAACTCATAGGTTGTGCCGGCTACCAAGGTAACCCCTTGTGTATAGAACCACACATTAGCGGCTTGTGTACCACTTTGCGTGTAAATTAAATGTTCATCAAAAATACCAGAATCTCCATCGGAATTTACCGTTGTCCATAAATTTCCTGCACTTAGATTTTGACGTGAGGTACATGCCGGTAAATTAGGAATGGTTGCAGTATCAAAATACAAGAAATAAGGAATTGCAGCTGCTGAACACAAGGTTGTAAACGGTCCAACAGACACCCAACCACTGTAATTTGAACCTCCGCAAAACGAACGAATATAAGCTGTATAAGTTGTTCCGGGTGTTAAACCGGTTATATTAATTGAATTTACGGTACCATCTATTGTTGAACCGCTTACATCATTTGGTCCTAAAGCTGTGCCCGGAGCTCCAGCAGTTCTAATTTCATATTGAAAATTGTTAGGCGTTGGTGATGGTATTGAATAACTTAACGTTGCGGTAGATATTAACACATTACTCATGGCTAAACCACTTGGAGCATTACAAAAATTTGGTGTCCAACGGAAAAGACGATTGGCAGCAGCTGTAATGATTTGAGTTGTTCCGGCAGTAATTCTAATAGCTCTTGCATTAGTATCACCGGGTGGAATTACACTTGGTGCAATTGGCCAAGGACGTGTTGCAACAGTAGATGCAGCATGCCATAAATTATTATAATCTCCATTCGAAGCACCTCTTAAACCAACTTGACCATTTGTTGAAGTACCAACGTTAGGCACGGCAGGCATTTCATCATAATGAATTTCAACAACGTTAGAGGTTTCAAACAAATGAATTTGCATGTTCATTGTATTTCCGGTATCCGTAGCAGCTCTTCTAAAAAGCCTCCATTCAATAATTAATTCACGGTTTGGAGCTGACCCTACTAATTCATAAGAAACTGAATTGGGCTGTGGAGTTCCGGGTACAGTTGAACCCACACTTAAATTCACAGCATAAGCCGCAATGGCTCCATCATATCCGCCACCTGTACTGATTGGCACATAGTTTCCGGCCGCAGCTGCTGAACCAAATGTTACAAACCCGTTGGCAGATACAAATAATGAAGTATAATTTGTTCCATTAAAATTGAACGTAAAACCAATTGGAATACTGGCAGGAGCCGGATCATCCCATGTACCACCATGAATTACCGTTTTGGTAGCAGGCAAATTGGTATACGAAGGAAGCGGCAATTGCTCCTGAGTATAAGAAGCTACCTGAGCCATTCCGGCAGAAAAGCTAAAAATCATCAGCAGCATTACCAACCATTTGGTAAATGCACGATTTGTTTTTTTGTTTGAGTAGGTTAGTAAAGTTGAATTCATAGTTTTTTATTTTGGAAATTCAGTTTTTAAAAAATAATTTCATCAATAACTGCCATTTTGATTTCTTTCTCAAAAAGAAAAAACATCGACAAAAAACATCTTTTATCGACAAATAACATTTATTTTAAAACAGCGTTTGATTTTTCTGATATTTAGCAACATATTTACTTCATAATCAGCGTCAAACGGCTTGTTTTTTAATGGTTGTAACAACAAATGTACATTTTTTATATCAAAAACAAACATCATGATTTACTATTTTTTAACAATACAAAAATGTTTTGTTAAATTTATAACAATTATGCGATATGTTTTCGCAATAAATGTTATTGTTTCGTAAATGAATTTCAAAGCTATTGTTTTTGAAAAATATTCAATTAACGTTTCGATAGAAAGTAAAAAAAACCGATAAAGTCATCGTTAGTTATCAGAATTTTTAGTTTTGGATAAAAAACACTACCGATTAGTGGATATTTTTAAGAATACAGTTGTAAATAAATTGCCTATTAAAACAAAAAAGGATTACTGCACATGCAATAATCCTTTTTTTAGAAGTGTATATTTTTATTAAAAAACTACTTTTCGGGTTACTATACTTCCGTTTTCCAGTTTGCTTTGTACTAAAATCACTTGATTTGCAAACGACAAGTTTTCAAAAGTAACTGAAGCCTGAAGAATGTTTGATTTTGTGGCTAATAAACGCCCGTTCAAATCAAATAATTTTACTTCATTTAATTGATTTAAAGCACTGCTTTGCACCTGAATGGTTCTATCAAATTTAATTACTTGAAAAATTGATGCTTGAGGGTCATTAATACTTAAGCTTCCTTCTTCAAATTTAAGAATGAATCGATCTTCAAACGAACCGGAAGCTGTTGAAAAAGCATAACTACTATTGCTCAAATTATGTGTGATTTGAAGCAATGTATCTTCTAAATAAATTTGTTGACCGTTGGCAAAAAGGCCATCGAATTGGGAAATCGAAATTTGATAGTTACCTTCTTGCGTAACTCTAAATCCAAGCGGAACAGTATCAGTTGGTAAGAAAGGTAAGCTTCTACCTTGTATACTTAATTTGGTATTATTTACGATAGAATAAAAATTAACAGAATTTCCGGCTTCAACAGCATCGGCATCAAATCGGTTATCTACCGCATTAGTTGCCCCTTGAATATAACCAACCAATTGTTGTTTAAAAGCCCCTGCAGCATTGGTTAAATTTAACCAAATTCTATTTTTGGAAATCGTACTTTCTTCTATTTTATTTCCATCCGGTCTAAAGAAATCAGCATTATTGCCAATTACCCTCATTGTATTTGCAAAAGTAATTGTGCCTGAGCTTAAACCTTGTACAAAGAAACCTTGACCTGCGGCAATATAACCGGAAGGAATGCCATTATTTATTCCTGAATTAATTGCAGCGGCAGTTCCACCGGTTTGATTATATACGGCATAATCATTTTCGGTGTAAACATTATTTGTTATTGGTGTATTATGTGTCCAGAAATAGAAACTACCTTGTAAAATAGTTGGATAAGCATCTGCCAATAAATCTGCATGAATGGCACTTGGATAAGGATTACCAAGTAAATTACGGTTACCAAGACCATTTACAACAACGGTAGAATCGACATTTCCATTGTTTGGCACACCGGAAAACAAACCGTTAAAAACAGTTGGTACAGTTGTGCTATAATTACTAGGAGCTCTAATGATGTATCCTCTACCCGGCACCATTGTTGAAGCACCCGGCACAGACAACCAATTGTAAATAGTATTATCAAAAATATAATAACGATTTGGATTGGTTAATGGAGAAAAAACATTCAATACTTGATTGGCTACCGGAGATGACCAATAAGAGTAATCATTTCTTATCATAGGGTTGGCTTCACGATAATATTGAATATTTCCTGTATTGACAACATCATTAATTTGAATTAAAGAAGCATCATTTTGAAAAACCAAACTTGTGGTAGCCACCGGACCGGTCACATTTACATTATTGGTAATAATTAATGCATGACCACTTTGAATGGTTACATTTCCGGATTGCACTTCTAAGGAACAAGCGGTTACATTTCCTGTGGAAGTATAATTCCCCATAAAAATTGCTCGTTTGGTTGCATCGGGTAAACCATTAGACCACGTTGAGCCATTCCAAATAGTGGTAGGATATTCAACAGCAGCAACATTAGAATAAACTATTGGACATACTCCGTTTGCGAGAACAGCTCTAAAATATCTTGTATTGGAAAAAACACCCATTTCAACTGAACTTAGGGAAGTTCCGGTGAATGCGATTGGAGTAACATTAACCGTAAAAGCTAAATCATCGGCATATTCCCAACGAATAATTGGGCCAAAGCTACCAACTAAATCTAAATTTGCAACAGCTGATCCTGCACACAAAGTTTGGTTGCCATTAAGCGTACCTGCAATTGGCTGAGCATCAACGGTAATAGTTACAGACGACTGAGAATCACAACCATCAATTGTTGTTACAATTGCATCGTATGTTCTAGTAACAGTTGGTTTAGCAAAAACGGATGAAGTTGGAGTACCTGTATAAGGAATGGTAGCAGCTGCATCAGTATATAAATCGGTTATTGGCGACCAGTTTACGGCTGTAGCTACAACACCAAACACCCGAACATTATCAATTGCCCAACCATAATCCCAAGTAGCTTCAAACAAAAATCTTATTTTCACAAAACTGTTGCCTACATAAGGAGAAATATCAATAATTCGGTTTACAAAGTTAGAGGCACCACCTTGAATTCCGGTATAAGCTCCAACAAGTGTCCAAGTTGCTCCATTATCAATAGAAATTTCAACATGAGCTTTATTTCCAGTAATCCATCTTAAATAATGCCAAAAATTGATACCAGCAGAAGAATAACCGTCTAAACTGAATGTTGGTGATTCTAAAGTTGTTCTTGTTAAATTACTACTAGGAGAACCTTGAGCATCGGAATTTGCCATATAAAATTGAGAGGCGTCGTTACTGCTAGCATTAAAAGTCCAAGTACCACTTGTATAACTGTAAGTACTATTTCGTAAAGTCCATGCAGCGTTAGCCACATTTCCACCTACAGAAGTATTGGTGACTGTCCATCCGCTTGCTCCTTCGAAATTTTCATTAACGATATTAACAGCAGCTGATGCACCAAAGGTAGCGGTTAAAGGTTGTATTGTACCTTCACAAATGGTTACATCTCCCGGTAAAATTGTAATACTTGGAGGTGAAGGATTTACAGTAACCGTTATTGATGTATTAGCTGAACAAAAAGCACCTGATGTTTGACTAGCTGTAAGCGTATAAATGGTTGTTTCTGTAGGATTGAATGTATAGCCGGTTCCAACTGAACCGGATACACCGGTTGCCGGAGACCACGTAAAAGTGTTAAACGAACCTGCTCCAACTACATTTATCACAGCTGTACTTTCTCCGCTACAAATTACAGCAGAACTAGCACTTAAATTTAAACTTGGTGGAGGAGTAATTGTTGCTGTAACAGGTGTCATAGCAGACAAACAAGTGGTTGTAAATCGCCAATTATAAAAGAAAATAAAAAATGAATTATCAAAATTGTTTCCTATAATTGAAGCTACAGAACTTGTATATGGATAAGCGATATTATCAGCATTTCCAATCAAACCGGAGGTTGGAACGGTTGTTAAGCTTACCGAATAATTTCCGGGAGTAAAATTATAGTTAACAGGAATGGTTTGAGGAGTATTTCCTCCTACGACAGAAGTAGTAAAAGGGATAGAAGCCACAGCTACATTTAAAGCATTTCTAATTACCATCAACCCACTTTGACCGGAAGATAGAGGAAAAATATCAACGCCTAATAACTGTGTTTCTTCCGTTATTGAAATAAATACAGCTGATGGGGTTGTTACTAATGCTTTATTTCCTGCTATTGCATTGGGTGTTCTAGGTCCTGCAGAAACATTTCCACCGGCTGCTTTAGCTTGAGCATAATATGTTGTATTTGCTGTTAAAGAAGGGGTTGTAAAAGTTGAACCGGTGAACAATAAATTACCCCCAACGGCTGCATCATACCATTGCGTTACAGAACCTGAATTAGGAATAGCTACTAAATTTACGGTACCATTTCCACATCTATTTGCGGGAGTAACCGTTGTAAATACTGGTGGATTACATTCTGTACTAAAAGCAAAAATAAAAGTCCAAATACTTACATCTGTGCCCCCACAATTTCCTCTAACCCAGATATAATATGAAGTTGAAGAAGTTAAACCACTCAAAGAGATAGCATTTGAACCAAAAGGCACGGAACCTGTTGGGACAGTTGCAACTGTTGGAGCAACATCTGAAGTTGATAAATAATATTGATAGCCTTGAGAAGGTTCTGTTGAAGGAACATCAAATCCAATAGTAGCAGTAGTTGTTCCAACAGCGGTTAAATTCAAATTTTCAGGTTCAAAACATGTTGGAGCTACGGTAACACTAATGTCATCTAAAACCAAATAGCTCTGATTGGCGGCACTATATCCTTGAAATCCTAAGTAATACACCCCATTTGTTACTGGTGTAAAATCTACAAAAGCCGACTGATATATAGTATTCGTAATATTTGGTAAATCTAATATGGTAATACTCATTTGTGCAACCGATTGTCCATTACCTAATCTAACTCTTAATCGTTCAGATAGACCACCTGTTGCAGTAGAATTATATCTAAAAAACAACCGATAAGCAGTTCCACCATCCAATTTTAAACCGGGTAAGAAAAACCAGTCATCCATTGCTACGGTTGTGTTTTTATTTAAATATAGTGCTCTTGGTGCAGAAGCAGGATTAATAGCTTGCACTCTCCATGAAGTACCGTCTGTATTATCATCAACAGTTGCTGTACAATTAGGTATTGCATTTACAGCTGTAGTATCAAAATTTTGATTATATGGAACAAAGTAATATCCACAAGGTAAAGCAACAATTCCTGTGGAGCTGTTGATGTTACAACCTAATCCAACCGCTCTAACTCTAAAATAATAGGTTGTTAAAGGGGGTAAATCGGTCACGGTAAAACTTGTTGATCCTCCCGTTAACACATTATTATAAGCAGGTAAAATAGCTGTAAAAGTATTGTTAGTGGAAACATCAATTTGATAGTTTGTAGCTCCCGGTACTGCATTAAAATTAATGGTAAATCCATTTCCATTAATAGCAGAAGTAGCTAATAAAGTAGTGGCAGGAATACAAGTTGTTTGACTTCCTGAAATCATATTGGTAAAATTATAGAGAGGACCACCAAGACAATCCCCATCATATGGAATAACCCAATAATAATAAGTAGTATTGTTTGTTAAACCGGTTTGAACAAAATTGCTTGCGTTAGAAGTACTAATAACATTGTATGTTCCTCCAATAATATTTCCGGCACCCCAATATGTTCCATTAGGTATTAAAGTAGCATCCGGCGGGGTATTAATTGTACTTCTTAAAACTAAATAACGCACTGATGAAGGTGTTGTAGGAGTAAAACTATTTCCCGTGAAAGCTGTTGTTGTAACGGATGTTCCTCCAATTACTAAAGAGGAAGGACTTCCGGTAGGAGTTGTACAAGCCGGTGGAACACTGTAACGATATACCAATCCGTTATCTGGATATTCGGCTTGACTTGTTCTTACCGTACTTGAATTAGCCGTACCTAAAGTAGTTTTTAGAAACCAAACGTTATTTATATTTACTCCAGCTTGTAAACGATTATTAACATTAGACAAAAAAGTATTGTTAGGCCCTCTTAAACCAACTTGAGCTGTAATTACAGTAGTATTATCCGGAAAACAAAAACCATAACGCAACTCAATTTCATTAGATGTTTCGTACAATCTAATTTGAAAATTGAATACTCCTGTCTCTAATTTACGTACTGCATTTTTCCATTGTACCACAAAAACTCTGTTTGGAGCTGTACCAATAGTATTGTACGTAATTGCATCAGTATTTGAAATTAAATCTGTACCCAATGCACTAACGGCTCCATTATATGCAGAAGCGTTACTCAAAGGAGCATAATTATTATTTGCCGGCTGTACAGCTCCAAAAGTAATAAAACCATTAGGGCTAATAAAGCACGAAGTAAACACGGAGCTATTATACTCAAAATTAAATCCAAAATTTGCAGAAACTGCAGCACCGGCAACGTGATTATCCCATGGAGAGGCATAGGCAACTGTTCCACCGGATATTTCCGAATAGGTTTCTAATGATTCACTAAAACTATAAGCAGATATCTGAGCAATACTTTTTAATTGAAAAATAAAAAAAAGAAGAACCATCAATGTAAAATTTGACGGTTTTATTTTATTAAACAGACTTAGTATTATTTTTTTCATTCCAATTTTTTATGTAGGTTAATTAGGGGATAACTATTTAAAAATCACTTTTTTCCATGCTAAAATTAATGCAAAAGAATTGAACTGAAATTATTTACCTTTTAATTTTTATGAAATTCGTTAAAATGTAGATAAAATCGATAAAATGCTTAAAATTTGAGTTTAATTATTAAAATACTTACAATTATGATTATCTTTTAATTACCTTATCGAACCAAGTTCTATTTCCGTCATTTATTTTTAAATAATAAACACCAGATGATAAGTTTTCACCAAAATAAATAAGTCTTTCAGCATTTTCAACTTCTTTCTTTTCAATCATTCTTCCAAAATTATCATACGCTTCTATCGACAACTTTTTTATTGTTTGTTTGCTATTTTCAAGATTAGTTTGAATGGTAAAAAAGGAATCACTTGGATTAGGATAAATAAGATATTTGTCTTCAGAACGTTCCGATATACTTAAATTTTCTTTCAACACACTACCACCCGGAACTTTTACATTGCAGTCTTTACCATAATAATAAAACCCGTAAATCATAGACTCAACAGCTAAAGAATAAGTTGCTCCAGTTGTTAAAGGTGATAATTGGTTAAAATTTGACAGCCTAAAAGTTCTAGCTGTTGACGTTATTGTTTGTGAATAACCGTCTTCGTGAGAAAGTGTATATCTATAATTGGTTACACCTCCAACATATTTAGCATAAATTACAGTAGTAAGACTAGCGGGGTGTAATCCTGCTTCTTCACCGCAGCCCTCAATCCAAACTTCTGGCGGATGTGGAGAAAAAACGGAACACGGTGGTCCGTATGATGATGACCAAACCAATCCACTTGCCGTTAATCCTTCTGCTTTGACTCTAATTCTATACTCCGCACTAAATTTTTTTGATATTCCATCAACGAGCAATAGATTTAGAGAAGCTCCCGTTTTTATTAAAGTAACTGTTTCAATTGGAATTCCACCTTCTATTAATGAAACCTCAAATTCATAACGCGTTGCTAAAGGAACCGGAATAGCTCTGATAATTGAATTCATGTGAGGAACCTGTAAGTTGCAGGAATCCTCATCCATTACTGTACCGGGTACAGGTGGAGAAAAAACTATACAAGATGCACCATAAGGCATCCACTCATTATTTAACTGTATGGCTACTTCCACTTGAAAAGCACAATCATACATAGCCACAGATGATTCCACTAATTGAATAATGGGTAAACTTTTTTGAACAATATCGGTTTGATTTGTGGTTAAATTTTTAATCTTAAATCGATACGCATTCACTACAACTCCTGTTGGCAATTGATATACAGAAATTGATGATGCCCTAAACTGGTAATTTAATGCCGGCAGTATTGTATTGCAATGAATTGGTCTGATTTGCGTAGTTAATTGGGCACACGATTCACTAATCTCACCATTACAATTATTATCAATTAAATCATAACATACTTCTGGAGCACCAGGATAAACCAATGGATTGGTATCATCACAATCATTAGCATTTAAAACATATCCTACTGGTATTGTACCTGAATAGGACAACGGTTGAGCAGGATTTCCATAACCGTCACCATCAAAATCTCTGTAACAAGTTAATACAGCATCAGCATAAACAGAAGACACGGAAAAGAAAAGAATTATTATACCAATAAAATTAAAGGGGGCTTTTAATTTCATATTTTATTTTTTAACGAAACAAATGTAAGTAACCATAATAAAATGTTAAATTAAATTTGATTAAGTTATCATTAAAAAGATTAACAACACAAAACCTCCGAAAATTCAGAGGTTTTGTTGTTATTTGTTAAAATTTATTGTTTCACTATTCTGATTATTTTTATTTCATTTCCATTTGAAACTACGGCTGTATATACTCCTGAAGGAAACTGTTGCCCTAGTTGCTTTTGATTAATATCACTTAGTTGACCATTAAATGTATCGATTAATCTGCCGGAAATATCATAGAAGGAGATATCTACTTTAGTTATATCAGATTGAATTTCAAACTTAAAATAGTCTGATGTTGGATTTGGATAAACAATTGCATTAAATGACGTATTATTTTGAATAGCCACTTCTTGATTATCATTAACAACTTCACTTTCTTTAGTATTGCCATTTCTTGTTAATGTTCCCGGTACTGTAATGTTACAATCTTTACCTGGATAATAATAACCAAATACCAGAGCCTCAGTAACAATTGAATAACTGCTTCCAAGAGTTAAAGAAGAAAGACTATTAAAATTACTCAATCGAAACGTTCTGGATGAACTTGTATACTGTTGAAAATATCCATTATCATCACTCAATGTAAAACGGTACAGAGTTGCACCCGCAACAGGTGTAGCATAAATAACCGTATTCAAAGAAGATGGATTTACACCGGATTCAGAATCACATCCTTCTATTTGTGATTCAGGAGCAATTGGACTGTAAACTGAACAAGGGGCTCCATAATTTGTTGACCATTGTAATCCTATAGCAGTAGGCACTTCTACTTTTACTCTTATTTGATATTCTGCCCCAAATTTTAATGAGATTCCTGTCAATTGCATTAAATTTAATGAAGCACCAGGTCTGGTTAAAATGGTTGTTTCTACCGGAATTCCTCCTTCGATAAGCGAAACTTCATATTCATAATTAACCGCTGAAGGAACAACAACTGCTCTAATAATGTTATTCATTTGAACTAAAGTTGAGCCACAAGACGAACTTGCGATAACAGTACTAGGTACATCTGGTGTTACAACAGAACATACCCCTCCATAAGGCATCCACTCATCATTTAACCGAATCGCTACTTCTACGTTATATACTGTTCCGTATTGAGCAATATCAGTTGAAGAAATTTGAAATATATAGTTAGGTCTATCAACAACACGAACAGCATTTGTGTTTGTGTTTGTTAATCTAAATCTGTATCCATTCAATATCGCTCCTTGTGGGATTGATGTTGAAAACAAGTCCCCACGAAGTGATTGTGTTATAGAATTTAATGTTATACCACAATTATCATTTCTTAATTGAGCAAATACAATTGGACAACCATCATTAAAATCATTATTACAATTCTGATCAATACCATCAAAACAAATTTCAATAGCTCCTGGATTTATTGAATCATTATTATCGTTACAATCAGTGTTATTAGTAACTCCACTTGGTGCTAATTCATTACTTCCATATCCATCATTATCAGCATCAATATAGGTCAAAACATTGTCGTTAGTATCTAAAGTATTTGTTACACCTATACAACCCACAAGAATTAACGACCCAAAACCATCTCCATCTAAATCTTCATACAAAAGTAAATTATCATCACAATCTAAATCATTCGTTACCGTTCCGCAGGCCAATTTTGGCAAAACTCCAAAACCATCTCCATCAGTATCGGTATAATATGTAATTGCATCATCACAATCTGAATCATTCGTTACCGTTCCGCAAGCCAATTTTGGCAAAACTCCAAAACCATCTCCATCAGTATCAGTATAATATGTAATTGTGTCATCACAATCTGAATCATTTGTTACCGTTCCACAGGCTAATTTTGGCAAAACTCCAAAACCATCTCCATCAGTATCAGTGTAATACGTAATTGTATCATCACAATCTAAATTATTAGTCACAAAACCAATTGGTTGCCCTGTACAGTTTGACACTGAAACTAAAGGATCACCAAAACCATCACCGTCAGCATCTGCATAATAGGTTACGGCGTTTAATAGCGTTATTATTGCACCATTGGCACTTCCAGCTGCATTTGTTACAACTAATTGCCCTGAAACTCCTTGAGGAACATTTACTGTTATTTGAGTGTTGGATTGAGCCGTAATTGTTACAGCTGTACCTCCCACTGTAACAGAATTAACATGAATCAAGTTATTCCCATCGATTACAACAACTCCAGCTGCATTATTACAGATAGCTGAAGGATTTGTTGAAGAAACTGTTGGGGGTATCATTGATATTGTACCTAAAAACAAGAAATTATTTATACTGAACTCACCTGTACTACCTCCGGCATCATACCCATATAATCTAAAGGTAATAGTCTCTTGAATGTTTTGATATGTGGCAGAAGACAAATCAATGCTTCTATTATGAGCATTTGTACTTGTTGTTGTATAATTGGTACCTATCGAACTAGCAAAATTTGATAAACTAGAACGAAAAGAGAAATCTTCCGGTGCATTTGAATTTCTTCTTTGTCCTTCATAATCAAAACTTTCAAAACTTAATTGATACCCAACATTTGGAGTGATTTGAAATTCATAATAATCTGAAGAATTAAGCGAATTACTTGTTGTCCAATTTGTTGCACTATAAGCTCCGTCTCTATTAGCATTAGTAATTCCCGAACCTCTCCCAATTCCTGATGCAGTCAAGTTTGAACCCACTTGTTGATTTGTTGTATATGGATTTGCAGAATTGTTGTTGGTTGTAATATCATTCAATACCAAAAATGAAGGTACAGTATAATTAACTGTGACATCATCTATTGCCAAACCATGATCATTACCACCGTGATTAATGTCACGCCATTTAAGCATGATATATTGACCATTTGCTAAGTTTAATCCTGTGAGTGTAACATTATTTACACTAACACTATTTGTGTTACCATTTAAGCTTACATCATCTGACCCGGAACTAACCGGACCATTAAGATTTAAACCAGACACACTCGTCCAACCCATATCAGTATTTGGTGATAAGTTTGATATTATGGATGAAGAAGTTTGATAACTAAATGTAAGTCCTTGTGAAGTATCACCTCCTTTTCTCCATTGCTCTAAAGAATACGAAACAGTTATAGAAGAAATAGTCAAACCGGAAGTGTTTCTTAACAACAAACCTATTGCAACGTCTTCCGTTCCATTACTATTTACAGCTCCTAAAGCCCTTTCACTATTTCCAGTTGATCCAAAACTATAGAATGAGCCGGTTCCAGAGCTTCCATTACTTCCCGTATAAACATTCGGAGTGGCATTATTGTTCTCCCTTTGAATATACCATGATGCTAATGTAGAATTATTGGTAAAGTTATTGTTTCCAGAAGTTGCCAAACTATTAAAATTTTGACTATAACTCCCGGTAGAGGTCATGTTTACCTGTCCAAATGAAAGGACAGATACCAGCAAAAAGGCTTTTAAAATAATAAGCCAATGTAATTGTAATTTTCTTGTTTCCATATTTAGTGCATTTTGTTACTAATCTTTTTTTGGAAACGTTCATTTCAGGGTTGTGTGGTATTTTGGAAATGATTACAACAAATTTAGTATGAAACAAATGAGAAAAGTTTTTAAATCGTTCAGTTACAATTATACTCGACAAAATTCTCATCTACAGTAGTTTACCTTGTGAAAATTACCTTTAATCGATAAAAAAACTCCTCAATTTCTTGAGGAGTTTCTATTGTTGTTAACTCAGTACCTTAGTGCCTCAGTACCTCAGTACCTTTGTTTATTGTTTATCGCTTTACCACACGAATTACGCGGGTTTCGTCTCCTTGGGTAACAATTGCATTGTATACGCCTGCTGGATAACGTTCTCCGATTTTTTGTGATGATAAATC
>NZ_AUDM01000024.1 GCF_000425465.1 Flavobacterium filum DSM 17961 | reverse complement strand
TCATTGAAGATAGGCACAATAACGGTTCTATTATCGTTACTTCACAGATACCGGTACAAGGATGGTATGACATTATTGGAGAAAAAACAATCGCCGATGCTATCTTGGATCGTTTGATACATCATTCACACAGAATCGAATTATTGGGTGAATCGATGCGGAAGAAAAAAACCATTAATAAAGATTAATTTTTTTAACTATTTTTGAATAGAAACTAACACATGAAAAAAAGTAATTTTAGGTGAAAAATCGGGGTGGTCAATTTGAACCGGAATTGGGTGGTCACTTTCAACCGAAATCAGGTGGTCACTTTAAATCGGAATTGGGTGGTCAATTTGACCGGAATTTGCAGGTTATCTCTTTTTCATAATTTTCATAAACTCTTAATAAAATTTCAATTTCATATTCCTTTTCATTAATATTAATTTTATCAAATGATTTATTAAAACACAATTTAAAGAATAACTCCCAATTTGAAATTAAAGGAGGAGGTACTTTAAAAGTTAAAGCAAATGTTTTTTCCAAAAGACCAATGCCTATATTTTCTTCTTTTTCTTTAAAAGAATCAATAACTTTTTTGGAATCATATGGTATTATTAACCATATATTTTTTAAAAAAATTGAATTATTGTTTTCAGCAAAAAAAATATTTATAGTTGACCAAATACTTTTCAATTTTTCACTAGTCAACCTATCTGTATTATCTATGGTAAGAATAAGAGTTTTTTTATTGGTAATTAATTCAGTATCTATATCATTCAAAAAGTTTCTAAATCTCAAATTAGAGGGTTCAATCTCTGTTATAGTTTCATCTGAATTTGATTCTAATTTTTCCCCTGAAACCCAATAAAAACTCTTTCCAATAAGTTCCCAAAAAGTAAGTTTTGATTTGTCTTTCTTGTCTTTTTTATAATTTACTTTATAATCATTACGAAATGATTTTAAAAACAAAATCAAGCTAAATAGCAAAAACAAATAAGGAACTGATTTATATATGTAGGTGTAGTTTATACCATTAGAAAAGTTGATGTAAAACTCATTTTTTAAATAATTTAAGGAGTTGTCATAATAACCATATAATTTACCATTAATTACTTGCTTCTTTATTTCATTAACAAACTTAATAATAACGAATCCTATTACTAAAAAAATATAATACAGTTTTACTTGAGGAAAGTGTTTAGTGTTTTTGGAGATTCTTTTTTGTGATAATTGAGCCTCTTTATCAATCCAAATTTCTGAATTAAAAGAATCAATATTATTCCTCAAAGAATTTATTAATTCAATTATTATAGATTTTCTAGTTAAATCTTCTTGATGAGTCCACGTATCAAAAGTGTAATGTAAATATTTATCTTTTAATTCTTTTTTATTTAAAATTTCTTCTTCAATAATCTTAATAATATTTGATTTTCCTGTACCCCAATCTCCTTCTAAACCAATAATTTGTTTATCAATTAAATTAGATTGATTTTCTATAATACTAATTATAGTGTTTGAAATCTTCCTATGAGATTCAGCTTTAAATAAATCTTTGCCTTCTGGTATATTTGATAATATTTTAGGGTAATTTGAAGTCATAATACTTTTTAAAAAATTATTCGAAATATTAAATTTCTTTATTTATATATTGAGACCAAAAGTCAATTACACTTTTTATTATTGGTTCAGCAGGGAAAACTAAATTACCAATTTTTATATAATCAAATGTTATTGGAAACATTGCTGGTAGCATTGCAGCCATTTCAATTTTAGGAAATTTTTCCTTTGAAACTGCATGTTTTGAATGATTGCAAAAAATTCGAATAAATCTCAATTGTTGGTCAACTTCATGAAGCTTGGTTTCATCAAAAATAAAATTATTCTTGCCTTGCATTATTTCAATTTTCTCAACTACTATGTTTTTCAAATGCAAATCAACATTGTCTGAGTTTCTAATCCATTCAGGCAAGGCATTTAAAGTCAATAAACAATCTGTTAATTCATAAACTCCTCTACTTTGTTTAAATTTATCAAAATCATATAAAGCTTTATCATACCAATCTTTATAATCATTTAGTACTGGAATTTTTTTGAAATTAAATTTGTCCATTTTTGAGATTCATTATTTACTTAATGTAATTTATCTAAAACGTATTATTCACTATTTTTTCATTGTATAAAATTCCATCAATTCTTTTTCTGTTAAAAATTTAATTCTTTCAGAGGGCAATTGATATAACTCTCCTGTATTTAAATCTTCAACTAATCCAATGAAATAATCACTACCATAATTTTTTTGTTGTACTCTCCATAAATGGAAATATCCAATTTTATTATTAGGATGATTTTTTAATACTTTCTCTGTATAATCAGCATTAGTTACATACTCAACTAATCTTAAATCTGGTTTTGTCATATTAATAATCTTATATAACTATTTCATCATTGGTATTTCCGTCAAAAACAATACCTCCATTTTTATCTGTAACAGTTTTTAAATCATCACTTACATTAAATGGTAAATCATCATTATCATCTTCAAATATGAAATCTGATGACTCATTGACTTTAGAAGCATTTTTTGAGATTGAATTTGGTATTACATTTTCAACAACCTCTTTTGTAAATGAAAAGTTGGCTATTTGAATTTCAAATAAATTCCCTGTCTTTTCATCTTCTATAATTCCTAAAATAATCTCTGAACCATTTTCAGAAATATTCTTTTTGAAAATATGAAAAAATCCAACTTTTGAAGTTTTGGAATTTTCAAGTTTGTATTTTACTTTTCTTAATTGTGTCATATTGTTATTCCTTAATTTCTTCAAAATTTATTGCACTAATACCTTTAGGAGTAAAAGTCAAGTTTGCAAAATATTTAGTATCTTTTTTTACCTTCAAATATTCTGATTTACTTATTCTAAGCCTATTAGACAAACCAAACATTCGAACATTAAAAACTAATTGACCTTTAATATTTATTACTGTACCTTCAAATTTTTTAGGTGTAAAATCACTATCATCAATCCATAATTCATTAATAGTTAAATTTACAAATTTGAAATTTTTATTTATTTCTTTTAAATGCTGGTCTGCATGTGAGAATTGATAATCATAGCATTCTTTTCTAAAAAAAGTATAATGATAATTAAATAAATCTTTTTTAATAACAGTATCATTTTTGTACTTATTGATTACCATTCTGGAATCTAAATCATATAATCTTTTAGAATGAAAATTAAAAATAGTTTCTTTAACAGAATCAATATGCAAATAATTTTCAAGTTCATTTATTATATCAAATTCTGAATATCCTTTTAACAAATTCTTGCCAAAATTGAAATAATCATTTTCAATTGTATTGAGCTTAAATATTAAAGCAAAAGGTCTAGTCTCTGAATTTTCATATAAACTTTCAAAATGCTTAATTATCTCAACTTGAGTTATATGATTAGTTTTAATATCCTTTATGTAACTCTCTTTAAGTTTTAAAATTCTATCAATATTTTCATATACAGATTGAATTGCCTTAATAAATAAATCTTGAATTATTGTGTGTTGTTTTAATATTTCATCTTCATCAACAAGTACATTCTGAAGAGTCCACAATTCTAATTTTATGTAATCATAATAACTGTAAGAACTGAATCTATCAATACTTAATTTTATTTCAAAAAAGTCTCTAGCACTTTCTAAACTTTCATTTCTTAAATAAAACTCTTTCTCTTTATGATAAATTCTAGCAAGATTAAATTCTATCGAACCTCTTCTATGTGTAATATGAGAATTTCTTTTTTCATAAAAAGAATCAATATATTGCAATTTTGTTGCTGCTTTTTCTAAACTTTTCTTGTCTTTTCTTGATTCTAAATTTATTGCATAATGTATATTGAAATTTTGAATAGTATCAAAAATTAAACTTGCTTCATCATAAAGTTTATTGATTTTTTCATTTTGAAAAACATTATTAACTTTTAGTGATTTTAATAAATCAACACATATTCTTGAATGGTCATCATTTGGATTAAATTGTCTTATTATCTTCAAATAATCATTAAATAATTTTTCATTATTCTTATATGATATTGAAATACATTTTTCAGATATTATACTATGCTTTGTTTTAAAAAACAAGTCCTCTTTGGTGTCAAATGGTTTTTCAATTTCATTAATTAGCAAGCCTTTACAATCCACATCCAAAACATTTTTCTTGAAATCATCCCAGCTTCTAGAGACTAATTTCTTTAAAATGCTACCTGGCATTGGTATTTTGTATTGATATAAAAGTGATGTGAAAATAAAAGCAGTTTTTGCTTCAACATCAATCGAATTTAATACACTATCAATAATCTTTTCAAGCTTATTACCTTCAACAATAGATAACATTGCAACATATGGGTCAGAATTAAATTCAAATTTTATTCTTTCAAAATATCTTTTCTCTTCATTTTTATCTCTAACATTTATCAGATTATAGAGTTTTAATTTTTGTATTAAAGTAGTGATTTCTGAATCTTCTAATTTATGATTAATCTCAATAACATTGATGTTTTTATGTGTATAAGCAATCAAATATTTTTTCAGAATATTTTCCCTTATTGGAGCTAAAAAGGAAATATTATATGGTAGTTGTTCTTCGCTTAATCTAGTTCTAAAATTAATAAAATCTTTAAAAGTTGAATTGCGCTCTATTGTGTCAATTAATAATACAATATTTTTAACATTACTCTTTTTTATTATTTCTTCAATATCTTGAGTTCTAATATCACTAGGGTCAATAATTTCTATACATAAATAATCTAATTCACTAGTTAATTCTTTTAGTACCCTATATGAAATTGTTGACTTACCAATACCATAATTACCTGATAAAAAATTTATTGGTATTAGAGTAGTATTAGTATTTGATGCTAAAATTTGTTCTGTAATTTTTTTGTTTACTTTAGATTTAATTACATCATAATCTTTGAGAATTATGGAATAATTGGGAGAATGACCTTTGTAAAAGTCTTCTGGTTTAATTGTTTCATCTTCTATTGCAGATTTAAGCTGCTTAATTTTGCCATTCAATCTTATTTGAAGTTTAGGGTCAAGGGTAATTTTAATATTATCCTTATTGTAAAATTTAGTAGCTGATTTAGATGCTATTCTGTCTAATTTTTCACTTTCCCATTTCTCGTAATATTCAATGAATTTTGAAGATGTCAATTTTATTGTTATCACATTATTACTCTCCAAAAATGGTATTAAACTCTCATTTGGAAAAGGGTCAACATTGTAAATTACTTTCTCTTTTTGAATATTATCTTTTCTCATAGTCTCAAGCAATTGTTTAGCTAGACCATCTGTAAAAGAATATCCTATGGATAAGAAATTTACATTAGTAGAAAGGTTGTTCAAGTTTTTTAAAACTGTATTGTAAAATTTTTTGCTTTTTGTAAAATCATCTGATGAAAAAACAAAATTATATTTACTGATATTACTTATACATCCATTTAATTTTACATACTTAATTTGGTCATTTGAAACGCCCAAATTATATTCATTTATATTTCTGACTGGTAAAATTTCCTTATGTTCCTCAGTAGTTCCTTTAATATCATCATAAGCATTTTCCAGTATTAAATCAAGATTAGTTGTTATAATTTGTCTCCAATCTAATCCAGCAATAACTTTATGAAATCTTTCAGGCTTTATTTTGACTAAAATAGATTTGATATATTGGTCAAATTCATATCTGTTAAATTTATCCAATGTAGAAGCCCTATCAAGAAACTCAACCAAATCATTAGTATCTAGATTTACCTGTAATTTTTCTTGGTAATATGAAATTATTTCAGAACCTAAATATTTTTTCTTATCAGTTACAGAAAATCCAGCCCCAAGAAATAGGATTGTATTTCCATTGTGTATTTTAGGAAAAATATTTTGTTCTAAAAACTCTATTGTTTCCGTATTATCTTCTAATAATCCTTTCATCTCTACAACCTCTTTAAAACTTCAATTATTGTATTTGCTGTATAGCAATCTTCTACATTTTTGGTTTGAAAAACCATAAAATACTTGTATTTCTCTCCTGATTTTTCAGCCCAAATTTTACCTAATTTATTTTTGTCTTTACTATCATCATTATCCAAATGGTCTCCTTTAGTTTCAATTAAAACAATGTTTCCTTTTTGGGTATAAATAATAAAGTCAGGGTAATGGTCTCTATAGTACCCATTAATAAAAAAGCCTTTGCCACGTGTTAGATTTCTATGCCAAAATATTACATTATCCATTGTTGCAATAGTCATAATCATATCTTGTTCAAATCCATTCATAGTATCTTCACGTTCATATAATGATTTCCCTATTGCAGTACTCAAGTTGATAGGGTTGATACTTTCACTGAATGAAAAATTCTCTTTTACAAAAACCTCATTGGAATCAAGTAGTATCTTAAATCTTTGTTTTGAATATGCAGAACTTAAGTCATTGATTTTATTTTTAATCTTTTGAATATATATAAACTCATTATTGATGATATCTCTAATTTGGTCATTAGATAAACTTTCAAATACTCTACCTACATAACGCTTTAAGTCTTGCTCTGAAATAGGTGTCATATCACCTAATTTGCTTACAATAAACTTACTTACATCTTTAATTTGGTTTTCTTTTGGTTTTGACAAAATAGTATCTACCAATATATTTTTTGCTCTTTGTGAAACTTTATTAGCTGTAGCTGTTCCTTTATTACTATCAAAATCTACAGAATAAATCTCAGCAGAAATTTCATCAAAATTAATTTTAGTATCACACTCTAGCAAGTTAAAACCTTTGAGCAAACTATTTTTGTTTAGTAAATAATCACTTTCTGTTAGCTCTTCAAACAAAATATTTTGAGCTAATTCATCTGTTTCAGTTTTTAAGAAAAATTGAGGTAATACAATAGTTTTTGTAATAGATTCAAATTGTTTATCTATTGCATATCTTTTTGGAGTTTGTTTCATAACTTCTGTAAAAAAGGTGGTATTATCATCAATCTCTATGCTGTTTACTTTTTCTTCAAAAACTTTACTCTCAATTACAGCTTTTTCAGTAATGTGTCCAATTACAGTTATGTTGTTAGTATAGCTCTCTAAAGTAACTTCTTCATCAGGGTTAAAATCAATAGCATTTATATTAAAATCATCATCAGATTTTACTTCTGTAACAACAGGATTTTCAAACAAATCTTGTTGTAAAATTTCCTCATTGGTTAATTTAGGTTCTGGTAATTCCTCTGCAAAATAATCTTCTTTAGAAAATCCAGCATCTTGTAATCCTTTTACAATATTATCTAAAGTATCATTGAATCTAGCAGATGCAGTTAATACAAAAGACATATTCAATAAAGGACTATTATGTTTTGTTACATAAGGTTGTCTTAATACCCTACCTAAAATTTGCTCAACTTCTACAGGAGAAGATTTATCTGCCAAAGAAGCCAAAATATAAGCATTAGGACAATCCCAACCCTCTTTAAGTGCATTTACAGTTATTATATATCTAACAGGACAATTTCTATCCATTAGATTAATTCCTTTTAACTCATCAATACCACTAACTTTGATTTTGATTTGTTCTTCTGGTATTCTTAACTTAACTAATTGCTCCTTAATTTTTTGAAAGGTTGTATTATCTTTCCCTTTGATATTAGACTGAGCTTGAAATAAAATGATAGGTCTTATATATTTTCCTGTGATAGTTTCTTCTTCTTTGGCTAATAATTCTAGTTGCCTTTGAAGATGTAATGCACTATTGATAACTTCTTCTTTTTTGTGATGATTGTAAACCACAACAGGTAATTTTACCATATGTTCTTGCTTTAGTTTTAAAGCACTAACAAAACTAATAATATTACTATTCTCCTTTGGTGTAGCTGTTAAATCTAGAACCATAGAGGGGTTTAAATTTTTGAGCATTTCTACACTCAAATCACTTTCTGCATTGTGGCTTTCATCAACAATCACAATAGGATTTAAACTCCTAATAACATTGATTAAAGCAGTTTCATCTGTATCTTCAAGTACTAAATCTTTATTTATAATAGTCTCTCTAAAAGCTTCTAAAGCACCATTTTCTTGAAATATCTTCCTATCTTCTTTTTTAGCTTTATCAATTCTTAAACTACTAAAATTCAATACAAAAATATTCAGTTGTTCAGTAGCAGAAGTTGGATTGAAATTAGCTCCTTGCAAAAGTTGGTCTTTTTGATATACTTCTACTTTATGACCAAAAAGACTATTGATTTTCTCTCTGTATGGATGACTAGGGTTATTTAAATTGTTATAAGTTTGTTGTAACAAATTACTCCAAGGCACAAGCCAAACTACAGCTTTTGCATTTCCTTGATTGAAAAATTTGTTTATAGTGTATAAGGCATTACAAGCTATAAAAGTTTTACCACCAGCAGTTGGAACTTTTACAGCAATATGTACTGCTCCGGGAATGTTGTCTTTATAGGGTTTCATTCCAGACTGTGTAAGTGGATTATATGCACCCACTCTGTCAGTCCAAAACTCATTAAAAGCTTTAGCTGGATTGGTATGTTGTTGTAGATAAGAAAAGTAATTTTCTAAATCTTTTATTACGTCTTGTTGGTATGGCTTTAGCTCCATTGTATCTATTTAAAACCTAGTTATATCTCTTGGTATTTTTTTGAAAATAATGTGATATTTACTCATTAGTTTTTCATCTAACAAACAATTATCTGCATAAATTATATATTGCTCTGCTTTAGTTTTTAATTTTCTTAAAAAACTTTCATCTAATGTGGTCATAGCATCTTTATCATAATAGAAATAATAGGCAGTTTGTTCTTTAACTCCTAGTAAGTACTGTTCATTTTGCTTTATGTAATTAGATTTTGTTTCAGAAAACCACACATACTCATTAATTCTTTCTATACCAATAGCTTCATTTAATAAGTCATTCTCTAAGAATATAGGTTCTCCTAATTCATAAAAACTAAAATCACCACCTGTTCCCTCTATAGGTTTAGCTTCAGTACCATAACCTTTGATTACTCTTTTTACTCTTTCAGCAGTAATAGTGTTGGCATAGTCTTCCATTTCAATTAAAATGAATTTCCTGTTACCTCCATCTTGCTTATTTAGATTTAAAACTGCATGAGCTGTTGTGCCTGAACCTGCAAAGGAATCTAGAATTATAGAGTTTTTATTTGTAGATATTTCAAGTATTCTATTAATTAAACTAACAGGTTTTGGTGTTTGAAAAATTTTTTCCCCATCAAATATCTGTATTAACTCTTTTGTAGCATCTGTAGCTGTTCCTAATTCACTCCAAATTGTAAATGGGTTAACTCCTTTAATTTCAGCTTCTGACAAAAATCTTTTATATTGTGGTTTTGATTTCCCTGTTTTACCAAATAAAATTCTATTTTCTTTAAATGCAATATCATATTTTTCCTTTGTAAATCTCCAATGTCTGCCTTTAGGAGGTAAAAATATTTCACCTGTATTTGGATTTAAAATTTCATACTCTAGATTTGTTCTGACATTAGGAGCATCCATTGGGTCAGCAACCCATGCACCTCTAGGGTCATTATCTGGATTACTAAATTTTGATTCAACAATTGGTAATGGATTTAATCTAAAAGCAGTCCTGTTTTTTGAATAACACAATGTGTGATTATGTGACAATGAGTAATCAATATCATTTTGACTTGACTTCCTATGATTCCAAATAAAGTCTGTTACAAAATTATTTATACCAAAAATTTCATCACAGATTAATTTTAAATTTGCTTGTTCATTATCATCAATTGAAATAAAAATTACTCCATCATGCGCTAGTAATTTGTGTAAAAGCTTTAATCTTGGATACATCATACATAACCATTTGTCATGCCTTGCTAAATCATCAACACCAATACTAGCATCAGTAAAATTTTCTTTTGCTTTTAATGTAGCTTCTAACCACTTTTTAATTTTAGGGTCATTTACATTATCATTATATACCCAGCCCTCATTTCCTGTATTATAAGGTGGGTCAATATAAATACACTTTATTTTGCCCTCATATTGTGGTAGTAAGCTTTTTAAAGCCTCAAGGTTATCTCCGTGAATAATTTTGTTTTCACTAACAAAAGTATTTGTTTCAGAACCATTGCTATAAGTATATTGCTGTTCTAAAACTTTATAAGGTACATCTTGATGATGGTTAATTACTTTGTCTTTTCCTATCCAATTGAGTGTTGGCATATATGTTAAAATTTAAAATGCTAAATGTACTACATTTTTTTAAATTTTTTTTTGGTAAAAAATTTAGCTCCAACTATTTTATACACACGCAAGCCTCCGCACAAAACACCCCCGCCACTTCTAAAACCCACTAAATACCCCCACTTATTTGGAGCAAGAAAAGATTTCTTGTGCCATATTTTTTTCATTCTAAATTTTAGCTTACATAAATTCAAGGTGATAGTTGTAATTTTTTAAGTTCAGAGGTGTGTTTAAAGTTTGGCAAAGTTCAACTCAAAAAAATTAAATCAATGGTACGAATTATTGACTACAAAAAAAGACAAGCAGAGGATGGTAGAGAATTCTTTGTTTTAGAAATTTCGGGAGGTATTGAAATGGTAAAAAGCCAAACCTCAAATCAGTTTTATGCAACTGCTAAAAAAGCATTTATTTCATCAACATTTGATGAGCAAACTTGTAAAGCTCTTATTGGTACTGAAATGCCAGGTAATGTAGTAAAACAAGAATGTGAGCCTTATGAGTATGTAAATAAAGACTCAGGAGAGGTAATGATGTTAAGCTACAGATATGTTTATACACAAGATGAAGTTATTACATCTAAAAAAGACAAATCCATTCAAAGACTTCTAGCTGAGGAACATACTTTTTCAAGTAATGGGCATCACAAAGAAGAATTTGTAATGTAAAATTTAACTCGTCCATTTTTGATATAGCTCTATTAAGGGTAGTATCATTTGTGGACGAGTTTTTTATTTTCTATTCCTATGGAAGTAGCTGAAATTAAAGTTTCCTATTCAAATAATAATCCTGATAGAGTTCAAGTCACAAATAGCCAAAAGATGTTTGAAGTGATTATGAAGCATTGGGATTACAACATTTTGGAGTATCAGGAACAAGTG
This sequence comes from Flavobacterium filum DSM 17961, assembly GCF_000425465.1. Classification (GTDB taxonomy): domain Bacteria; phylum Bacteroidota; class Bacteroidia; order Flavobacteriales; family Flavobacteriaceae; genus Flavobacterium; species Flavobacterium filum. Next base: position 14,476 of record NZ_AUDM01000024.1, on the reverse strand, counting down.
AAAGTAATATTGCTCAATAGAGCAAATATTGTATTAGGCATCTATGAGATGTCTAAAGGTGGTATTTCAGGAACTGTAGTAGATATAAGAATTATTCTAGGTGTAGCTTTAAAATGCAATGCATCAGCTATAATCTTAGTACACAATCATCCAAGTGGTAAGTTAGTGCCTAGTGAACCTGATAAGGCTATTACAAAAAGATTAAAAGAAGCTTGTAATTTGCTTGAGGTGTATTTACTTGACCATTTAATTATATCTAAATTTGGGTATTACAGCTTTGCTGATGAAGGCACATTATAACATACACTTTAGAAGTCTAGCTGTATAATGCGTGCGAATGGGTGTGTGAATAAGGAGGCTTTTTGGAGTGTTGTTGATTAGTTTGAAAAAAATCAAGATATAATAATATAGCCAAAAGTTTTAAATTCAATCAATAAAAATAATTAAATATAATTTCACAACAACTTTAAAAAATAGTAATATGTTATATGTATTAGTAACTTTCCCAGATTCCCAGATTCTCAGGAACTTATGGGACAAATATGGTTTGATGAATGTATATTAATGAATGATGAAAATCATTTAGATAATATTGGAGGAAGTGCTTATTTTGTGCCAAAAGAACTTTATGATACTCTTTGAACCCATAAATATAGCAAATAGCCAAAATGGTTTTTTTAGTTGCTAAATATGGTACATAATTTGATATATTTTAATAAACTTAAAATCTATTAATTATGCCAAGAAATCACGAAGCAGACATGAGTAATTCTAATTCAGGTACATCAGGTACAAATGAAACTTATCAACAAAATCAGGACAATAGGGCTGACCAAATGAATCCTAATAATGATAAGTATCAGGGTTAATTCTAAATTTTAAAATTTTCAAAAATGGGTTATTTATTCTAAATAGATAACCTTTTTTATTTTACCAATTCTTCTAATTTAACATCTAATGCAACAGCTATTCTGTGTAATGTGTAAATTGTTGGGTTAGTTCTGCCTGATTCTATTCTTGAAATATTAGTTGTATCAATATCTCCATCAATTTTACCTACTAAATCCACTTGAGTTAAACCCTTGCTAATTCTGATATCTTGGATTCTTTTACCCACACTTTTTAATAATTCTTGCTTATCCATAACTTGACATATTTGGCAAGTCAAGAAAAGATTTATATGTTTGTAAGTTAATGCCATATATGGCAAGTTTTAATGTTTTGTATATGAAGAAAATTGATTTAATAAACTACCCTTTAAATAATGTAGCATTCTTTAGGAAGGTTGATTTTAATCTTGATAAGGAATTTAAAAAATCATTTTTAAACATTCTTTTTCTGAAAATTTTTGGTAATCAAAATGCAGATTGTTTATATGAAGTATTGACTTTTCAAATTGATGAAAGCACAAATACATTCAAATACGGCAGAATTGTTACTGAAGAACTTTCCAGAGAAAGTATTAAATATAATACTCCAAATAGCCTAAAAATGTTTAATGGAGAATTGCTATTTGAAAATCAAAACTACTCATACAGAACAACAAACTTTAAGAGTAATTTACTTGATTTATGGGTAGCAAGAACAAACAAACATACTGATGAAATAGATAATTTGGTTTATAACACTTTAATATTTAGGTGATGAATCATACACATAAAAACATCAATGAAATAAAATCTTGGCTTACTGATAATTCTGAAAAAGTCAAGCTAGATATTTCAAATTCAAAATGCAACAAATGGGAAAATTGGCTTGAAGATAAAGCAACTCATATTTACCCTTGCGTATGTTCTAATAGAGAGCAAAACTGTATATTTATTGAAACCTATTACCAATTAGATAGAGTTATACAACTACATCAGAAAAAGGAATACTTTAAAATCCTAGTACAAGAATACAAGCAAATTAGTAGTGATAAAATTGCTTTATCTGAATGGTTCAACAAAAACAAAAAGTTAGCTTCTGAATTAGCTTTTGATACAGAAATATCAATAATGCTTGAATTAGAACCCTATAAAACTTCAAAAATAAAACTCAATGAAAATGAGTTCAAAAACATCATTGAATTACAAAATATTTTCAATGAATTAGAATACAATCAAATCATTAATTCTTAAATAAATCAAATGAAAAAATCAATTTTACTTTTATTTATGTTATCAATTTCATTATTTACAATTAGCTGTAGTAATGATGATAATAACAACTCAAATGTTAGTACAGAAGAACAAGCATTGTTAGGAACTTGGAAAGTAGTTGCCTATGGTACTGTTAATTCTAGTGGTGTAGAAACTATTAACCAAATAACCAACACTTGTTTGAATACATATAAATTCACATCAGATAAAAATGTAAATTATAAAAGCTATGCAAGTTGTACTGATGTTGAAGAAGAGAATGGGACATGGAGTTTATCAGGTGGATTATTAACCCGTACATTTCCTCAAGGTGTAACTGTAATAATGAAGCACAATATTACATTTATTAACCCAGATAAAATCAAACTTTTTGAGGTTGGGAATACTACAAATTTTTCAATTTATCAAAGAGAAGGTTCTACATTACAAGATACAAGTTTTAAAGTAGAAGTTGGTGGTATTTTAAAAACTAATATGTGTGATATAAGTACAAATAGCTACTCTGTTAAATTAGAATATCTTTCAGATACTTCTACAATCAATACACAAAATTTTAATGGTAATACACAGCAAACCATTTCAAACAATTATACCTTAACAGGTAATGTTATAGGAATACGTGTAAAGCTTTTGAATTTTAATTCAACTAATGCAGCTAGTGGAAGAGGTACAGGATTTGCAGATTTAACATTCAAAATAACAGGAATGCAAACTAATGAAGTTGTTTATAACAATATTAATCTATCTGACCTATTAATTTGTACAGATGCCACTTATGAAGCATTATTATTATACAATACTTCAACAGGAGCATTTACACAAACCTATCAAACACACGGGTTTTAAACTCAATTTAAACCACCAATAACAAGGTGGTTTTTTTATACCCAAAAGTTATGAAACAATTAAATATACCTTTTAAGTTAGGTATGCAATATGATAATTGGGAGTTTGATTTAGAAGTTACAAAGGATAGAATAGAGGGTTGTGATAGTTACATTTATGTAGGCAAAAAGTTTAATAAATTTCTGAATTATTCTACAGATAAAACTGAATTACTATTCAGTTTAGATGTATTAGAGGCAGTAATATTAAGATTTACTTATAGAAATATTAAATTCTATTATGAACTTTTAAAAGCTATAAGTAAAACTAGTAGAAGCAAAGTGAATTATCATAATAACTACACAGCTTATCTAGTTTCAAATAATCTAATACATGTCTTTTACAATAAAAGTGATAGTACCATTATTCTCATATATGGTAAAATTAGATTTATCCAAAAACAATTACTATTTTTGCACTGAAACAGAAGAAAGAGTGGTTTTGAAATGTTGGTCAAGGCACACATTTAGGCATACATGAAAATTAATTCTTTGTAAAGTCTTGGTTTTTAGCCCAGAAGTGTCACAGGTTCGAGTCCTGTTCCCGCTACTAGGTAACCCTTTCAGTAATGAGAGGGTTTTTTGTTTTCAACCTTCGAAGGGTTCGAAACCCTTCGAGGGTTGGTTAAACATAGGAAAAATAGAATAGGCTTTGTCATTTATTATTTTATGCGGTTTGCTTCCATTCTTCCGCCATTTTGTAACAAAAACAATTTTACAATTTCGTTTGCATCATTCTTTTCAAATTGCAGCTGAGCGTCCACTACTTTTAAGAAAAACAGTAATTCGCTTTCTGCAAATATTGGTACTGTATTTTGTCCAGTAGCTTGTGCAAATAGCTGCTCATTTTCTAACGTAATTTTCAATTCAAAACCTTTCTGAAGTTCATAAGTACCCACAAATTTTTGAAGCTGTTCAGCCGGTAGTTTTATTTCTGTTCTTATGATTTGTTTCGGTAAAGGCTTATTGTATAAAATGTTTTTAATTGATTTTACAGGAATAGAGACATTATCATGATTTTGAAGGATAATAATCGTTTTGTCATTCGTGATATGTCTTTCAATGTGTGTTGCATAGCCCGGCCATCCGCCACTATGAGCAACAATTTTACCAAAGTCTGCGTTTTCATCAATTAGCCAACCTAAACCATATTTTGTTTTTGATTCATCTTTAAGTGTAGCTACTTGAAATACTTCTTTCATTCCTTCTTTTGAAAGTAATGTATTGGTGTATAATGCTCTGTCCCATTTTAATAAATCATTTACAGTAGAATTTACACAACCATCACCCACAATACCATCTAGCCAAATAACCATATTTGTTTCAGGTAAGTTGTCGGGTAAAAAGTATTTTTTTAAACTATCTGAATACACATAACCAAAAGCATAATTGTCTATTTTTTTTGGTGCAAATCTTCTTGTATAAACAAAACTTCTTGTCATTTTTAACGGTTTAAAAATGTTGTTTTGTAAAAAATCAGCAAAGGTTTGACCAGATGCTTTTTCTACAATTGAGGCTAAAAAAGCATATCCTGTATTGCTGTATTCATATTTGGTATTGGGTTCAAATACAATTTTAGGTTGAACTTTACTAAATAAAGAAATGATGTCTTTGTTAGTGGCCATTTTTGATTTGTCAAACATGCTATCCATTAATTCCATATAATCAGGAAGACCGCTAGTATGATGTAGTAGATTTCTAACGGTTATATTTTTGTAGAAGGATAATTCAGGGATGTATTTTGAAATATCATCATCCAAGTTTACTTTTCCTTTTTCTTTCAATATCATTATAGCCATCGCCGTAAACTGCTTTGAACATGAAGCTAATTCAAAAATAGAGTTTTCGTTCAGGCTTTGTTTGGTTTCTTCATTCGCATTTCCAAAGCTTTTTTTATAGATTACATTTCCTTTTTCAGCGATTAGAACATTTCCATTTAACCTCTCAGCCGCATGCATAGCTGTTAGCAAACTGTCTATTTTTTTGACACGATCTTGCCCGAATGTTGATTGTCCGAAAAGAACAACTGTAATGATAAAAAATAATTGCTTCATGTTTATTTAATTTAGTTTTTTTATAAATCATTGTAAAACAGCCACCTGCATTTTTGGAGTTGGCTCTGCTTTTTTCCATTGATAAGACGCCTCGTTTTTTTGTTTGTTACATTAGAATTAATGAATAAATGTAAAATAGATGAACAAAAATAGGTTCTTTAGAATAGGCGATTATTACCATTCATTACATCATTCACACCATTCAATTCGTTTATTGCTTAGTATTATTGAACTCTCGATAGCTGCTGCTTTTCACGAGAACTAAAAATTATGTAATTTTTGATTTAACCCGTTGGGTGTAATTAAATTTTGGAAATAATTTTGCCACTAATTCACTAATTTTTTGCATTAATTATTCGATTTAATTCGAATTTTCATCAAAGGTGAATAAATTATTTGCTTTTAATTAATTTATAATTCGAGAATTCGTGGTAAAAAAACCTAAATAAACTTGAATAAAATAATTACACCCAACGAGTTAATTTTTGATTTATTCATTTCTTAAAGAATGAATAGTATAGTCCTCGTAATTACCAGATTGATTGTATTTGAAACATACATGAAATGCCATTTACCTATTTCCTCTTAATTTCATCAACACTTCCGGTTTTTTTCTTCTGGCTACTTCAAAGGTTTCATCGTTTGTCATTTGGATGATAAAAGGTTCACCTTTGAAATAATTTTTTATGTAAGAAGCATTGATGATATGTGATTTACTGATGCGAACAAAACTTGACTTTTCGCCGAAATAGTCTTCAAAATCTTTCAGGTTTTTTGGAGTAGTGAGCGTTTCACCGGATTGAAGGATAACTTGACAATATCTTCCATCTCCTTTGATTACTTGAACATCTGTGCTATTAATCATTTTTACTTTTTCGCCACTGTGAATGGCAAATTTTTTATCAGAAGTATTCGTTTCCAAACTTTGGATTAAATTGATTACTTGATGGTTTTGATTGATTTTAGAGGTTACGTTTTTTATTACTTTCTCAACGGCTACTTCTAATTCTTTTATATCAATGGGTTTTAGCAAGTAATCCAACGCATTGAACTTTATCGCCGTAATGGCAAATTGGTCAAAACTGGTGACAAAAATGACCTCAAACGGAATTTCTTCCCACTTTTTGAGTAAGTTAAACCCATTGGCTTGCGGCATTTGAATATCTAAAAAAACCAGTTGTGGGTGTAATTTTACACACAATTGATACGCTTCCTCTACATTAGATGCTTCACCGATGATTTCGATTTCGGGATGCTTTTTTTCCAGCAGTTTGGTGAGCACCTCTCTGCTGTTTTTTTCGTCATCTACCAAAATGGTTTTTATGATTGCTGTGTTGTTCATCCTCCTAAAGGTAAAAATAATGCTACTTTTGTTCCACTTGCTTCTTGTTTATCATCATATACATCTTGAATTACCACTTTCACTTCATTGGTTTTCCAGATGTTTTTTATCATTTCCAAACGTTCTTCGGTGAGTTGCATCCCAACCGAATGATGAATGGTGTTGGTTTTGAATTCATTCGATTTTACTCTGCCAACGCCATTGTCTTCGATGATGATTTTTAACAGCTCATTTTCTGTTGAAATAGTAATCGTTAATTTTCCGGTTCTTTCTTTTTTCAAATTCATTAGTCCATGCCAAATGGCATTTTCTACATACGGTTGAATGAGCATCGAAGGGATTTCTATTTCGTAGGGATTGACGGATGAATCAATCGTGAGCTGATAATCAAACGCATGGTCAAAGCGAAGTTGTTCTAATTCGATATACAACGCCAACATATCCAATTCTTCCTGTAAAGTTAATTCTTTGTTTCTGGAATTATTTAAAACCAAACGGACGAGTTGACTGAATTTGGTTAGATAGTTATACGCTTCCTCTTCTTTTTTATTGAGGATGTAATTTTGAATGCCGTTTATCGCATTGAAAATAAAATGTGGATTCATTTGAGCTTGCAAAGCACTCAGTTGCGACTCGGATAGTAAGGTGTTGATACGTGTTTTTTCAGCTTCTCTTTTTTTAATCGATTGAATGACTTGTTTTATGATTAGAATTATGACGAAAAGAATCAAAACTATCATCGACACGATGAACCATGCTGTTTTCCAAAAGGGCGGATGAATTTTGATTTGCACTAGCAATGGTTTTTCACTTTTTGAACCATCATTATTTACCGCATACATTACTAGTTTATACTCGGCTGGAGCTAAATTTTCAAAACGAAGTACGTTGGTATTCTCTTTTCTGAATTCGGAATCCTGACCGATTAATTTGTACAATACACCTTCTTGATTCCCTTCCTTAAAATGCAAACGATCTACGATTACGGTTAAATTGTTTTGCCAATAGTCCAGTTTAATGGTTTTATTTTCAATTGCATAAACAGAGTCGTTAATGCGAAGTTGAGCCACTAATAGGCGAGGCGGCGTTTGGTTTTTTAGTTCTGTTTCTATAGGAAATTGACATAAACCATCAGGAGAAGAAAGAAAAAGTTTATTTTGATAACTACTCAAATGCGTAATATCATTAGATACTAATCCGTTTGCTTTGCTGTAAACATTCGATTTTTTGGGATGGTACTTTATCAAGCCGTTATTGCCGGCTATCCAAATATTTCCATGTTCATCTTCGGTGAGATCATTCATTACCAAACTGGCATTTTCTATCGGAATAGCAATAGCCTTGTCATTTTCTACTTGATAAAAACCTTGTCCTTTGGTAGTAAAATAAACCTTGCTTTTTTTAGAAATCAAAATTTTTGAAACAGCTGTGTTGATGTCTTTGATTTTTTCCAGTGTATTGGAGATGGGTTTAATTTTATATAAACCGTCATTACAACCCACATATAGTAAATCCTCATTCAGTACTTTGAAACACCTTCCTTTAGAAGGTAAAGATTGCGGAAGGATTTCTGTTTTGTTTCCATTGTATCGATACACAGCACCAACTCCTAAAATATACAGATGATTGCCAAAAGCATCGAGTTGATAGCATGTTAAATTCCCTTTGTCTTTTGGGCTTTTTATGTTTTTTTCAACTTGAAATTGATTGTTTAAGGTGCCAAAATACCCTTTTGTTGCAATGTAAATCTTATCCTTGAACGCTAAAATATCGGTTATGTCTGTATTTCCGGTTGATAGTAATTTTGTGTTATAAAATTGATTGTTTTCAACCCTAAATAATTGATCAATTTCGGTTGATAAAAACAATTGATTGTTGATGGTTTTTAAAAATGTAGTTTTCTTATTCAGTTCTTTTTTATCCGGATAATGCAACACCGAGTAGTTTCCTGCATAAAAAACACCTTTTTCCGTTGTTGTGCACCACGTGCCACCTTCTCTGTCCACCACAATTGAACTAACGGTTAATCCGTTTAAACCATGATTAAACGTTTCTAAACTTTTGCTGTTGGGATAATGATAGACACCGTTGGAGCTGGTGCCTATCCATAATCCATGTTTCTCATGGATGTAAAGTGAAGAAATTACACTTGAAAAAGGGACGACTTTTATATTCAGTTCCTCATCAATTTGAATTAGGTTGTTGTGAACAGAAACAAATGTAAGACCATTATTGTTAACTATCCTTGAACGCCAATCTAACCTTGAATCGTTGAGAAGGTTAATCGTGATTTTTTTTGCTTTTCCATTTCCTACAATGGCAATATCCACTTGATTATTTCTCTTTTGAAGTTCGCCTATCCATTTGCTATTGTTTTTTACAAAAAAGCTGTTGTTTTTGTTTTTGTCTATCACCAGATAAGCATCCGTTTGATAGTTGTTGTGCGAAGATAAATCAATAATGTTTTTTGTTTTTGTATCAATCTGAATAGTGCGTTGTTGCGAATTAATTATCAAGTTATCCTTAGCGTCTTTATTGATTAGGTAGCTGATGTCAAAGGTGTGTTCTAATGAATTTAGCGAAAGGTAGCGTTGAATTTTTTGCGATATATTTACTTCTTTAATGGTATTGTCTTTTATGGTTAAAAAGCGATTATTCGAGGTAATCAACATCAATTCACCCGGTTTTTTTTCTTCCATATAATACACACCATTTTCAGTCAAACCATTTTGTTTGTCAAAAATGATACTGCTGTCTTTGCTGTATTTTACCAAACCATTTTCGGTTGCAATCCAAATATACCCCTTGGCATCTTGTAGTACATTATAACATTCTTGTGAGGGAAGATTTAAGGAGTTGCTTACGTTGGTAAAATAAATTTCTTGTCCGGAAAGAGTGGTGATCCATCCGAAAAAAAATAATAATTGTATTGTTTGAAGTACTTTAATATACCGGTTTTTATATATTCAAAAATAACAGTTTTACTTTATTTAAGTACTGAAAATGTGTGCGATTTATGTTTTTAACGGTTCTTTAAAAAAGGAGTTGTTTTTTAGTTTAGCATTTTGGATGAATAGGGATTGAAAATTGGAATTATATAGTAAAGATTCCAATTTTTTGATTCTTTTTAAATGAATTACTATGCAAAAAATTACTTTTTCATTTTTATTGTTGATGTTGTTTTCAGCTATTTCGTTACATAGTCAATGTACAACAGGAACTCCCGTATCTTCGGTTACGTTTACACCCAATTATTCCGGGAATGCAGAAACCATTGATTTGTTCACGGCTTCTAATGGTAAGTATCATAAATTGAATGTATTGGCCAATCGTTTTTATACCTTTTATGCGTATAAAACCGGTGATGCTGAACAAGGGTATCAGGACTATATAACCATTACAGATGATCAAGGTTTTTATCTAACAGCCGGTTATTCCCCTTTGGTATTCAAAAATTTTAATTACACTGGTGAAGCCCGAGTGTATTATCATACCAATGAAGCCTGTCAAACCAATAGTATCAACAAAACGGTTTATGTGATGAGTTCACTTCAGGATCGTTTTCCGCCCACAAACTTGACAATTAACAATGTATCGACCAATTCTGTTTCGTTCAGTTGGCAATGGGATTGGATTGGTTCGCCTCCTACCAATGGGTATCAATATCATATTATTGAAGCTCCCGGAAGTTTTAGTTTACCCCTTCCGCCGAGTAATTCTTCTGATTCCGCTTTTACCGGATTTTCCGCTACCACTTCAGCCACCGTATCAAACTTAAACCCTAACAAACGCTATCATTATTGGGTGCGTTCTAACTATAACGGGCAATACAGTGTTTGGATGCAAGGTGGAGAGTTTTTTACCTCTGCAGTGGTTTGCAATCAACCCACTAATTTAAGTGTGAATAATATCACTGCCAATTCTGCATTCTTTACTTGGAATGCACCTAGTCCGGCACCCTCTCACGGATATGAATTTGCCTATAATTTAACCGGACTTGAACCGAATGCCTCTCAAACCTCTTATCCGCTCAATACCAGTACACTCATCAATAATTTATCCAGCAATACCACGTACTACTATTTTGTGCGTTCCAATTGTAATACGGTTCAATCTACTTGGTTATTTGGTGGAAGCTTTACTACTCCGCAGGGTCTTAATTGTAATGGTGCGTTTTATGGATTACACCCAACAGCTACTTTTACACCGGCATGCACAGGAAGTTCGGAAACGATTGTTTCTAATGCCAAAGCCGGAGAATATTCGAATATAAATGTATTGGCGAACAAACAATATACTTTTGGTAGCTCTATCGCCACTGATTATCTTACTATTACCAATGAATCAGGTACAGTTTCCTATGCTGCCGGAATAACGCCTTTGGTATGGCAATCCGGTGCTTCTGCGGAAACGGTTCGCTTTTTTCTACATTCCAATTCGTCTTGTGGAAACAGTGCTACCTTACGTACCAGAACTATTTCTTGTGCTCCTTCTGCCGGTTGTGCACCGCCAACCAATTTGAGTACGTTTAACGTTGGTGTAAATCAAGCCAGTATCAGTTGGACGGCCTCTACTTCCAATCCATCGTTTTATGATGTTTATTTTTCCATTAACAATACCGCTCCAACAAGCGGAACAACTCCTAATGGAAGTATAGCCGCTACTTCGGCAACCATTAATAATTTGACCCCTTCAACAACTTATTATTATTGGGTTCGTTCCAATTGTGAGGGTTTAACCAGTACATGGATTTCCGGGGGTAGTTTTACCACGTTATCCGTAGGAGCGTGTAACACTGCCATTTATGGTTTGTATCCTGATGCAACTTTTTCCTCTTCTTGTACCGGAACGGCAGAGTTAATTGTGGATAACGCTTGGGCAGGAGAGTACGCTAACGTAAACATTTTGGCCAATCGCTCCTATACATTTTCCAGTTCAGTAACAACTGATTATATTACGATAACCAACGCAGCAGGCACCACTATTTTTGCCAGTGGTTTATCTCCTTTATCATGGAATTCTACCACGAACAACGGGGTATTTCGTTATTACCTACATGCCAATGCCAATTGTGGCAATCAGAATGTAAATCGCTCTAGATTCATCAGTTGTCAGACCACTGCACCATCTTGTGGAAGTCCGTCCGGCATCAGTTTTTCGGCTATCACTTCGGGTACAGCAACTGCTACTTGGACGGCCGCTTCTCCGGTACCTTCTAACGGATATGATGTGTATTTGTCCACTTCATCTACTGCTCCAATAGCAAGTACTACACCCACAGGTAACGTGACAGGAACATCTGCCAACCTAAACGGATTGTTAGCCGGAACAGTTTATTATGTTTGGGTCCGAGCCAATTGTGGTGCTACACAAAGTACGTGGATTTCCGGAGGAAGCTTTACGACACTTACTGCCAATGGTTGCACGACCGCTGTGTATGGATTATTTCCGGATGCTACCTTTACTCCAACGTGTAGCGGAACTGCTGAGTTAATTGTAAACAATGCTTGGGCGGGAGAATATAGTAATGTGACCATAGTGTCTAATCGTTCTTATACGTTTTCCAGTTCAACGGCTACTGATTATATTACGATAACCAATGTAGCCGGAACTACAGTTTTAGCTCATGGTGTTTCTCCTTTGTCATGGAATTCGGCAGCCAATAATGGTGTTTTCCGTTATTATTTGCATACTAATGCGTCTTGTGGTAATCAAGATTCAATTCGTTCTCGATTTATCTCTTGTCAAGCACCTGCGGGTTGTGCTGATCCTAGTAATATCAACATCATTTTTGCTACCGCTAATTCCGCTTCATATCTTTGGACAGCTGCCAATCCCGTTCCTGTTAATGGGTATCACTATTATATTTCAACTTCTTCAACGCCACCCAATGCATCGACTATACCCACCGGAAGTGTGGTAAATCAGACTACAGTTAATGTTTTTGGATTAAATTCAAACACCTTATATTATTTTTGGTTGCGTTCCAATTGCTCACCTACACCCGGTACTTGGATTAGTGGCGGAGCTGTAAACACACAAGGCACTTCTACTTTTTGTTCTACAGCCGTTTATGGGCAGCATCCTGCCACAACGTTTACACCGGCCTGTACTGAAACCAATGAAATAATTGTGAACAATGCCCGAGCAGGAGAATTTACTGCCGTAAATATTTTACCAAACAAACAATATACGTTCACGAGTTCTGTCACCTCAGATTATCTAACCATCACCAATAGTAGTGGAACCGCTTTAGTGATTAGTGGACTTTCTCCACTGACATGGAATTCCGGTTCAACTTCCGGAGTACTACGTTATTATTTGCATGCTGATGGGGCATGTTCGTTTGAAAATGCCAACCGCACTCGTTCAATTATGTGTGTAAATGCGTTAAGTGCTCCCGATGAAACACTACAACGGTTTACGGTGTATCCGAATCCAACCGGCTCAGTGGTAACGATAAAAGCATTACAAACAATGATGAAAATTGAAGTAATCAATTCTATTGGTCAATTGATTACTACGCAAACAGGAGCAACGGAACAGACACAAGTTGACTTGTCTGCTTATCCGAATGGTGTTTATTTATTCCGTATTCATGCAACAAATGAGATAGAGACAGTTAAGGTGGTGAAACGATAAGGTTTCTACCCTCGAAGGGTTTCAATTTCTTCGGGGGTTGAAAAATTCTTCGTTACTTTGTAAAAAGCAATTCTCATGAACAGACGTGATAAAATAGAATCCTTGCCCATTTACAAAAAAGCGGAAGAAATATTACAACTCATCAACGGACTATTGGTTAATTTACCCGAAGAAGATGAGTATTTGAACCATACCAAATACATGATGCGGGATGATATTTCCCTTATCTGTGCCAAGATAGCCGGAGCAGAGGGAGGAGATGAATATACCATTCGTATGCAAAATGCCGCCATTATTCGTGACCATGCGATGCATTTGTATGTGCAAGTGGGTAGTCTTCGCTTTCATGAAGATTTTAAAGACAAAGAATTTGTCACCCTCATTCGAAGTGAAATTGACCAATTCAGACAGCTTTTTATTGAATGGGTAGCCGGTTTTGAGAAAAGCAACCACTTCTGGGACGAATGGGAATTATTCAACCCACCGGGAGCTATCCCACCGGACCCCAATGCCTACCAAGACCCCATCAACCTTGATGATTTTTTTGATGATTTTGGAGAGGAGGAAGAGGAGTAATGCTTTCAATCAACGCCAACCCTCGAAGACGAACCTTCGAGGGTTGAAAAATCACTCAATAATAAAGTCAATAATTTCATTAGAATTATGTTCAATGCTGTGATAATGAATTAAGTTTTCTTTATCACAAAATAGTTCTAAAACTCTCGCTCGTTTAATCATTGTTGGTTTTTCCGAAATAATCGATTCATACGATGACCAAGCATATAAACTCATTTGTTTTACTAAACCATGATGAACAGGATTGTTGTGAATGTAGTAAATCAATTGTTGAAAATACCGCTCAGAAGTAACCAACTTGCGTTCAAACTTACCTTCAAATAAACTGCCTGTTCGGTGGTGCCGTTTATTTACAGCTTGTGTATACGCATTAAACAAATGCGAAAACTGTCTGTACGGCTCAATGACTTTTGGTTTGTTTGTTGTATTATACGTTAATTGACTTTCGATAATCTCTGTTTTATCCTTGATTCTAACTAAAAAGTGAAAATGATTTTTCAGTAAACACCAAGCATAAGTATCGGCTATTGGCTCAACGTATTTGGCATACAAATTTAGGAAATGATAATAGTTTTCAGTTTCGAAGAAAATAGGCGAGCTGTTATTCCCACGGTTATAAATGTGATAATAGTGCCCATGTAGTAAAGGGGTTTTGGCTTCCATAATTGATTTTGTTTGGCTTATATGCTTCAAGAGTTTTATACGCTCGAAGTTTGTTTAACTAAATATTAACTCAAAAATAAAAAAAGAGTATGCTCAATAAACTGTGTCAAATATAAAAAATAGAAGGATGAATTTTTTAAATTTGATTTATTATGAGCGAACAATTCGATTTTG
>NZ_AUDM01000023.1 GCF_000425465.1 Flavobacterium filum DSM 17961 | reverse complement strand
CCTTTTTTTTAACTCCTTGGTTGTGAGGCGGAAATAAAAAAAAGTTTTTTTGTTTCAGGTTTAAAGTTTAAAGTTTCAGACTGAAGTTCTCACAGAAAACACCGAAAACACAGAATAATGAATGATACAATATGGATTTTGCCATTAAGAAATTAAGGAACGATGCTTTTGAAAACTTGCCAGGGAAACGCAAATTGGACGGATTTGCTGAAGCAAAACGTGGATTTGAACAGATTTTAATAGCTTCGCTATAATGGATTGGAACGGAGGGGTTTGGTAATCAATTGATATTGGTTGAAACCTGAAACTTGAAACTTCTTTTTACTTCTGCTACCCTAGCCCCGATTGTAGTGAAAAGCCCGGATTGATGGGGTTGTGTGAGACTTGATTTAACAAAGCGACCAAAGGAAGCTCTTGGTAAAGCTTAGCCTAACCAAGCCCAACAAACGGACTTGTAACGAAAAGCGGGAAAAGCTTCTAATTAATTAGTATCCGCTTTTTTTGCTTTTGCTAATTCAACTTTTTCTTTCCAAACTCTGGATAATTCTACATAATCAATTTTTTTGGCTGGTGGTTGACGTTGAAGTCTGCCTTCGTTGAATGCTTTGATAAGAATACTTTCAATTAAAAAATCTTCTGTTACTTCAAAAGGATCGAATTCTTCCTTTAAATTAATATCGAAAACTTTTGCTGTGTTACTCGCCCAAAAAGCTTTCCAACCGCTTTTCAAATCTTTAACTAACGTATAAGTTGTTTTACCCGTTTGGCGATGAATTAATTTGACTAAAATCTGCCCTTGTTTGCGAGACAGTTTTTTGAGCTGTTCTTCAAACTCATTTTCTAAATAATTCTCAACAATCTTAAAATATTTCTTCTTTTCTCTTTCAGTCTTGAATTTAGACATATTAGCATTAAGTTTTGTGAGGTTATCTGCTGCAGCTTTTGCATAAGGATAAACTTTCAACACCCGTTGTTGAAGTAAAAGAAACTTTTTTCTATCTTCATCAATTTTATTAGACTTTTGTCCGGTAACCACAACTTCTTCCAAATCAAGAGAAGTTCGAAGTATTGAGTCGTTACCAATTAAATAATAAATAACCGTTGAATCTTTTTTAATTTCTTGTGCATTCATAAAAAAAGCACCAAAAAATAATATAAGTAGCGAAATTGAATACTTCATGTTTTTCATATAGGAAACAAAAATATATATTTAAATGTAAACTCTAATTATCTAAATTTATAATTTAGCAAAAAATACTATTTATATGTCATCAAAAACCATACTAAAAAAATCATCGTTAACTTTTTTAGAAAATTATTTAAATAATGCTTCGCCAACCGGCTATGAATCAGCGGGTCAACAATTGTGGATGGATTATATAAAACCATATGTAGATACTTTTATTACCGACACCTACGGAACAGCAGTTGGCGTAATTAATCCCGAAGCAAAATATAAGGTTGTAATTGAAGGACATTCTGATGAAATTTCATGGTATGTAAACTATATTACCGACAACGGATTGATTTATGTAATCAGAAATGGTGGCTCTGACCATCAAATTGCACCATCAAAACGAGTAAATATTCATACCAAAAAAGGAATTGTAAAAGGAGTTTTTGGATGGCCGGCTATTCACACTCGTAATCGAGGCAAAGAAGAAACAGCCAGAATAGATAATTTATTTATTGATATTGGTTGTTCAAACAAAGAAGAAGTAGAAAAATTAGGTGTTCATGTTGGCTGTGTTATCACATATCCAGATGAATTTATGGTTTTAAACGAAAATAAATTTGTTTGTAGAGCTATTGACAATCGAATGGGTGGATTTATGATTGCAGAAGTTGCCAGATTACTGCATGAAAACAAGAAAAAATTACCTTTTGGACTATACATTACAAATTCAGTTCAAGAAGAAGTGGGTTTAAGAGGAGCTGAAATGATTACTAAAACCATTCAACCCAACGTAGCTATTGTGACCGATGTTTGTCATGATACTACCACTCCAATGATTGACAAAAAAATAGAAGGAGAAACGCAAATTGGTAAAGGCCCGGTCATTACCTATGCTCCAGCCGTTCAAAATAACTTACGAGAATTAATCCTAAACACAGCAGAAGAAAAGAAAATTCCATTTCAGCGATTGGCTTCTTCCAGAGTAACAGGAACAGATACAGATGCTTTTGCGTACAGTAATGGTGGCGTGGCTTCTGCATTGATTTCACTTCCTTTGCGATATATGCATACTACAGTTGAGATGGTTCATCGTGATGATGTAGAAAATGTAATTCAACTGATTTACGAAACCCTATTGAAAATAGAAAAAGACGAAACCTTTTCGTATTTCAAGTAAAGAAATAGTATAAATTCCCGATTTTTTTCGGGAATTTTTCTTTTAAAGCAATAGCTTTGCAAAAAAATTAAAACTGTGATAAATCCGTCTGCTAACGGTTGGATTGAAAAATTTTTCAATACATATTATTCGTTGAATTCTTCTTATAGTTCTAACGAACAAGCATTTTATTGTAGAACAAGAGCAACAGGATTTATATATGGTCATGTGATTTTTTTGGATGTATCTGAAAAGCTTTCTACTAAAGATTGGACTTCAGAAGAAATTTCAAAAGTAGCTTTACTAAACACTTTGCATGGTATTTATCAATTGACTAAAAAGAATGATTCTTCTTCTGATTTTATCTCTTGTGCATTAAACTTTTACAATGAGATGCATCCGAAAGGTTTTTCTTTTTTTCAAAAAATCCTACCCACCGAAAGCAAAGCTACTCAACTGGAAAAAATTATAGATTCAAGGGTGCAAACAAATGATAATATCATTAGTAAAAACTTTTCTCATATTATTACAAATGCTTTATTATTTATAGATGTATTGGCTTTTCATCATTTTTTGTTGCACAAAGAATTGACAAAAGGGTACATTCAAAAATTAGAAGAGACGATTGTTGGAATTGTTGCTATATCGTTAAAAATAAAAAGTAAAAAAACACAGTATGATGATTTATTGATTAAATTATTTGAAATATCTATTCGTTACACTAAGTTTTCTGAAATTAAAATTACAGACATTAATGCAATTGATTTTTCTTTTTTAAAAACATCCTTTGAAAAATTTTACCTTTTAGATTTAGCTTCAATGGCTATTTGGAGTGATGGTAAAATGGAAACTGCTGAATTTGATTTTTTGAATGCATTAGGAAAAACGTTCCAAATTGAAAAACCATTTATTTTAGATAGTTTAAATGAAATTGATGATTTTATTCAACAAAATAAAGCTTCAATCCCTTATTTTAACTATTCTAATCCGATTAAGCATTTTTATGATCAGGCATCTCAAAATGTAATCACTTTGATTACCCGAAATAAGAAAAGATTGCAAAAAGAGCTTTTAGAGAGTAAAGATTTAGTTAAGCTTTTGGCACTTTCAACCACAAGAGATTTGGACAAAGAGGAAAAAAAGAAAGTTAAAAAACAATTATTGGATATTTGTAAAACGGTTCCTTCCTTAACCATTTTTCTATTACCCGGAGGAAGTTTATTATTACCTCTTTTGATTAAATTCATTCCACAATTATTGCCATCTGCTTTCAATGAAAATTTGGATTAAAAAAGCCATCCGAAGATGGCTTAACTATTAAAATTTTAATTGATATACTTCATCAAGCTCGTCATTACTTTTGAAATTCACACCTAAATCGGTAACATAACCAGAATTTAAACCATAGACCCAACCGTGAATTGTTAGTTCTTGTCCCGAACGCCAAGCGGCCTGAACAATAGATGTTTTAGCCAAATCATACACTTGTTCTTTTACATTTAATTCAACAAATTTATTGAATCTATCCTCTTCATTTTGAATAGCATCTAATTCATTTTGATGAAAACGATAAACATCTTTAATATGGCGAATCCAATTATCAATCACTCCAATTGAACTATTGCCCATAGCTGCTTTTACACCACCACAACCATAGTGACCGCAAACAATGATATGTTTCACTTTTAATGCGTTTACGGCATAATCTAAAACACTTAACATATTCATATCCGAATGAACAACCATGTTGGCAATATTTCTGTGTACAAACACTTCACCGGGAGCGGCACCAATAATTTCATTGGCAGGCACTCTACTGTCTGAACAACCAATCCACAATAAAGGTGGATTTTGTCCTTTGGATAATCCTTCAAAAAAATTTGGGTTAATTTTTAATTTGTCTTCTACCCATTTTTTGTTGTTGTCTAATATTTTTTTATAAAAATCACTCATATTATTCTTTTTTATTTTGTTTTACTATTACTTGTTGACCATCAGTGTTTTCAATATTGTAGGCTTTTTTAAACCCAACTAAACGCACAATTATATTATTTTCTGCTGCTTTAACGTCTTGGAATTCTTTAATTAAATCCAATACGTCATGAGCAATATAAACTGTATCAGAAGCATCAATTTCGACAGTTGAATTAGCGGGAATTTCTTTTAATGTGTTTTTTATAGCCGCTTTATTCAGAAATGAAACTTCTTGTGCTAATTGAATATGAATAACATCTCCATCGTGATATTCTTCTTTTTTAAATAAATAAGCTCGTTTAAAGTTTCCTCGCAAGACAAAAAAGATACTAATAATCATTCCGAGAGCTACTCCTTTTAATAAATCTAAAAACACAACTGCCAGAACTGTTGCTATAAAAGGAATAAATTGATAAATTCCTTTTTGATAAAAATGTTTAAAAATTGTAGGTTTTGCCAGTTTATACCCAATCAAAAGTAAAATTGCAGCTAAAGTTGCCAAAGGAATTCTATTTAATAAAGGTGCAATTGTCAACACGCTTATCATTAACAATAAACCATGAATAATTGTAGACATTTTAGTTTCAGCTCCGGCATTAACATTGGCCGAAGAACGAACTACAACCGAAGTCATCGGCAAACCACCTATTAAACCACTTAAAACATTTCCAATTCCTTGTGCTTTTAATTCAACATTTGTATTGGTATATCGTTTATGACGATCCATTCTGTCAGAAGCTTCAATACATAAAAGTGTTTCAATTGAGGCTACAACTGCAATCGTACCCGCAACTATCCAAACTTTTGGATTCATTACAACTTCCAAAGATAAATTTGGCAACATAAACATTGCTTTAAAATCATCAAAGTTGGAAGGCGTTGGCAATGTTACCAAATGTCCTTCTTTTATTTGTAAAGCACTGTTTGTTCGGATAAATAATTCATTTAAAACAATTCCTATTATTACGGCAAATAATGCTGCCGGGACTAATTTTAAACGTTTTAGAAAAGGGATTTTATCCCAAACAATTAAAATAAATAATGAAACAAGTGTTATAATAATTGAGCCATAACTAATATAATTAAAGGAATCTAAAAAGGTTTCAAACATATTGGAACCATCTTTTTGCACAAAAGAGGTGTCTCCTTCACTAATTTTATCATAACCAACAGCATGCGGAATTTGCTTTACAAAAATGATGATTCCGATACCTACTAACATTCCTTCAATAACATTGTTGGGAAAATAGTTTGAAATACTTCCTGCTTTCAAAAAGCCTAATAATAATTGAAGAAATCCGGCTAATAATACTGCTGTTAAAAAAACATCAAACGCTCCTAAATCTGTTATTGCCGCTAATACAATTGCTGTTAATCCGGCAGCAGGACCGGTAACACTAACATGCGATTTGCTCAAATATCCTACAACAATACCGCCAATAACACCTGAAATAATCCCGGAAAAAAGCGGGGCTCCGGAAGCCAAAGCAATTCCTAAACACAAAGGAAGTGCTACTAGAAATACCACTAAACCAGATGCAAAATCTGATTTTAGATGGCCTAAAAGATTTGTTTTATTTGCCATTTACCAAAAAAATAATAATGAATAGATTTAAAAAATCATAAACTTGAATAAACAAGCCTAAATGCACCATTAAATTTCAGGTGGTGGAGAATAAATTTCTTCTAAAATAGAATCGTAAAGAAGACGTTTTTTGAGTATCACATTTTTAGAAGCCAACTGATGGATGTCAAAATTATAATCGTCTTTGTACGATTTAAAACAGGCTTTAAAATGAAAAGTTTTATGCACTTCCTCTTCTTCTGATGTATTGTAAACAATTGAAACATCAGTTTCATCATTATCTAACACAAACACAATAGTGGGCAGCGATAGAAATGATAAGAAAAAAAACAAAACAATGTAAGCAACACTTTTCATACTTCAAAGATAACCTAATTGATGAATCAGTTGTTAAAAAAGTGTTAGAATTTAATTTTTTTTAACTATATTTCATCTTCAAGCCAAGCTTTCATCATCCAAATTGTTTTTTCTTGCTCTTTAATAAAATCGCTCATCATTGAATTAGTTCCTTCATCAAAAGCATCATCTGCTTGTTTTAAAATTACCCTTTCAATTTTCAATAATTGAGTTAATGAACTGACAATCAAACTAACTGCTTCTTCATCATTGGAAATATCTTTTCCTACAAATAATTTATTGTTTTTAATATAATCTTCAAAAGTATGTAACGTTCTTGCTCCTAAAGTCAAAATACGTTCAGCAATCATATCAATTTTTAGTTGGCTATCATTATATAATTCTTCAAATTTAAGATGTAAATCAAAGAAGCGTTTGCCTCTGATATTCCAATGTAAACCTCTTAAATTTTGATAATTTACCTGAAAGTTTGCCAAAAGTATATTCAATTCCGCGGCAATTATTTCTGCTTTTTTAAGTTCTAAACCTAAACTATTTGTTTTCATTTTATTTTTTCTTTAAATATTGTTTAAATTTAGAAAATAAATCAGTTTTTATGCTATAAGAAAAATTGATAGTTTTTATCTTTGTATCAGATTTAACTATTTTTGATTATGACCATAACACAATTACAATATGTTTTAGCCGTTGCAGAACACAAAAATTTTACCCTTGCTGCAGAAAAGTGTTTTGTTACTCAGCCCACTTTAAGCATGCAAATTCAAAAAGTAGAAGAAGAACTGGGTATTCAAATTTTTGATCGTTCAAAAAAACCAATACAATTGACTGAAATTGGGATTAAAATTGTTAATCAATCCAAAAACATTGTTAATGAAGCTAATCGTATTCAAGATATAGTTGACCAACAAAAAGGGTTTATTGGAGGAGAATTTAGAATTGGAATAATTCCAACTGTAATGCCAACCTTGTTGCCCATGTTTTTAAAAAATTTCATCAAGAAATACCCAAAAGTAAATTTGATTATTGAGGAATTAAACACGGAAGAAATCATTTTTAAACTCAAAAATGGTCATTTAGATGCTGCGATAGCTGCCACACCATTAGAAGAAGAAAAAATAAAAGAAGTGGTTTTGTTTTATGAGCCTTTTGTCGCTTACATTCCGGAGAGTCATTCGGTTTTTGAAAAAAAAGAAATAGAGGTTTCAGACTTAAATTTAGATGACATTTTATTGCTTCAAGACGGTCATTGCTTCAGAGACGGTATTTTGAACTTATGCAAAAACAATCAAGGTGGTACCGGTCATTTTAACTTTCATATTGAAAGTGGTAGCTTTGAAACCTTAATAAAACTAGCCGATGAAGGATTAGGAACAACACTCCTTCCCTATTTACATACGTTAGATTTAAACGAAAAAGACAAAGCCAAATTGCGACCTTTTAAAGACCCTAAACCGGCTAGAGAAGTAAGTTTAATTTATCCCAAAAACGAATTAAAAATACATATTATTGATGCTCTACGAAATGTGATTAGTGGTGTAGTTAGAGGAGCAATTGCTTTTCAGGATATTCAAATCATTAGTCCGATACAAAAGAAATAAAATAAAAAAGGAGCTATTTAGGCTCCTTTAGTTTTATAGATTAACATAAATTAAACAATTCTTTAGTTCTGGTTTTTCTTTAGTAAAGTTCAACAACCAATCTTTTAGTTGTTCAATTTCATAAGGCAATAATTGTTTCATTGCTTTCATGAGTTCTTTACTAAATAGTTTCGGATCAAAACTTACGCTTTCTAAGATTTTCTTAGTATAAGCAAACATCGGTCTTGTCATACTTTAGTTATTTGTGTAGAATTTGGTTTTTAAAGAACGTTGTGTAAATTTAAAAAAAATAAAAACATCTCTTTAAAATTTAACATTGTAATTAGTGAAAATTTAACGATTATCTCCGTCTAAAAGATTTCCTAAACCTCCTAATATACTACCTTCTCCTTTCTGATTTCCGCCACCTTGAGGTGCAGCAGCCCAGATTCTACCCGCTAAACGGCTAAATGGTAACGATTGAACATAAACCGTTCCGGGGCCTTTTAGGGTTGCGAAGAACAATCCCTCTCCACCAAAAATTGTATTTCGGATTCCTCCTACTAATTGAACATCATAATCCACATTTTGCGTAAATCCAACCACACAGCCGGTATCCACTTTTATCATTTCACCGGGTTGCAATTCAATTTTTGCCATTGTACCACCGGCATGAATAAATGCCATCCCTCTTCCTTCTAATTTTTGCATAATAAAGCCTTCTCCGCCAAATAAACCACGACCTAATTTTCTGGAAAACTCAATCCCTATTCTAACACCTTGATTGGCACATAAAAAAGCATCTTTTTGACAAATAAACTTTCCGCCAATTTCATCTAAATTAATTGGTAAAATTTTACCCGGATAAGGAGATGCAAATGAAATCTTTCTTTGATTAGGATAATTATTTTCAAATAAAGTCATAAATAAACTTTCACCTGTAAGCCATCTTTTTCCGGCAGAAAAAAGTTTATTCATAATTCCACCAGCATCGCTTCCATCACCAAAAACAGTTTTCATTTGAATACCATCTTGCATCATCATAAAACCACCCGCCTCAGCAACCACAGCTTCGGACGGACTTAAATTGATTTCTACATATTGCATTTCTTCACCGTAAATGGTGTAATCTGTGACTTTGTACATGTTAACTTTTTAAACTTTTAAACACTTAAACTTTTTAAACCCAAAATTTATTTCCACCCTCTCAACATTTCTCTCTTTCCGGGTGGTCCGGCTAATTTTTCTATTCTAAAACCAGCTTCTTTCATCGCATTTTTAATTGGTCCACGGCAGGCATAGGTCACTAAAATTCCACCCTCTTTTAATGCTTCAAACATTTTGGTAAAAATCTCTACACTCCATAATTCCGGCTGAACCCGATAACCAAATGCATCAAAATAAATTATATCAAATTGATTAACATCTTTTATTTCTTGAAACTTTTGTTTACGTTTAATTAGTCTAAAATGTTCCGAAATCGTTACACATTTCTCCCAACTGCATTGATGCATTTTTGAAAAAAAATCGTAATACTCATTAGCATTCAATTGATTAGGGTAATTCATTTGAATTACTTCTTCTGATGAAATGGGATAGGCCTCTACTCCAACATAATTAATAATCACCATATTTTTATGACTTTCTAAAAGGGTTATAAAAGCGTTCAAACCGGTACCAAAGCCAATCTCTAAAACAGAAACGGATTGCCCTTTGCAAAGTGACAATCCGTTTTTGATGAATACGTGTTGAGCTTCCTGAATGGCACCGTGTTTCGAATGATAACTCTCCTCCCATTCCGGTAAATGAATGGAAGTAGAACCATCGGAAGTGATTATAATTTCTCTTTTCAATTCAATTGCAACTTTTTAATACGAGGAATAGGTCCTGAACATTTAACCTCATGACAAGAAATACAAGCTTGAATTGCTTTTGCATAATGCTCTTTTGCTTTTTCCGGTTCTTTATAAATCATTTCTTGAGCAGTCAAAAAAACTTGTGCATTTTCCTTAAAAAAAGCATCGTTTTCAGATGGGTCAGTCATCACTGCTTTGTGAATTTTAGCAAAATGAGCTGGAAATTCACCAACCGGTTCACCCTTTTCTAATCGTTCTTTTAATCGTTGGTTGTCCACATACATTTGCTCCATGAGCATTGCCATTTCTGAAAACTCATACATTTCAAATTTTTTCTTTTCAATAGTTGACGTAGAATCAACTAGTTTTCCATCAACGCTAGCCTTTTTTTCACAACTTATGAAAAACAATAATGAACTTGAAAATAAAATTAATTTCCTCATTATTCTTTGATTAAAACACCGTTTGATAAAAATGAATAGGAAACTTTTGGTTCAATTATAGAATCGATAGCGGCTTGTGATTTTCCGGCATCTTTGGCGTAATGTTTTAATTCGTCAACTGTTTCAACAGAAATAAATGCTTTTCCGTTCACAATGGCTTCACTACCTGCTGCGTTTAATGGCATAAAAAATCCGTAATCTTTAAAGCGAACAAATGTATTTTTATCTTCTGTCAAGCTCATGTTCATCCAACAACCTTTCTTTTGACAAACATCCATTATTTCAGAACGAAACTTTACTTCAATAGTATCTCCCTCTTTTAAAGTTTCAAATTTTGCTAATAATTCTTCTTTTGTTATAGCACCATCTGCTGAAATTGAATCACCAAAAAAAGTAAATTTTTCTGTTTCAACAGTAGTAATTTCATTCTTTTCTTCTTTTTTACATGCAATTAGTGAACATCCAATCATTGCAATTAAAATTGTTTTTTTCATGCTGTTTAAATTAATTTCAACAAAGGTAATCAGAATCCTTTTTTTCGAATTGAATTTTTAAAATTTTTTGTTTCAAAATAGAAAAAACCTAATAATTTATATTCATTTTAAAGAATTCAAAAAAAATTGCATTTATTTTCCATGTTTTTACAAATGATTCAAAAAACTTCTGTTTTTTTTTTATTTTAGCCAATTATAAGATGATTTTATTGAAAATTCAACTTCAATTTACAAACATCTGAATACCAAACAATTAAAACTAAATTTCAATTTAAATACATCTTAAATGAGTTCAATTTTTAGTAACGAAATCGATATAGTTAAAGCTTCAACTTCTAAAATCAGCAGTGTAGATTTTGAAAACCTAACGTTTGGAAATGTTTTTACCGATCACATGTTGATTTGCGATTTTAAAGAAGGAGCTTGGCAAAAACCGATAATCAAACCTTATGAACCATTTATGATTGATCCATCGGCAAAAGTTTTTCATTACGGTCAAGCTATTTTTGAAGGGATGAAAGCCTATAAAGATGAAAACGAAGATGTATGGATGTTTAGACCGGATGAAAATTTTAATCGTTTTAATCATTCTGCAACACGTTTAGCCATGCCGGAAGTACCGGAAGAAATATTTATTGGTGGATTAAAAACAATCTTAGATTTAGAGCGAGATTGGGTTAAAAAAGGAAAGGGAAATACACTTTATATACGTCCGTTTATGATTGCAATTGGGTCAGGTGTAATTGCTCAACCGTCTACACAATATCGTTTTATGATCATTCTTTCACCCGCACGTTCCTATTATTCAGGTGAAGTAAAAGTGATTATTGCTGAGCATTACAGTAGAGCTGCTAATGGTGGAATTGGTGCAGCAAAAGCGGCCGGAAATTATTCTGCTCAGTTTTATCCAACCAAATTAGCAAATGAAAAAGGATTTCAACAAATAATTTGGACAGATGATGCTACGCATTCCAAATTAGAAGAAGCCGGAACGATGAATGTGTTTTTCAGAATTAATGATACCCTATATACTGCTCCAACCGGAGAACGCATTTTAGATGGTGTAACCCGAAAAAGTTTGATTGATATTGCAAAAAGAGATGGGATTAATGTTGAGATTCGTTCTGTTTTGGTAGCCGAATTAATTGAAGCCGCTAAAAACGGAAGTTTAAAAGAAATATTTGGAGCCGGAACGGCTGCTGTTGTGAATCCTATTGTAGGTTTTTCATATCAAGATAACTATTATGAATTACCAAAAATTGACGATTCTTTTGCTCTCCAATTGAAAGAAAAGCTTACCAATATTCAATATAAACTGGCAGAAGACACTTTTGGTTGGACCGTGAAAGTATAATTTATCCACATGAAAATTACTGCTTTTTTATCTTTATCGGAAGATGAACAATTAGAAACTGTTTTCAAAAAAGGAGTTATTGTAGCAGAAAAAAGCGAAAAACCTTTTATAAAAAAGCTATATAGTTTAGGAGCTTTTTATGTAGAGATTCATTTTAACTCATTAAATGAAAAAATCTTGTATAAAAAGGTTTTCAAATCAGGGGAACTTCTGGAAAATTATTTAAAGGAAATTAAAATTAATAATTAAGCTTTCTTTTCACATAATTCAATTAAAACACCATGAGTTGCTTTTGGATGCAAAAAGGCAATATCTAAACCTTCTGCTCCTTTTCTGGGTTGATGATCAATCAATTGAACACCGTTTTCAGATAATTCTTCTAATTGATTTTCAATTCCTTTAACGGCAAAAGCCAAGTGATGAATTCCCTCACCTTTTTTTTCAATAAATTTACCAATAGGTCCATCTGGGTCAGTAGATTCTAACAACTCAATTTTGGACTGACCAATCATAAAAAATGCTGTTTTTACTTTTTGCTCTTTTACTTCCTCTATATTATAACATTTCAAACCTAATTTTTCTTCCCAAAAAGGAATGGCTTCTTCAAGACTCTTTACGGCAATTCCGATATGTTCAATGTGAGATAAATTCATCTTTATTCTTTTTCTTAAAAATCAAACATAAAAAAAGTGCTGAAAAATCCAGCACTTTTCTTTGCAATAAAAACCTTTTATGATTTTGCTTCTGATTTTTTTGAAGCACAACATGCTTTTTTCTCACCTGATGAGCAAGATTTTTTTTCTTCAGTAGAACAAGCTTCTTTTTCAGTTTTAGCTTTTTCTTTCTTTTTTTCTTTATTTTTTGGTTCGTTTGCCATTGCATCAATTGAAACGAACATTGCAGCTACCGCAAATAAGGTTACAAATTTTTTCATAATTAATAAGTTGTGATAAATTACTTTTCACAAATATACTAATTAAAAATGAAAAATTCTATACAAAATGTTAAAAATCAAATTGAAAACTCATTCCAACTTGAGAATTGTATAATATTAAAAAAATAATTTTCCTACCTTTACAACATCTTTTTATCATCATCCCTTCTATGAGGATTTTAAAATACCTTTTACTACTCATCATATTAGTTGCTATTGCGATTACTGTATATATCAGCACAAGTGACGGAACATTTTCGGTAAAAAAAGACTATACCGTTTCATTACCGAAATCAACCCTTTTTCATTATGTAAATGATTATCAAAACTGGGAAGAATGGCTTGAATTATCCGAAAAAGAAGCTCCTTCAAAATTTACAACTAAACACGATTTTGTTGGAGTTGGCAGCTCATTAACTTTTTCGAATGGAAAAGAGCACGGAATGCTAAAAACACTTTCTGTCAAAGAAAATGATTCGATAGTACAAAAAACAGAATGGAATGGTATTGAAGCAAATTCAACTTTTATTTTTTCTGAAAAAAGTAACAAAACCATTATTAGTTGGGAATGTAAGGGTAAAATGAATTTTTCTGAAAAGATACAATCCTATTTTATGGGGGGAATTGATCATTACTTAAATCAACTGTTTGATAAAAGTCTAAAAAAATTAGAAGAAAAGCTTTCTAAAGAAATCAATACCTATTCAATTGAAATCAATGGAATTGAAAAAATCACGAAATCAATTTACTTGAAATCAGAAAAATTTGCAAATAAAGATGAAATTTTTTCAAAGGTTGTTGCACAGTTGATGGAATTAAAAAAATTCTCATCAGAAAATAATATTAAAACTACCGGAGTACCTTTTATTGCTTACAAACCTCTAGATAAAGTCAATACAATTATCAAATATTATGTTGGCATTCCGTTAAAAGAAGAAATTTATACTTCCGCCGGAAGTGAATATACTGTTGATAGTCTTCCCAACCATTCGGCATTAAAAATTACTTTAAAAGGCGACTATTCCCATCGAAAAGAAGCTTGGAATAAAGGTTTTAGTTATATTAGAAAAAATAATTTAGATGAATATACGGAAGGAATTTATCGCGAAGTTTTTGTAAAAAACAGAACAGAAAGTAAATTTCCATCGCAATGGATTACAGAGATTTATATTCCGTTACGATCTACAGGAGCAGGTATTAAGGCTGACTACATAAAACCGGAAACTGAACAATAAACAAACAAATTTTCAGCTTTTTTAAACCATTTTAATTTACTTGAGTCTAAAGTAAAAAGTTCAACTTGCAAGAAGAAAAAGAGTTTATAGAAGCTTTACTAAATGCTAAAACCCGCGAGGCAGCATTTAGAGAATTGGTAGCTAACTACCAAAAGCCACTCTATCATCTTATTCGAACTATTGTAATTAATCATGATGATACCGATGATGTATTACAAAATACGTTTATAAAAGTATTCAGAGGAATTGAAAATTTTAAAGGTGAAAGTAAATTATATTCGTGGATGTACAGAATTGCATGTAACGAAGCTATTACATTTGTGCAACAAAAAGCAAAAAAACAAGCTTTGACCAGCGAGTCTTATCTTCAAAAACAAGTTGAAAATTTAAAGGCAGATGACTATTTTGAAGGGGAAGAAATTCAATTAAAACTTCAAAAAGCCATAGCTTTACTACCGGAAAAACAACAATTGGTTTTTAAATTGAAATATTTTCAAGAATTAACTTATGAAGAAATCTCCAATCAATTGGGTACATCTGTTGGAGCATTGAAAGCCTCCTATCATTTAGCTGTAAAAAAAATAGAAGATTTTATCCATAAAAATTAAACCTTAGGGTTAAAAAAGAGTCAAAATAGTATGAATACAAAATTTTCGTTAGATAGTTCTCCAAAAATTGAAACCGGGTTTAAGGCTTCGGATGACTATTTTGATCAATTACAAACTTCACTTTCTCAAAAAATTAAAGAAAAGGAAGTGCAAGTTATTCCATTACATCGAAATAAAAAATGGTATTTTGCGGTTGCCGCAATAGTTATTTTAAGCATTTCCATTTCAGCCTATTTCCTTTTGAATAATCAAACACTTCATCATGATGATGTGGAAGAATATTTACACTATCAAAGTTCAATTTCGCAAGAAGATGTATATCAAGTTTTTGATGATCAAGATGTTGAAACGTTGGAAAAAAAACTTGAATTGGCTCTACATGAAAATGAAATTGAACATTTTTTAGACTCTCAAAACATTAACGAATATTATCTAATTGATTAATTATGAATAAGAAACACCTTTTTATTTTAGTATTTTTAGTTGCTTTTAGTTTTGTGAATTATGCTCAAAACAGAATGGACAGAAAAGACAAAATTAAAGCTTTAAAAACCGCTTATATCACAGAACAAGTAGGTTTAACTCCTTCGGAAGCTGAAAAATTTTGGCCATTATACAATGCGTTTGACGACAAACAATTTGAATTACGTCATCAAAAAATAAAATCGTATTTGGATCGAATGGAATCGAATACCGATCAAATGAGCGATAAAGAAGCTTCTCAATTGTTGTCTCAATTAGAAGCTACGGAAGATGAATTACATCAGTTGAGAAAAAAATTCAATTCGGATGTTAAATCGATTTTGAGTGCTCAAAAAATCATAAAACTGAAAAAAGCAGAAGAAAGTTTCAATAGAAGTTTATTAAAGCAATTGCGGGAAGGTCGACCAGCCAGAAAAAATTAAACTATAAAAACTTTACTTTAGAAATTTTATTTTTTCCGGCGAGCACCGCACTCCTTTCATCTATAAATCGAAATGTATGGAATGAACCGTCATTGCTAATCTTTTTCCATACATCACCACAATCATTTGAAAAATAAATACCACTTGGTCCAAGACTAACCACTAAAATTCCACCGCCATCAGGCACAAATTGAATACAAGAACTATATCCAAAACCCTTTCCTTTTGATAATAAACTCCACGTTTGTCCATTATTAATGGTTAAAGCTTTGTTATTTTCATTCCAATCTTGTTTTTCATAATTTCCACCCGTAATGATACCAACTGTATCATTATAAAAATCAGCTGTAAAAATTCCTTCCATCGCATTTCCTTGGCAAACTGGAGTATTATAAACACTCCATGTAACGCCTTTATCAGGACTAAAAAAGACTCTGGCTTTTGTACCTCCTGTAACAATCCAAGCATGATTGTTTTTCACAACCAAACTACTATTACTCGCCGCAAAAGCGGCCTCGCCTTCTTCCGTTTTGGGTAAATCTGAACAGGAAACTTTTTGCCAAGTAATTCCTCCGTCTCGTGTAATTAAAACATTTAAACAGCCATTTTGTGGATCACCCATAACAATTCCTTCTGTATTATTCCAAAATTGAATACCGTTGAAAAAGGCATTTGGAGATAAATCTGTAAACACTTTTGAAATTTCTTTTGTTGCTTTATTTATTTTAAAAATAGCAGCGGGTTTTTCTGTACTTAAAAAAAATATGTCGCTTTGTGTTTTAGCTATTCCTCTAAAATGAGGTTTTATAGTATCATCTTTAATTTGTTGTTGAAATCGTTCATTTGAATTTAAATGAACGTAACCAATTTTTCCTTTATCGTTGGCATACCACACTTTTCCTTCATCTAGACAAATAGCTCTAACACTCATAGAATCAGTCAACAAAACTGTTTCTTCAATACCTTGAAAGGGAGCTCTTTTGTTCACTTTTTCTATTTTAGGTTGTTGATTACAACTTACTAAAAGACAAAATAAAAATATTTCACAAATCTGCTTCATTTTGTTAAATTTCACACAAATATATTTCTTTTTGCTTTTTAACAAGTAATACGCTCTAATACATTTATGAAAAAAGTAAAAAAATAATAATGGCATACTAATTGCTTTATCATTTTTGAGAAATTATTCATTCAAAAATAATACGATTATGAAAACAGCATTACCATTAGTATTCCTTCTACTTTTCGGGATGAACAGTATAATTGCACAAGACAGAACCACTGTAAGAGCAAACTCAATTGATATTAGCGATAATCTTGATTTAAGAGCTGTTGCTTATTTGTTTGGAGAATCAAGAGATTTAGAAGATTTTGAAAGAAGATTAAACGATCCAAAAAATCCGCTATCGAATTTAGATTTGAACAATGATAATCAAGTAGATTATTTACGTGTAATTGAATCGGTTGAAAATCGATCTCATTTAATCATTATTCAAGCAGTACTTGATCGTGATATTTTTCAAGATGTTGCCACAGTAGAAGTTGAAAAAGACAATCAAAACCGCATGCAAGTGCAAGTGGTTGGAGATGTTTTTCTATATGGTCAAAATTATATCTATGAGCCTGTTTATTATCATACTCCGGTTATTTATAATACATTTTGGGTAAGTCATTACAGACCATATTGCTCTCCTTGGTATTGGAATTATTATCCATCCTATTATTATGTTTGGAATCCATTCCCAATTTTTTATTATCAAAATCACATCAATATATTTATTGGTACTAATTATACTTGTCATTTTGTAAATTACAGAAGAAGTAGAAATTGTATTGCCATGCATCACTCTAGACGTATGAACGGCTATGAAAGACATTATAACGGTCGTTCATTTCAAGAGAGAAACAGAGGATATTCCAACAGAAATGAATTGGCTCAGACTAGAGATACTAGAGCAAACAACTATTCTTCCGGTAGAAATAATGCTCAAGCTAGCAATCAACCGGTACGATCAAACTCTACGGCTAGTCAATATTCGCCGCGAACAACTTCCGGTAACAATAATAACACGCCAAGACCAAATGTTCGAACCAATGGAACAAGAGATGTTGCCTTTTCTAGTACATCTGATTATGCTACAGCTAACAATTATGAAAGTCCACGTCCAAGAGTGAAAAATACGAGAGAAGAAATGAATTTAGCACAAAATCAATATTCAACATCTTCAACTTATTCTAGTCCAAGACCTAGAGTTAAAAGTACAAGTTCAAATGATGTGTCATTTTCATCCAATAATTATTCATCACAAACAGCAACTGAAACACCTAGACCAAGAGTAAAAAACGATCGAAACAATGTTTATGATGCTTCAATAAATAGTTCAACTTCAAGTTCTACGTTTCAAAATCCAAGACCTTCAAGCACAAGTGCTAGTTATGCATCGCCTAAACCGGTAAGAGAAAGTTCACCTTCTTTACAGTCAACACAAAACCAAAACTATAGTTCAACTCGACCACAAGTTAAGAGTTCAAGTAGAAGTAGTATGAGTGTTGGCTCATCTTCAAATTCATCAGGAAGGTCATCCTCTTCGGGGAGATCATCAAGAATGTAACGAATCTATACCGCTCGATTGAGCGGTATTTTTTTTATAATAAATCTGTAAGGTAAAATTGCATCAACATTAATTTACCTTCTCTCTCAATTTCTAAATTGATACGTTTATCTTCATTTGAACGAAGTAGTGTATTAATTTCTTGAAGTGAAAGTTCTAAAGCATCTATTCCATTAATCTTTTTTACCATATCACCTTTTTTTAAACCGGAAATTTCAGCTGGTGAATTTTCCCTAACTTCCGAAATGATATAAATAGGTTTTAATACAAACTTATATAACACTTGTTCTTGGTCGGCATTATAAACCGTTGTAATCGAATTCATCTTTTTAGCTCCACCCAGCAACATCGATGTGTTAAAGTTAACTCCATTAACAGGCATTTTTTGTGAAACCCATTTTAATCCGGCATGATGTATTTCTAATCCACTTCGGTTGTAGAAAAAAGGTGATGAAAAATAATGGTTCTTTTTAAGATGAATAGATAAATTTTTATAGTCGATAATCACATTAAAACGTTTTATCAATTCTGCTCCAACTGAACCTATTCTGTCCTTAACCAATCTTACATGTTTAATTGAAGAAGAATCCGGAAAAGCTAGCATAGGATGTTGAAAGCTAAATTGATCAAACTCCAAAAAATTTACTTTTGCTCTTTTCCCATAAATTGCACCACTGAAACCTTGCCCCAAAAAATCGATATAGTGTTTAGTTGGAATAAAAGTTGAATCAATTTTAGATTGAAAAAACCAGAATGCATCACTGTTACCTGTATCAAACAATAATTTTGATGGTAATATTTTGTCTTCTATTTTTAATGGTAATTCTAAATAAGGTTTATTATTTTCAAGTGTAATATCTACTTTTACAAACTTCTTTTTTAATTTTTTTAATCGCTTAGCATCTTCTTTAAAGACCGTAATTTTCTTTTTATCGTAATCAATTTGAATGGGGTAATTTTTAAAAAAATGATAGCCAATGATTCCGTTTACAGGAATTCCAACTGAAGAAGAAATATTTATATTTTCCTCTAAAATGATATAAATTGTATGAGAAATATCAAAAAAATCAGCATTTACTTGTACTTTATTATTGGATGATTTTAATCCTTCAACAAAATCTGCACTACCTAAACCTTTTAACTTTACTTTTTCAACTTGTTGAAAGGTAATATTCTCTTTTTCCTCCAGACTAAATAAAATGGTTTCATCTACACCACTATCCAACAAAAATGTTAATTCAACTTCATTTACCGTTATTGGAATAAAAATGAGATTATTAATGAATTGAAAAGGAATTTCAATTTTTTCTTTATTTGCATTTAAAATAAAACCGGATTGGGCAAAAATATTTACCGAAAGGAAAACAAAAAAACAGAATAATTTATATTTCATACCCAATTTTTTATAAAATTACAAAAAAAGGAATTTGATAAACGAATAAATAGTAGTTTTAAATCAATCAGTAGTCAAAAAAAAATCGCAAATTTGCACTTTAAAAATAATTCATATGCCAAAGATTTCCAAAAAAGGACAACAGATGCCTGAATCACCAATCAGAAAATTGGTTCCATATGCAGAAGGTGCCAAAAAAAGAGGTGTAAAAGTATATCACTTGAATATTGGTCAACCTGATATTAAAACCCCTGAAGTTGCCATTAATGCAGTGAAAAATGTTGACATAAAGGTTCTAGAGTACAGTCACTCCGCTGGATTTGAAAGCTATAGAAAAAAACTGGCAGCGTCCTATCAAAAAATCAATTTACCCATCAATACAGAAGATATTATAATAACAACCGGCGGTTCTGAAGCATTGCTTTTTGCAATGGGAAGTACAATGGATACAGATGATGAAATAATTATACCTGAGCCTTTTTATGCTAATTACAATGGATTTTCGACCGCTTCTGGAGTTAAAGTCGTTCCCGTTATTTCAACTATAGAATCAGGATTTGCCCTTCCTCCTATTGCTGATTTTGAAAAATTAATTACGCCAAAAACAAAAGCTATCTTAATTTGTAATCCGGGTAATCCAACAGGTTATTTATACTCTAAAGAAGAAATTTTTCAATTAGCTGAATTAGTAAAAAAACACGATTTATTTTTAATTGCTGATGAAGTATATAGAGAATTTACCTATGATGGTCTTTCCCATTTTTCTGTTATGAATGTCCCTGGTTTAGAACAGCATGCTATTATGATTGATTCTGTTTCGAAACGTTATAGTATGTGTGGTGCTCGTATTGGTTGTATTGTTTCTAAAAATAAAGAAGTGATGAGTACAGCTATGAAATTCGCTCAAGCAAGATTGAGTCCACCAACTTTTGCACAAATTGCAAGTGAAGCAGCTTTAGATACACCACTAAGTTATTTTGATGAAGTAATTTCAGAATACAAAGAGCGTAGAGATATTTTAGTAAATGAATTACAAAAAATTGAAGGTGTACAAGTAGCCATACCTAAAGGTGCTTTTTATTGCATAGCAAAACTTCCTGTAAAAAATGCAGATGATTTTGCACAATGGTTATTAGAAAATTACAATTTCAATGGAGAAACAGTAATGGTAGCTCCCGCTGCCGGATTTTACTCTTCACCCAATGTTGGTTTAGATGAAGTTCGAATTGCTTATGTTTTGAAAAAAGAAGATTTAATTAAATCCGTTCAAATTTTAAAAGAAGCGTTATCTGTTTACCAAAAATAATACATATTAAAACTCATAAAAAAAGCTGTCAACATAATGTTTGACAGCTTTTTTCTTTAATAATTTAGCTTAAATTATTCTACTTTATTTCTAAACCAACCTAGGTTTAAATTATTCCATCGAAGGTTAATCTCCGTATTTATCGTTGTATTGTTGAATTGTAAAATAGCCGTTGAAGTTTCCAATACATATTGATTTTCATAGTATGCTTGTGAAACTATGTCCTCATCTTGATAAGTATAAATTTCATTATCCAATTTAAATTTTACTTCCTCATCCGATACAGATAAAAATTCTTTGGTATGCACACCCATGTATTCACCTTTCAACCATTCGGGCAATAGCAGTTTTTTTGATTCTATTTCACTTTCATCTGAATCACTGCTACAAGCCATTGTCAGCATTACCAAAATAAATAAAGCTATTTTTTTCATTTTCCACATGAATTAATCATCTGTGGTAAAGCTAAAGTGTATTTGTTTGTGATTCTATTTAATTCGCCTACTAACCAAAAAAATCGATAAACAAATACTTCAATGTTGTTCGTCGATAAAAAAAGCTCCTGAAAATCAGGAGCTTTTAAAATTATCGTTTTAACGAGAAATGTGCTTTAAATACTTTATTTTGTCCGTTTTCTTGATATTCTACACTAAACCAGTAATCGGTTGATGGAAGCTGTTCGCCGTTGTAGGTTCCGTTCCATCCGTTTCCTGCCGGACTGATTTGCTTGATGAATTTTCCATAGCGGTCAAATATATAAATTTTTGCGTTAGGTTGTGTCTCTCCTAAGCTAAATATATTCCATGTGTCGTTTATTCCATCACCGTTTGGCGTAAAGAACTTCGGATAATCCACCACAAACACCTCAATGGTTGCATCTGAACAGCCGTTTAAGTCTTGAACCGTTACAATATGTAACCCTGCACTCACATTGGTAAAGACATTACTGGTTTGGAATGGTCCGTAATCTAAACTATACACATAGTTACTATTGCCTTGGTCAGGAATACTCGTGCCCGTTGCTATAATGGTAATAGTTGCACTATTGCTAAAATAATTCGATTGTGTATAACTCAAGGTCGCTTGTTGCGATTGTACCACCAAAGTGGTTACCGGTAATGATACACACTGCGTGGCTATATTAGTAGCCACTACCGTATAACTTCCCGGTGTATCTACCGTTAAGTTTGGTGCTGTACCTAGTATAGTTCCGGTGCTATCTGTCCATACAAACGTATGAGTGGTGCCACTTAAATTGCTGGTCAAGGTATAGGTATTCAATAAATCACCCGTTTGCGGATCCACACACAAGGTACCCGGTTGTGGCGTTGGCTCAGGTAATTTGTTTACCGTTAAGACTATCGGAACAAGTGTCGGACAATTGCTAACCGTAGCCGGATTCACCAACACTGCATACATCGTCTCAACCATTGGTGTAACATTTTGATAGGCTGCCGCATTCGCAATTGCAGTCGTGTAATCGTTACTTAGTATCGCTGCTTGTGCTTGTGCTAAAGTTGTAAAATAATACACAACCGTTCCTGTAGGGTTATTACTGCCCAATAAAATTGGGGTTAACTGCGTTAAATCAAACTGACCTATTCCATCATTTGCTCCTGTTTGGTCACATTGTGTAATTAATGGATCGCTTGGTGCTATTGTATTGGCTTGTGTGCCCTCTTCTACCTCTAAAATTACCTCGCCTGTGGCATTCACACAACCCGTTTGATTGTTCTCCACTCGTACATAAATGGTTTGTGGTGAGCTGATATTGGTATAAACATTCGGTAGCGGTGATGTTCCACTTGCCGCATCAGCCGCACTTAAATAATAACTTACCGTATAATCCGATGGCAACTGGGTCGCTCCTAATACCTGCGGATTCATTGTACTGAGTACAAATGGCATCTGATAATCATCAATCGGCTCACACTGATAGAAGTTAATCGGACTCGCCGCTATAACCGGTAACGGATTTACAATCAATTGCAACTGTACCAACTGATAACATCTTGGCTCATTTACATTGTTTGGCTCTCTGGTTACTCTAACCCAAATCGTTTGTGTTACAGCAATGGTGTTATTAAAGGCTGTTGGATTAGCAATCGCATTGGTCTCGGCTATCGCATCTGCTTCACTTACATAATAAGCCAATGAAAATTCTGTGCTACTAGCTCCGTTTAAGATATAATTAGCCCTGATAGTCAAATCAAATGCCTCGATTCCATCTCCCGGATTATTGTCGTCACACGCCTCTATCGGCTCCGGATTCGTTCTTGGTTCCGGTAGTGGTATCACTCTAATGGTCAACGTTGTATAACTATGACAACCCGCCGCACTGGTTACTCGTACCCCCAAAGTCTGAACCGCTGCTATAGCATTGGTATATGCCGATGGATTCTGAATCGCATTAACATTATCCAACGCATTTTGATAACTCGGATAATACGTAACAGTATATCCGCCTAAATTATTGGTAATCTCATTATTTCTTACCGTTAAATCAAATACCGTAAACTGATTATTCGGAAGTGCCTCATCACACAAACTAATTGGTGTTGGAACAGTCAATGCAAGTGGCGTATCCACTATCAAAGCAAAACTTCCTACATCAAAACATCCCGTAGCAATATGCGTCACACGAACCCAAATCGTTTGTGGATTCACCGTGTTAGGGAAGGCATTCGTATTTACAATGGCTCCCGTGTTGCTAATGGCATTGGCCTCTGTGGTAAAGTAACGCACCGAATACTGATTAGCCGCCCCTGTTTGTGCCGCCAATATAATCGGGGTTTGAACCGTTAAGTTAAATTGACTAAGTCCGTCTAACGGATTGTTATGCGTATCGCACTGTCTTAAATCATCCAACGTTGTTGGTACCTCCGGACGAGGATTCACTCTCAATTCAATCACCACCACTCGTACACATCCCGTTGTGGTGTTTACTGCTCTAACATAGATAAATTGTGTTCCTGCATTTATCGTTAAATAAGGTGTGGAAATATCAATCGCATTGGTACCATCAATGGCTTGTTGCTCTGTTTCATGAAAGGTTAAATCTACATCCGTTGCTCCGTTTAATAAGCCCGGAACTTGTGCCTGTAAATCAAAACTAGCCAATCCATCATTATTGTCATCACACAACGTTATTGGATTAAGCGGAACAAGTGGCAATGGTAAAGGAACCACTCGAATATCCAATGTTGTAGTTGACCAACATCCCGTTATCGGATTCAATACCCGTACATGAAGCGTTTGAACCGCAGGGGTAACATTGGTATAGGTCGTATTTAATACATTGGTACCCGCTTGTGCCTGAGCTAAGGTCAAGTGGAAGGTAACTTGCATCCCCATTTGTGAACCTACTATCTCTGAGATGGCTTGTGTTAAATCAAACTCCTCTACCTGATCTCCCGGGTTATTATCATCACATAAGGTAAGAGGCGTTGGTAAATTAGCCTGTGGTAACGGATTTACAATCAAATCCAATGGAGCTATAGCAAAACATCCCGTGGCATTTATCACAACTCTCACCCAAATGGTTTGGGTTGGACTCAAATAAGCATTGGCTCCTGTAATAATCGGTGTACCTGCTTGTGCCTCTAAATCTGTTTGATGGAAAGTAACCGTATGTAAACTACTGTCTAATCCGTTTAAAATATTACTAATACGCGTCGTTAAATCAAATACCTGCTCTCCATCAGTGTTATCATCACACAACTCATAAGCCGTTGGCGTTAAATTGATTACCGGGAATGGATTCACAAACAAATTAAAGGTCGTAATCGACGGACAATCCGTTGTACCGGTATTGACTACCCTTACATAAATCGTCTGAACCGAAGGTGCCCCCGGTACGATACTCTGATAATTCGAAGGATTTGGTATCGGTGCTCCTCCTAATTGTGCATCAACCAATGTTTCATGATACGTCAAGGTAACATTCGGATTTCCTCCCGTTATAAAAGTAGTATATTGGTCTAAATTGAAGGTCTGAACACCATCATTATTGTCATCACATAAAATCAAATCTGCCGGAGTATTAATCGTTGGTGCCGGTGCTACGGTAATGGTAATACTCTCGTTTAACGATACCGAACATACCGGTGTACCCGATGTAAATACGCCCAATAACGTATAAGTCGTTGTCGTGTTATAAGTGTCAACAATCACTCCAACTCCCGCTGCATCTAACAACAAAGTCTGTATCCCAGAACCATTCACACTATACTCAACCGTAGTATTTGGCGTTCCGGTAAAAGTAACCGTTGCCTCTGCTGTTGGACAAATCGTAATGTTCCCGGCGATAGTAGCCGTTGGTAAAGGAAGTAAAGTAATAGTTCCAGATGCCGATACACTCACACAATTGGTCACCGTATTAGTAATCACTACACTATATGTTCCGGCTGTAGTGGTGGTAAAACTCGCTACGTTACCCGGATTAGCTACCCCTGAAGGTACCGTCCAAGCATAACTGTATGTACCCGCCGTGCCCGGTGTAGCAGTCATTGTTACAATGGTTCCCGTACATACCGTTGCACTGTTTACACTCACCGTTGGATTTGGATTAACTGTTACCGTACCCGAGGCCGAGGTGCTTATACAACCTGTCGTAGTATTGGTGATAATCACGCTATATACCCCTGCTATTGCGGTAGTAAATGTAGCTACGTTACCCGGATTGGCAGCTCCTGTTGGTACTGTCCATGCGTAACTGTATGTACCTGCTGTTCCCGATGTGGCCGTTACCGTGGCTGATGCTCCTGCACATACTGCCGGACTATTAACGGTTACTGTTGGATTTGGATTTATCGTTACCGTTCCTGAGGCCGAGGTGCTCACGCAGCCCGTTACTGTGTTG
>NZ_AUDM01000022.1 GCF_000425465.1 Flavobacterium filum DSM 17961 | reverse complement strand
AATAGGAAGATTTTGGCAGATGGATCCATTAGCGGAACAAGGTCGTAGATGGTCGCCTTATAATTATTGTTTTAATAATCCTATTTACTTCCAAGATCCTGACGGTATGTGGCCAAAAATACCATCGTGGAGCGATGTTAAAAAATCTTACAATGAAGCCAAAGCAACTGTTGCCAAATCTTATAATGAAGCTAAAGCAACAGTTTCCAAAACTTATAATGAGACTAAAGCCTCTGTAACAAAAACTTACAATGAAACCAAAGCTTCTGCAACTAAAGTTTATAACGAAACTAAAGCCTCTGTAGCCAAAACTTATAATGAAACGAAGAAAGCAGTTGTTGAGACAACAAATAAAGCTGTAGCAGCAACAAAGGAAACTGTAAACGATGCTCGTCAATGGGTTAAAGAAAACGAAGGAACTATTACAGCTGTTTCTCAAGGCATGCAAGATATAGGCGATGGAATAGCGGTTGTTGGATATGGTTTAACTCTTACAGGTATTGGTGCGGAAATTGGAGTTCCCTTGGCAGCCATTGGTAATGGTCTTTCAGGAGCAGGGGCGATTATTGAAATTGGCGTTCAGTTAAATAATGAAGATTTAAACGGAGCAGGGACAAATGCAGGTTTAATGGTTGCTGACAAGCTAATAGAAAAAGGTCTTAATAAAGTTTTACCAGGTTCTGGTAATATTAAAGATGTCGATTTTAACCTTGATAAGTCAATTTTAACTCAGGGAGCTAGTTTAAAGACAACAGCAGTAGGTAGAGCTATTAACAACGAAGAAGAAAAAAAATAAGTATGTTCTTTTCAATAATATTAATGATAATTGGTGTAGTCGTTTTCTGTATTACTTACAAAGATGGTAAAAAGAGAAAACCAGAATTAACAACTTCTTACGTAATGCATTTAAAAGGCTACGTTGGAGGTGTAGTAGTTTTTTTGATAGGTTTAATAATGTTTTTAAAAAATTGATAAAAATGGAAACAAAAGAAATCATAAAGTTAATATTACCATTATTAGCAATAGGGTTTGGTATTTTTATAAAAATAACAAAAAATGAAAATTATAGTTCGACAAAAAAATATTGGTTATTTATAGTTATAGTAGGTGTTTTGTTGTTTTTATTTAGATTATACAAATACTTAAAATAGACCATTTTTTAAAATATTTTACATCAAAAACCACCGCTCCCGCCCGAATCCTTTCGGGTGGTTCAAGCAAATAATTAAAAGTTTTTATTACTTTTGAAATAAAGAAAAAGTCAGATTAATTAGTTTTATTTATTTCAGGCGTTAAAGTAGGCAAAACAGTTTACCAAGGCAGTGAAGACCCTGTTGTAAC
The DNA here is from genome assembly GCF_000425465.1 of Flavobacterium filum DSM 17961. Lineage (GTDB taxonomy): Bacteria > Bacteroidota > Bacteroidia > Flavobacteriales > Flavobacteriaceae > Flavobacterium > Flavobacterium filum. The sequence goes on along the minus strand of NZ_AUDM01000022.1, from coordinate 27,186 downwards.
CGATTATTTAGGCGGTTTTCAGTATGTGAATAGTGAATTACAGTTCTTCTCTCACCCGGAAGGTTATGTAAGTGTGGTGAAATTTGGACCGGATAACTTAGTAATTAACTATGCGTATCAGTACAAAGACCATTTAGGCAACATTCGCTTAAACTATGGAAAAGACCCTGAAACCAACGTTCTTAAAGTATTGGAAGAAAACCATTACTACCCTTTTGGTTTGAAACACCAAAATTACAACACGGGTAGAAAGCAATATGGCAAAAAAGAAGATGAACTTACAGCTTTGCAAATACCCGGTTTAGTATTACCAACAGAGGAGAAGCCGATGGTGTATAAGTATAAGTACAACGGGAAAGAATGGCAAGACGAGTTATTATTGAATTGGTATGATTATGGTGCAAGGAATTATGACCCTGCGATTGGTAGATGGATGAATATTGACCCGTTGGCTGAGAAGTATCCGAGCATATCACCGTATGCCTATGTTGCTAATAATCCAATAATGTACATCGACCCTGACGGTAGGGATATTGTTTTACCAAAAGGCACATCTACAAAGGATACCTATACAATTTTAGGTAATCTTCAAAAACTTACAAATGATAAGTTAGTTTATTCAACTCAAAAAGACGGAACTATTAGAATTAAAATAGCAAGCCTTGCAAAATCTGGTTCAGAAACTAAAGCAGCAGGAACTAATTTAATTAGAGAACTAAATAGTTCTGATAAAACTACTACTATAGTAATAGGAGCTGCTGGTAGTGGCAATTCTGCTAGACCTGACAGCAGAGATGCATCTGGAAATACTGATTGGACAAAATCAACCAATGGAAAAGGAGATGATGTAACAGTAAATTTTGACCCTACATCAAATCCATCTATAAAAACGGTTGATCCCAAAACAGGTAATGTTTCAGGTGCAAAAAGACCAAATCAAGTTGGTTTAGCACATGAACTAATACACGCAGACCACATTACCGAAGGAGATGTAAGTTTTACACCGACGGCACATACTTACAAAACAGCAGGAGGAAACGTTACACAAACAAAACCTAATGAAGAGTTAAGAACAGTTGGCGTTAAGGGAGTGAAAAAAGGAGATATTAAAGAAAATCAAATAAGAAAAGAACAAGGACAAAATCCAAGAGGAGCATATTAATATGAAAGCATATTTTTTTTATACAGTATTTATTTTTCTTTTTGTGTCTTGTAATTCACAGGATAAACCAAAAGACACCATTATGAACTCACACACAGAAAAGGTACAGTTTTATTTTTATCCATCAAGCGGTGGTGAAGCTATCTATGAAGTTGATTATAATGATGGCCAAATTACAATTGAGAATAAAGAAATCCCAAATGTTATTTTCAAAAAATCTTTTAGTAAAGATGAAAATATAAAAATAAATGAGTTTACGGATAAATTAAGAATTGCACCAAATACAACTACTGAAATCATTTTAGATTCTTGGCGGATAGAGTTAAAAATAAATGATATAGTTTATTACAACAAGTCAGGTGTGAAAATGAAGGATTTACCTCTTGAAATTAAAGAACTTTTAGAGTATTTAATTATAGGTTCAACAGTAAAAATAGATTTATACGACTTCTCATAAACATTTAGCCCTCAAAATTGAGGGCTTTTTAATGCGTAAGCTTTTCTAGCTTTAAAATCTCTCAAATAAGTATCAATAACCCCCCAGATAACTATGGTTTAAGCAAATAAAAAAAGTTTTTTACTACATTTGAATTAAAGCAAAAGTATGAGTAGAAATTATAAATTTACTTCGTCTGTTCCCCAACCCGCTCCATCAAAACAAAACACGATAACCCACTTTAAAACGTTATTACTACAAGTATAAATATTGTGATTTTTAATTCAAATGAAAAATCAATCGCTAATTGCTTATATTTGACCAAATCCTAAATAGCCCGTAATGAAATTGCATTCTTTCAAAATTATTTCCAAACTAATTTGTTACGGAATAACTTTGTTGATGGTAATGGGTCTATTTACCGCCTGCACCTCCTACAAAACCCAACTTGGCAGTCAAGCCACTTCGTTTTACAACAATCAATCGCTTGATACGACCACCATTGTGTATTCTGTTTTTTTAACCGGAAATGCGGCGAATACACAAAATGATAGAGCTACCCCAACACTTTCCAACTTTAAAAAACGGTTGGAAACCGCCTCAAAAAACAGCACTGCTCTATTTTTAGGCGATAATGTTTTTCCGTTGAATGGGATAGGTGAAAATCGTTCGCTCGGTGAAGACAAACTTTTAAAACAGCTGCAACTGACAGATAAATTCAAAGGAAACGTATATGTTCTGCCCGGTGATTATGATTGGGGTAACGGCTTGAATCATTTGTTGGCACAAGAAAAATTCATTTCGGCTTATGGTAAAAAAACAGCTCAATTGCTCCCCAAAAACGGTTGTGGAATGGAATTCATCTCCCTCAGTGAAAACGTTGAATTAATCGCCATCAACTCGCAATGGTTTTTGGAAGATTGGAACGAACATCCCGAAATCAACAGCGGATGTAGTCTTAAAACCCGTGAGCAATTTTTTGACGAACTCGATAGTCATTTGTTGGAAAATCAGGAAAAAACGATATTGTTAGCCATTCATCATCCGCTTTTGAGCAATGGCGTTTATGGTGGTCAGTATTCGTTACATCAACAACTTTTTCCGCTTGAAAAGAACATTCCGTTGCCGATTGTTGGCAGTTTTTATAACCTGTTTCGAAAAGCAAGTGGCTACAAAACCGGAGATGTACAACATCCATCTTATCGTGAAATGACTGATCGGATAAAAGCGATTGTACAAAAATACAAGCATGTGGCAGTGGTTTCCGGTCATGAACAAAATTTGCAATACATCAACAAAGACGGTATTCAACAGATTATTAGTGGGTCGGGAGCTCATTTTACTCCGGCAAGAGCAGTGAACCCGAATGATTTTAGTTTTGGTGGTTTTGGTTATGCGGTGGTGGATATTTATGCAAACGGAGCTTCTACTATTTCCTATTATTCCACCAACAATCGAAAAGAAGGTTTGCTTTTCCGACAAAAACTAAGAGAACCGGAATCGAATGTTAAACATCAAAATTATCCCAAACAATTTGACCCAACCGTTAAACGTTCCATTTTTGGCAAACCCGTTGGTCGTAAAAACGGGGTGTATCAATTTTTATGGGGAAAACATTATAAAAATTATTATAAACAAACGCTTGTGTTTAAAACTGCCACTTTGGATACCCTTTTTGGCGGATTAAAACCAATTGGAATTGACAACGAAGCCACCACAAAATCACTTTTACTAAAAGATAAAAACGGAAAAGAATTTGTGATGACGCCACTGGAAAAAGATGCTTCTTCCTTTTTTAAATCGTTGGCGTATGAACAAAAAAACAGCAAGAATACGTCCAAAAATTATTTGTCAGAAGATTTTCTTCGGGATTATTTTACTACCATTCATCCGTTTACTCCGTTGGTTATTCCGGTTTTGTCTAAATCAATTGATGTTCCTTTTACGCAACCAAAATTATATTACATCCCTAATCAAAACGGCTTGAGTACGTTCAATGAGCAATTTGGCGGTACGTTATATTATGTTTCCGAAAAAGCGAATACTACGCAAAAAAACAATAGCATTTTTGGAAAACCCTCTGCTATTATTGACACGGATGAAATGTTACATCAAATCCGAACCGATAAAAACCATGTGGTGGATACCGAAGACTATATTCGAGCTCGATTGTTTGATATGCTTATTGGCGACTGGGACCGACAGGAAAAAAATTGGCGTTGGGGCGTTCATCAGGAAAAAGGAAAAACCATTTATCGACCAATTCCGATTCATCGCGACCAAGCTTTCGCCAAATATGACGGTGCTTTTTTAGGATTATTAAAAAGTATTCCGGCGATGGGGCAAATGCATTCCTACAGCTATCAACACAAAAAAACAAAAGATTTTAACGAAATATCGTATGCATTAGATTTGGCTATTCTCTCCGATAGTGATGAAAAAAATTGGGAAAAACAAGCGAAGTATATTCAAGAACACTTGACTAATGATGTGATTAATAAGGCTTTTTTACAATTGCCATCAGAATTGCAAGACGAAACTACCTCCAAATTGAAACTGTTTTTGCGGAATCGATTGAAGAAATTACCACAAGTTGCCAAACAATATCAGCATTTGTTACACAAAAAAACATTGGTGGTTGGCACGATGCAAAATGATGTTTTTGTCATCAATCGTTTGTCTAACGGAAGAACTTCTGTAGTGGTGTATAACGGGAAAAAACTGCCTTCCAATATTGTTTACGAACGCACTTTTTCAAAAAAGCAAACCAAAGAAATCTGGCTTTTTGGGTTGGAAGGAAAAGACGAATTTAGCATGGAAGGAAAAGAATTTTCTCCCATCAAGATTCGTTTAATTGGTGGTTTAGGTGATGATTCCTACGTGGTTGAAAATGGCAAAAAAGTAAAAATTCACGATTTTAAAACGAATACAACGCTGAATGTTGATAGAAAAACGGCTGTGCTGTTGTCGAATGATTATGAGACTAATACGTATGATTACAAAAAACCAAAGTTCAATACATTTTCGGGAGTTCCGTTGTTGGGTTTCAATCCGGATGACGGTTTCAGAGTTGGATTTAAGTTGAATTACATCAAAAAAGGATATGTAGGCAATCCCTTTTCACAAAATCATAGCCTAAATGCAAATTATTATTTTGCCACAAATGGTTACGCTTTCGGCTATTCCGGAATCATCAAAAAAGCGGTGGCATCGTATGATTTGATTATGGATGCACAAGTCACCAGTAGTAGTTTTGCACAGAACTTTTTTGGTTTTGGAAATGAAACCCCGAATGACGCAGACGATTTTGATTTTAACCGTGTTCGAATTGCATCGTATAAAGTGAGTCCGGGATTGGTTTGGCAAAAATCAAAAAGTACCGCTATAACCGGACAAATTCAATACGAAGCTTATAAGGTTGAAAATACTCCGGATCGCTTTATTTCATCGGGAGTAGTTGACAATCGCGTTTTTGATTTTCAACATTTTGCCGGAATCGGATTGACGTATCAATTCAAAAATTATGACAATTCATTTATTCCTTCGTTGGGAATGGGTTTTCAGTTGCAAGGAAAATGGTTGACAAATCTGGGTGATTTTTCACGTCAAGTTCCCTCTGCAGAAACCGCTTTGAACCTCGTATATCGTTTAACTCCGGATGCTCAATGGAAAATAGAAACTACTTTAAAAGCCAAAACGTTATTTGGTTCGACATTTGAATTTTATCAAGCGGCAACGTTGGGTGGTGATGCAGATATAAGAGGTTTCAGAGAAAATCGTTTTTCAGGTAGAACAGCTTATTTTCAGGGAACTGATTTGCGATATGCCATTGGTCAAATAAAAAACCCATTTGCTCCGGTAAATTATGGTGCATTTGTTGGGTTTGATTACGGTAGAGTTTGGTTGCCCAACGATGTTTCAGACAAGTGGCATCAATCTACCGGATTTGGAATGTGGTTGAACAGCAGTAATGTCATTTCTTCTACACTTTCTTATTTTCATTCGAGTGATGGGGGGAGGATTGCTTTTGGGATGAAATTTAATTTTTAATGCTTAATAGAATGTAAATACTTTTAAGAACACAGATCGGAGAAATTTAAATAATTTTTAAAATTTCTTGAATTTCTTATATCCGTGTACAAAAAAATTAAGGAACACAGATTTGAACAATTGGAGAAATTGGAATAATTTTCTTTTGTTATTTTTAAAATTTCTTGAATTTCTTACATCCGTGTTCCAAGGTAAGTTATATAAATTTGTATGAATTAAAATTAATTTTTGCTTAAGATTTATTTTTTTAACAGAATAAATAAAAATAATTTCAAATTTTGTTAAAAAATTTATCTTGATGAAAACAAAATTGATATTGTTTTTTACACTAGTATTCGTATTTCAAAATTGTGGCAAAGTGAACAAAAAGCCTTTAAATATTGGTCACCGTGGAGCGATGGGACACGAAACGGAAAACACCATTGCTTCGGTTAAAAAGGCTTTGGAGTTAAATGTAGATATGATTGAAGTTGATGTTTTTTTGATTAAAAGCGGTGAATTAGTGGTTTTCCATGACGAAATATTAGATAGCCTTACCGATACCAAAGGTAAGATTGAAGATTTTACGTGGGAAGAATTACAAAAAGTGGTCGTAAAAGGAAATCATCAAATTCCAACCTTAGACGAAGTCATTGAAACCGTTGATAAATTGGTGGTTTTGAACATAGAACTAAAAGGAAAAAATACAGCCCAACCTACTCTTGAATTATTGGAAAAATATTATCAAAAAGGATGGACAAAAGAAGATTTTTTGATTTCCAGTTTTTTGTGGGATGAATTGGAATCCTTTAGAAAATTAGATAATGAAATTCCCATTGCCGTTTTGACTGAGGAAAATCCCTTGGATGCTATTGCAACCGGAAAAAAACTGAAAGCAGTAGCCATCAATCCATGGTGGAAAACCTTAACTGAGGAAAATGTTGAAGCATTGCACAGCGAAGGTTTTCAGATTTACACCTATACCGTAAATGAACCGAAAGACATAAAATCGGTAACCGAATTGGGAGTGGATGGAATTTTTTGTAATTTTCCCGAAAGATTACATTGATGTATGATGTGTTGATTGTTGGTGGTGGAGCAGCGGGCTTTTTTGCCGCTATTAACCTCGCTGAAAAAAATCCAAACTATAAGATTGCCATTCTCGAACGGGGAAAAGAAGTACTCACAAAAGTACGCATTTCCGGTGGTGGACGTTGCAACGTGACGCATGCCTGTTTTGTTCCCAATGATTTAGTAAAATTTTATCCGCGTGGCGAAAAAGAGTTGCGTGGACCTTTTCATCAATTTTGTTCGGGTGATACGATTGAATGGTTTGAAAAGCATGGAGTGGAATTAAAAATAGAAGAAGACGGCAGAATGTTTCCGGTTTCCGATTCTTCTCAAACGATAATTGATTGTTTTTTGAATGCCGCCAAAAAATATAAAATTGACATCTTAACCGGACAAAGTGTGCAATCTATTTTTCGTTCAGAAGATAGCTGGAAAGTTGAAACGAATCAGCAAACGTTTCGTTGTGACAATTTGGTGATGACTACCGGGAGCAATCCCAAAATGTGGGAAATGCTGGAAAAATTAGGCCATACGATTGTTCCGCCGGTACCTTCCCTATTTACCTTTAACATCAAAGACAAACGAATTAAAGATTTAATGGGTGTTTCGGCTTTTGCTACTGTTAAAGTCAAAAACTCCAAACTCTCAGCTTCGGGACCTTTGTTAATTACCCATTGGGGCATGAGTGGCCCGGGTATTTTACGTCTTTCCGCTTGGGGAGCACGCGAATTATTTGATAAAAATTATCAGTTTATTTTGGAAGTCAATTGGTTGAACGATGCCACTTTGGAAGAAGTAGAAAACCAGTTGAAAAAATTAAAATTAGAACACGCCAAAAAAGTAGTGGGCAAAAAATCGCCTTTTGATTTCCCCAACCGATTGTGGGAAAGTTTGGTTTTGGCTTCTGAAATTTCATTAGAAACCAAATGGGCCGATTTATCCAAAAAACAGCTTCAAAATTTAGCCTTGCAACTGAGCAATGGCCAATTTCTAGTGAATGGAAAAAGTACATTTAAAGAAGAATTTGTGACCGCTGGCGGAATTGATTTAAAAGAAATTAATTTCAAAACGATGGAAAGTAAATTACTCCCTAATGTATATTTTGCCGGTGAAATTTTGAATATCGATGCCATAACGGGTGGATTTAATTTTCAAAATGCTTGGACGGGTGGATTTATTGTGAGTGAGCATCTTGCAAATTCTCATTCATAAGTGAAAAATTCTCATCAAGAACGTTGTAATTGATTAAAAATCAATTATATTTGATTACCTAAACCAACAATAATGAAAACAAAACTACTCTTTCTGACCTTTTTTTTATTCTTATTTACATTCGGAGGTCAAGCACAAGTCCAATTAACCGCATGTGACACCAATTTTAATGGCACTCAAAATTTTGATTTGACAACAGTAATTCCTGAATTGCTGGGCAATCAAAATCCAAATGATTTTACCACTACTTTTCACATCAGTCAGACTAATGCACAAGCAAATGTCAATCCAATTACAAACCCTACGAGTTTTTTAAACACGAGTAATCCACAAGTTATTTGGGTGCGATTTGTGAATACCTCAACCAATGAGGTTTCAATTAATTCATTTTCATTACAAGTACTTCCTGTTCCTAATATTGGAACTGAAGTGGCTGTTGCTTGTGATGACAATAACGACGGTATTGCAACTTTTGATTTCACTTCTGCTATGAATCAAATGTATCAAGCCAATAATGCTACACCAAACACATTGCAAATCACATTTTATGAAACAGAACAAGATTTGCAAACACAATCAAATCCGCTTGGTATTACGTACACAAACACTTCACCCAACCAAATTATTTTTGTTCGTTTAGAAAACCTATTAACGGGTTGTTTTTGGAGTGGTGAATTCTTCTTATTTGTTCAAAATTGTTCCACCAGTTGTGAAATTCCAACCAATTTAAATGCCACCACTATAACAGAAACTGGTGCCGTTCTTGGTTGGATTAATCCATCAGCTGCCAATTTTCAAGCTGAAATATTATTACTCCCAGTTGGTTCACCGGAACCTAATCAAAATTCTCAGGGTATAGTAACTACCTCTAATCCTTTTACTGTAGTTGGATTAGCTTGTGGAACTTCCTATACTTATTATGTTCGAACCATCTGTGATAATCAAACCACAACTGATTGGTCTATTGGTTTCTCTTTTACTACAGCCGATTGTGGTTCAACAGTAAATCCTTTTTTAAGTGTAAATACCTCTTCTTTTACTCCTGAACAAATTTTGAATAATATTATTTTAAATTCCAGTTGTGGTGTTATCGATAATGTAGTTACTCAAGGTCCATGTGGAGTGGGATATTTCAATGCCAATGACAGTGATTTCCCTTTTGAACAAGGAATGATCATTAGAAGCGGACAAGCTATGTTGACTCAAGGCCCCTATCAACAAAACAATGCAAGTTCATTAACTTCTACTTGTTCATCAACGGGTGACCCTCAATTGAATGCTATTATGCAATCAACCGGACAAACGGGTTCCATCAATGATGTTTCGTTTGTGAAATTTGATATAATTCCTACCTCCAATATTTTAAGTTTCAATTTTATTTTTGCTTCTAACGAGTATGGCCAATTTCAATGTCAATATTCTGATGTTTTTGGTTTTATTTTGACTGACTTAACTACAAATGAAGTAATCAATATCGCTGTTGTTCCCGGAACAAACACCCCTATTTCAGTTACAACTATTAGAGATGTGCTTCATAACACGAGCTGTGCTTCAGTTAATCCTCAATTTTTCAGTACTTATAATGTTAACAATCCAAACAGTAGTATGAACATGAGAGGTTATACCATGCCAATGACTGCTATTGCTTCTGTTATTCCAAACCATACTTATTCTTTAAAACTTTCGGTTGGTGATTATCAAGACAGTGCATTTGATTCTGCTGTTTTTATTGAAGGTGGAAGTTTAGCTTTAGGAAATCAGTGTAGTGAAAACATACAAATTATTACGTTTTTAGACAGTAACAATAATGGTGTAAAAGATGCCGGTGAACCAAATTTTTTAAATGGTACTTTAAATTATCAAATAAATAATGCCGGCGATATTGTTTCCGCAAATTCTTATAATGGTGTTTACTATATTTTTCCTGAAGATACAGACGATTCATATGACTTTACGTATAGTGTTTTTAGTGAATTGGCCGGTTATTATGCACAACCTAATGGATTTGATGATATAGTATTTTCTGCAACTGGCACAAATGTTTATTATATTCCAATTGTTAACACTACTCCGTATAACGATGTAACGGTTTCTTTGGTATCAACCAACCAGCCTGCAGCCGGTTTCAGTTATACAAACAAGATCTACTATACGAATAATGGTATTGCTCCAGCTAGTGGCACAATTAGTTTTACAAAAGATGCCGCTTTGAGTATAACCAATATATCCGTTTCTGGCACAACAAATTTACCAACCGGTTTTACATACGATTATACCAATTTGATGCCTGCTGAAACTCGATCGATTACTGTAACGATGAGCGTACCAGCTATCCCGACTGTTGCTATTGGTGACTTGGTGACCAATTCAGTTACGATTTCCAGCGTGAGTACAGATGCTAATCTAAATAATAATGAGGCTTCACTCACCCGACCAATTGTTGCTTCGTATGACCCGAATGATAAAAATGAAGCTCATGGAAACAAGATTGCCATTTCTGATTTTACGGATGGTGATTATTTATACTACACGATTCGTTTTCAAAATACCGGAACCACTAATGCCACCTTTGTTCGTGTAGAAGATGTTTTAGATGCTCAACTGAATCCGGAAAGTCTGCGAATGTTAGCCGCCAGTCATCCGTATGTATTAGAACGCATTAATAATGAATTGGTATGGAAATTTGACAATATTCAGTTAGTACCAAAAATTGTCAATGAAAATGCAAGTATTGGATTTGTACATTTCAAAATCAAACCAAATACGGGTATTGCAGTAGGTGACATTATTCCAAATACGGCAGATATCTATTTTGATTTTAATCCTGTGATTGTGACGAACACCTTTGAAACAGAATTTGTAGAAAACTTAAGTACACCTGATTTTATAAATTCAACTGTTGTACTTTCTCCGAATCCGACAAAAGACCGTCTTCAAGTTCAATTAAATGGAAGCGATACAATTGCCGAAATTTCAGTTTATGATGTAGTTGGAAAACGAGTTTATTTCAGAAATAAATTAGACGTAAATACATCTTTTGTTGATTTTTCCAATTTACACCAAGGTGTTTATATGGTGGAAGTGATAACGGCTTCGAATCAGAAATTGGTGAATAAGGTGATAAAACAATAATAATAAGACCTATAAAATATACTCTAAGGGTGAAAGCAATTTTGCCCTTTTTTTATTTTCTGTAAACAAAATTTCATTTAAAAACATCTCTCCCCTGCCCGGGATTGAAACGGAAAGCCCACAGCACGGAAACTTTAAAATGCTTAAAGCGGCAAAGCGACCAAAGGAAGCTCTTGACGGTTTGTAGCATTTTTAGTTTATGGGCGAGGACTTGCAGTGAAAAGCCCGATAAGGCCCAAAAATCAAAAGAATTCGCTTCGGTATTCCCACACTTTTAAAAGAAACAGTCCAAAAAACACCATTGAAACGAGAAACTTTATAAACGTAGACGCCAAAAAGCCAATGAATGAACCGGTGGCGGCTTTGAATGCTTTTTGCGAATCGTTGGAATCATTGATCATTTCTCCGATAAAAGCTCCTACAAACGGACCAATGATGAATCCGAATGGAATGGGTGCCAAAATACCGATAATTAAACCAATATTGGTTCCCCAAATGCCGTATTTGCTTCCACCAAAACGTTTGGTTCCTTTTGCCGGAATGATGTAATCGAGAATGCCCACTACAACAGCGATAACTAACGTTGTCCCTAAAACAGTGTAACTCATAGGTACTGCTTTGGTCAGATAAAGTAACAACAATCCGACCCAACTGATAGGCGGACCGGGTAAAACCGGCAAAAAACTGCCCAGAATGCCAACGACCATTAACATAAATGCGATAATTAAAAGTGTAGTATCCATAAATTATTTATTACTTTTGATACATTAAAAATAAGTATTGTTTAGATACAAACGAAAAATGAGCAAATTTCATTCCGTTTTTTTTCTGTTTTTTTTCTTGGTTTCCTGCCAATACTTCGAAAAGTCTATTCCTTCGGAGGAAGAATTATTACAAAAAAGATTAAAAGAAATCAATTGGAACGAAGTAACAAATTATCCATCGGTTGCGGAATGTGACAGTATTTTAGATAAAGAACAACAAAAAGCCTGTTTTTTCAACTATTTGTTTACCATTATTCATCAAAAAATGGCATCAGATTCTCTTTCAACTCCAACTAAAATTATGGACACATTGGATGTAAGAGTGACTATTTTTCCGGATGCCACATTATCTTTTGAACCTATTTTTAAAAAAGACAGTGTATCGTATGACAAACAAAAAATTGATAGTCTAATTAAAACTAGGCTAACTGATTTCCCAAAAATTGAACCTGCTTTAAAGGAAGGAATTCCGGTAAAAACCCAATTTATATTGCCGGTAATAATAAAAATGGAATAGTTATTTCAATTTATTCAAATACATATTGACTACATTTTCAATACCCAAATAAAGCGATTCACTAATCAGGGCATGCCCGATTGAAACTTCCAAAAGGTTAGGAATATTTTCTTTAAAAAAACGAATATTTTCCAGACTTAAATCATGTCCGGCATTAATGCCAAGACCCAATTCATTCGCCAATAAAGCCGCTTCAACGTAGGGTTGAATACCTGCTTTATTTCCTAAACTAAACTCATGAGCAAATTGTTCGGTATATAATTCAATGCGATCCGTTCCTGTTAATTTTGCTCCTTCTATCATTTTTAAATCAGGATCCACAAAAATGGAAGTGCGAATGTTATTTCGTTTACATTCTTGAATAATGTCAATCAAAAAATCTTTATGCAAAAGAGTATTCCAACCGGCATTAGAAGTTAATGCGTCATCAGCATCAGGAACCAATGTAACTTGAGTGGGTTGTACTTCCAACACCAAATCCATGAACTTTTTAACCGGATTGCCTTCAATATTAAATTCAGTATGAACAATCGGTTTTAAATCACGTGCATCTTGATAACGAATATGTCGCTCATCCGGACGAGGATGAATGGTGACCCCTTCTGCACCAAATTTTTGAACATCGATGGCAAATTGAACAACATTAGGTACGTTTCCTCCTCTTGAATTTCGTAAGGTGGCAATTTTATTGATATTTACACTCAGCTTAGTCATGCTTCTTTTTCTAATTTTTTTTCAATGACAAAAATACAAACTAAAGCAAGCAATTTTGTCGTATATTTTAATTAATTTGCAACGAATTTACAATTGCCATGTTAGAGATTACCAATTATATTCATTCCGATTTCAAACCGTTTGAGAAAAACGAATCGATTCTGTATGTAAAAGATTTTTTTGCCGACTTAACTTTTTCGCATTTTCCTGTAACGGAAGAAGGCGTTTATATTGGATGCATTGCCGCTGATGATGTTATAACATTTGATAATCCGAAAGCAATTGCTGATTATCGCTACACGCTTGAAGGATTTTTTGCCAGAACCAACATGATTTGGTTAGATGTTTTGGAAATTTTTGCTCAAAACAACACCAATATTCTTCCGGTTTTAGATGAACACAACAAATATGTTGGTTATTATGAATTGAATGACATTGTTCAGTTTTTTGCCGAAACCCCTTTTCTTCGTGAACAAGGTGGAATAATTATTATTTCCAGACACATTAAAGATTATTCCATGAGTCAAATTGCTCAAATTGTAGAATCAAACAACGGAAGAATTTTAGGCATTTTTGTCTCTGAAATGACGACTGATTCCGTTCAAGTAACGATAAAAATTTCTCTTGGAAGCATGAATGAAATCATTCAAACGTTTAGACGTTACAATTATGAAATTATTTCTGAGCACCAAGAAGATACTTACTTAAACAATTTGAAAGAACGTTCTGATTATTTGGATAAATATCTCAATATCTAAAAGTATGAAAATTGCAATTTTCGGACAATATTATCAAAACGATACTCGACCAATTATCAGAGACATATTTGTTTTTTTAAATAAAAACGAGGTTGAATTGGTAATAGAAAAAGAATTTTTAGCGATACTTTACCATCACGAAATTCTTAAAAAAGAATACAAAACATTTACTTCTTATGCCGATTTAGATCAAAGCTTTGATTTATTTATCAGTATTGGTGGAGATGGAACTATTTTGAGAGCCATTACATTTGTTCGAAACAGCGGCATTCCGGTTTTAGGAATTAATGCCGGAAGATTAGGTTTCTTGGCTAAAGTGCAAAAAGAGAACATTGAATTATTTCTTCAATCCATTATTCATAAAAAATTTACGGTTTCCAAAAGAACGCTTTTGAGCATAGAAAGTAAGCCAAAAAACAATGCCTTCAAGGAAATAAACTTTGCCTTAAATGAAATAACAGTCAGTCGAAAAGATACAACTTCAATGATTACCGTTGAAACGTATTTAAACGAAGAGTACCTTACCTCTTATTGGGCAGATGGTTTAATTATTTCTACTCCAACGGGTTCTACCGGATATTCATTAAGTTGTGGCGGGCCGGTTCTCACTCCAGATGTCAAAAGCTTAGTGATCACACCTATTGCTCCACATAATTTAAGTGCAAGACCATTAGTGATACCGGACAAAACTGAAATCAAATTAAAAGTTAGCGGAAGAGAACCACAATATTTAGTTTCGCTTGATAGTAGAATTGCAACAGTTGACAATGAAACGACATTAATCATTAAAAAGACCTCTTTCAAAATAAATATGGTTGAAATTCAAGATGAGACTTTTTTAAAAACCTTACGCAACAAGCTTTTGTGGGGAGAAGATAAAAGGAATTAAATAAATTAACGTCCGTTTCAATACTATCCCCTTTTTATTTCCGTTTTTTTTGATATTAATTTGTGATAAATAGTAATTATATAGCTATAAACTGCTGATAATTGTTATATTTGCACGCTATTTTAAAAGGGATGAATAGAGTAAAGTTAGCATTGTTTTTTACGTTCCTATTTTCCGGAGTAAATGCCCAAATAAATGAGGTTGGTTTATTCTTGGGAGGCACTAATTATATTGGCGATGTTGGTCCTACCACTTATATTGCACCAAATGATTTAGCCATTGGATTTGTATATAAATGGAATAGAAGCACCCGACATTCTTATCGGTTTTCATATACTTACGGAACCATTGAATCCAACGATAGTGATGCTGATTCACCAGACAGAACACTAAGAGGATTGGAGTTCAAAAACAGTATCCATGAATTTTCAGTTGGTTTAGAATTTAATTTTTTTGAGTTTGATTTGCATCAATTAAAGCCACAATTTTCTCCCTATGTATTTACCGGCATTAATTATTTTGCCTATGATGAATTATTTTATACCGGTAAAGAAGCCCGTGAAGATTATAAAGATAGTGCTTTCGCAATTCCTATGATTGTTGGTATAAAAGCTAGGTTAAACCGTGATTTTATAATTGCTTTTGAGGTTGGTGCCCGTTATACATTTACAGACAATTTAGACGGAAGCAATCCAAAAAATAAGAATTTAGCTCCTTATCGACTAGGAAATTTGAATAGTAATGATTGGTATGTCTTTTCAGGACTGACTTTAACATACACTTTTGGAGAAAATCCATGTTTTTGCCCAAAATAGAATGAATGTAGAAAAACAAATAGATTTAAACAGGCTACCGTCCCATCTTGCGATTATTATGGACGGCAATGGTCGTTGGGCAAAAAAGCAAGGAATGTTGAGGGTTTTTGGTCATGAAAAGGGCACACTTGCGGTAAGAGAAACAGTAGAAAGTTGTGCCAAATTAGGAATTTCATTTTTGACACTTTATGCCTTTTCAACTGAAAATTGGAATCGCCCAAAAGCAGAAGTGGATACTTTAATGAAATTATTAATCAAATCATTAAAAAAAGAATTGCCAATTCTTCAAAAAAACAACATTCGATTAAATTCTATTGGCAATTTAGACCTACTTCCTAAAACTGCTCAAAAAGAACTTTTAGAAGTAATTAACAAAACCAGCGAAAATAAACGAATGACTTTAACATTGGCTTTAAGCTACGGTTCCCGTGAGGAACTGATTTCAGCTGTAAAAGCCATAAGTGATAAAGTTAAAAATAATATAATTTCAACAACAGCTATTGACGAATCAATTATTAATCAACATCTTTACACGCAGAACATGCCAGATGTTGATTTATTAATCAGGACCAGTGGCGAACACAGAATCAGTAATTTTTTGCTCTGGCAAATTGCCTATGCTGAATTATATTTTACAGAAGTTTTGTGGCCGGATTTTAGAGAAGAACATTTACATGAAGCTATTATTAGTTATCAAAAAAGAGAAAGACGTTTTGGAAAAACAAGTGAACAAATTAAATAAAACAATATTGTTAAAAAATTATTTATACATCTTAACTTTGGTTTTTGGGTTACATTCATTTAACTCAACTGCTCAAGAAACACCTTTTCAAAGAGGTTCTCAATATATATTAGGAGATGTTGAAGTAACCGGAAAAATCAGTTTTAATCAACAAACCGTAATTACGTTTGCCGGATTAGAAAAAGGACAAAAGATAATTGTACCCGGCGAAGAAATCAGTACTGCTATCAAAAAGATTGGTAAACTTGGTTTATTTAGTGACATTGATTTTTACATTAATGAAATCAAAGGAGATACGATTTACCTTGAATTGAGTTTAGTTGAACTTCCAAAACTAAACGAAGCAAAAATTAACGGCTTAAAGAAAAAGAAAGCAGAAGAATTATTAAAAGAGGTAAATCTTACCAAAGGAAAGGTTGTAAACGAAAATTTAATCACTACTACAAAAAATTTCATTGAAAACAAATATAAGAAAGACGGTTTTTATAGTGTAAAAACGGCTATTAATGTAATTGCCGACACAACTTCGGGAAATGAAGTTAAAATGGTTATTAATGTTGACAAAGGAAACAAAATTAAGGTTTCGACTATTGAAATTGAAGGAAACCAAATGTTCACTGATGGGAAAATCAGAAAGGCTATGAGCAATACAAAAATTGCATTTCCCGGTCGCTTTTGGAAAAGATCAAAATACGTAAAAGACAAATACAAAGAAGACTTAGTAAGCATACTTGACAAATACAAAGAAAAAGGATATCGTGATGCTAGAATTATTTATGATAGCGTTGCTTATAATAAAGGAAAAGACAAACTTGATATTAAAATAAAAATTGAAGAAGGTAGAAAATATTATTTTGGTGATATTAAATTCTTAGGAAACACTATCTATACAGATCATGGACTTACGTCTGTTTTAGGTATTAAAAAAGGAGATGTGTACAATGGAGTACTTTTACAAGAAAGAATTTCAAACAAGAAAAACCCTGATGCAGATGATATTACAAATTTGTATCAAAACAATGGTTATTTATTTTCAAATATCAATCCTGTAGAGGTAAAAACAGCAAATGACACCATTGATTTCGAAATCAGAATAGTAGAAGGTCCTTTAGCTTATTTTAATAAAATTTCAGTTGTTGGAAACGACAAGACTAATGACCATGTTATTTATCGCGAATTGCGAACTAAACCAGGTCAAAAATACAGCAAAGACGCTTTAATCAGAACTATTCGTGAAATTGGACAATTAGGGTTTTTTGATCCTGAAGCTATTGACCCACAATTTAAAAATGTTGATCCTGCAGCAGGAACACTTGACATCGAATACAACTTAGTTGAAAAAGGGTCAAGCCAAATTGAACTTCAAGGCGGTTATGGAGGTGGAGGATTTATTGGAACTTTGGGGCTTTCATTTAACAATTTCTCCGTTAGAAATATTTTCAAAAAAGATGCCTACAAACCTTTACCGATGGGTGATGGCCAACGTATGTCACTCCGTTTACAAGGAAGTTCATTTTTTCAAACGTATAGTTTAACCTTTTCTGAACCTTGGTTAGGTGGTAGAAAACCTGTTCAATTTTCTACCTCCATATCGCATAGTAAACAATATTTGAGTAATTTTAGAACACGTGATGTAGATAGAAGTAGAAGTTTCAACATCACATCTTTATCTTTAGGATTAGCAAAACGATTAACCGTTCCAGATGACTTTTTTGTATTATCGCAAGCCATTTCATTTCAATATTATGATTTGAATAATTATAACACTGGTTTATTTACTTTTGGAAATGGGACTTCAAGAAACTTATCTTACACCATTGGATTATCTAGAAACAACAAAGGAGTTAATCCTATATATCCGGTTTATGGATCTGAGTTTTCAATAAGTGCAAAATTTTCTCCACCTTATTCATTGTTTAAAAAAATAGACTATAATAAACTAAGAACTCAGGAAGAATATAAACTAAGATATGATGGAACTCAGACACTTTCTTCAACAATTGGTCCTGATGGTTTTTCAGAAATTCAAAATGGTGATTTTTTACAATTAGAAAGTTCAACTTCAAATGGCAATATTTATCGAAGTATTGAAAATAACGATTATACGCTTGCTGCAGCTGATGAAGGTAAAATTGATCAAAAAAAGTTTTATTGGTTAGAATTTTATAAGATTAAATTAAAAGGTGATTGGTACACAAAAATTGCGGGTAGTAATCAACGTGCACTTGTATTGAGAACATTAGCTGAATTAGGATATTTGGGTGCTTTTAACGATGAGAGAGGTATTATTCCCTTTGAACGATTCTTTCTTGGTGGAGATGGGTTGGCAAACTTTGCCATGGATGGAAGGGAAATTATTCAATTAAGAGGTTATCCAAACAATTCTCTTTCAAGTATTGATGGTGGCTCTATTTACAATAAATTTTCGATGGAGCTACGTTATCCAATCACATTAAAACAACAAGCTTCTATTTTTGTCTTAGCCTTTGTTGATGCCGGAGCAGCTTTTGATGATATGAAAAAATATAATCCTTTTGTATTACAAAGATCTGCCGGATTTGGTTTACGTGTATTTATGCCGGCCTTTGGTCTATTGGGAATTGACTTCGGACATGGATTTGACGCTCTACCTGGTCAGACACAAAAAAATGGATGGGAAACACATTTTATCATCGGACAACAATTTTAATTGTTAATTTCTGTTATATTTACAACATAATTTAATTAATATGAAGAAATTAATTTTTTTACTACTTCTTTCACTCCCTATTATTGGACTATCTCAATCCAAAGGAGTTAGGTTTGGCTATATTGACATGGAATACATTCTTCAGAATGTACCGGATTATACTGAAGCAAAAAATCAATTGGAATTAAAAGCTTTAAAGTGGAAATCAGATATTGAAGAAAAGAAAAACGAAATAAACAAATTAAAAGAAGCTTTAAAAAATGAAAAAGTACTTTTAACAAAAGAACTATTAGAGGAAAAAGAAGAGGAAATTGCTTTTTTGGAAAAAGAACTTTCAGATTATCAAATCAAACGATTTGGTCCTAGTGGTGATTTAGTTGTTCAAAAAGCGGTATTGGTAAAACCAATTCAAGATCAAGTTTTTACAGCCGTTCAAGATATAGCAGAAGCAAAAAAATATGATTTTATTTTAGATAAATCTTCTGATTTAACCATTCTTTTTGCGGCAAAAAGACATGATATAAGTGATCAAGTTATTCGTTCTTTGACAAGAGCTGCTAAAAGAGAACAAATGAGCAAAAAAGAGCTAAAAAAACTTGAGGAACAAGAACGCATTCAAGATTATAAAGATGATAACAATCCTGCGTTAGAAGAAAGAAAAAAAATTCTTGAAGAACGTAAAGCAAAAAGAGATAGTGTTACAGAAGCTCGAAAAGCATTGGTTGAAAAAAAGAAAAAAGATTTTGAAGATAGACGCAATCAACTAAAAGAAGAAAGAGAAGCAAAAAAAAGTGGCACAGTTTCTGCTAAGACTAAAAATGAAGAGGATAAAACCGAAGAAAACAACACTTCTGAAAACAAAGAAGCTGACCCAAAATTAAAAGCACAAGAAGCAAGAGCTAAACTAGAACAAGAAAGAAAAGAAAAATTAGACGAACGAAAAAAACAAATTGAAGAACGTAAACAAAAGATTTTAGAAGAAAGAGAAGCAGCAAAAAAAGCCAAAGAAGAAAAACAAAACGAAAACAAAGATTAAATAATAAATAATAACTAGAAATGATGAAACAATTTAAAACTTTATTAATTGCTACCCTTATAGTATTTGGAACAACTCAATCTATTACTGCACAAACTAAAATGGCACATGTAGATACAAATGATTTGATAACCAAAATGCCTGCAATGATTGAAGCTCAAAAACAACTTGAAAAATTGAGCAAACAATATGATGCTGAATTTAAAGCAATGGCTGATGAGTACTATGCGAAATTGAAAAAGTATGATGAAGAAGCCGCAACGGTTGGTGATAAAGTAAATGAAGAAAGAGCAAAAGAAGTGCAAGAAATGGAGAAAAGAATCCGTGATTACAGAGAAACTGCTCAAAAAGAATTGCAACAAAAAGAAAGTGATTTAGCTAAACCATTAATGGATAAAATTAAAGCTTCCATTGCAAAAGTTGGAAAAGCTAAAGGTTTTAACTATGTTATCGATGTAAATTCAGCAATTTATGCAGATGGGATTGATATTACTACAGATGTTAAAAAAGATTTAGGATTCTAATCTATCCCTTTAAAAGTAATTTAACTGCTCATTCTTAAAAGATGAGCAGTTTTTTTTTACTTTTGAATCATGAGTAATGACAACCCTATAGGTTTATTTGATTCCGGAATCGGTGGAACTTCTATATGGAAAGAAATCCATCAATTATTGCCACATGAAAACACTATCTATTTAGCTGATAGTAAAAATGCACCTTACGGATTAAAATCGAAAGAAGAAATCATAGCTCTTAGTTGTAAAAATACCGAGCTTTTGCTGGAAATGAATGCCAAAGTAATTGTAGTAGCATGCAATACCGCCACAACTAATGCAATAAAAGAACTTCGAGCAAAATATAATGTTCCTTTTATTGGAATTGAACCGGCTATTAAACCCGCCGCAATTCATTCTGAAACGCACACAATTGGCGTTTTAGCCACAAAAGGAACCTTGTCAAGCGAACTCTTTAATCAATCTGTTCTCAACTATCCAAATACAAAAATAATTGAACAAGTTGGTCATGGGCTAGTACAATTAATTGAAGAAGGTAAAATTGAAACAAAAGAAATGAGGACGCTTTTAAAAAAATACCTTGAACCGATGATCAATCAAAATATAGATTATTTGGTTTTAGGTTGTAGTCATTATCCTTATTTGATTCAAGAAATAAAAAAAATAATACCTTCTAAAATTAAAATAATAGATTCCGGAGAAGCAGTTGCACGTCAAACAAAAAATATTTTGATTGAAAAGGTTGGGATAGCATATCAGGTAGAAAGTAAACAACTATTTTATACCAATAGCAATCCTGATGTTTTAAATGCTATACTGGAAAATAAATATGTGGTTTATGTTAAAGATTTCTAACGGATCTCTTCTTTAAACCAACTTGAATACATAACATAGTTAGTTGAAATTCTGTCAATCTCACCTGCAAAATCAGATTGATTAATTTCTTTAACTTTTTTTGCAGGAACTCCTGCATAAATTGAACCGGATTCTACTCTAGTATTTTGGGTAACAACTGCTCCGGCAGCAATAATTGAATTACTCTCCACTACACAGTTATCCATAACAATTGCTCCCATTCCGATTAAAACATTGTCATGAATTGTACATCCATGAACAATTGCATTATGACCAATGGAAACATTATTTCCTATTTTAGTGGGATGCTTTTGATAGGTACAATGTATAATTGCTCCATCTTGTACATTTACTTTATTACCCATTTCAATTGAATGTACATCACCTCTTACCACAGCATTAAACCAAACGCTACAAGCATTACCCATTTTAACTTCACCTACTATTGTTGCATTGGGTGCAACAAAACAATCTTCCGGAATTTCAGGTGATTTACCTCTTACTGATAGTATCATAATTCAATAAAAAATCCCGCATTAACGGGATTTTGATAATATTATTAATTAATTGCAGGACAATTACATTCAAATTTTTCTCGTTTACAGAATAGATTTATTCCTAAGGTAATTTGATGAAAACCAGCATTATCAAATTTTACATTTCCAGCTAAATAAGAATAGGTATAAGCGAACATATATCTGTCGTAATTTAATCCTAAAATTGGCGTAATGTATTGTAATTTTTGATCACCTCTGTTACCACCAGTTAAAAACTCAGCACCATCTAAACTTCTTCTATAAGAAAGTCCACCCCAAAGTTTACCAAAATCTAAATTTTTATACACTTTTAAGTTCAAATCAAAAGACTTCTCTTTGGTTGCCTCCACCATTTGAAATAATACAGAAGGTTCCCATTGTAACCGGTCTGCATCGCCAAAAACATATCCGGCAGATAACAAATATTTTCTAATATTGTCAGACTCAAATTCAGAATATAATTCTCTTCTGAAATTATTCATTACATTTTTTACCGTAAAGTGAGCGTAAAATTCTAGATAGTTGTACGATGCACCAATATCTAAATTGAAATAAGAATCTTTTTGTGTTATACCACCAATATTTGGGTCAAATGGTTGATTATTTAAAAAATCAGTTTCATCCAATTGGCTTTGAATTAATGCTCCACTGATACCAAATGACAATTGATTCAAATCTAATTCATTTCGTGAGAACATAATATGGTGAGCATAAGTTAACTTCATCCCTTTTTGAGAATGATAACCATTCTTATCCGAAAATAATATTGCACCTAAACCTGATCGTTCACCAACACTTGAATTAAAGCTTAACGTGCTTAAAGCGGGTGCATCATCTTGTCCAAACCATTGTGCTCTTGTTGTTAATCTTACTTTTCCACAATTTGCAGCTCCCGCCATTGAGGGGTGAATTAAATAATAATTGTCCGTTAAATAATCGGAGTAAACTGCAATTCCTTCTTGAGAATAACTAAATTGTGATAAAAAAATTACTAAAAATAAATAGCTTCTTTTAATGTTTAAATTGAGATTCATGGGCTTATTTTTTTAACGAGAAATGTGCTTTAAATACTTTATTTTGTCCGTTTTCTTGATATTCTACACTAAACCAGTAATCGGTTGATGGAAGCTGTTCGCCGTTGTAGGTTCCGTTCCATCCGTTTCCTGCCGGACTGATTTGCTTGATGAATTTTCCATAGCGGTCAAATATATAAATTTTTGCGTTAGGTTGTGTCTCTCCTAAGCTAAATATATTCCATGTGTCGTTTATTCCATCACCGTTTGGCGTAAAGAACTTCGGATAATCCACCACAAACACCTCAATGGTTGCATCTGAACAGCCGTTTAAGTCTTGAACCGTTACAATATGTAACCCTGCACTCACATTGGTAAAGACATTACTGGTTTGGAATGGTCCGTAATCTAAACTATACACATAGTTACTATTGCCTTGGTCAGGAATACTCGTGCCCGTTGCTATAATGGTAATAGTTGCACTATTGCTAAAATAATTCGATTGTGTATAACTCAAGGTCGCTTGTTGCGATTGTACCACCAAAGTGGTTACCGGTAATGATACACACTGCGTGGCTATATTAGTAGCCACTACCGTATAACTTCCCGGTGTATCTACCGTTAAGTTTGGTGCTGTACCTAGTATAGTTCCGGTGCTATCTGTCCATACAAACGTATGAGTGGTGCCACTTAAATTGCTGGTCAAGGTATAGGTATTCAATAAATCACCCGTTTGCGGATCCACACACAAGGTACCCGGTTGTGGCGTTGGCTCAGGTAATTTGTTTACCGTTAAGACTATCGGAACAAGTGTCGGACAATTGCTAACCGTAGCCGGATTCACCAACACTGCATACATCGTCTCAACCATTGGTGTAACATTTTGATAGGCTGCCGCATTCGCAATTGCAGTCGTGTAATCGTTACTTAGTATCGCTGCTTGTGCTTGTGCTAAAGTTGTAAAATAATACACAACCGTTCCTGTAGGGTTATTACTGCCCAATAAAATTGGGGTTAACTGCGTTAAATCAAACTGACCTATTCCATCATTTGCTCCTGTTTGGTCACATTGTGTAATTAATGGATCGCTTGGTGCTATTGTATTGGCTTGTGTGCCCTCTTCTACCTCTAAAATTACCTCGCCTGTGGCATTCACACAACCCGTTTGATTGTTCTCCACTCGTACATAAATGGTTTGTGGTGAGCTGATATTGGTATAAACATTCGGTAGCGGTGATGTTCCACTTGCCGCATCAGCCGCACTTAAATAATAACTTACCGTATAATCCGATGGCAACTGGGTCGCTCCTAATACCTGCGGATTCATTGTACTGAGTACAAATGGCATCTGATAATCATCAATCGGCTCACACTGATAGAAGTTAATCGGACTCGCCGCTATAACCGGTAACGGATTTACAATCAATTGCAACTGTACCAACTGATAACATCTTGGCTCATTTACATTGTTTGGCTCTCTGGTTACTCTAACCCAAATCGTTTGTGTTACAGCAATGGTGTTATTAAAGGCTGTTGGATTAGCAATCGCATTGGTCTCGGCTATCGCATCTGCTTCACTTACATAATAAGCCAATGAAAATTCTGTGCTACTAGCTCCGTTTAAGATATAATTAGCCCTGATAGTCAAATCAAATGCCTCGATTCCATCTCCCGGATTATTGTCGTCACACGCCTCTATCGGCTCCGGATTCGTTCTTGGTTCCGGTAGTGGTATCACTCTAATGGTCAACGTTGTATAACTATGACAACCCGCCGCACTGGTTACTCGTACCCCCAAAGTCTGAACCGCTGCTATAGCATTGGTATATGCCGATGGATTCTGAATCGCATTAACATTATCCAACGCATTTTGATAACTCGGATAATACGTAACAGTATATCCGCCTAAATTATTGGTAATCTCATTATTTCTTACCGTTAAATCAAATACCGTAAACTGATTATTCGGAAGTGCCTCATCACACAAACTAATTGGTGTTGGAACAGTCAATGCAAGTGGCGTATCCACTATCAAAGCAAAACTTCCTACATCAAAACATCCCGTAGCAATATGCGTCACACGAACCCAAATCGTTTGTGGATTCACCGTGTTAGGGAAGGCATTCGTATTTACAATGGCTCCCGTGTTGCTAATGGCATTGGCCTCTGTGGTAAAGTAACGCACCGAATACTGATTAGCCGCCCCTGTTTGTGCCGCCAATATAATCGGGGTTTGAACCGTTAAGTTAAATTGACTAAGTCCGTCTAACGGATTGTTATGCGTATCGCACTGTCTTAAATCATCCAACGTTGTTGGTACCTCCGGACGAGGATTCACTCTCAATTCAATCACCACCACTCGTACACATCCCGTTGTGGTGTTTACTGCTCTAACATAGATAAATTGTGTTCCTGCATTTATCGTTAAATAAGGTGTGGAAATATCAATCGCATTGGTACCATCAATGGCTTGTTGCTCTGTTTCATGAAAGGTTAAATCTACATCCGTTGCTCCGTTTAATAAGCCCGGAACTTGTGCCTGTAAATCAAAACTAGCCAATCCATCATTATTGTCATCACACAACGTTATTGGATTAAGCGGAACAAGTGGCAATGGTAAAGGAACCACTCGAATATCCAATGTTGTAGTTGACCAACATCCCGTTATCGGATTCAATACCCGTACATGAAGCGTTTGAACCGCAGGGGTAACATTGGTATAGGTCGTATTTAATACATTGGTACCCGCTTGTGCCTGAGCTAAGGTCAAGTGGAAGGTAACTTGCATCCCCATTTGTGAACCTACTATCTCTGAGATGGCTTGTGTTAAATCAAACTCCTCTACCTGATCTCCCGGGTTATTATCATCACATAAGGTAAGAGGCGTTGGTAAATTAGCCTGTGGTAACGGATTTACAATCAAATCCAATGGAGCTATAGCAAAACATCCCGTGGCATTTATCACAACTCTCACCCAAATGGTTTGGGTTGGACTCAAATAAGCATTGGCTCCTGTAATAATCGGTGTACCTGCTTGTGCCTCTAAATCTGTTTGATGGAAAGTAACCGTATGTAAACTACTGTCTAATCCGTTTAAAATATTACTAATACGCGTCGTTAAATCAAATACCTGCTCTCCATCAGTGTTATCATCACACAACTCATAAGCCGTTGGCGTTAAATTGATTACCGGGAATGGATTCACAAACAAATTAAAGGTCGTAATCGACGGACAATCCGTTGTACCGGTATTGACTACCCTTACATAAATCGTCTGAACCGAAGGTGCCCCCGGTACGATACTCTGATAATTCGAAGGATTTGGTATCGGTGCTCCTCCTAATTGTGCATCAACCAATGTTTCATGATACGTCAAGGTAACATTCGGATTTCCTCCCGTTATAAAAGTAGTATATTGGTCTAAATTGAAGGTCTGAACACCATCATTATTGTCATCACATAAAATCAAATCTGCCGGAGTATTAATCGTTGGTGCCGGTGCTACGGTAATGGTAATACTCTCGTTTAACGATACCGAACATACCGGTGTACCCGATGTAAATACGCCCAATAACGTATAAGTCGTTGTCGTGTTATAAGTGTCAACAATCACTCCAACTCCCGCTGCATCTAACAACAAAGTCTGTATCCCAGAACCATTCACACTATACTCAACCGTAGTATTTGGCGTTCCGGTAAAAGTAACCGTTGCCTCTGCTGTTGGACAAATCGTAATGTTCCCGGCGATAGTAGCCGTTGGTAAAGGAAGTAAAGTAATAGTTCCAGATGCCGATACACTCACACAATTGGTCACCGTATTAGTAATCACTACACTATATGTTCCGGCTGTAGTGGTGGTAAAACTCGCTACGTTACCCGGATTAGCTACCCCTGAAGGTACCGTCCAAGCATAACTGTATGTACCCGCCGTGCCCGGTGTAGCAGTCATTGTTACAATGGTTCCCGTACATACCGTTGCACTGTTTACACTCACCGTTGGATTTGGATTAACTGTTACCGTACCCGAGGCCGAGGTGCTTATACAACCTGTCGTAGTATTGGTGATAATCACGCTATATACCCCTGCTATTGCGGTAGTAAATGTAGCTACGTTACCCGGATTGGCAGCTCCTGTTGGTACTGTCCATGCGTAACTGTATGTACCTGCTGTTCCCGATGTGGCCGTTACCGTGGCTGATGCTCCTGCACATACTGCCGGACTATTAACGGTTACTGTTGGATTTGGATTTATCGTTACCGTTCCTGAGGCCGAGGTGCTCACGCAGCCCGTTACTGTGTTG
>NZ_AUDM01000021.1 GCF_000425465.1 Flavobacterium filum DSM 17961 | reverse complement strand
CAGAAAGCACGGAAAACACAGAAGATATTGCTTCGTAATGACAAGATTGTGTGAAAACTATGACTTATTATTTGCCACGAAGAAAGAAAGGCATAAAGCTTGTGAAAATTAATTTCTCACAGAAAGCACGGAAAACACTGAAGATATTGCTTCGCAATGACAAGATTATGTAAAAACTGCTCCCGAAGTTTCGGGATGAAAACTGTGACTGAAAACTGTGACTTTAACCTAAAAACTGACCACTGCTCCCCTAGCCCGGATAGCAGCGAAAACCCCGCAGGAATAAAAGTTATTTTTTCTTGGCTTTTTGGGGCGACCAACGGAAGCCACGAAAAAGACGTAGAAAAAAAGCTTTTAGGCCGAGGAGTTGCAGCGGATAGCCGGATTAGCTCCTAAAAATTAAGCAAAAGTTAAATAGACAAAAAGAATGTAAGACGATAAAAGCACAATACCGGCTTTGCGGTCAAGAAAACCTTTTTTAGGCATTAAAACCAAAGGTAAAAGAATAAAAGCAAACCCTAACATCCAATAAATATCAAATGAAATAAGCTTATTGTCCACTAATTTAATCGGATGAATAATTGCCGTTAGCCCCAAAACTGATAGAATATTAAAAATATTTGAGCCAATGATATTACCGATAGAAATAGAGCTTTCTTTTTTGATAGCTGCAATTAATGAAGCCGCTAATTCAGGAATACTGGTGCCAATAGCCACAACAGTTACCGCAATAATTCGGTCTGAAACACCAAAGTGCTGAGCCACATTTACCGCTCCTTTGATTAACAATTCAGAACCAAAATAAAGTGCTCCGCCACCAATGGCTAAAAACCAAATAATCAAAGGAATTTTCATTTGAATGGTTTCCGGTAAATCAATTTCTTCCGGGGAAGTATTTTGGTATTTCACTAAATAAATTACAAACCCAATGATGCATAGAAACAATAGTATACCTTCGATTCTCCCAATTTCACCATCAAAAAGTAGAATTCCAAAAAGTAAACCGGAAGCCACCAACATCACCGGCCAATCGGTTTTAAAGAAGGAGTCATCTACTTTCATTTCACTGATGATCATGACCAATCCCAGAATCAATCCAATATTAGCGATGTTTGAACCCACAACGTTACCCAAAGCAATATCAGGAAAGCCGTCCATGGCTGATTTTAAACTTACAATTAATTCGGGTGCGGAAGTAGCAAAAGATACTACCGTCATACCGATGATAATTTTGGAAATATTTAAACGAAGCGACATTCCGACTGCGGCTTTTAACAACCAATCGCCACCCAAAACCAAAAGCACTAATCCGATAACAATAAAAAGAAAATCCATAACTTAAATTAAGTGATGCGAAAATAGTTATTTCTGTTCATAAAAAAAGGTCCCGAAGGACCTATATTTTTGTTAATTTATTTTCTTTACGTTGGCTTCGGTGTACCCCAACTGAGTCATTACTGCATTATAGTCTCGGTAATCTATTCGATTAGAGAAATAACCCGGCACAATCACAATTCTGAACGTTTGATTTTGTGTCCATTGAGGACCAAGAATTGCTAAATCAAAATCAAGAGAACTCATGAATAAGTTTACATCAAATCGAGTAAAATCATAATTATACTGTAAATCACCTTCCATTAATTGTACGGTTTGCGGCATTAATCGCCAAACTGGTTCACCGCCGTCAACATCCCACAAGATGTAAACCAATACCACATCAGAAGCAAAAATTTGTGGATTTAACGAAACTAAAGAACTAAAATTATTTTGAGGACCAAAATTTCTGGTTACTTCAAAAACTTCACTAATTGTATCTCTATCAACATCATCATCACTATTAATTGTGCAACTTTGTAGTGCTATCATCCCGAAAAACACTAATAGGAAAGTAATTTTTTTCATCATTTTATTTTTTAAAGATTCCACTTGTATTTGCTATTTCAATACTTGTGCCAAAGTTATCTTTTTTGAACAATTTACCCTAATTTATTTTTCTTACTTTTGAAAGATGAAAGCAAATCAAACCCTTTTTATGGTCATGTTAGGAGCTACTCCACCCGGAAGATTGACCGAACAACACGATATTTTTTTTGGAATTGGTGAAAGTTTAAAAGCTTTAGTTCCCGATATGAAAGCTTTTTGGCCGGAAGCCAAAGGAATAATTCACATTGATGCGTGGCGAAAAGTGACTTGTGTTGACGATTATACAATTGAAGTTGTTTCACGCGAGAAAAACATTCACAACACCGAAAAATTATTTTTTATCAATCTAGGTGGATACAAACAAAATGAGTTTGAAGAATTTCATTATAAAGTGCTCACCATAGCTCAAAACAAAGCGGAAGCCATCAAAAAAGCCAAAGCAACTTCGTTCTACAAACATTGCGGTTTTAAAGGAGCCACCTCTCATATTGATGACAAATACGGCGTGGATGTTGATGATATTTATGAAACAGAAGATATTTTATCACCACAATGTAAAGAAAAATTCCAATTGAAAGTTTCTAAATCGGAATCCATTCAAGGAGATGTTCTGGAAATTGGTTATGTAAAAATTGAAAAATTATTGAAAGATGGGCAGAAATAATCCAAAAAACATTAAAATTCACAACGACAAGTTGCACAAGGAGCAAGCTAAAAAGAAAGAGAAAGAATTGGCGAGAAAAGAGAAGTTGAAGGCGATTACCCGAAAATTCAACGAAAACAATAACTCTTAAAACTTATATGACTTATATGTTTTAACCATATAAGTCATATAAGTTTCTCATCAATTTCCTTGTAACCTTACCCATAATTTTCCCAACAATTTCTTTGCCTGTGCCCTATTTTTATTCGGTAATTCAGTTGCTTTAAATTCTCCGTTTTCTTCTGTGATTTGGTAACTGAACGAAAACTGCATGTCATTTTTATCTGCATTCATCACCCCAAACCGCAAATCATTAAAAAGTAACTGATTTTCTTTTTGCGTGATGCAATACCAACCTTCTGAAATTCTTTTGAGTTGCTGAATTACAGGTTGATAGGCTAATGGCTCTATCAATTCGTTTTGTTTCGGAATGAATTGAAATTGAATGGGTTGTGTATCAAAAAAAGAATAATCGCCGATGTAATATCCGTTATCGACTTTAATATTGGTAGTCCATAAAATAATATTGAATGGGGATGGTTTTACGACAATTTCCTTATAATTTATATTGTTTTCTTCCAATTGTTTTTCAAACTTATTCGTCACAATTGATTGTACTAAAAGCGTGAGAAACAAATACGAAGTACTTACTATCAATCCCGTTTTATTCCAAAATAGTCGTTTAGGGTCGTCTTTCTTTTTCCTCATCGAAAGAATAAGAAAAACCAAAAAAGGCAATGTATATAACGGATCAATCACAAAAATAGATTGCAATGAAAACCGTGTTTCGAGTGGCCAAAACAATTGCGTTCCCCATGTAGTGAACAAATCGAGTAAGGAATGCGTTTGCAGAATAAGGAATGAAAACAGTGTTGCTTCTTTGAAATGTACTCCTTTTTTATGCTCCAGTTTTTGTAAAATCCATCCTAAAACGGGAGAAAGAAAAAGAAAAAACAGTGTGGAATGACTAAAACTGCGGTGAATTTCGGTGGCGGTTAGTGGATCTAAAAACTTTCCATACAACACATCCAAATCCGGCATCGTTCCGATGATGGCACCGTAAAGAATGGCTTTGTTGCCGATCTTTTTGCCGAGCACTTGATTGCCCACTGCGGCACCGAGAACGATTTGACTGAGTGAATCCATTTTGGGAAAGTTTGTGCAAAAATAAGGATTTTATCAATGAATTCAATTAACGAGCCGAATGCGAATTAGTTTGTGTAGGTTGATTGAATAACGTTCTTACTTTTTATATTTATCCCCTTTATTGAGTTTTATGACTTGGTGAAGGGAAATATAATTCTTTTTCAATTCTAAACTTTTAATAGGTAATTTGATAATTTCACTAGTTAAAATGTATGGTTGGTTTTTCTATATTTCTGCTTAAATATTACAAAATGCAATTAAAAAAAATAACATCCCAAATCCTATATAAATTTAAATCACGGAATAAACAACTGATTTGAAAAAAGAGAATGTGGAGCAGAAACTAAATTAATGTCAAATTTTAAGGACGGTTCAATTCTTGAACTTGCGTTGTGGATACGGAAAGAAATTTGCCAACCTTCGCTTAAAGTGACTAGAAGCGTTGTTTTAGAATTGTCTTGATATACTACTTCAATTAATCTATTCGGAAGTTTTAATCTTTGAATTTTCGCTTTTGGTTTTATATTCTCAAACGGCAAATTCAAAGTTCCATGTAAATTATAGGCTTGAATTTCTACTTTATTTTTACCCTTTATAACCTTATAAAAATCTTGATTTCCAACTAAATATTTAATTAAATTTTCAGCAATAATCCCAGAGTTTTCATTATCTAAACGTAACAATTCTTTTTTAAAAGCATCTAAAACAGGAACATATACTGACGTATGATAATCACCTAAAGTTTCCCATTTTTGAGTTGCTTTGCTTGTTTTACGCAACTTTGCTAAATTATCGAAAATTGGTTTAACCTCATTAAAATACTGGGCTGAACAAGGAAAACCTAACCACTTTTGACCAAAATCTATATCATTTGATAAACGAGAATGTTTCACGGCTCTATGATTATTTTTTGCCGATATTCCAATTTCCCATTTTTGCAAAGAACGAATTGCTAAAACATCTCGAACATCTCCAACTTGACCAGCTTTGTCAGCTACAATTTCGAGTTGTAAAATATCTTTTTCATTAATTCCGTTAGCTAAACGTGGCTCAATGTCAAGCAAAAAATTAACCGCAAAACTTGCAACTAATTTATAATGGCCCTGCTCTTTTTCATCAAAACTCACAAAACATTTTAATGCTGTTCTGTAGGGTTCATTTTCAAGTACTGAAACAGAAGTTATTACTTTTAAACGTTCTAAAAACTCGCTGGGTAAAGCATATTCAAATGCTTTTCCGTTTATAGTTTGGGTAGCGTTTTTTGCCATTATGCTGTTACTCGATTTACGATTTCGTTCAATTTTTCAATAACAATATTTCCATTATATTCATTATGAATAGTTTTTGATGATAATCTATTTGCAACTTTTAAGTTCTCCAAATCAGCATAAATTTTTTGAGCTAAAATTTTTCCCATTCTAACAGGAACTGCATTACCTATCATTTTATACCCCGCAACAACACTAACATATTCAAATGAAAAATTATCAGGAAAAGTTTGGATTCTTGCACATTCACGAACGCTTAATCTTCGGTACAAATGCTCTTTACCTTTCACAAATTCTCGAAGGTTTTGTTCTATAAACTTCATTTTGGGTGCTTGTGGATGAATTGGAGCGTGACGACCTCCTGCTTGTATAGTGAAAGAAACTTCGTCCCATGAACGAACTCTATTTCTTGATAAATATAGTTGAAAAACAATAAAAATTAATTAAGCTTGCCCCAAAGAGTCGGGCTATCCTTTGCTTTTTTTTGCTGAAAAGTAAAAAGTATTTCCACTTCAATTCCTCACGCAAATGCAGGACAAAAATTAATATCCAATCAGTAAAATTCCTTTAAGGGGAAGATGGAGGCGATTTGAGATATAGAGTGTTTCTAAAAAAGTATGGATTATCTCAAAATCTTTGTGCTTACGATAAACGTTTCTAACAACATTAACTAAATATTCAACTTCAAACATCATACATGCTTGAAAAATATCCTTTAAAAATTGGTTGTTTTCAGTAGCTCTCCCTGCTTCGATTTCAACAACAATTTTACCATCAGCACTTACTGCATCAGCATTAAATGCTTTATCAATTTTATTATCGTAACCAAATAATACAGGAACACTAATTTTCTTTGCTGCGGTTTTGCCAGTTTCACAAGTAAAATCAATTTTTTCTAAATGAGGTCTAACCACTTCTAAAACATCATTACTTGATAAATTAAATTCAGGGGATTTTATATTTTGATATTCAATTTCGAAACAAGAAATTACAGCTTGTATTTCTTTTGTTATTCCTTGTGAGCGAGGAAAAAATTGAAATCTTATCATTTTACTTCTTTAGTTAAAAGATTTATTAACTCGTCATCAGAAAGTTTAATCTCATATTCATCAACAAAAAAGTAAATGCTTTCATCAACAGAAATAGCTTCTTCAGAAACATAACTGCCATCTTCATTTAACAATAATTGATTTAATGTTATAGTAGAAATTAGTACATTACCTAATTCAGGCAGTTCAATTTCTCTTACTTTATATTGATTATTTTGAAATTCTATTTTGTCCATCCAAGATAGTTTTAAAAATACTTCTTTATGTGCAAACAACAATTTTCCCTAGACATTTTCCGCCAAGAAGAACTTTGGCTTTTTATCTGCTAAAATCCGCATGAATTCATAGAAAAGTTGACCTCTTTTATCTGCAATTCCACGTTTTGAGCCAGCCTCTGACCAACTTTGACAAGGCGGACCACCTATAATCCCATCACAATCAGGAACTTCAATTGAAGGAATATCAACAATACTTCTTCTATCTAAAATTGTGTTTTTATGATTCTTTTCATAAGTTGCCCAAATTTCTTTGTCGTATTCATTTGCCCAAACAACATCAAAACCAGCCTTCTCAAAGCCTAAATCAAGACCACCTGCACCTGCAAAAAATGACACAACTTTCATACTTTGTTAATTAAATTATTAAACAACAAACTTACTAAATTTAAATATTCTGGCCAAATTGTGAACAAGGAAATTGTCGAATCAACAACTTCGTAAAACGCTGAACAACCTTTCTTAAAACGAGATTATGATACAAACAAAAAAAGGACAACTCTCGTCATCCTTTTAAAATAATAAAATATAATTTACATATTCCTTCTATACTGCCCCCCCACTTCAAACAACGCACTCGTAATTTGTCCTAACGAGCAATATTTGGTGGCTTCCATTAGTTTTTCAAAAATATTTTTGTTTTGGATGGCGGCTTCCTGAAGATTGTTCAATTGCTCTTTTACCTTTTCGGCGTGCAGTTGGTGTAAGGTTTCCAAGGTTTTAATCTGGAATTGTTTTTCTTCTTCGGTGGCACGAATTACTTCCGCCGGAATCACCGTTGGCGAACCTTTGGAACTCAAAAACGTATTCACCCCAATAATCGGGAATTCACCCGTATGCTTCAAGGTTTCATAATACAACGATTCTTCCTGAATTTTAGAACGTTGGTACATCGTTTCCATCGCACCCAACACACCACCACGTTCGGTGATGCGGTCGAATTCCTGTAAAACGGCTTCTTCTACCAAATCGGTTAATTCTTCAATGATGAACGAACCTTGGATTGGGTTTTCGTTTTTGGCTAAACCTAATTCTTTGTTGATAATCAACTGAATCGCCATCGCACGACGCACCGATTCTTCGGTTGGTGTGGTGATGGCTTCGTCGTACGCATTCGTGTGCAACGAGTTGCAGTTGTCGTAAATGGCATACAAGGCTTGCAACGTTGTTCGGATGTCATTGAAATCAATTTCCTGAGCGTGCAACGAACGTCCCGAGGTTTGAATATGGTATTTCAACATCTGAGCTCTTTCGTTGGCTCCGTATTTATTTTTTAAAGCTTTTGCCCAAATTTTTCTTGCCACACGACCAATCACGGCATATTCCGGATCGATTCCGTTAGAGAAAAAGAAGGATAAATTCGGTCCGAAATCGTTGATGTTCATGCCACGGCTCAAATAATATTCCACGTAAGTGAAACCATTGGCCAACGTGAACGCCAATTGCGTAATCGGGTTTGCCCCCGCTTCTGCAATGTGATAACCCGAAATGGAAACCGAATAGAAATTTCGAACATTCTTTTGAATGAAATATTCCTGCACATCTCCCATCAATCGAAGTGCAAATTCGGTGGAGAAAATACACGTATTTTGTGCTTGATCTTCTTTTAAAATATCGGCTTGCACCGTTCCGCGAACTTGTGCTAAGGTTTTAATTTTAATATCGTTGTACACTTCCATCGGCAACACTTGGTCTCCGGTTACGCCCAAAAGCATCAAACCTAAACCGTTGTTTCCTTTTGGAAGTTCGCCGTTATAGCGAGGTCTTTCGAAACCCTTTTTCTTATAAATTTCGTTGATTTTTTCTTCTACCTCATCTTTTAAATTGTTTTCCAAAATGTATTTTTCACAATTTTGGTCGATGGCAGCATTCATGAAAAAGCCCAGCAACATCGGAGCCGGCCCGTTAATCGTCATACTTACCGAAGTCATCGGATGACTCAAATCAAAACCGGAATACAACTTTTTAGCGTCATCCAAACAGCAAATAGAAACTCCGGCATTCCCAATTTTCCCATAAATATCAGGACGATGGTCCGGGTCATTTCCATACAAGGTTACCGAGTCAAATGCGGTGGACAAACGCTTGGCGGGCATTCCCAAACTCACGTAGTGAAAACGACGGTTGGTTCGTTCCGGTCCGCCTTCTCCGGCAAACATTCGGGTTGGATCCTCGCCTTCTCGCTTAAACGGATACAATCCGGAAGCAAACGGGAATTCTCCCGGAACGTTTTCCTGTAAATTCCATTTTAAAATATCGCCCCACGCTTGATATTTGGGTAACGCTACTTTTGGTATTTGCGAATGCGAAAGGGATTCGGTATGCGTTTGAATTTTGATTTCTTTGTCGCGAACTTTAAACGAATAAATCGGATTTTTGTATTTGTTTACTTTTTCGTCCCAGTTCAAAATGATTTCCCAGTTGAATGGGTCAAGGTTCATTTTTACTCGGTCGAATTCTTTGGTTAATAAACTTAAAAATTCTTGATTAGTAGAAGATTGAGCCACTTGCAATTGCTCTTCATTCAAACCGTATTTCGTTAATCCTAATGTATTGATATGACCAACCGATTCGATGGTTTTATAAATGCCGTATAATTTTTGAGCAACTTCCACTTGTGATAAAACCGTTTCGTCATACTTGCGGTTATTCTCTGAAATTTCAGAAAGGTAACGGGTTCTGTGTGGCGGAATAACGAAAATTTTCTCGCTCATTTCACGTGTAATTTCAAAAGTCGAATGCAAATCAGCTTCTGTTTTTTCAACGATTTTGTCCATCACTTTTTTGTACAGTGTATTCATTCCCGGATCATTGAACTGCGAGGCAATGGTTCCGAAAACGGGTAGCGAATCTAAATCGGCATCCCACAAATTATGGTTGCGTTGGTATTGTTTTTTCACATCGCGAAGGGCATCGAGTGAACCTCTTTTGTCGAATTTGTTGATAGCCACTAAATCAGCAAAATCTAACATATCGATTTTTTCGAGTTGCGTTGCGGCTCCGAATTCCGGTGTCATTACATATAATGATACATCAGAATGTTCTAAAATTTCGGTGTCGCTTTGACCAATTCCGGAGGTTTCCAGAATGATGATATCGTATTGGGCTGCTTTGAGCACTTGAATGGCTTCGGCAACATATTTTGATAACGCTAAATTGGATTGACGCGTCGCCAACGAACGCATATAAACGCGAGGATTATTGATGGCATTCATTCGGATTCTGTCGCCTAACAAGGCTCCGCCCGTTTTTCTTTTGGAAGGGTCAACAGAAATTAAACCGATTGTTTTTTCAGGGAAATCGATTAGAAAACGACGTACTAATTCGTCCACTAAAGAAGATTTTCCGGCTCCACCGGTTCCGGTGATTCCAAGAACAGGAATCTTGGATGTTTCATTTTTTTTATGAATGGCATCGAGTGTTTCTTTAGCAATATCAGGAAAATTCTCCGCAGCAGAAATCACTCTGGCAATGGCTCTTGGATTTTTTTCTTCCAAGTGATTAGCTTCACCATTCAAATTGTCACCAATGGGATAATCAGCTTGTTGGACCAAATCATTAATCATTCCTTGTAAACCCATGGCACGACCGTCATCGGGAGAATAAATTCTGGTGATGCCGTATTCGTGTAAATCTTTAATTTCTTCGGGAAGGATTACACCACCTCCACCACCAAATATTTTGATGTGACCGGCTCCTTTTTCTTTGAGCAAATCGTGCATGTATTTGAAATATTCATTGTGCCCCCCTTGATAGGATGTCATGGCAATGGCATTGGCATCTTCTTGAATAGCAGTGTTTACGACTTCTTCCACACTTCTGTCGTGACCAAGGTGAATCACTTCTACACCGGTAGCCTGAATGATGCGTCGCATGATGTTAATGGCAGCATCGTGTCCGTCAAAAAGGGATGCGGCAGTTACAATTCTTACTTTATTTTTAGGAATATAAGGAGTTGCTTGTTCCATTGATAAAAAAATGATGTTTTTGAGGGTGCAATTTACGGAATTAATAAAAAATATTATGTATTTTTTGTTTCAGGTTTCAAGTTTCAGGTTTTAAGTTTGATTTGGTGCGGAAAAAAAATGGTTGGATGTTTTTTTTTCTCACAGAAAACACGGAAAGCACAGAAATGAGATTCCTCATTCGTCGGAATGTCAAGATGGTGGATGAATGTGACTTCTTTTTGCCACGATGAAATTTTTATGAAACTGAAAAATGGACGCATCAACTTGAAACCTGAAACTTGAAACTTAACAACCCCAACTTTAAAAAAGGCATGGTAATTGCTTATTTTTGGACTATAAATTTTATCTACTATGAAAAAAACAATTTTACTTTTATGTGCCCTTACCTTTTTTAGTTGTGCGGAGATGCAACAAATTGCGGCTCAATTGCCTCAAACGAGTGGAGTGCTTGGGAATGCTGACATTGCCAACGGATTGAAAGAAGCGTTGAATAATGGAATTGACAAGCAAGTTTCGAAACTGACCAAAACTGACGGATTTTTTAAGAACGAAGCCGTTAAAATTCTGCTTCCTGATGAATTGAAAATGGTGGATACAAGACTGCGAGCGATGGGTTTATCGAGTTTGGCGGATGAAGGGTTGAAAGTGTTGAACCGTGCAGCAGAAGATGCGGTAAAAGAAGCCACTCCGATTTTTGTGGATGCGGTGAAGCAAATGACGTTTAATGATGCGAAGAATATTTTGATGGGCAATGAAACGGCGGCTACTTCCTATTTACAAAACACCACTTCAAATGCATTGTATTCAAAATTTAATCCGGTGATTAAAAATTCGTTTGCCAAAGTAGGTGCGGATAAAGTTTGGGAAAATATCATTTCGAAATACAATTCGATTCCGTTGGTGAAAAAAGTAAATCCCGACTTAACGGATTATACGACTAAAGAAGCCATGGAAGGTGTGTATAAAATGATTGCTGTGGAAGAAAAAGAAATTCGTACGAACTTGAACGCGAGAAGTTCTGATTTGTTGAAGAAGGTTTTTGCGATGCAGGATAGGAAATAAGGTATTGGGGTATTGGTAATGGGTAATGGGTTTTTAGGTATTGCTAATTTTTTAATAATCAATAACATATATATAACAAATACTTAACACAACGTCATCAAATTTCTTCTGATATTTGTACCATAAAAGTTTGTTTGGTTAGAGTTAGTTAGTAAAAAAGGAAGTCAGTGATTGAGACCGCTGACTTTTTTTTATGCTTTGGATTTTAGAAAAGAAATCACTTCTGCGTTAAATTGATTGGGTTGTTCCACATTTACTACGTGTCCGCAATTTTCTATCACAAATAATTCAGCTGTTTTGTAGTGTTTTTCAACCACTTGTTTTACTGAAGGTAAAAACATATAATCTTCTTCACCCATCACATAAAGGGTAGGAATATTAATTTCCACTTGACGAAACCATTTGAGCACCGGATTGATTTCTGCGGTCAGTTTAAACCATTTGATGAATTCCTTTTGGTATAATTTTTTGGCTTCATTAATAAAAAGTAATCGCGATTGTTTGTGATTTTTCTTTGGCATAATCACAAAAGCAAAAAAGCGATACAATACTAAATACGGTAAAACATATTTGAAAATATTTCCCAAACGCATGAGAATTTGCGAACGGAAATTCATTTTCAAAATCGCTCCACCCATAATCATTGATTTTACTCGAGTAGGATGCATTTCAGCCAATTGTCTGATCACGATGGTTCCGAGTGAAATACCCACAAAATGAGAAGTTTCGATTTTTAAATACTCGATTACTTCGTACACATCTTGAGCAATGGATTGAAACGTATATTTTTGTTTGAAACCGTTTTTTAAGGTAGGTTTGGACTCGCCATGTCCTCGTAAATCGAGCAATAAAACATTGAAATGCTTTTGAAATGCTCTGATTTGCTTGAACCAAATAGACGAACTTCCGCCGGCACCATGAACAAAGGTAACCCACTCAGCACTGTTTTCGTTTCGGTAAATCGTGTGTGCAATCAAAGATTCAGATTTTGAACAAAAATAGTCTTTTTATCCACAAAAGCAATCTTAACAAATCTTAATGAAAATTTAATGTTTAAATAATATATCTTTGCCAAAACAAATTTTACCCCAAATGAAAGGCGTATTTAAGGAAAATAAAGACTTAGTTTTTTTGAAAGAAGAGTTCTCTACCTTCGTGAAAAAGAAAAAACAAAATCCAAGTGATAAAACAAAAAAAACTTCTGCTATACAAAAAGAGGAACTCGTTTTAGAAGAAGTTCAACTATAGTTTTTGATGAAGTTG
Source organism: Flavobacterium filum DSM 17961 (assembly GCF_000425465.1). Lineage (GTDB taxonomy): Bacteria > Bacteroidota > Bacteroidia > Flavobacteriales > Flavobacteriaceae > Flavobacterium > Flavobacterium filum. The sequence continues at coordinate 16,769 of NZ_AUDM01000021.1, read as the reverse complement.
TTTGAAATAGTCAAACGCTTTCAATAACCGACTACCGTACCAGGAAAACATTTCGCCATCTACAAAAATGGTTTTAGCGTGATGTGTGTTTCGCCCTATTTCAAAGGCATGTTCATCTTTAAACGGAAAAGGTTCTGAAGATAAAAAAACAACTTCCGGGTCGCCTTCTTGACGCATTTTTTCCAATTCAATTTCAGGATAACGACCATTTTCCTCATAAATATTTTGAAATCGATTCAACATGAGCATTTCGTTGATAAAGGTATCTCTTCCAGCAACCATATACGGATTGGCCCAAATAAAATAAGCTACTTTTCGAAAAGATTTATCTTGGATAAATTGTTGAAAATCGTGATAAGCAAACGAGATTTTATCTTTCCATTTTTGAGCTTCTGTGCGTTTGTTAAAGAGCTTTCCAAAATCAACAATCATTTGCAAATTATCTTCAATGGTAACAATATTGGTCACCCAAACAGGACAAATTTTACTCAATTCTTCAACTATTTCTTTGGTATTTTCTTCTTTATTGACAATGATGATTTCGGGTTGAAGGGCTTTTATTTTATCAAACTTCACTTGCTTGGTTCCTCCCACAATTTGTTTGTTAGCTTTCAAATGTTTGGGATGAACACAAAATTTGGTGATGCCGACGATTTCCTCTTCCAATCCTAAATCGTATAACAATTCCGTTTGTGAGGGAACGAGGGAGATGATTCGTTTGGGAGTGGTTTTGAAAGTATGTTCGACTCCTATTTGATCAACAAAATTCAACATTATTTCTTCAAAATTTCTTCCATTTCACTTTGCAACTTTATGGCTTCTGCTCTTGCCTTTTCTGCAAAATCAGTTCCATTGGAAGCATAAATAATGCCACGTGAAGAATTGATTAATAAGCCAATAGTGGCGTTCATTCCGTATCTACACACTTCTTGCAAACTGCCACCTTGTGCTCCAACGCCGGGAACTAAAAGGAAACTTTCTGGAACAATTTTTCGGATTTCAGTGAAATAGTCTGCTTTTGTTGCCCCCACCACATACATCAAATTTTGACTGTTTTTCCACGTTTTGGAAGTTTCTAAAACGTGTTTATAGATTTCTGTTCCATCAGAAAGCTTCGTTTGAAAATCAAATGCTCCTTCGTTGGACGTTAATGCCAATAAAATGGTATGTTTATTTTCAAAAGCCAAAAACGGTTCCACAGAATCTTTTCCCATGTAAGGAGCAACCGTAACGGAATCAAAATTTAAATCTTCCAAAAAAGCTTTGGCATACATGGTCGAAGTGTTGCCGATATCACCTCGCTTCGCATCGGCTATGGTGAAAATTTCAGGATAATTTTCGTTAATGTATTGAATTGTTTTTTGAAGCGACTGCCACCCTTTTAAACCATACGCTTCATAAAAGGCGGTGTTGGGTTTATAGGAAACGCATAAATCATGTGTAGCATCGATAATGGCTTTGTTGAATTCAAAAATTGGGTCGTCAGTAGCTAAAAGATGTTGCGGGATTTTGGTCAAATCAACATCTAAACCAATACATAAAAACGATTTTTTTTGCTGAATTTGTTCGATAAGTTGTGTAGTGGTCATCGTTCTGGTTTGTTACAAAGTTCTCAAAAAAATATGAATTATTGGGTGTAAAAAAAGCCCAACTTTTTTTAGTGGGCTTCTTGTGATTTATTTGGTTTAAAAAACTTCCGATTCTTTTAGTTTTTCAGTATTCGCTACCAACTGTAATTCGTCAATCATTTTTTGGATATTTCCGTTCATGAATCCGTCAAGATCAAAAATACTCAAACCAATTCGGTGATCGGTAATTCTACCTTGAGCATAATTATACGTACGGATTTTTGCAGAACGGTCGCCACTACTCACTTGTGAAGTACGCTTGGTTGCATCTTCCGCTTGTTTTTTGGCTAATTCCATTTCATACAAACGAGAACGCAAAACCGTTAATGCTTTGTCTTTGTTTTTGTGTTGCGATTTTTCATCCTGACATTGAGCCACCAATCCGGTTGGAATGTGCGTCATACGAACAGCCGATTTTGTCGTGTTTACCGACTGACCTCCTGGACCAGACGAACAGAAATAATCAATACGAACATCGTTCATGTCGATTTGCACGTCAAATTCTTCTGCTTCCGGTAAAACCATTACGGTTGCTGCAGACGTGTGAACTCGTCCTTGTGTTTCCGTTTGCGGAACTCGTTGCACACGATGAACGCCTGCTTCAAATTTCAAGGTTCCGTACACATCTTCTCCGGTTACTTCAAAAATTACTTCTTTGAAACCTCCGGCGGTTCCGTCGTTCATATCAACAACAGAAGTTCTCCAACCACGACCTTCGCAGTATTTGGTGTACATTCTATATAAATCTCCGGCAAAAATAGAAGCTTCATCCCCACCCGTTCCGGCACGAATTTCAACCATCACATTTTTAGCATCTTCAGGATCTTTCGGAATCAACATAAACTTGATTTCATCTTCCAATTGTGGCATGCGTTCTTTGGCATCATCCAATTCCATTTTGGCCATTTCTACCATTTCGGCATCTGAACCATCGGCAATAATTTCGTTGGCTTCTGCCATATTTTGAGTCAAACGGATGTATTCTTCACGTTTGTCCACCAACCCTTTTAAGGTTTTATATTCTTGGTTCAATTGCACATAACGCTTCTGATCGGCAATCACATCCGGTTGAATAATCAAATCGGAAATCTCGTCGAAACGTTGTTTTACATATTGTAATCTGTCTAACATAGTTATAGTACTCTATTTTGGAGTGCAAAAGTACAATTTTTTGTTTCAAGTTGAAAAGAAAAAAAGGGTTCTATTTATAAGCGGAATGTAATGGTAAATAATAACGATTTGCTCAATCAAGAAATGCGATTTCTCCTGCGTCGAAATGACACAACAGGGCAACACAGAATATGAATAGAAATATTTTTTAAATAATGGTAAAGCAATCTCTTCCCACCACTGTGTCATTTCGACGCAGGAGAAATCACATAACTGAGCAAACACAGAATATTAGAAATAATTTTTAAATAATGGTAAAGCAATCTCTTCCCACCACTGTGTCATTTCGACGCAGGAGAAATCGCATATCGTTTGTAAACACTATTTTGAAAAAATAAAATATAGAAGAAAAGATTTTTTATTTTTATAACTCATAAAAATCATTCCAATGTTTAATCCTCAAACCGGTTATCATACCTATTATGTTTATATCATTACAAACAAGTACCGATCAACTTATTACGTTGGTGTGACAAATAACCTAAGAGAAAGACTCAAACAACACAAAGAAAATAGTACAACTGATACTACAACATTTGCTTCTAAATATAATTTAGAATTTTTAGTGTTTTATGAAAAGTACACATGGATAGAAGAAGCTATTGCTAGAGAGAAAGAATTAAAAAAGTGGAGACGTGAAAAGAAATTAGATTTAATTAGAAATTCCAACCCTAAATTTGAATTTTTAAATCATTTATTTAGTTAGTGAATAATTTTGACTTTTGAGATGCGATTTGCTTCGCCTGTTCGCTATTGCTCGAGTCTCCTGCGTCGAAATGACACAGCGGTGGTCGGAAGAAAATTGTGTAGAAAGTAATTCAACCTTTGAAATAAAATTTAGTACATTAGTAAATTATAGAATTTATAAAAACGAAATTTAATTTTGAAAGAAAAAACACATCCTGATTACAAAGTAGGTGATTTAATTTATGACCCCAACATGTACGATAGCATGAATGCGGAATTAAATGATTTACCTTTTTATACCAAATGGTTACCCAAAAATGAAGGAGCAAAAATCTTAGAATTATGCTGTGGAACCGGTCGATTAACGCTTCCATTGGCAAAACAAGGATATAATCTTACCGGTGTCGATATTATGCCATCAATGCTGGAACAAGCCAAAAAGAATGCCGCTCAAGCAAATGTTGAAATAAATTATATTGAAGCTGATATTAGGTTTTTGGATATCAACGAAAAGTTTGACCTCATTTTCATTCCTTTTAATTCCATTCATCATTTGTATCAAAATGAAGACCTATTGGCCGTTTTTGAGGTGGTAAAAAAGCATCTCAAAAAAGACGGTTTATTTTTGTTTGACTGTTACAATCCAAATATTCAATACATTGTTGAACATGAAAAAGAAGTAAATGAAATAGCTTCCTTTTCCACTAAAGATGGAAGAGCCATTTCGATTAAACAGCAGATGAAATATGAAAGAGACACCCAAATTAATCGGATTGAATGGCATTATTCAATCAATGGAACATTTGATTCAACTCAAAATTTAGATATGAGAATGTATTTTCCTCAAGAATTGGATGCCTATCTTCAATGGAAAAATTTTACCATTTTGCACAAATTTGGGTCATTTGAAGAAGAAGTTTTTCAGTCAGATTCTGAAAAACAGATTTTTGTTTGTCAATTCATTTAAATCTAAAATTATCTTTTCATGAAAAAAACAGCTTCACTACTTTTTATACTTGCTCTCATTATTTCTTGCCAACAAAAATCTACTTTTTCAGAAATAGAAAAAGCCAACTGGTTTTTAGGTCGATGGGAAAACAAAACGCCTGAGGGAATTTTCTCAGAAGAATGGAAAACTGAAAATGACTCTGTTTTGGTAGGTGAAAGTTTTTTCATCAACGGAAAAGACACGTTATTTGCCGAAACTATTCGATTGGAACAACAAGAGAATGATTTATTTTATATCGTATCCGTTCCTAATCAAAATGAAGAAAAACCGGTAGCGTTTAAACTCACTTCTTCTACTTCTGATTATTTAGTTTTTGAAAATCCCGAACATGATTTTCCTAAAAAAATCACCTATAAATTAGTCAACAAAGACAGTTTGTATGCAGAAATTAGTGGTGATGGAAAAAAACAAGGTTTTCCGTTTAAGAAAGCAGACTAATTTTGTCGTGAAAAGTTAACGATTGTTCCATGCAAGGTTATAAAATTATACTTAAATTTGAATGTATTCAAACTATTACGTCATGGAAACTTCAAAAAGATTTAATGAGGCTGTCAATAAATTGTACAAAGCATTTCACGAAAACAACTTAAAACCTTTGTCTTTTCAGCATTGTGCAGTCGGAACGATTTTAGACCATAAAACGTATTGGAAAGAGTTTTCAGATGCTAATGGTAGCTTACAATTAAACTATGTTGGATTGGTTCACCAGCGACTGGAAAGAAAATTCAATGGTTATTCCCCATTGGAACTATTGGAAATTGAAAAAACGTTCTTGCAAGCGTGTGGATATCAGCTTCCCCTTCACCACACCACTTTTTCCTCAAAAATGGTAGGCAAAAAGGTTTTATTTAACGGTTTAGAAGCGATAATCGCTTTACTCTGTAAACTTGACAACATTCCAAACATGATGGATTGTAGTATGTTGTTTGATTATTATGGGAAGGAATTTAATTCTTCACAAGCGAAGCATAAAGATTTGGTAGGTGTTTGATTGTTCAAGATTTACTGATTTTTGATTGGTGAATAGGTGGTTTTTTTAAAATTAGTAGGGATTGTGTATATTTGAAAAAAATCTTTATACTTAAATATCATTATTCAATATAAATATATATGTAAAATTGTTTTTTTGAAAGAGAAAAAATGTTTAAATAAATTATATTTAAAAATAAATTATGAATTTTATAAAAGCTCTCGAAATTATCAAAAAAAATAAACATCTGATTGGAAGCGATTACAAAGGAGCTACAATAGATGAATTAGTCATTTTACCTACTGATATGGAATTGCGTCAGCAAGTAATTCAAAATTACTTAATGACTCACAATGCACAACAAGCAATTGCACCTTACACAAATTATGATGTTGAAATTTTCTGTGTATTTGATAAGGGAAGAATAAATGCAAACGGTTTCTTTTTGAATACTCACATAAGCAAATTGAGTGACAAACTTGATGTAGATATAGAATAACTTATTCGAACCCTTTTAATCTTAGGAAAATCTTTTTACAAAATAAAAATAAGTAGATGATTTAAAATTCATTTACATTTGAGTGGCCAGCGTTAAAAATTATCTCTAAATGAAAAACTGATATGTTAAGAACCATCACAGAACATTAATAATCAACTTAGCTTATTAAACCTAATATCAAACTAATGAAAAAAATAACTATTCTCTTAATTTCTATTATGTCTTTTGGAATAAATTATTCCCAAAAAATTATTGAAATGGAGAAAGTTAATGGTGTTTATGAAATTCCTTGTAAAGTAAATGGCATTCCAATGAAATTTATTTTTGATACTGGAGCGTCTGATGTAGCAATATCTGTAACTGAAGCAAAATTTTTATATAAACAAGGATTAATATTAGATAGTGACTTTATAGAAAAGATAAACTATAAAATTGCTAACGGTGAAATTGTTGAGGGTACTCGAATTATTTTAAAGCACATTGATATAGGCGGAATAATATTGACTGATGTTTCTGCCGTAATAATAAATAAACAAAATTCCCCTTTGTTACTTGGACAATCAGCAATTGAAAAAATTGGACAATATACAATAGATGGTAATAAATTGATTTTAAAAGATTACGAGAAATTTGATTCAAAAGAAATCGCATTAAAAAATATAATTACCAATAATATTACTTATGCTAAAAACAATCTTATTGTTAAATGTGAGTTTAAAAAAAACTTCTTAGGGGTTCAAACATTAGTCTCAAATGAGACAATAAATTTTAGTAAAGAAGATTTGGAATCAAATGAATTACAATATAAATTACATGAAAATAATCGAATTTTAATATATTCAATAGTAGAAAATTTATGTAGTAGAAATGGAATGTGGGTAAGACAACTTAATGAATTTAATTATAACGCAATTGTATTTATGATGGGAGTTTATTTTAAAGAAAATTCCATATTAAATTATTACACTATTTCCACAAAAAAGTTACTAGAAATTTATGAGGATATAAACATTGAAAAACTTGGAAGTATAATCAATGTCCAACAAATAGAAATCAAGTAAAAGTCATTTGTAAAAGTCCTTAATTCATTAACTATAGCACTAAATCATCATTATTTAAATATATTTCAAAACAATTAAAAAAAATTCCATGTTTATAAATATTTAAAATCTTATTAGAATTAGTTTTAAATAAAATAATTAAATTAAAAAATCCCGACTCACATCGGGATTCTCTATTTTCTATATTCTATTCTCTTTATTCTCAACCTTTCACCGGAATATTCTCCAAAATTTCCAACACAAATTTCCAATATTTTTGTGCCGATGTAATCGAGGCACGTTCATCCGGAGAGTGAGCTCCATGAATCGTTGGGCCAAACGAAATCATATCCATGTTAGGGTAATTGGTGCCTAAAATTCCACATTCTAAACCGGCGTGACACGCTACTACGTTGGGTTTTGCTCCGTTTTGTTTTTCGTAAATGTTCACTAAAACATCCAAAATGGGTGAATTTACATTCGGTGTCCAACCCGGATAACTGCCGGTAAAAGTCACTTCGCAACCCATTAACTCAAAAGCAGAACGCAAGGCATTTGCTAAATCAAATTTAGACGTTTCCACCGAAGAACGCGTTAAACATTGCACGGAGATTTGTCCGTTTTTTACAGTTACTTTCGCAATATTATTGGAGGTTTCCACCAAATCAGCCATATCAGCACTCATGCGATACACACCGTTATGAGCCGCATAAATCGCACGAATCAATCCTTCTTGAACACCTAATTCCATTACTTTTTCCGGTAATTCGGTTTCGGTGATTTCAATAGTTAAATTCGGTTCAGTCGTTTTGAATTCAGTTTTGATATTATCAATTATGTTTTGTATATCCAATTGAAATGCACCTTCATAAATAGCCGAAATAATCACTTTTGCGACACTTTCTCTTGGAATGGCGTTGCGTAAACTTCCGCCATTAATTTCGGCAATTTGCAAACCGAAATTCTCAAAACCATCAAACAACAAACGGTTCATAATTTTGTTGGCATTGCCCAAACCTTTGTGAATATCCATCCCGGAATGGCCACCTTTTAAACCTTTAACGGTAATGATAAAAGCCAACGAATTTTCGGGCGTTTCTTCTTCTTGATAACTTCGGGTTGCGGTTACATCTACACCACCGGCACAACCGATATCAATTTCATCGTCTTCTTCGGTATCCAAATTCAACAGAATTTCTCCGTTTAACAAACCGCCTTTTAAACCCATTGCTCCGGTCATTCCGGTTTCTTCGTCAATGGTAAAAAGGGCTTCAATGGCCGGATGTGGAATGTCTTTGCTTTCTAAAATCGCCATGATAGTCGCTACTCCTAATCCGTTGTCGGCTCCAAGCGTAGTTCCTTTGGCACGAATCCAATCGCCGTCCACATACATTTCGATTCCTTGCGTGTCAAAGTCGAAAGTAGTATCATTATTTTTTTGATGCACCATGTCTAAATGCGATTGCATCACGATGGTTTTTCTGTTTTCTAATCCTGCAGTAGCCGGTTTTTTGATAATTACGTTTCCGACTGCATCTTTCATGGTTTCTAAGCCTAATTGCTTTCCGAAATCCATCATAAACGCAATTACGCGTTCTTCTTTTTTAGACGGACGAGGAACAGCGTTTAAGTCGGCAAATTTATTCCAAAGTGCTTTGGGTTCTAGGTTTCTGATTTCTTGGTTCATTTTTTTTCTGAGTTGCTGAGATTCTAAGATTCTGAGTTGCTGAGTTTTTTTCAGCAATGCAAAGTTACAAAGAAATTGTACCAATCACAGAATTGGGAAATGTAAAGTTTTTATAAAATAATGAAGAAAGAAAATTTATGCGATATGCTTTTCGAAGAGTTTTTTAGCATCCTTGGTTGAAACTTTGCCCACACATTCATTTTTATGAATGCACAAAACCGGAGCTTGTTTGCAAATACCTTGGCATTTCATTTTTTCGATAGCAACTTTATCTTTCAAGCCATTGTCTTTGACCAAATCTTTCAGACAATCTTTGATTTCTTTGTTGTATTTACAGCATTTTTTTCCGTCGCAGAAATAAATTACTTTTTCAGATTTTTTTGCTTTTCCCATGATTGAAAAATGATGCTACAAATGTAAAATATTATTCTTATTTATTCTAAATAAAGAAGTTAAAATTTTTTGGATTATTAGATTGTTGGATTATTAGAATTAAAGACTGGATGGAAAAAGATTATTAGATTATTGGATTATTAGAATGAAAGACTTGGCGGATATCTAAAAATGAAAAAATCGAACAATCTAAAAATCCAACAATCGAATAATCCAAAAAACCTATCTTTACACCAATGATTCAGAAAAAATACATCCTACCACTTTTGCTTTTTATACAAATCATTGTATTAAAAATCGCTTCATTATTTCCAAAATTTATAGAAGAATATTACAGTAATGGAATGTATCCAATCATTTCAAAAATTTCGAGAACCACGTTTGGATTTACCTCTATTTCCATTGGTGATTTACTTTACGGAATCGTTTTGTTTTTGGTTTTCAGATGGTTTTGGAAAGTGCGAAAAACGTGGAAAATAAATTGGAAAGACAATTTGTTGAACATTGTCAGTTTTGCTTCCGTTTTTTATTTTCTGTTTCATTTGTTATGGGCAACCAATTATCATCGCATTCCGATGTATGAAAAACTGGAGATTGACAAAGAATATTCTACTGAAGAATTAGAAGCTTTTACCATAAAATTGATAGAAAAAACGAATGCCATTCACCAACAAATTACGAAAAATGATTCGGTGAAAGTGGTTGTTCCCTATTCTATCCCAGAAATTTTTGAATTAAGCATTACAAGTTATGAATCAGTTGAAAAAGAATTTCCTTTTTTAAAATATGAAAAACCGAGCATTAAACCTTCGTTGATTAGTGTGCCTTTGAGTTATATGGGATTTGGCGGATATTTGAATCCGTTTACCAATGAAGCTCAAGTGAATGATTGTTTGCCGAAATATAATTTTCCAACTACTACATTGCACGAAATGGCTCATCAAATTGGATATGCCAGCGAAAGCGAAGCCAATTTTATCGGATTTTTAGCTTCTATCCATAGTGAAGATATGTATTTTCAATATTCCGGATATAGTTTTGCAGTAAAACATTGTCTGCGAAATTTAGAACGCATCGAAGAAGGGCGAAGTGAAAAATTTCTACCGTTACTCAATCCCGGAATTCTCAAAAACTTTGAAGAAAGCAAACGATTTCATGAAGAATACGAAACATTTTTGGAACCTATTTTCAAAACCTTTTACGACAATTTTTTGAAATTCAACAAACAAAAAGACGGTTTGGAAGGGTATAGCAAATTTGTGGGATTGATGATTGGGATGGAGAGGAAGAATGGAGTAAGGAGTTAATAGTTGGGAGAATTACTCCAAACTAGCTACTCCAAACTAACAACTCCCAACTTACAGCTCGTCCGCCACAAAAGAAGTCACATCTTTCTTCTTAAAAGGCCTAATAATCAATCGTCCTTCGCGATCTAAACGGATGTAGTTGTATATCCAATTGGTTAACACCACCGCTTTGTTTTTAAATCCAATAAGCGAAAACAAATGCACAAAAATCCAAACAAACCAAGCAAACACACCACTAAAATGAAATTTGGGTAAGTCAACAACAGCTTTATTTCTACCTATGGTTGCCATCGAACCTTTGTCGTTGTAAACAAAAGGCTTGAGAGGTTGCTTATTGATTTTTTTGACAATATTTTCTCCCAGCCATTTTCCTTGTTGCATCGCCGGTTGTGCCATCATGGGGTGACCTTTTGGGTTTTGTTCAGAAAGCATCGCCGCAATATCTCCGATGGCAAAAATGTTGTCGTAGCCTTCTACTTGGTTGAATTCATTTACTTTCACGCGTTCCGCACGTGGAATAATGGCATTGGAATCAATCCCAGCCGGTAAAGCACCTTGTACCCCGGCGGTCCAAATCACGGTAGCTGAATTAAACGTTAAATCGGTATTGGTTGTCACAGTACTTCCGTCGTAACCGGTCACACGAACATTTTTCCACACATTTACACCTAAATTGATTAGGAAATCTTCTGCCTCTTGCGATGATTTTTCACTCATGGAATCCAAAATTCGATCGCTAGATTGAATGAGGTTGATTTGCATTTTTCGCACATCCAAATCAGGGTAATCTTTGGGAAGAATGGCTTTTTTCATTTCGGCCAAAGCTCCGGCTAATTCTACACCGGTGGGTCCACCACCCACAAGTACGAAATTAATTAAACTGTGTCGGTCGTGAATATCGTTGGTCAACAACGCTTGTTCAAAGTTTTCGAGAATCAAACTGCGAATATTGAGCGATTGCGGAATAGTTTTCATCGCCACACTGTTGCGTTCGATTTCTTTATTGCCAAAAAAATTGGTTTTGGAACCGGTTGCCAATACCAAATAATCGTATCGCAATTCGCCTATGTCGGCTTTTACTTTTTGATTTTGGGTATCTATTTCGTTGACAAAACCTAAACGAAAATAGAAGTTTTGGTATTCCTGAACCACTTTCCGAATGGGATAAGCGATGGAACCGGCTTCGAGTCCGCCAGTGGCCACTTGATACAAAAGCGGTTGAAATGTATGATAATTGTGTTTGTCAATTAATACGACTTGCACCCGTTTATTTTTGAGGCTTTTGGCGAGTGCAATTCCCGCAAATCCGCCACCGATGATGACGATTCTGGGAAGATTGGTATTTGGGATATTCATCTTTTTAAGGTACTAAGGTTCAGAGGTGCTGAGGCTCTGAGGTTTTGTAAGGCAAAGATAGATGATTTTAACATTTGATGAATTGTAAGTTTTTCGAATGGTTAGAATTTAACTGAATTTTATCATTTTGACTTACATGGAATTTTTGGAACACAGATTTTTGAAATTGAAGAAATTAAAAAAATCACAAACTGAATGAATAGAAAGTGAAAAAACACCACTGAAAACTGTGACTTCGACTGCGACTGTGACTGATAACTGACAACCGACAACGGAAATAGCCCGGATTGAAGTGGAAAGCCCGGAACAAAAAAAAACTAATTTTTCTGGCCAAAAAAGAGCGACTAGAAGAAGCTCCTTTTTTGGTTTAGAAAAATAGTTTTTTTTGTGAGGACTTGAAACGAAAAGCCGGAATTAGCTTCTGAAAAAAATACTATCTTGTAACAAATTTCACCATCCGACTACTAACATCACATGAGTAATTCACTGGAGCAATCTTTTGTTACGCAATTAAAGGAAAATCAGAACATCGTTCACAAGATTTGTCGTTTGTACACATCGGGTGAAGATGCTCACAATGATTTATTCCAAGAAATTACTATTCAGTTGTGGAAGGCTTATCCGAAATTCAGAGGCGACTCCAAATTTTCTACTTGGGCGTACCGTGTGGGCTTGAATACTGCTATTACATTGTATCGAAAAAGTACGCGATCGATTGCCACTACCGACATGGAAGGCAAAAAACAATTTATTGCACCCGATGATTATAATTTTGAAGAAGAAGAACAAATAAAACTATTATACAAAGCCGTTCAGCAATTAAATGACATTGAAAAAGCCTTAGTGTTTATGTATTTGGAAGACAAGGATTATGAAGAAATTGCTGAAACATTGGGAATCAGTGAAGTAAATGCGAGAGTGAAAATGAATAGAATTAAAGGAAAATTAAAAAAAATAGTAAATCCGTAGGAATATGACTGAGGAATTAGATTTATTAAAAAAAGCTTGGAAGAATGATCCGCATGTTTACGAACAAGTGACGGAGAACCAAATTTATAAAATGATTCACAAACGATCGTCATCCATTGTAAAATGGATTTTGATGATTAGTATTGCTGAATTTGTATTATGGTCAGCAATTGGATTATTTTTTGTTGATGAAAATTATCTTAAAACGTTAGAAATGTATCATATCGATACGCTTTTCAAAGTAATTTCCGTTTTAAATTATGCAGTTGTAATCTTTTTTATTTTTATGTTTTATAAAAATTTCAAAACGATTTCAACTACAGATACGGTAAAAAAATTAATGAATTCTATCATAAAAACCCGCAAAACAGTTCAATACTATATATGGTATAATTTAGGAATGTTTGCGTTTATTTTTATCATTGTTGTTATTTCACAAATCATTTACGACCCGAATATAAACTCCTTAATCGATAGCACAAAAGATGTGAATCCTCAAGTTTTTTGGATCATAATTGGATTAACCTATTTTGTTCTTTTTGCCTTAACTTTTGGATTATTCTGGTTGTTTTATCGACTGATTTATGGCTTTTTAATGAAGCGTTTACACAAGAATTTTGAAGAATTAAAGAAAATAGATTTTTAATATTCCCACATTCTTTTCTTGTCGAGTTCTTTTTGTTCTTCCAATATTTCAACCGGAATTACTTTAAGTAAAGATGGATGTTGTTCAATGGCAAACTCTATTTTTTCAACGATTTCTTCGATGGATTCTTTCTCGTAATCGATTTGTAATGGTTCTTTAATCACCATTGATTGTAGAATACCTTTTTTCTTGATACGAAGTCCTTTTCTGTCAAACGAACGTCTAAAACCATCTATAACAATTGGAACAACAATTGGTTTATGTTGTTTGATGATATGAGCGGTTCCTTTTCTAACGGGTTTAAACGATCGTGTTGTTCCCTGCGGAAAAGTAATCACCCAGCCGTCTTCTAATGCAATTTTAATATTCTCAGTATCGTTAGGATTAACTTCTCTTTTAATATCTTTTCCTTTTGCTCGCCAAGTTCTTTCTACTGTAATTGCTCCGGCATACGCTAAAATTCTTGGCAGCAATCCTTCTTTCATAGTTTCACTGGCAGCAACATAATAAATATTAAGCTTTGGTTGCCACAAATAACCCACATTTTTAATATTATCCTCTCGTCCACTTAAACTAGCATTGAATACATGAAACATCGCCACCACATCGGCAAAGTAAGTCTGATGATTAGAAATAAACAACACATTTGTTTCAGGTAAATTTTTTATGATCTCTGAACCTTCAATATGCATCTCGTTGAAGCCACGATAACGTTGATGTGTCATCACCCCAAAAATACGGATGAGCCACTTTTTTAAAAACAAAATATGACCAAATGGATTTCTTTTGAATAATCCCATTATAGAATAATTTGAAAAAATTGAATGCGAATTTATGAAATTACAAACAATTAAAGAACCTTTTTAATAGTTTCTTTCAATTCACTCATCATCATAGCGGTGGCTCCCCAAACGATATGTTCTTTAACTAAAAATGCTGGAACATCAATATCTCTTGCATAAGAAGTTGATAATTTTCTTGTAACAACTAATTTATCATCTAAGAAATCTTTTAATGAAAGTTCGATTACACCAGCTACTTCATCATCTTGCAATGAAAATTCTAATTCAGATTTACAAATGCCTAAAAAAGGAGCAACCAAAAAATTACTTGGCGGAATATAAACTTCAGTAAATGATCTAATAATTTCAATTTTTGTGGGATCAATACCAATTTCTTCAACAGTTTCTCTTAGAGCTGTTTTGGCAAGTGATTCATCTTCTTTTTCAACTTTACCTCCTGGAAATGCAATTTGAGAGGAATGTACGCCAGGATATGTTGTTCTAACAATTAAAACCAAATGTGCTTCTTCAAACTTAGGATATAAAAGCATCATTACAGCAGCTTTTTTGGGATTTTTACTTTCAACATTTAGTTCTTTTAACATTTCCATTCGCTCAACAGGTGCCATTTTTAAGTGAGCACTTGTAGCAGGTAGCGTTTCTTTTGCTATTTTTGGAACATATTTTAAAAAGTGATGAAAATCCATAATTTACTATTCTTATTATCGGTTTTGATTATGTTTTCCTGTCAAAACAATTCTAAAGATACAACAGAAAAAAGTTTAGAACAAAAAAATAAAACAATTAAAGCAAAGGATGATACTCCAAAACCCAAATATGATTTAAATACGATTGTAATTACTGATGATAATGTTGTTGATTTTTTAACTTGGTATGGAGAACATAATCAAGAAAAAAAAGTGCAAATTGAATGTTCTTGTGGTAATATTGAAATAGAATTATATAATGAAACTCCTTTGCATCGAGCCAATTTTATTTATTTAGTAAAAAAGAATTACTTCAATACAACCTATTTTCATCGAGTAGTAAAAAATTTTATTGTTCAAGGTGGAAATTCAGATGAAACTATTACTCAAAAAGAAAGGAAAAATATTGGAAAGTATTTTATCCCTGCTGAATTCAACAAAACATTAAAACATCACTACGGTGCACTTGCCTCAGCAAGATCATGGGAAAACAATCCTGATAAAGTAAGTAATCCATTTGAATTTTACTTTGTACAAAATAAAGGTGGAGCACATCATTTGGATGGGGAACATACCGTTTTTGGAAAAATAACCAAAGGTTTTGATGTTTTGGATGAAATTGCTCAACAAAAAACAGATGAAGGTGAATATCCACTTTTTAACATTAAAATTAAAGCCAAAATCATTGAATAATGTTCAGTAAAGAAGAAGCACAAAAAATAAAACGTGAATTTTGGATTACTTTCGCTCAGGAGTACCCGAGAAAGTGGTTACTCTATAACACCAAAATAAAAGATGTAACGTTTAAATTTAACGTGGACAATAAAAAAGCAATGGTTTCACTTGATATAGAACCTAAAGATGAAGAACATCGCAAAATTTATTTTGAAAAAATAGAATCGCTTAAAACCATCCTTTTAGAAAACTATTTACCAGATGCTAACTTCGAAAAAAACTTCCAACTAGAAAACGGAAAAATTATTAGCCGTATTTGGGTTGAAATTCATAATATCAGCATCAATAACAAATCAACCTGGAAAACAATATTTAACTTCTTTGCCGAAAAAATGGAATCTTTTGAGTATTTCTTTTATGAACATGAAGATTATATAAAAGACTTAGAAACAAATACTTAATTATAATTTGGGCGTGACCACAAGGGTCGGGCTATCCGCTACAAGTCCTCGTTCGTCGTGCCTCCTCTCTGTGGGCTTTCCGCTACTATCCCTCACGCAGTTCAGTGTATCAAATCATTTTAAAAAATAGTTCTATAAAAATAACTGTCAATAGTTTTAATTCTTACTCTTAATCATCCCTAGCATAATTCCTTTCTCTCCTAGTGGCAAAATAAATCAAACATTGCCTAGAGCAATTCCATTTCTGTGTATTCTGTGTATTCTGTGAGAAAATATATTATCTCTGTTTCCCTCGAACCCGTAACCTAAACTTTATGCCTTTTTTACGGCTCAAGATAAAAAGTTGTGGAGAAAATAAAAAATAGATTACTTTATGGCAAAACCCTCAACCCGCAACTCATAACCCGCAACCTTGTAAGTGGTAAAAATATATAAAAACAAAAAACCCTTCATGTTTCCATGAAAGGTTTCTAAAAGAAGGCGGCGACATACTCTCCCACAAAATGCAGTACCATCTGCGCAGGCGGGCTTAACTTCTCTGTTCGGAATGGGAAGAGGTGAGCCCCGCCGCAATAACCACCTTAAATTTTAGTGATTAGTTCTTAGTGATTGGTGATTAGTCAGATGACTAATTACTAATTACTTGTCACTAATTACTCTCGTTAATGCAACGAGAAAATATTTTAACATACTGAGATAAAAATTAATTTCGTAGAAAAGTTTTTCTCCCCCGATCGTAATCGGGGGAACTTTATTCACATAAGCTTACGGGTTATTAGTACT
>NZ_AUDM01000020.1 GCF_000425465.1 Flavobacterium filum DSM 17961 | reverse complement strand
GTTGATGTAACGAATACTGACCACCATAAACGCCATTGCTCAAAAGCGGATGATGAATGGCTAACAATATCGTTTTTTCCTGATTTTCCAACAAATGACTATCGAGTTCGTCAAAAAATTGCTCACGGGTTTTAAGACTACATCCGCTGTTGATTTCGGGATGTTCGTTCCAATCTTCCAAAAACCATTGCGAGTTGATGGCGATTAATTCAACGTTTTCACTGAGGGAGATGAATTCCATTCCACAACCGTTTTTGGGGAGCAATTGAGCTGTTTTTTTACCATAAGCCGAAATGAATTTTTCTTGTGCCAACAAATGATTCAAGCCGTTACCCCAATCATAATCACCGGGCAGAACATATACGTTTCCTTTGAATTTATCTGTCAGTTGCAGCTGTTTTAAAAGTTTGTCTTCACCGAGCGAACGATTTTCACCTATCCCATTCAACGGAAAAACATTATCGCCTAAAAATAGAGCAGTGCTGTTTTTTGAGGCGGTTTCCAACCGTTTTTTAAAGTTGGAAAGTGTTGGGGTAGCTCTATCATTTTGTGTATTCGCCGCATTTCCGGTTAAAAAAACAGAATACACAATGGTGGTCGTATCAAGCGATTGATTGTTGTAAAACGAAGTGGCTTGACTGCCAAGTTGGGTTTTGTAGGAGGTGCAGGCGGTAAATAGACCCATTACCATCAACAAAGTTATTCCGTAACAAATTAGTTTGGAAATAATTTTGAAAGAATGCAATTTCATTACGGGCTATTTAGGATTTGGTCAAATATAAGCAATTAGCGATTGATTTTTCATTTGAATTAAAAATCACAATATTTATACTTGTAGTAATAACGTTTTAAAGTGGGTTATCGTGTTTTGTTTTGATGGAGCGGGTTGGGGAACAGACGAAGTAAATTTATAATTTCTACTCATACTTTTGCTTTAATTCAAATGTAGTAAAAAACTTTTTTTATTTGCTTAAACCATAGTTATCTGGGGGGTTATTGATACTTATTTGAGAGATTTTAAAGCTAGAAAAGCTTACGCATTAAAAAGCCCTCAATTTTGAGGGCTAAATGTTTATGAGAAGTCGTATAAATCTATTTTTACTGTTGAACCTATAATTAAATACTCTAAAAGTTCTTTAATTTCAAGAGGTAAATCCTTCATTTTCACACCTGACTTGTTGTAATAAACTATATCATTTATTTTTAACTCTATCCGCCAAGAATCTAAAATGATTTCAGTAGTTGTATTTGGTGCAATTCTTAATTTATCCGTAAACTCATTTATTTTTATATTTTCATCTTTACTAAAAGATTTTTTGAAAATAACATTTGGGATTTCTTTATTCTCAATTGTAATTTGGCCATCATTATAATCAACTTCATAGATAGCTTCACCACCGCTTGATGGATAAAAATAAAACTGTACCTTTTCTGTGTGTGAGTTCATAATGGTGTCTTTTGGTTTATCCTGTGAATTACAAGACACAAAAAGAAAAATAAATACTGTATAAAAAAAATATGCTTTCATATTAATATGCTCCTCTTGGATTTTGTCCTTGTTCTTTTCTTATTTGATTTTCTTTAATATCTCCTTTTTTCACTCCCTTAACGCCAACTGTTCTTAACTCTTCATTAGGTTTTGTTTGTGTAACGTTTCCTCCTGCTGTTTTGTAAGTATGTGCCGTCGGTGTAAAACTTACATCTCCTTCGGTAATGTGGTCTGCGTGTATTAGTTCATGTGCTAAACCAACTTGATTTGGTCTTTTTGCACCTGAAACATTACCTGTTTTGGGATCAACCGTTTTTATAGATGGATTTGATGTAGGGTCAAAATTTACTGTTACATCATCTCCTTTTCCATTGGTTGATTTTGTCCAATCAGTATTTCCAGATGCATCTCTGCTGTCAGGTCTAGCAGAATTGCCACTACCAGCAGCTCCTATTACTATAGTAGTAGTTTTATCAGAACTATTTAGTTCTCTAATTAAATTAGTTCCTGCTGCTTTAGTTTCTGAACCAGATTTTGCAAGGCTTGCTATTTTAATTCTAATAGTTCCGTCTTTTTGAGTTGAATAAACTAACTTATCATTTGTAAGTTTTTGAAGATTACCTAAAATTGTATAGGTATCCTTTGTAGATGTGCCTTTTGGTAAAACAATATCCCTACCGTCAGGGTCGATGTACATTATTGGATTATTAGCAACATAGGCATACGGTGATATGCTCGGATACTTCTCAGCCAACGGGTCAATATTCATCCATCTACCAATCGCAGGGTCATAATTCCTTGCACCATAATCATACCAATTCAATAATAACTCGTCTTGCCATTCTTTCCCGTTGTACTTATACTTATACACCATCGGCTTCTCCTCTGTTGGTAATACTAAACCGGGTATTTGCAAAGCTGTAAGTTCATCTTCTTTTTTGCCATATTGCTTTCTACCCGTGTTGTAATTTTGGTGTTTCAAACCAAAAGGGTAGTAATGGTTTTCTTCCAATACTTTAAGAACGTTGGTTTCAGGGTCTTTTCCATAGTTTAAGCGAATGTTGCCTAAATGGTCTTTGTACTGATACGCATAGTTAATTACTAAGTTATCCGGTCCAAATTTCACCACACTTACATAACCTTCCGGGTGAGAGAAGAACTGTAATTCACTATTCACATACTGAAAACCGCCTAAATAATCGGTTACAACAGGGTCTTCACTGCCTTGGTAAACTGTTTTGCCTACTTTAACGCCTGAAATAAATAAAACTAATTAATCTGACTTTTTCTTTATTTCAAAAGTAATAAAAACTTTTAATTATTTGCTTGAACCACCCGAAAGGATTCGGGCGGGAGCGGTGGTTTTTGATGTAAAATATTTTAAAAAATGGTCTATTTTAAGTATTTGTATAATCTAAATAAAAACAACAAAACACCTACTATAACTATAAATAACCAATATTTTTTTGTCGAACTATAATTTTCATTTTTTGTTATTTTTATAAAAATACCAAACCCTATTGCTAATAATGGTAATATTAACTTTATGATTTCTTTTGTTTCCATTTTTATCAATTTTTTAAAAACATTATTAAACCTATCAAAAAAACTACTACACCTCCAACGTAGCCTTTTAAATGCATTACGTAAGAAGTTGTTAATTCTGGTTTTCTCTTTTTACCATCTTTGTAAGTAATACAGAAAACGACTACACCAATTATCATTAATATTATTGAAAAGAACATACTTATTTTTTTTCTTCTTCGTTGTTAATAGCTCTACCTACTGCTGTTGTCTTTAAACTAGCTCCCTGAGTTAAAATTGACTTATCAAGGTTAAAATCGACATCTTTAATATTACCAGAACCTGGTAAAACTTTATTAAGACCTTTTTCTATTAGCTTGTCAGCAACCATTAAACCTGCATTTGTCCCTGCTCCGTTTAAATCTTCATTATTTAACTGAACGCCAATTTCAATAATCGCCCCTGCTCCTGAAAGACCATTACCAATGGCTGCCAAGGGAACTCCAATTTCCGCACCAATACCTGTAAGAGTTAAACCATATCCAACAACCGCTATTCCATCGCCTATATCTTGCATGCCTTGAGAAACAGCTGTAATAGTTCCTTCGTTTTCTTTAACCCATTGACGAGCATCGTTTACAGTTTCCTTTGTTGCTGCTACAGCTTTATTTGTTGTCTCAACAACTGCTTTCTTCGTTTCATTATAAGTTTTGGCTACAGAGGCTTTAGTTTCGTTATAAACTTTAGTTGCAGAAGCTTTGGTTTCATTGTAAGTTTTTGTTACAGAGGCTTTAGTCTCATTATAAGTTTTGGAAACTGTTGCTTTAGCTTCATTATAAGATTTGGCAACAGTTGCTTTGGCTTCATTGTAAGATTTTTTAACATCGCTCCACGATGGTATTTTTGGCCACATACCGTCAGGATCTTGGAAGTAAATAGGATTATTAAAACAATAATTATAAGGCGACCATCTACGACCTTGTTCCGCTAATGGATCCATCTGCCAAAATCTTCCTATTGCTTGGTCATAAATTCTATTATCGTAGTCGTAAACATTAAGTCCTAGTTCGTCTTGCCACTCCTTCCCATTATACTTATACTTATACACCATCGGTTTTTCCTCCGTTGGCAATACTAAACCGGGAAATTGCAATGTTGTAATTTCGTCTTCTTTTTTGCCGTATTGCTTTCTACCCGTGTTGTAATTTTGGTGTTTTAAGCCAAATGGATAGTAATGATTCTCTTCCAATACTTTAAGAACGTTGGTTTCAGGGTCTTTTCCATAGTTTAAGCGGATGTTGCCTAAATGGTCTTTGTACTGATACGCATAGTTAATTACTAAGGTTTCCGGTCCAAATTTCACCACACTTACATAGCCTTCCGGGTGAGGGAAGAATTGTAATTCATTCTTCACATATTGAAAACCACCTAAATAATCAGTTACAACCGATTCTTGACTGCCTTGAATAACTGTTTTGCCTAGTTTAACGCCTGAAATAAATAAAACTAATTAATCTGACTTTTTCTTATTTTCAAATTTAATAAAAACTTTTAATTATTTGCTAGAACCACCCGAAGGGATTCGGGCGGGAGCGGTGAAATTCATTTAATTATTCGCAATAAAGTATATAAATATTTAACAATTTTAATTTGGAAAAACCATAGTTATCAGGTATTACCAAACTATCGTTTTTTTACATAAACAGGATGAATTAGTCTAATTTCATTTGTTAATATTCTATCACCCTTTTTACCATTTTTTAATACACCCCCATTCGCAATAATTACTTCGTCAGTAATAATACCATTGAAATAATTTATACCAAGCTTATCAAACTTAATATCATATAATGGAATTATTCTGTTGTTTTTCGCAACAAAAGTGTCTGTTATCATTTTTCTAATTTCATTGTTATTATCGCTAGGATTATTTGTTAAAAAATATTCAAAGTAGAGAAACCTTAACTTTTCTAAATCGTTAAATTTTGTTGTTAATGTATCAAGATCATTTTTATAGTGAATCCAACCATTATTACTTTCGTTTAAATAAACAGTGTCAGGAAAGATAATTCTTGTTTCATTATAATTAATTTTGTCTAATTTATTTACCACATTGTTTTCTTTACATGAAAAAATAAAAAATACAATTATTATATATAATATTACCAAAATGTTCATAAATTTAACTACTTTCATGATTAATTGCCTTTTAAAAGAAGTTCTTGCTCTGCTTTTTTCTTACTTAGTGCATTCATTTTATTAATTTTTTCTTTATCGTCAACATTTACAGTCGTATCTTTTTCTGATTTGTGTATTCTTGATGAATTGTTAGGATAATCTGTCACTGAATAAGTTTCCTTTTTGACTGTAACTATTTCACTTTGTTCAGGTGTGTTGGTTTCACTAACACTACCATTTTTATTTGAATTATCCCTAGCTAGCTCAACTGCATCAGAAGTTTTATCTAATGCATTGGCTACATTTTCTAGCTTAGAATCATTACCTGGGCCTGGTCTGTAAATATTTCCTGCTGTTTCAGCTCCTGATCCATTTACCATTTCTGTCTTTCTATCACCTTTTCTTAATATACTTTGATCACCCTTTGAACTACCTTTATCAGTAGTAAATGCATATCCACCAAATTCAAAGTCCTTAACTTTTTTTACAACGTTTGAAACTGATTTTTTAACATTATCAACAGTATTTCCAATAGATTTCTTTACTTCATTATATTTGTTACTTATTGTATTTCCCATGCTTTTAAAAGCACTTTTTACATAACCCGGAAAATCAGGCCACATTCCATCAGGATCTTGGAAGTATATAGGGCTATTAAAACAATAGTTATAAGGTGACCATCTACGACCTTGTTCGGCCAAAGGATCCATCTGCCAAAAACGACCTAAAGCTTGGTCATAAATTCTATTGTCGTAGTCGTAAACATTCAGTCCTAGCTCGTCTTGCCACTCCTTCCCATTATACTTATACTTATACACCATCGGTTTTTCCTCCGTTGGCAATACTAAACCGGGTATTTGCAAAGCTGTAAGTTCGTCTTCTTTTTTGCCGTATTGCTTTCTACCCGTGTTGTAATTTTGGTGTTTTAAACCAAAAGGGTAATAGTGGTTTTCTTCCAATACTTTAAGAACGTTGGTTTCAGGGTCTTTTCCATAGTTTAAGCGGATGTTGCCAAGGTGGTCTTTGTACTGATACGCATAGTTAATTACTAAGGTTTCCGTTCCAAATTTCACCACACTTACATAGCCTTCCGGGTGAGGGAAGAACTGTAATTCACTATCCACATATTGAAAACCGCCTAAATAATCGGTTACAATCGGGTCTTCACTGCCTTGGTAAACTGTTTTGCCTACTTTAACGCCTGCGGCATTGTAAAGATAACGAATTTCTCCGTTTACAAATCTAATTGATGTTGGTAAATTGAGATGGTTATACTTTATAGTTCCAATTCCTTTGTTTTCATCACTTATCATGTTTCCGTTATCATCATAGTCATAATCATCATCTGTATCATTTGTACCATCACTGTCGTCACGAAAACCTGCACTAAAATTAGTGGCATCGGTTACTTTCATTAATTTGTTAGAGTGTTGTTGGTAATGGTAACCTAACGCATCTATTTCTATAACATTTCCATATTCGTTTTGGTCGGCATAACGGTTTAATTGCAAAATATTTCCGTTTTTATCGTAATCCAAGTATTCATCAAACGACTGAGTGTAGGGTACAACATCATACGGTTTCTGAAAATAGGCTTTCTTCAATCGGTTCAAATCATCGTAGCTGTAACTGTATTTTCGTAGGATATCATCGGTTCCGGTTTTCCAATAGGTTTCGGCTATGTTTCCGTTAAAAAGTGGTTTTACGGTGTTGTTAAAACTTGTTGCGACAAAATTCATGTCGCCATTTTCCACTTCAGTAATTTCGTTGTAATTGATTTTAAAGGCAAATAAATCATCATTTAAAGCCCCGTTTTCTCTTAAATCTTCAATATCATTGATATGGGTTAGCCATCCTCTGATGTTATAACGATAGTCTATTTTTTGATAACCAATTTCATTATCAATGTCTTGTCCACCCACTTGTTTTGAAATCAACTGACCCAGCTCATCATAGGTATTGGCAACGATGAGTTCTTGTGGATTATTGTTCACTTTTTGAACGTGTTTTTTTAGTTTACCATTGTGCAAATATTCAAACTCATCAACAACGGTTACCACCAAAGGGTTGGTATCACGTGTATGTTTGGTTTGTGTTTCTAATGGTGTTCCTTGAAAGTCTAGCTTTGAAAATGTTTCTGTATGTCCTCCTAAATGGTTATTCACCTTTGTATAAAATGCTCTTCCTCGCTTCGCTCGAGTGCGGAGCTATTCATAGGATATTTGTGCTGAATACTTTGCGAAGCTGGGGACACTAACATTTAATTCCCTTGTTAAATATATTATTAATTTTTATTGGATTTATTTTTTCTTGATTCATATTTATAAATCCAAAAACAAATAATAGAACTAAAAATAATAATTACTATATCAGATTTCTTAAAATAAAATTTATCTCTAATATAGATTATTCTAAAGAAAAAAATTATTATGACTAAAATTAAAATGAATAAATAACCAATAATTTTATTTTTCATATAGTAAATTAATAAAAAACTTCAAATGGGAGAAAATATTAAACCGCTCCGCATTCATTAATAAAAAACATATAATTTTTAAAAATAAGAAAATATTTAAATCTTTTTAAACTTAAATTGTAAAATGCACAAAGCACTTCAAAAAAAATGCTCCAAATAGCTTTAACTTTTTGAAGCATTTTTTTTGATAGCCTTTGTTATTTTATTAATCTAAAATTACTTTTTTTCCAACAACACAATCCCCATCTGACTTTCAATAACCACTTTTCCTTCTTTAACAGTAGTTGAAATTCCTGAAAAAGCATCGTGAACTTCCGTTCCATCTTCAAAAACAGAGGAAACATTGATCTCTTTTTTTCCGAAAGGCAATTCCAAACCAATTACCACTTTATCGGTAAAATCGCCTTTGGTGAAGGTTCTGCTGAAAGTATAAAACGGAGTTTTTGAAATTTCTTTGTGAGTTCCTGCTCCAACCGCTGGATGGTTTTTTCGAAACTGCCCAATTTTTTGAAAATGCGTCAATACATTTTTCGTGTTTTCATTGGTTTTGAGGTCTTCCCAATTCATAAACGAACGCAAAGTAGCATCGCCTTGTGCTCCTTCAATTTCCAGAGAACGAGCGGTTTCATCACCATAATATACTTGCGAAATTCCAGGAGCTAGTAGTAATTTGGTTCCGGCATCAAATACTTTTTCTCTTTTTTTGTCAAAGGGCCAGCCGTCATCGTGCGAAGTAACATAGTTCATTACGCTCAACCCTTTTAAATCAGCACTTAAAATAGAGGAATAATTACTGAAAAGTTCTTCATACGGTTTATTCGCATCTCCTTTAAAATCAAAGTTGATGAGTGAGCCAAAACCGTTTTCAAAATAGTTAACTTTTTTGTCGCCAAAATTATAAAGTTGCTTTCCGCTTATTCCATAACCATATACTTCACCTACAATGAAAAATTCATTATCGTCCAACACTTTATCTGGATTGTCTTTTTTGTATTGAGCAAAAGCATCTTTACACACTTTTTTAAAATCAGCCCACACATCTTCGGTAGTGTGTTTCACGGTATCTACGCGATAACCATCAATTCCGAAATCGGTAATGTAATCAGATAACCATTTCATGATGTAATATTTCGGTGCTCTTGGATAGCCGGTACGTTTGAAAAATTCATCCAATTCGGCTACTTCTTGTTCGTAACGGCCTTCTTTTTTCCATTTTTCAACCAAAGCGGGAGGCAATTCTACGTTTTCATTGCTTTCGGTTTTAACGTCCGGAAGGTTTTCTACCAACGTACAATCGATGTAGTTTTGATAAGTGTCATACGTACATTTCGGTCCGGTTCGCACCCAACTTTCCGGCCAAACGGGGTCTAATTCGGTAACCGGTCCGGTGTGGTTAATCACAGCATCCAATACAATTCGGATACCTTTGGCATGGGCTTTTTCTACCAATTCTTTCAAATCCTCTTTTGTGCCATAACTTGGGTCGATGTTCGTCCAATCTTTGGTCCAATAGCCATGAAAACCATAGGAGTTTCCGGTTCCTTCATCCACCGAGCCGTGAATTTGTTCCACGACAGGTGTCATCCAAATGGCATTTATACCTAAATCAGTAAAATAACCTTCGTCGATTTTTTGCGTAATCCCTTTAATGTCCCCACCCATAAAATTACGTAGCACTCCGGTTTGTTTGTCTCTTGGAATAATCTTGTCGTTATCTGGATTGCCATTGTTGAATCGATCAATTAATAAAAAATACAAATTGGCTCCTTCCCAAACAAATGGAGTTTTGGTTTGAACGGTTTCTTTTTTGGGTGAACATCCTAGAAACATAGTAGTTAGGATTAGGGTGAACAATATTTTTTTCATTATAATTTAATTTTAATATTGGATTTGTTAGAGGACATTACATAGTCAAAAGTTAATTTTTTAGCTATTTTATCATATTGAAATTTAACTTTTTTACCATCCATCAGCACAGATTTCGGTTTTTTAGCTAACAAAAAAACATGAATCGTACCTTTTTTTCCTTTGGAAGGAAATAAATTGCTTTCAATGTAAATGAAGAGTGATTTTTTTTCGATTTCTGTTTCGCAAGTCAGCAGTTCCGGATTGTTTTCTTTTGAATTATTTCCTTCATCAAAATAGAATTGACGTTCGCTTGACGTTACTTTTTCATCAAAATATAGATGTAAATCTAAATTGGAATTATCATAATTTTGAGTGGTTTGGACCACTTTTGTTGATGGAATCAAAACACCACTTCGCACAAATGTTGGGATGTGAGTGGTAGCAACATTTATTTTTTCAGTTGAACCACCACTATATTTTTTTGTGGAATAAATATCCGTCCAATTCCCATTTTTAGGGAAATAGACTTCTTTTGATTGCTGATTTGCTTCCATAATCGGATAAACCAGATAATCTTTTCCCCATAAATAGCCTTCTGATTTGGTCAATAAGGCTTCATTATCCGGTTCTTCAAAAAACAAAGGTCGCATTAATGGAATACCGGTTTGCGAATTTTCATAAGCCAAACTATAATTGTAGGGAAGCATTGAGTAACGCAATTCAATTGCCTTTTTGGCTAAATTTTTTGCCCATTCACTTCTAAAAATCGGTTCAGAAGCCACATCTGATTGAGCATGCGGACGAAAAATCGGATTGAAAACACCGTATTGCAACCAACGCACATACAATTCATCATCTAAATTCGCTCCCGCAAATCCGCCTAAATCGGAGTGCATGTAGGCTAAACCTTGCATTCCCATTTGCAGAGAAATTTCCACTTGACCGGAAAGTCCGCCCCACGTTCTGTTCACATCGCCACTCCAAGGAATCATACCATACCGTTGCGATCCCGAATAGCCGGAACGCATCAAAATAAAAGGTCTCTGTGTTGGAAAGTTACCTTGATAGCCTTCAAAAACCAATTTAGCCCAATTATGACCGTAAATATTGTGTACTTCATCAGCACTTCCGCCAAAGGTTTGAGCAGCGGCCGGAAATACTTCGGGTTCACCCAAATCGCCCCAAACTCCGCCAACTCCTTTGTTGGCTAGTTCTTGGTAGATGTTCCAAAACCATTTTTTTCCATCTATTTTAAAAATATCGATAATACCGGTATTTCCAAAATAAAAATCATACGTAAAAGGATTTCCTTTTGTATCGGTGGCTAAGATTTTTTTATCCACCGCTTCTTGCCATTTTTTGGAAGTGGTCAAAATAAATGGTTCTGTGATAGGAATGGTTTTGATGCCCAATTTATTGAAATCATCCACCATTTTTTCAAACGTAGGAAAGCTATCACGATATACTTCTAAATTCCCCATTGTGCCTTGTACTTCTTTCCCAAACCAATACAAATCTAAAATAATGGCATCAACGGGAATGTTTTCATCTTTGAATTTTTGAATGGTCCGACGGGCTTCGGCTTCGGAATGATAACCAAAACGAGAAGAAAAATTACCCAAAGCCCAACGTGGAGGCAACGGTTGTCTTCCGGTTAATTCGGTATAGTTGGCGACTAAATTTTCCCATGAATTGCCAACAATCACTTGATAGGTTTTTCTACCGGAAATGGTTTCGTATTCTAACACATTTTCTTTTTTACTATCTAAATCCAAATAACCAATAGGAGCATTATCAAAATGAACCATATATTTTTGGGATGAAATCACAATTGGAAGGGTGAAATTCATCAGTTCAGAACGGGTTTCATAACCGTAATCGGCACGGTTGTAAAGTGCTAATCGGTTGCCACGACGATTCATTCCTAATACTCTTGCACCGCCACCATACAGTTTTTCTGTTGCATTGATATTGAATTGAATCACTTCGGTAGAATCATAAACGATGTTGCCTTTCACTTTTTCAAGCGGTTCATGTTTGCGTTTGAAGTAACCTAATTTTTCGGATAAAAGAATTTTATTTTGGTGAGAATACGTTATTTGAAATGGCGATTTAATGATTTTTATACTCAATTCATCGGTTTTCATTTCAATAAAATTGGCATTTTCCTGAATTTGAAAGGGATGATTTTTCGTTTTGAGAACAACGGCATGCGATTGCGAATTGAATTTTTCACCTTTAGGAACAAATGAGGTTTCGGCAATTTTTGCATTGTAAAATTGTATGAAATAAGTTCCATCGGTGGTGCTTAATTCCAATTCGTAACCATTCCACGAATGAGAAAAATATTCTCTTTTGGTGTTTTGAGCAAAACCAATTGTCGTTAAGAATAAAAGTAAAAAGAGTTTTTTCATTCGTTAATTCATTTTTGTTGTAAAAATAAAAGCTCCTTTTTGGTTCAAATTCAATTCATTATCCCAAATAAATTCTTCTCCGGTAAGGATGTTTTTGAATTTTTTACCATTCAAATTCAGTTCTTTATAAATCGATAAATCTACTTTTGCCGAATCCTTTTTGTTTAAAATAAAAACGACAATTTCATCATTCAATAGTCTAAATAAAGTATAAACTCCGTTATTTGGAGCAAAATGTATCGTTTTACCTTCGTGAATGGCTTTACTGTTTTTACGGTAATTTAAAATTTTGGATAAAAAATTTTGCACATCTTTTTGCTCAGCAGTTAGACCTTCGCCAGTAAAAGCATTTACTTTATCGCCTTTCCATCCGCCGGGAAAATCAGTTCTAATTAGGCCGTGATCTCCGGGTTTGGCGGTGTTTTGCATCAAAATTTCTGTTCCGTAATAGAATTGTGGAATTCTCGGTAAAACCAAATAAGTTGCCAAAGCCATTTTGGTATTTTCTACATTTTCTTCCAATTGAGTAAAAATGCGATCCATGTCGTGATTGTCCGGAAAAATCATAATGTCTTTGGGAGACGCATAATGAAAATCGTTGGCTAAACCATCGTAAAGTTTTGCCAAACCTTTGTCCCAACTTTCTGTTTCTTTGATGGCTTGCGGAATGAGTGTTTGCATGGCAAAATCCATCGTAGAACGCAAGTTGGATTGGTAACCATCTTTGTTGTTTGCTCCTTGTTGCCAATAACCAATCAGTAGCGGATTCGAACTCCATTCTTCTCCCACAATGTTAAAATTCGGATATTCATTCATGATTGCTCCAGCCCAATTGCTCATAAATGTTTTGTCAGGATAAGGATAGGTATCTTGGCGAATTCCTCCTAAATGGAGTGTTTCAATCCACCAAATGCTATTTTGAATGATGTATTTTGCCAAAAAAGGATTGCGTTGATTCAAATCGGGCATAGAAGAAACAAACCAACCGTCTGCCATTTCTTTTTTGTCTTTTTCGGAAGCATACAAATCTTGGTTGCTGGTTCTGCGATGATTGGAAGTAACGTATTTTTTTTCTTTTTCAAATAGTTCTTGGTAACTCACCCAATCGGCAAATGGCAAATCTTTCATCCACCAATGTTCGCTACCGCAATGGTTGGCCACTTGATCCATGATGAGTTTCATGCCATTTTGTTGCAATTTTTCAGCTAGATTTTTATAATCAGTTAAGTTTCCAAATCGTGGGTCAACTTGATAAAAATCGGTCATTGCATAGCCGTGATAGGAACCACCTTTCATATCATTGGTTAAAACTGGAGTTGGCCAAATTGCGGTGAATCCTAAGTTTTTGATGTAATCAATGTGGTTGGTAATGCCTTGAATATCGCCGCCGTGACGTTTGTAGTCGTGCGTTCGGTCTAATGCGGTTTCGTTCATCGTTTTCACGATGTCGTTGGCTTCATTTCCGTTGGCAAAACGATCCGGAGTGATGAGGTAAATGGCATCGGAACTGTTGAATCCAATAAATTCGTTGGATGGTTTCGATTTCGCTTTAAGCTCGTAGGATTGAGTGATTTTTTTTCCTTTATCCAGTTCAAAAAGAATATTGAACTTTCCGGGTTTTGTGGATTTGTCTATTTTTAAATCGATGAACAAATAGTTCGGGCTTTTGGCTTTGTGAACTTTAGTAATTGAAACACCTTCGTAGGCTATTTTTGGAGTTGCATTTCCGATATTCGGATGATGTACGAGCAATTGCAGATTTTCGTTTTTAAATCCGGTCCACCAGTTGGGTGGTTCAATGCGATTGACTTGAGCAAAAGCTGAAGTTGATAGAAGTAAAAAAATAAGTAGCTTTTTCATTGTTTTAAACATTAAGAAGTTAAGGTCTTTTCATTAAGGTTTATTAAGGATAAGTATGATTAAAAATTCAGGGATTAAGCATTTTGAAATATTCATTAACCATTGGTTTTACTGATTTTGATATGTTGTCAGTGTAAAAATTGATTAATAATCCTTGAGGTTTTTCCAGTAAACTCATATAAGTCAATAATTGAGCTTCATGAACGGGTAGTAAATTTTCAACAGTTTTTATTTCTACTACTACAGTATTGTTTACTATTAAATCTAGCCTTAATTTAGTTTCAATTAATAAATCTCTATATTCTAATTTTACTTTTTTTTGAGTTTCAACTTGGAACCCATTATATTCTAATTCTTTTTGAAGGCATTTTTCATAAACTGATTCTAATAAGCCAGGGCCTAATGTTTTGTGAACAGTTATTGCACAACCAACTATATCATAGCTTAATTGTGTGACTTCTTTTTTTGTCATATTTGTTATTTAAAAAAGCAAAGGTTGCTTCATGTTTTTTAATTTTCTTAATGAAACAACCTTAACTTCTTAATGTTAAAACTAAACAGTAACCAAACTATCCGGTTCCACTAAAACCTCTTTTCCGTTGACAAAAACTGTAATCGGTTTTTCGCCTTCTAATGAAAATTTGGTTTCATTGGCATGAACAGAAACTTTCAAGATTTGATTTCTGAAATTAATTTTAAACGAATAGCCTTTCCATTGAGCCGGTATTTTCGGTTCAAAGTGTAGCGTTTCATTTTTTACACGCATACCGCCAAAACCTTCTACTATACTCATCCACGTTCCGGCCATCGAAGTAATGTGTAATCCTTCGTGTACTTCTTTGTTGTAATCATCTAAATCCAAGCGGGAAGTACGTAAATAGAATGTATACGCTTGTTCCATTCTACCTAAAACTGCGGCTTGAATGGAGTGAACACAGGGAGAAAGTGAACTTTCGTGAACCGTAAATGGCTCATAAAAGTCAAAATGTTTCTCCAATTGTTCTTTGCTGAAATGATCTTCAAAAAAGTAGAATCCTTGTAACGTATCAGCTTGTTTGATGTAAGGGGAACGTAAAATTCGATCCCACGACCATTTTTGGTTAATCGGTCGCTGACTCTTATCTAAATCATGCACTTTTACTAACTCTTTATCCAAAAATCCATCTTGTTGCAAATAAACGCCATGTTCTTCTGAATAGGGGAAATACATATTATCCGCCACTTCTTTCCAATGGTTGATTTCCGCGGTAGAAAGTTTTACTTTGTTTAGAATTCGGGTATAATCGGACGAATATTCTTTTTCAATTTTTTGAATTTGTTCTACCGTATAATCAATACACCACTTGGCAATATAATTGGTATAAAAATTATTGTTTACGTTATTTTCATATTCATTTGGACCCGTAACACCTAAAATCACATACTGATTACGGTAGGTAGAGTAGGTGGCTCTTTGGTGCCAAAATCTAGCAATTCCGATTAAAACTTCCAGACCTTTTTCAGGAATATAGCTGTAATCTCCCGTAAAACGATAATAGTTAAAAATGGCAAAAGCAATAGCTCCATTACGGTGAATTTCTTCAAACGTAATTTCCCATTCGTTATGACATTCTTCGCCGTTCATGGTTACCATCGGATACAAAGCTGCACCATTTTTGAAGCCTAGTTTTCCGGCATTTTCAATCGCTTTATCCAATTGATTATAACGATAAGTCAATAAATTTCGGGCAACTTGCTGGTCTTTGGTTGCCATATAAAACGGAATGCAATACGCTTCGGTATCCCAATACGTTGATCCGCCGTATTTTTCTCCGGTAAATCCTTTCGGACCAATATTCAAACGAGAATCTTTTCCTAAATACGTTTGATTTAATTGGAAAATATTGAAACGAATCCCCTGTTGAGCTTTCACATCGCCATCAATGGTAATATCGCTCATTTCCCAAATTTTTGCCCAAGCTTGAATTTGATTGGCTAATAATTGGTCATAACCAATAGAAACGGCTTTTGAAACTACATTTTTAGCCGCTTCTTCAGTATTTTCATGGTTCATCGAAACCGTGTAACCACCTATTTTTTGAATAGTAGCCGATTGATTTTTGGCAATTGAAACTTCATATGAAAATTCAATTTTATCATGTGAAGAGGCAACATTCGATGGGGAAGGATTTACATTTTTCCCATTCATCAAAATAGAATTGTGCATGAATGTGGTTGCCGTAAAATTCGTTTTGAACGTTCTTGCCGTTACAAAAGCTTCGTTTGCACTATTTTTTACGTGTAATGGTTCCCAGAATTTTTCTTCCCAGTTGGCATCTTCGTTATGAACTCCTGCATCGATATACGGTTTGAAAACAATTTTGGCATCCTGATTCAAAGGGGTAACTTGATAATTTATTACACCCACTTCATCCAAATCCAATGAAAGAAAACGACGTACTTGCACTTCAATTTCAGTCCCATTTTGAAGTGTTGCCAGGAAAGAACGATGATACCAGCCTTCTTTCATATTCAATTCTCTGCGGAAATTTTTCACTGCTGCACAATTAGTCAAATCCAAATTTTCACCGTTGATTTCGATGTTAATGCCAATCCAATTGGGAGCATTTAGTACTTTGGCAAAATACTCAGGATAACCGTTTTTCCACCAACCCACTTTGGTTTTATCGGGATAATAAATTCCGGCAATATAACTTCCTTGGAAGGTTTTTCCGGAATACTTTTCTTCAAAATTCGCACGTTGTCCCATCGCACCGTTTCCAATGCTGAACAAACTTTCGGAAGACTTAACCAGGTCTTGCTCAAATCCTTCTTCAATAATCGACCAGTTATCTGGTATGATATAATCTTGGTTCATTAAATTTAGTTTAAAAAGTTTAGCTTACGCTCTGTTCGACTTCGTCTCGAGTCAAGTTTCAAGTTTTTAAAAATCAAAAACATTAAAATTTTACTATTTATTTATTAGGTTTTGTATAAAATTCAAATCAATGTGTGTAAAATCGGGAAAAACAAACTGAGCTTCATGCAAAATAGTTTCTTCTCCAATTCCCACACTAGTCATTCCGGCAATATTGGCAGCTTGAACTCCGGCAACAGAGTCTTCAAAAACGATACATTTTTCGTTTAAAAAATTTACTTTTTTGGCTCCTTGAATAAAAACTTCCGGGTCAGGTTTAGCATTAGACACATCGTTTCCATCCACAATGGCATCAAAATAATCAATAATTTTTGCTTTTTCTAAAATAGGTTTTGCGTTTTTACTGGCAGAACCTAAAACGATTTTTTGGTTGTTTTCTTTCAGATAGATGAGAACCGGTAAAACTCCCGGCAAGATTTCACTTTCGTCCATATCCACCAAGTAGGAAAGATAGTCTTCGTTTTTTTGAACGAGCCATTTGTTTTTGTCTTCTTGCGAAGCTTCCATATTTCCTAAGGCTAAAATTAGGTCGAGTGATCGAACACGGCTTACACCTTTGAGTTCTTCGTTGTGTTCGGGCGTAAATTCGATACCTAGTTGGTTTGCAATCTTTTGCCAAGCTAAATAATGATATTTGGCTGTGTCAACGATTACACCGTCGAGGTCGAATATGAAACATTTTTGATTCATTATTTTTGTACTACATCATCCACATCTTGTACTTTATAAACTAAAGCAGCAGCAATTAAAAAACTAACACCGCTGGTTACTAAAGCAAAAATGGCATGATCATTATATAAATATTTAACAAGTAATCCTCCGATGAGGGCATTAATAATCTGTGGAATAACGATAAAGAAATTAAAAATCCCCATGTAAACTCCCATTTTTTTAGGTTGAATAGATCCGGCAAGTATAGCATAGGGCATTGCAAGAATACTCGCCCAAGCTACTCCAACACAAATCATAGAAAAAATTAAGGATTCTTTATTCGGCATGAAATACATCGAAATCAAACCAACTCCTCCAATAATTAAAGATATTGCATGTGTTTTTTTTCTGCCGACTTGCTTAGCAATGTATGGAAGTGTAAACGCAAAAATCATGGATACAAAATTGTACACACCAAATAAGGTTCCTACCCAGTTTCCGGCTTCATCAAATAGAGGGTTTTTTACATCATCTGATGCTAAGCCGTAAATGTGTTGAGCGATAGCAGGAGTGGTGAATACCCACATTCCGAATAGTCCAAACCATGAAAAGAATTGCACCATGCTTAATTGTCGCATAGTAGTAGGCATTTTGGCAAAATCTTTAAAAATATCCAACAATCGAGCTGGTTTTTCGTCACCCAAGGCTTCTTGATGAGCTTTTTCATCTGAAAATTGAGCTAATTCATCAGGAGAGTATTCCTTTGTGGTAACTACCGTAACTAAAATGGTAATAATTAAAATGATGGCACCAATCACAAAAGACCAAATTAAGTAGTTTGGAATACCGGTCTCGGTTTCACCTGTCATGCCCATCCATTTTAAGAAAGAAGGTAAAACAGACCCAACCACAGCACCCATGCCGATTAGAGCCGTTTGAATACTGAAACCAAGTGTACGTTGATCGGTTCTAAGATTATCTCCAACCAAAGCTCGAAAGGGTTCCATTGCGATGTTGAAAGATACGTCCATAATCATCAACATTCCGGCTCCAACCCAAAGAGCGGGTAAAAAAGCGATAAACATTTCAGATTGGGGCATAAGTATCAATCCAACAGAAGCAAGAACGGCACCTAATAAAAAGAATGGTTTCCTTCTTCCAAATCGTCCCCAAGTATTATCACTATAGTGACCAATAATAGGTTGAACAATTAATCCTGTGAGTGGTGCAATAATCCAAAACCACGAAAGTTCGTGAACATCGGCACCAAATTTTTGAAGAATTCTACTGGCATTTGCATTTTGAAGGGCAAACCCCATTTGTATTCCCAAGAAACCGAAACTCATGTTCCAAATTTCCCAGAAACTTAACTTACGCTTTTCCATTATCGTAATTAGTTGATTAATAATACGATAAGCGGTTTATGGCTTATCAAAACTTTGGTTCGAAGTAAAAATACAAGCTTTGATAATTAGTACAAATATAGTTTTTTTTTAAAGCGAAATTATTTTTTTGAAATTTTTTTGAAAGTATTTTTATTGGTTTTAAAATTTTAAAACCAATAAAATCAATGGTTTACACAAACTACAACGTTGGCGTAGATTCTCTTTCTACCAAGTGCGTTTCGATGACTTCTGTTCTGTAATGTTCGTCATCTTCTTCTTCGCTTTCTAATCTATCGATGAGCATTTTGGCTGCTTTCCCACCCATTTTTATTCCGTTTTGACTTACCGTTGTGATGCTTGGAGATGAATATTTAGAAATAATTCCGTCTGTAAATCCAATAACAGCTATATCTTCCGGAATTCTTAAACCGATTTTTAGGGCTGATTTTATTGCAGTAACGGCAAAAAGTTCGTTTACGGCAAAAATAGCATCAATTTTTTGAGTATTGATTAGGTTTTCAATGGCTTCATCACAGTGTTCAATATCTTCGATTTTAAGAATTAAATTTTCATCAATTTTAATGTCATTCGATTTTAAAGCCTTCAAATAACCTTCGGTTCTCAATTTTCCAACGCTAACATAATCGACAGTTGTGATGAGTGCAATTTTTTTAAATCCTTTGTCAATTAAGGTTTGAACTGCTTGAATGGCGGACAAATTATCATCTATAATTACTTTATCACATAAAATATCATTGGTAACACGATCAAACATTACAACAGGCATTCCTTGATTGATAACTTCTGTTATATGATGAAAATCTTTCTTTTGTTGGGTTTCTTTGGATAATGACATGATAAATCCATCAATACTGCCATTGGCAAGCATTTCCATATTAATAACTTCTTTGTCAAACGATTCGTCAGATAAACAAACTATTACGTTATAGCCATGTTCATTGGCAACATTTTCTACACCACTAATTACGGTTGCAAAAAAATGATGAACTATTTCTGGAATGATAATTCCGATTGTTTTTGTTTTTTTATTTTTTAGACTAAGTGCAATATTATTAGGTTTATAGTTGTATAATTTAGCAAAGGCTTGCACTTTTAAACGGGTATCTTCACTAATTTCCGGACTGTCTTTTAACGATTTAGAAACGGTAGAAATGGAGACGTCTAATTCTTTAGCGATTTGCTTTAAGGTTACTTTTCTTTTCATGTTGTTTTTTGGTAAATAATAATTTCTGAATAAAGATAATTTTTATTTTTTAGAATCGGAATTTTTAGTTCAAAAATGTGTATTATCCTAAAAGTTTTCAACACGAAAACGTTTTCGGGTGAGTTTTAAGAAATGTTTATTTCGGGATATGAAAATTTTGCTTAAATTTAACATTCGAAGTAAAATACAAGCAACTAAAACACATTTTTAACTTAAACAAACTGTATGAAAACAATTTCTAAAAAGTTGTTATTTTTATTGCTTTTTCTTCCTTTTGCAATGCTTGCTCAGAGCACTGTAAATGGAGTAGTTACTGATCAAACATCAGGCCAACCACTTCCGGGAGTAAATGTAATTGTGAAAGGTACCACTAAGGGTACTACAACAGATTTTGACGGTAAATTTATCCTGTCAAATGTAAAAAGTGGTGATGTAGTAGAGTTTTCTTTTGTGGGATACAAAACCACAGATGTAGCTTACACTAACCAAAAAACAATGAATGTTTCTTTAGAAGAAGAAACAGCCAAATTAGAGGAAGTAGTATTAATTGGTTATGGTACGGTGAAGAAAAAAGATGCAACCGGTTCTGTGACAACAGTTACTGCTAAAGATTTTAACAAAGGAGCTGTGGTTTCCGGTAGTGAACTTTTGAATGGTAAAATTGCCGGTGTTACAATCAACACAGGTGGTGGAGCTCCGGGTTCAATAGGTCAAATTAGAATTAGAGGAGGATCTTCGTTAAATGCAAACAACGACCCTTTAGTTGTTATTGATGGACTTCCAATGTCAGATACGGGAGTACTTAATAGATTAAACCCTAATGATATTGAGTCTTTTTCTGTTTTGAAAGATGCATCTGCAACGGCTATTTACGGTACTCGTGCATCTAATGGAGTAATTTTAATCGCTACTAAAAAAGGCTCTAAAAAATTTGAAGTTGAATACAATTTCCAATACGGAAGTGGTAAACATTTCAATAAGGTAGACGTAATGAATGCAACTCAATACAGAGAAGCGTTTAAAAACGTTCTTCAATTGGGTCTTTATCCTGAGTTGACAAGTGCTTATCTTTCAGGTTCTACATTTGATGAAGATGGAATTTCGCAATTTATTGGGAATGCAAATACTGATTGGCAAGAAGAAATTTATAGAAGAACAGATTTTGTTGACAATAATTTATCTGTTAGAGGAAACTTATTCAATAAAATTCCAACTCGATTAACAATAGGTAATACGTATCAAGAAGGATTGTTGTTAACTGATAAATTGAATAGAAATACAATATCATTGTCAACAAGTCCTACTTTATTTGACAATCATTTAAAATTCAATATCAATGTGAATTATGCTCACACAGGTAGAAGAAATGCTCCATTTGTTGTTGGTGGTGCTTTAAGAATGGCACCGACTAGACCAGTTTATAATCCAAATTCTCCTTATGAAGGTTTTTATGAATGGATGGTAAATGGATCTGATGAAACGAATATTGAAAATTTTGCACCTATTTCGGTATCTAATCCGGTAGCACAACTTTTGCAAACGTTCAACACAAGTAAAAATGAAAAGTTCTTCGGAAATGTTGAAGTTGATTACAAGTTTCATTTTTTACCGGAGTTAAGATGGGTTGCCAATTTTGGTTATGATAAAGATTGGGGTTACGGTGAAAGTGTAACAGGCAGGTTTGCCAGAACTAGTCCAAGATTCAATAATGCTTTTATTGGAAATAGCAGTTATAATGATGGAGAAAGCATTAACAAGTTATTGGATACTTATTTTGTGTATTCAAAGAGTAATGACAAATTAACATTTGATTTAACTGCGGGTTATTCTTATCAAAAATTTGAAGGGAATAGTTTTGGAACGGGTAACTTAAGAAACCCAAATAATATTGTTGCTCCTCGCTTTTTTAACGAGCCAAAAGTTTATATTGGTTATTTTGGTAGATCGAACATTAATTTACTAGATAAATATTTGTTAACTTTAACATTCAGACGTGATGGTACTTCTCGTTTTTCAGATGAAAACAGATGGGGTAATTTTCCTGCAGCATCGTTTGCTTGGAAAATTAAAAATGATTTTTTTAAATCAAGCACTAAACTTTCAGATTTAAAATTAAGATTAGGTTGGGGTGTAACTGGACAACAAGAGATTGGTTTTGCTAATTCATCATTAATTTATTTACCTCAATACTTAATTGGTTTAGATAATTCAAGCTATATTTTTGGAAACGAATATATATTGCCGGCTTTACCTCAAGGGTACAACCCAGCAATAAAGTGGGAAGAAACTACAACATATAATGCTGGAATTGATTTTGGAATTAATAATAATAGACTTACAGGTTCTGTTGATTTCTATTTAAAAAAATCTAATGATTTATTACAAATTGCACCTTTTTCTGATGGTTCAAACTTTACCAACGAAGGACCTCAAAATTTTGGAAGTTTAACCATCAAAGGAGTTGAATTAAATATTAACTATGATGTAATTAGAAGAGAGAAATTAAATTGGAATGTTAATTTCAATGCTTCTAAATTCGAAAGAAGAATTGATGAAATGCCAGCTGGTGCAGATCAATTAACAGGTAATGTTGGTTTTGGTTTTTCTCAAATTAACAGAGAAGGATATACTCCAAATTCTTTTTATGTGTTCAAACAAGTTTATGATCAAAGCGGAAGAGCTATTGAAGGAGCATTCGCTGATTTAAACAGTGATGGTATTATTAATGAAGCAGATCGTTATTTGTACAAAAATGGAGATCCAGATTTTACTTTTGGTTTTACCTCTAATCTAAACTATAATAACTTCGATTTATCTTTTAATTTAAGAGCTAGTGTTGGAAATAGAGTTTATAATGCTTTAGAAGCCAGAAATTCTTTCTATGCTGAAATTATGAACGGTGTTCCCAACAACCTTCATACTAACGTAAACAATACTCAATTCTTAACTTATACAGGTAACCAAGCTGTTTCTGATATGTTTATTGAAAATGCATCTTTCTTGAGAATGGATTTTGTTAACCTAGGTTATACATTCCAAAATTGGCTGGAAGGAAAAGCTAAATTAAGAGTATTTACAGGAGTTCAAAATCCATTTATTATTACTAAATATGGTGGTTTAGATCCAGAAATTGTTGGAGGTATTGATCAAGCAATCTATCCAAGACAAAGACAATATTTATT
This sequence comes from Flavobacterium filum DSM 17961, assembly GCF_000425465.1. GTDB lineage: Bacteria > Bacteroidota > Bacteroidia > Flavobacteriales > Flavobacteriaceae > Flavobacterium > Flavobacterium filum. The sequence continues at coordinate 9,043 of NZ_AUDM01000020.1, read as the reverse complement.
TGGCTGTAATATTAAATTTTAATAAAAAAACTATGAAACTTAGAAATCAATTATTAACCCTGTTTGTTGTTTTTTTCTCATTGGTTTCGTGTGTTGATGACTTAGAAGTTCGTTCAACAGATGAAAGATTTGATGATGAAGAATCACTTTACAGTCAGCCTGGAGCCTATACTAAGGCAATGGCAGGTGTTTATTCTAATTTGGTGATTACTGGTCCGAATGGCCCTGGTTCATCAAATTTAGGAGGTATTGACGCTGGATTTAGTCAATACATGCGTGTTTGGTGGTATCTACAAAACATGACTACAGATGAAACTGTTTGGAGTTATGAAGGTGATACCGGTACTAGAGAATTAAATAGAGCTATTTGGGATGGTAACAATCCATTTTTTAGAGGTTTCTATAGTAGAGTTATGTTTCAAGTAGCTTTGTGTAATGAATTTTTAAGACAATCAACAGATTCAAAGTTAGATCAAAGAAATGTTTCGGCTGAGGAAAGAGAAGAAATTCAAAAGTATAGAGAAGAAGCTAGAGCTTTGCGTGCAATGGCTTATTATCATTTGATGGATACTTTTGGACAAGCAGTTCTATTAACAGAACAAAATCAAGTTGGTGATGCTGGTCAAGGTGCTAATAGACAGCAATTGTTTGACTTTGTTGAATCTGAGCTGTTAGAGGTAATACCAAATTTATATGGGCCTAACCAAGCTCCATACGGTAGAGTTGATCAAGGCTTTGCCAGAATGGTTTTAGCAAAAGCTTATTTGAATGCTCAAGTTTATATTTCACAAGATAAAAATCAAGAATGTATTGATGTTTTAACACCAATGTTAGGATCATATTCTTTGGCAAATAATTATTTACACAATTTTACAGCAGATAATCAATTATCACCAGAAATGATTTTTAGTGTTCCTTCTGATGGAGTAAGAATGCAAAGTTACAGTGCAATTACTGTAATTTTAAATGGGCAAATTGGCTCTTTGGAATCCAATGGAGTAGATTTTGGAATGAATGCCGGTGGATGGGGTGGAGCTCTTCGAGTAAGAAAAGAGTTTGCTCAAAAATTCAATGGAGGTCAGTATAATAGTGATGTCAGAAATACTCTTATAATTGGTGATAGACCTATTGATATTCAAGATATTGGTGCTAGAGGACAAGGGTATATTATCAGTAAGTTTTCTAATAAAACTTCTACGGGTTCAAATGGTTCAAGTCAAGAGTTTCCTGACACTGATTTCCCAATGTTCAGATTAGCAGATGCTTATTTAATGTATGCAGAGGCACAAGTTAGAAAAGACGGTTCTGCCAATTCAACAACTTTAGGTTATGTTAATGCTTTGAGAACAAGAGCTAATAATCCAAACAATTCATTAACAGCATCTGATGTATCATTAGATTTTATACTTGATGAAAGAGCAAGAGAATTATATTGGGAAGGACATAGAAGACAAGATTTAATCCGTTTCAATAAATTTACCGGTGGGTCTTATAATTGGCAATGGAAAGGTGGCGTTCAAAGTGGTGTCTCTTTACCAACTCATTTTAAAGTTTTCCCATTTCATCCAGCTACATTGGGTGCAAATCCAAGTTTAACTCAAAACGTTGGATATTAATATAATTTAATAAATTTAAAAATTTAAAAAAATGAAAAATACATTTAAAATACTTTTAGCAACTTTACTTTTTACAGGGTTGTGGTCTTGTGAAGACGAACAAGATTTGATTTTTTCAACTCCTCCAACAGGAGATTTTAGTATCCTTACTCCAGATAATGGAGGTCAAGTTATCTTAAATAAAGATTTACCGGATAACATAGCATTAACTTTGTCATGGGATAATGTTTCTTTTGGTCAAACGCCAACATTATATGATGTTGAGATGGTAAAAGAGGCTGATACATGGGATGCCCCAATGTTGTTGGGTACAGGATACAACAATTCTAATGCAATTTATACTGTTGCCGAATTAAATGAAAAAGCAAACATGCTTGGTTTGGCTCCAGATGTACTTGGTGCAGTTAAAATTAGAATTAAAGCATATGTTGGAATTTCTGGTGAGCCAAAATATTCACAGGAATTAGTATATTTAATTCAACCTTATCTTGCATACTTTTTTAGAGATTTGTTCTTAGTTGGCCCTGCTTCAAGTGCTGGTTGGAATAATGATAACAATAATTTAGCAATGTTTAGATCACCAGATAATGAAAACGAATATACTTATACTGGTTATTTAGCTGGTGACGCTTTAAAATTATTAGAAAAAATGGGAGCTTGGCAACCACAATGGGGTTCACAAGATGGACAATTAACATCTAATCCATTGCATCAATCAAATGATCCGGATGTAATTAACATTAGTGGTGGTTTAGTCACTTTTACAGCTAATACAAATTCAAGAGCTTTTTCAGTTTCAAGTTATACCGGTAGTGTTAATTCATACTCAGTTGTAGGAATAATTGGAGCAGGTATAGGTGGTTGGGGAGATGCAGATCAAATCGATATGACTCAAGCTCAAGTAAATGGTAATAATACACACGTTTGGTATGCTAGAAATGTAAATGTAGTTGGAGGTGAAGTTAAATTTAGAGCAAATAACGGATGGGCTGTAAATTGGGGTGGAAGTACTGAGTTTTCAGGAACAGGTACTCAAGACGGACCAAATATTCCTGTTTCTGCAGGGGTTTATAATGTTTACTTTTATTCATTAACAGGAAACTATATGTTTATTCCTGTTCAAGAATAGTAGTTTTCTCTTATTCATAAAACACTTAACCTTAAAGGTTAAGTGTTTTTTTTCAAATTAAGATTATTAAAAATTATAATCATGATAAAAAAAATTGTTATTTTATTTCTGTTCGTAATAGGTCTAACATCTCATGCTCAATTTACACATGTAACGGTATCTCCGTATCCATTTGAGATTAATCAGCAAATTACGATAACGGTTAATTTGTCTCAACCTCAATGTAATACGATTTCTACAAATACACCAAAAGTATACATGCATGCAGGAATTGGAACAGATGCTAATCCATGGACAGTTGTTAAAGGAAATTGGGGACAAGATGATGGCGTTGGTCAAATGACCAATACGGGAGGCTCTTTTAGTATTACACTTACACCGAGTGTTTACTTCAATTTGACTCCTGAGCAAATAACAAGCTCCACAAAAATGGGTATGGTGTTTAGAAATGCAGCAGGAAATCAAGAGTTAAAAAGACCTACGGCATGTTCAGATTTCTTTATAGACGTTGGTACTTTTCAAGTAAATTTAACAGCTCCTCTTAATAATAGTACAACTATAATTAATAGTGGAGGAAATTTACAAGTTACGGCTACAAATACAAGTGGAGCTGCTTCTTATACTTTGAAAGCAAATGGTAATATTATCAATTCAAACAGTTCTACTTCCAGTTATTCCTTCAATCATACTAATATTACTTCTAACCAATTTTACGATTTAGAAGTAGTAAAAGGCACTACAACTATTGTTAGGAATTTTACTGTTTTAACAAATCCGGGAAATGTTAATCAAGCTATTCCATCTGGTTTAGAAGACGGAATTAATTATAATCCATCTGACCCAACAAAAGCTACCTTAAAGTTAAATGCTCCCGGTAAAGATTTCGTTTATGTTGCTGGCAGCTTTAACAATTGGCAGCCTAATGGGAATTATGCCATGAAAAGAGATCCTTCTACAAATATATTTTGGTTGGAATTAACAGGTCTCACTCCAGGACAGATTTATACTTATCAATATTGGGTGGTTGATCAAACTCCTGTGGCTAACTCACCTGTTTTAGTTAAAACAGCTGATATGTATTCAACATTAGTATTGTCACCATTTGATGATCCTTGGATTCCTTCGGCTACTTATCCAAATTTACCTGCATATCCTCAAGGACAACAAAGAGAAGTTACTGTTCTTCAGACTGCTCAAACACCCTATAATTGGAGTGATGCTACTTTAAATTTTGTTAAACCGAACAAAGAAAAATTAGTAGTGTATGAAGTTTTGATTAGAGATTTTGACGCCAATAGAAATTACCAAGATTTAATTAATCGTATTGATTATTTTAAAAATTTAAAAGTAAATGCCATACAATTAATGCCTGTAATGGAGTTTGAAGGAAACGAAAGTTGGGGTTATAATACATCATTCCACATGGCTTTAGACAAATTTTATGGTACAAGTAATAAGTTTAAAGAATTTATCGATTTGTGTCATCAAAATGGTATTGCCGTAATTTTAGATGTCGCTCTAAATCATGCATTTGGAAGAAATCCTGGTGTAAGAATGTGGATGAGTGATCCAGATGGAGATGGTTGGGGAGCTCCAGCTACAGATAATCCCTTTTTTAATACTACTGCAAGACATAGTTATAGCGTAGGAGAAGATTTTAATCATCAATCAGCTTTAACTAAGTATTATACAAAAAGAGTGATTAAACAATGGATTGAAGAATACAAAATAGATGGATTCCGTTGGGATTTAACCAAAGGATTTACACAAAACTGTTCAGGTGGGAATGATTCTTGTACAAATGCTTACCAGCAAGACAGAGTAGATGTTTTAAAAGAATATGCGGATTATTCGTGGTCTTTAGATCCGAATCATTATGTAATATTTGAACACCTTGGAAGCGAAAATGAAGAAAAAGAGTGGGCTAACCATCGCTTTAATGAAGGTAAAGGAGTTATGATGTGGGCAGAAGTATGGGGGCCATATAAACAATTAATGGGAGGCTATTCATCCAATTCAGATATTTCTTCAATTGGTCATAAAAGTAGAAATTTATTTCAAGGTAAAAGGGTAATGGGTTATCCTGAAAGTCATGATAAAGATAGAATTATTTATGAAGGAATTACTTTTGGTGTTGGTAGTGGATCAGCACCAGTAAGTGGAAATCTAAATAATGCTATCAATAGAATGAAGGCTATTGGTGCTACCAGTATTTTAATTCCGGGGCCAAAAATGATTTGGCATTTTGCTTCATTAGGAATGGGTGACTCTATTTTTACTTGTTCTAATGGTACTGTTAATACCGATTACGATGCAACTCCGGGAGATTGTAAATTATCAACAAAACCACAACCTCAATGGGTAAATAATTGGTTAGGTGATCCTCTAAGAAATTCTGTTTACAATGCATTCTCTAAATTCATTAACTTGAAAAAATCCGAGCCAGTATTTAATGGAGATTACACGATTAGCTCAGATATTAATAATTTAAGACAAAGGATATATATATTTGATAATGCATTGCCAACTACTCAATTGAAAAATGTAGTAGTCTTAGCTAATTTTTCTGTTGATACTCAAAACATCAATCCATCCTTTCCTTACACCGGAATTTGGTATGATTTGATGACAGATGCTCAAGTGAATATTACTAATACAACAGCAACCATTAGTTTAGCTCCGGGTGAATTTAAAGTATATGGAAACCGTTTACCAACTTTATCTACTGATAATATTGTGTTTGCAAATGAGTTTTCTATCGTTCCAAACCCAACAACTGATGTGTTTTCTATTTCTGTTCCTACTTCAAAAGTTGAACTTTACACCATAACGGGTCAGTTAGTTAGAAAATTTGAGGCAAGTTTTGATGAAAATCATACTTTTTCAATTGAAGATTTAACTTCCGGAATTTATTTTGTGAAAGCAATTGACAATCAAGGTAGAGAGAACACAATGAAATTAATTAAGAAATAATTCAAAGTTAGTTATAATTAATTGCCATTAAGCCCAGCTATTTAGCTGGGTTTTTTTGTTGTTGATAATTTTTGTGTTTTAATTTTCAATGACTTACTTTCGTAGTATGAAAAAACCAATACAAAAAACAGTAGTAAAAATTCTAAAAATAGTTGGGATCACCTTTATTGGTGTACTCTTTTTGATGTTTATTTTACCTGTCATATTTCCCGATGCCATCACTAATAAAGTAAAAGCGTATGCAAATGAAAAATTAAATGGAGAATTAAGTTTCAAAGAAACAAATCTTTCATTTTTTACGCATTTTCCTTCTTTGACCTTAACCCTTGACGATTTTTTATTAAAGGGCTCACAACCTTTTGAAAAAGACACTTTGGTTGCGACAAAGGAAATTGCATTTGGAATTAATGTGAAATCTATTTTTTTTGGTGATAAAATAAAAATTGATAAAATTTATCTCTCTGAAGGTTTAATCAATGTTAAAGTAAATAAAAAAGGACAACCCAATTATAATGTTTATATATCTGAAAGTAACGAAACAGCAAGTGATACTTCATCAGCTTCAATTCAATTAGAACGAATAGACATTAAAAAAGTTAGGTTGTTATACGACGATAAGTCAACCAATATCCTTATCAAAGCTAAAGAACTCAATTATTTAGGCAAAGGTGATTTACATGCTTCCATTTTTGATTTAAAAACGAAAGCTCAAATTCAAGGATTTGATTTTACATTCGACAATGAAGATTACCTAAAAAACAAAACGGTTAATGCCGAATTGGTGACCAAAATCAATACCAATTCTCTTTCGTTACTGTTTCAAGAAAACAATTTAAAAATTAATAAATTGCCGGTTGACTTTAAAGGGAAATTCGATTTCTTAAAAAATGGGTACAATTTAGATTTTACAGTTAAATCAGAAAACAGTCAGTTAAATGACTTTTTTACAGCGTTGCCTCCACAATTCGTAACATGGTTGAGCAAGACTTCTGTAAAAGGAAAAACCGATTTACTTTTTACGCTGAAAGGGAAATATATTGCAGAAGAAAATCGTAAACCGAATATTCACTTTAATATGAAAATTCGGGAGGGATATATTGCGTACAATAAATCACCTATTGCAGCCGATAATATATTTCTGAATTTCGATACAAAATTACCTTCTTTAGATACTGAACAATTAGAATTGAAAATTGATTCCATTTATTTTGATGTGGGAAAAGATTTTTTTAATGGAAATGTTAAATGGAAGGGGATGACTAATCCGGAAATCGATGCTAGAGTTCGTTCAAGATTAGATTTGGCCAAATTAGATCAAGCCATTGGTATTGAAAATATGACACTCAAAGGTATATTTTCGGCTGATATAGTTTCAAAAGGAAAATACATAAAAGAAAAAAATCAATTCCCGGTCACAAAAGGAGATTTAGAACTTAAAAATGGTTTTATTCATTCAACCTATTATCCTAATCCGATAACAAGTATCAATTGTAAGGCTAAGGCAACCAATCAAACCGGGCAAATGAAAGATTTGTACATTCAGCTTGATCCGGCTTCTTTTTCATTTGAAAACAAACCATTTTCTTTAATCGCTTCATTTAATAATTTTGAAGATATAAATTATGATATTAAAGCAAATGGTGAGTTGGACATTGAAAGAATTTATAAAGTTTTTTCTCAAAAAGGATTAAATGTAACCGGTTATGCAAAAATGGATTTGGCTTTAAAAGGCAAACAAAGTGACGCCACAAATGGTCGATATTCCAATCTTCAAAATAGCGGTTCTTTAGTGTTGAAAAAGATAAAAATCAATTCTGAATTTCTTCCATTGCCTTTTGTGATTGAAGAAGGAGATTTCTCTTTTTATCAAGATAAAATGAATTTTACAAATTTTATGGCCACTTACGGAAAATCTGATTTCAAGATGAATGGCTACATGGAAAATGTTATCAATTTTGCTTTATCTGAAAATCAAGTTTTGAAAGGAAGTTTTAAAGTAGAATCTGATTTTATTCAAGTCAATGAATTTTTAACTATTTCTGCTGAAAAGGATAATGAAGAGCAATCTGTTTCTGAGTTTGGGGTAGTTGTAATACCTTCTCAATTTGATTTTAAATTGAATGCAAATGCCAAAAAAATCAATTTTGATGATTTAAATATTGAAAATCTTACAGGAAATGTAAAAGTTAACCAAGGTAAATTAGCTTTACAAAACACTCTATTTTCATTAATTGGTACACGAGTAGCGATGGATGCTGTTTACTTTCATGAAACACCAACAAGAGCTAATTTTGATTACAAAATTAAAGCCACTGATTTTGATATTAAAAGGGCATACAATGAAATTCCACTTTTCAAAGAAATGGCTTCTGCAGCTGAATATGCTGAAGGAATCGTTTCGTTAGACTACAAAATTGCCGGAAAGTTGGATGGTAATATGACTCCTGTATTTCCATCTCTTTTTGGCGGCGGAACGCTTTCAGTGAAAAATGTGAAAATGAAAGGGTTTAAGTTATTCAATACGGTAAGTCAAAAAACGGAGACTGAAGCACTTAAAGACCCGGATATTTCCAAAATTGACATTAAAACTACTGTAAAAAATAATATCATAAAAATTGAACGGTTTAAATTTAAAGTATCAGGTTTTAGACCCAGAATTGAAGGCGAAACCAGTTTTGATGGAGAACTAAATCTGAAAATGCGAATCGGACTTCCTCCGCTGGGAATAATTGGTATTCCAATTAAAGTTACAGGAACACAAGACAACCCTATTATTGGATTAGGAAAAAAATCGGAAGATTTAGAAGAAACTGAGTATGTTGAAGGTATGGAAAACTTACCCAAAACTCAAGAAGTAATTCCTACAACTGAATTACCTGTTGTTACACCAAAAGATAGTATCAAAAATTAGCAAACAAAAAAACCGAATAAAACTATTCGGGTTTAAGTGGTACCTCCAGTCCCGATGCTTCGGGAGGTACTATCTTCAAAACCAAATTTTATTAGATCTTTTTTTTATTAAATTTGTATTAGCATAGAGGAAGCACACTGTGATCTTTCACTGGATGTTTACCTTGTATAGCCTCAACTTGTTTGGGGCTATTTTTTATGTTTTTTTCAAAGGTAAGCACAGAAGAAAGTTCTTGTTCCTTTTCTTGAATATTATAAATTTGAGGATTATATTCTTGATTGTTTTTCCAAAGAGAGTAAATAATTATCAATAATTTTTTTTGAACAGCAACGTAGCTTTTCATCTTTACTCCATGCTTTTCAAAGGTTCTATTGTATAAGTTTAAAAAAGGTTTTTCTTTGCAACTGACTGCTG
>NZ_AUDM01000019.1 GCF_000425465.1 Flavobacterium filum DSM 17961 | reverse complement strand
TTCTTTACCGTGTTTCTGGAAAGTGAAAGGTACTTGCTGATAAATAAATTACTCTTGCCCTTGCAATGAAATTTAATGACTTTTCTTATCTTACTCATGTCTGTTATTTTATTTGCCATAATTCGTTTTTCAACGAATTTAGGTGGCTAACAGCATGAAAAAAAGTAGTATTTTTCGGTGGTCAATTTCAACCGGAAAGTGGTGGTCATTTTGACCCGAAATTAGGTGGTCATTTTGAATCGGAATCGATGGTCAATTTGCTCCGGAATTAGGTGGTCAATTTGACCGTTTTTTCCAACATATTTGTGAATCAATTTATAGAACTCAATTTTTTCAATTTCTTTTGAATTATATTTTTTTTCTAAATCTAGCTTTATATGATCAATGTTAATAGAAAGATTTTGGTACGCATCAAGCTTTAATAATTCATTGACAAAAAACTCATAGTTAATTTTTTCAAAGTCTTCACCATATTCATGATTTGAATATTTATTTAAATTAAAACTGTTAAACCTTTCATATACTTCATTTTCTAAAACGGTTTTTATAATATCTGGACAATCTTTTCTATAACCTTTTACTGCTTTAACAAAAAAGTTATGTACACCCCCAAAGTGAATAGTATATTTATTTATTAAATTTTTTTCACCAAATTCGCTCCAAAGATCACCTATTAATTTTTCATATGCTTCATCAAAATCTTTGAATTTAATGTCTTGTTCAACAAGTACTTCTTTGGCAAATCTTTCAATTCTTTTTTTTTCATTATTCGTTATTTCAATATGTTTTTCAAGAAAGTCCATCTAAATCTAATTTTATTCGGTTAGCAGCTTCAATTTTGTTTTTGTCCAATACTTTGGTGTAAATCTGTGTGGTAGAAACATTTTTATGTCCTAACAACTTAGATACGGTATAAATATCACTTCCATTGGCCAGTTGCAAGGTGGCATAAGTGTGTCTAAAGTTATGAAAAGAAATCTTTTTATTGATTTTAGCGGTTTCTAGCCATTCTTTAAGAGGTCGAGTTATTTGAGTATATTCTATGTTTCCAAAAATCAGTCCTTTTGATGTGTTTTGCAACTTCAAAATATTGAAAGCCGATTCAGAGATAGGATGGTTGTATATAGAATTAGTTTTCTTTTCTCTTAATTGCACATAAAAGCTCTGATGTTTATCATGGTATATTTTGCTCCAATCAAGATTTTTAATGTCTACAAATCGTAATCCGGTTAATGCAGAAAAAAATGCCATGTGTTTAACGGTATCTTTTTTTATAGGTATATTCCAAAGCAGTTTTAGTTCTTCTTCGGTTAAATACTCCCGGTGAATTTCTTGCTCTTTAATATAATCTGCATTTTCTGCTAAGTTTTTTTCGATGAAATTCTCTTTATAGGCTTGTTTTAAAACATAAAGAAAATGTTTGAAATAAGTGGCAGCAGTATTTTGTGTGAGCTTTTTTGGATTTTCTGAATTTCGGGTGGTATTGATGTTTAATAAATAGCTTCGATAACGATTAACAAAATGATTATCCAAATCACTTGTCATGATACTGTTATTGCAAAAATTTGAAAAATGCTTCAACGATGATTGCCAAGCATGATAATTAGACTTACTTCCTTTATTGTAATAGTCATCAACTATGCGTTGGTAAAATCCGATTAAATCAATATTGATATTTACATTATCCTTAAAACCATATTCTTTATTACGCAACTGCACTTCTCTTTTTGAACGTATTCCGTTTGCAAAAGCTAAAGTCTCTGTATTATGCTTTTTCTCGTCTTGTGTTTTTGGATTTTTAAAAATATGAAGTTCTAAAAATTCCCGTCTGGTAGATTTCCCAGTATTGGGATCTATGATAGGAGGGTAGTAGTCAAGGTATAAACTGATTTTTTCAGTTTTCAGTTTTTTTTCTCTGAGCGTTACTTTAGTCATGATTTGCAAATATGGAGTCAATATCGATTTTTTTTACTAGTACAAATTTTCCAAATTGTTTTTTTGGAATCTCTAACCGGTTAATTAGGCTGTAAAGGGCGGAGGTTGAAATATTATATTTTTCTGAGGCTTCATTAATAGAATAGGAGTTTTCCTTTGTAATCATGTTTTTTAAGTGGTCTTTGTTAAGATCAATATTATTCATATTTAAATCAAAATAAAAATCAATATCCTTCCTACGTATTAGTGTTTTTCTAACACCAAAATTATAAGCGTTAATTTCTTTATTTTCAACTAATCTATATAACGTTCTTAAAGACATACTTAAAATAAATGCAGCTTCTTTTACGGTTAAAAAATCCTTTTTATTGATTTCTGTAATATCATTTACTTTAAACTTAATTGCCTTTTCTACAACTGCGATTTTTTTTTGCTTGGCTAATATCTTATAATGTTTTCGATTGCAATCTAACGAACAATAACGAGTCTTTATGGTTTTTGCAATAAATTCATTTTTGCAATATTCACACCGTTTTTTTATACTCAGATTTGAACTCATAATTTACTGTTTTTTTCAGATGTTTTCTCCACTTTTTAAATTAGTACATAAAAGTATTGATTTATTTAAGTAGAAATAAGTGCCAAAATTTCATTTGTTTTTCAAAATTAATAAAAAAATAATTTCAGAGATACAAGTAAGGTACAAATTATTGCAAAAAGGTACAAAATATTAAAAATTTTGAGTGTCTTATTAAAATTAAAAAACCCTTGTTTTGTAAGGGTTGTTTTTTATTTTTTGATTATTTTTTTGTGATATTTTTCTTAAATCACTTCCCGATACAGAAATTCGCAAAAATATTCCCCAACAACTCATCATTGGTTACTTCTCCGGTAATCTCACCAAAGTGATATAAAGCTTCGCGAATATCAATTGCCATCAAATCAGAAGAAAGATTGCTTTCCAATCCCCATTTCACTTTCTGAATTTCTTCTAAGGCTTTTAGTAATGAATCGTAATGACGAGAATTGGTAACAATTGTTTCGTTGTTACGTAAAGCACCCGTGTTCACAAAAGAGAGTAGAGTTTGTTTGAGTTCATCGATGCCAATGTTTTGTTTAGCGGAGATGAAAAGTGTTTGCTGTTGTCCGTTGTCGATTGTCAGTTCCTTTTCTAGCTTAGTTATCATTTCAAAAGAAAGTAAATCCTTTTTGTTGATTACCGTTAACAATGTTTTGCTCGGGTATTTATTTCTAATTTGCTCAATCTCTTTTTTCAACTGATCTACCAACAACTGAGAACCGACAACTGACAACTGAGAACTGTCAACCAAATATAATACTACCTGAGCTTGCTCAATCTTCTCAAATGTTTTTTTAATCCCTATACTTTCCACATGGTCTGTCGTTTCTCGAATTCCTGCCGTGTCGATGAATCGGAAACCAATACCGTCAATCACTAATTCATCTTCAATCGTGTCGCGTGTGGTTCCTGCGATGTCTGAAACAATGGCTCGTTCTTCATTTAATAGTGCATTGAGTAGGGTGGATTTGCCCACATTTGGTTCGCCTACAATGGCAATTGGAATACCGTTTTTGATCACGTTACCAACAGCAAATGAATCAATTAATCGTTTCAATACAAATTCAATACGATTTAAAAGGTCGCTAAATTGGGTTCTATCAGCAAATTCAACATCTTCTTCGGCAAAGTCTAATTCTAATTCAATTAACGAGGCAAAATTTAATAACTCTTGACGTAGGTTGGCAATTTCGTTGCTAAAGCCGCCTCGCATTTGTTGCATAGCAATTTGATGCGATGCTTCGTTATCTGAAGCAATTAAATCCGCCACCGCTTCGGCTTGTGATAAATCTAACTTTCCATTTAAAAATGCCCGCAAGGTGAATTCTCCCGGTTGAGCCATTTTTGCTCCGTTTCGCAAAAGCAATTGAATAATTTGTTGTTGAATAAAGGTAGAACCATGACAAGAAATCTCCACTACATCTTCACCAGTATAAGAATGTGGATTTTTGAAAACGGAAACCAAAACTTGGTCATACGTTTTTCCATTCGAAACTATATGTCCGAGATGAATAGTATGTGTTTTTTGCTTGGTCAAATCCTTTCCTGAAACCGAAATAAAAACGTTGGCTGCAATGGAAACGGCTTCTTTACCGGAAAGTCGGATTACAGCAATTGCACCCGCACCGGAAGGTGTTGCCAATGCCACTATTGTTTCAGTTGGAATCATCAAAAGTTATTTTCTGCAAAATTAGTTATTTTTTTTAAGCCAATTGATGCATAATGTTGTTATGGATTAAGCAAATCTCAATTCCTGACAATTATCATAGGGTTATGGATAAAAACGATGTAACTTTACACTATTACAATAAAAAACAGCAAACAACCCATAAAAATTACGATGATGAAAAAAATATTGTTTCCAACCGATTTTTCAGAAGCCTCTATGAATGCTTTTGTATATGCTTTAAAATTAGCAGAAAAGATGAATGCAGAAGTGATTACACTTCATGCTTATGAACTTCCAAATTTACATATTGGTGGTTTACCAACTACTCTCAAAGAAGTGTATGACACTATTGAATTGGAAAATTTTGAAAATTTCAAAGACCAGATTCCTCTTTTAAGAGAAATTGCAGAAAAAAACGGATTAGATCATTTAAAAATCAATCATATCCTAAAACACGGTGATTTAATTTGGGTGATTAAACAAGTGGTAAAAGAAGAAAGCATTGATTATGTAGTAATGGGTACAAAAGGAGCTTCCGGTTTAAAAGAAACCTTCTTGGGTTCAAATGCGGGCAGTGTAATTACGGAGTTGGATAATTTTGTGATTGCAGTTCCAGAAGAGGCAAATTATGAAGGAATTAAAAACATTGTTTTTTCTACCCGATTTAGAGAAAAAGATTTTAAAGCTCTAAAAAAAGTGATTGAATTGTCAAAATTATTTGATGCCCATGTACATTGTGTGTATGTAAAAACCAAAAAATCAGACGTGAATCCGGTTGTCATTGAAGACTGGAAGTTTTTATTAAAAGACGAAAAAGTCAGTATTCATGTTATTGAAGCAGAAGATGTAGAACAAACTATATTAAATTTTGTTCAAGCATATGAAGTGGATATGTTGGCAATGCTAAATTATAAACGTGGATTCTTCGAAGAATTATTCCGTCAAAGTTTGACTCAAAAATTATCGTATCACGTTGAAGTTCCGCTTTTGGTGATTCATGAAAATGTAATATAAATAAAAAAATCCGAAGTTAACCTTCGGATTTTTTTGATAGATTATTGAACGCTTAATTCTTCAGGTTTAGAAGCTATTTTTACTCCCGGAAGTTTAATTGGTGCTCCAACTTGTGCCAAGAAGCTACCGTTTACTTCTCCCTTTTTATAAGTTGTAAAACCAATTCTGTATAATCCCATAACAAGCGATTTAGTTGGATTTCCGGTATCACTAGTGATTCTCATTAATGAATTGTATTTGCTTCCTGATGGTTGAGCAGGCATTTCACTAGAATCATCATTTGACTCAATTGAAATCCATTTTGTTGTTTTGATTTTTGACTTAATATCGTCTAATTTCAAAATACTTTCTGCTCTTTCAAAAGTTATCCATGTGTCAAAATAGCTTTTAGTATCGGCAACATTGGCAGTAAAATCTGCTGAAACCATATCCGTTGCACCTGGTTTCATTCCTTCAGGTACAGGAGAAATCATTCGAATTCCAATCTCAGGAGCTGCAATAGGAACCCAAACATAAACATAATACATTTTTTTTCCATTGACTACTTCGTCTGGAGCAGCACCAGGTTTAATAAAACCAAAATAATTGGACATTTCGGTGTAAGGTACACGTACTTCTTTACCCATTAAACTTTTTTTACCCAAATCAGCTCCAAACTTATCAAGCTTTTGAGCAGAAACAGACATGGCAATACCAAGGCATGTTAATGCCATGAATACATTTTTTTTCATAAAATACTATTTATTTATAGGTTAAATTTAATCTTCATGATTAAATCGAAATAAATATATAAAAAAACACTGTAAAATGAATTACAGTGTTAATTATTTTTTAAATAAATAATTTAGTTATTCAACATTACCGGCATTACCAACATAGTAATGATTTCTCCATCATCTAAACCATCAACAGGAGTTAAGATTCCGGCACGGTTAGGTAAAGACATTTCCAATTGAATTTCATCTGATTGTAAATTTGTCAACATCTCTGTTAAAAAACGAGAATTGAATCCGATTTGCATATCATCTCCTTGATAATCACAAGTCAAACGCTCTTCTGCTTTGTTAGAATAATCAATATCTTCAGCAGAAATATTTAATTCTGTACCGGCAATTTTTAATCGAATTTGATGCGTAGTTTTATTTGAAAAAATCGCTACACGACGAACAGAATTTAAAAATTGAGTTCTGTCAATTAATAACTTATTTGGATTTTCTTTAGGAATTACCGCCTCGTAGTTAGGATATTTTCCATCAATTAAACGACAAACAAGCATGTAATTATCAAATGAAAATACTGCATTACTGTCATTGTATTCAATTTTTACTTCACTATCTGATGTTCCTAAAATACCTTTTAAAATATTCAATGGTTTTTTAGGCATAATAAAATCAGCCACTTGAGAAGCTTTTACATCCGTTCTGGAATATTTAACCAATTTGTGAGCATCGGTGGCCACAAAAATCAATCCTTCAGGTGAAAATTGAAAAAATACTCCTGACATTACCGGACGTAAATCATCGTTGCCGGCTGCAAAAATAGTTTTACTGATGGCTGTTGCCAAAACTTCTGCGGGAACAAGTGTAGAAGAAGGATCATCTAATACTACTGCTTTTGGAAATTCTTCTCCGGCAGCGTAAGCCAGAGCATATTTACCAGAATTAGAACTGATTTCAATTGTATTATTTTCTTCTACTGTAAAGGTCAACGGTTGTTCCGGAAACGTTTTTAAAATTTCTAATAATAATTTTGCCGGTACTGCTACGCTTCCTTCACTTTTACTGTCAATATCTAAGGTAGCAGACATGGTTGTTTCTAAATCTGATGCTGAAACAACTAAACTGTTTTGGTTTAATTCAAATAAAAAATTGTCCAAGATTGGTAAAGTGTTACTACTGTTAATAACACTTCCAAGCACTTGTAATTGTTTTAATAAATACGAACTCGATACTATAAACTTCATTTCGGTTTTTTATTTTATATCCTACAAATATAATGGGAACTATTGAATTTAAAAAATGGAATTTATTAACATTATCTGGCGTAGGTTTTTTTACGCCAAAAGATAAAGGCTAATGCAAACAATAACAAGAGTATCAAAGGCAGTCCAACTGTTAACAATTGAATGGAATGATAGTCTTGGTTCACTTTTTCTTTATCTAAAAATGCCAATTTTACTTCTTTGTTTCGAATGTTGATAAGTCCATTGTCATCCAATAAATAATTCATGGCGTTTAATAAAAATTCTTTGTTGCCATACACTTGTTGGGTCCATTGATCAATTCCACCCAACAATGGTTTTTTATTAACGTAAGAATAATTAATGATGTCACCATCGGCAATCACAATCATTTTGTTATCCTTTCCGCTTTCAAGATGAGTTGGGTCTGAAAAAGGTCTCACACGGTTTTTAAATGCTGAGGTAAAGGAACCTTCTAATAAAACGCCAAGTGGTAAATTTCCTTTCGTAAAATCTTGTTCATCAACACCTTCCATGAATTCATATAAATTGATTTCTAAAGGTGTTCCAATCGCTTTTGATTGTGGCGAACTTTTTAAAAGAATGGTTTTTTTAATGCCGTTTTTTAACGTGTCAATGGTATTGGTAAATTCTAATTTAACCAAATTGATATTGTTATTAATGGCATGATTATTTTCTGATTTAATAATGGGCGAATACAACCAATCAATCGGCACATCACCTTGTTCAGATTGAGCCGTAATAGGGGTTGAAAGTAAATCTTGAACCAAATTATAATTGATGCGAACCCCATATTTGAAAAATAAATCATCCACATTCAATTCCCTAGGAAAAGCTAATGAAGCATTATTTTTGTTTTGTAAGGAATCAATATCCGCAATCACTTTATCCATTAGCCACATGCTTTTTCCGCCATTCATAATATACTGGTCCAAAATATATTTTTCATTATCTGAAAATGCTTCTGTAGGTTTGATAATCAAAGTGGCGTCAAAACGTTTCAAATTTTCCAGTACTTTATTCGGATTATCTTGCAAAGAATCAAAATTAAATTCGCCTAATTGATAATATTCTTTTAGATTCAATAAACAATCCGCTTGGTATTTGTCTGCCATTTGTCCGTTTCCTTTTAAAATGGCAATTTTTTTCTTTTCTTTTTTAGTAATTTTGGTTAAAGCATCTGCAAAAGCAAATTCTAGTAATTGCACCGAACTATTGATGTTTTCAGCAGGTGTATTTCCAAAATTGTTGACTAATAAAGGAACACGAACAGATTTTTCACCTTGATTAGCAATTGCCCAAGGAAAAATTTGTATAATTTCCTTTTTTCCTTTTTGAGTACTATTGATATTGGTTGGTAAGAAACCAAGATTTGTCAATTCAGCAATGTACTGTTGAGCATTGTTTTCATCTTCCAACGGATTGGTAAATTGAAACATTAAATTGGAATTATGACTGCTAAACTCTTCTAAAAGTTGTTTAGTTTCATTTTGTAACCGTTTAAACTCCGGCGGAAATTTTCCATCTAAAAAAACATCAATAAACAAAGGTTCATCAATACTTTTTAGAAGTTCAATAGTGCTATCTGAAAGCGTATAGCGTTTGTCATCCGTCAAGTCAAATCGTTTAAAATAAAAATGCCCAAGGATATTGATTGCCACAATTATTCCGAAAAGCGACAAAAAAGAAAGAAGATTTTTTTTAGTATTTATTTTCATTAGTTTTTTGACGTTTTAAGTTGATAAACAGTTGCAGCCAAAAAGAGTATCGATAAACTGATAAAATAAAGTAAATCTCGTGTGTCAATCACACCACGACTGATGCTTTTATAGTGATAATCCATTCCTAAACCGGCAACAATAGTAGAAAAGGAAGTGAAAAAACCGGCAATGCCTTCAAATCCAAAATAGAACATAAAGCAAATAAAAACCGCCACAATAAAAGCTACTATTTGATTTTCAGTTAGTGTTGAAGCAAATATTCCGATAGCGGTGTAGGCACTCACTAAAAATAATAATCCAAAATAGGAGCCAATTGTACTTCCCATGTCAAAACTTCCGGCAGGTGAACCATAATCAGAAATGACAAAAACGTATAAAAGAGTAGGCAAGAGTGCTATTAAAATCAATAAAAACGCTCCTAAAAATTTGCCACCAACAATTTGACGAATGGTCAAGGGTTTGGTTAACAAAAGCTCTAAAGTTCCTTGTTTTTTTTCATCTGCAAAACTCCGCATGGTAACTGCCGGAATCAAAAAAATCAACACCCATGGTGCGAGTGTGAAAAAAGGATTCAAATCGGCAAACCCGCTGTTTAAGATGTTAAAATCACCTTCAAACACCCATAAAAAGAGACCGTTGAGCAATAAAAAAACGGCAATCACTAAATATCCGATGGGTGAACCGAAAAAAGATTTTATTTCTCTGAGAAGTATTGCTTTCATTTTTTTGTTTAAAAGTTTAAAGTTTAAGGGTTTAAAAGTTTAAGGGTTTAAAAGTTTAAGGGTTTAAAAGTTTAAGGGTTTAAAAGTTTAAGAGTATAAAAGTTTAAAAGTTTAAGAGTTTAAAAGTTTAAAAGGGATGACTAATAAATACATTTTTTTTGATATTAAGTTAAAGATACCATTTTATCAACACTCCAAGCTTCGGGTTTGGCATTAAACAATTGTTTAGTAAATGTCCAAACTTCATCAAATAATGCCGATTGGCGATAGTTTTCTAAATCCTCTTCGGTTTCCCAATAGCTGTATGTAAAAAATATATCTGGATTATTTTTATCCCGATACAATTCTAATAAACGGTTGCCGGGAGCATTTCGTATTTTTTCTTTCATCAATTCAAAATTGGCCAGAAAAGCTGAAACATGTTGCGGATGAAAACTCATTTTTACGATGCGTACAAACATAAATATTATTTAAAGTTAATGGTAATAGTATCGCGATAGCCAATTCCTAGCAAAGTCTGAGCACTTCCTACGGTGGAAGGATTGCTTCTAAACAAAGCAATTTCTAAAAAGCCAACTTCATTGAACAACGCCAATTGTTCGCCTTCAAAATACTTAATCGGAAATTTATCTGAAACAGCTATTGCCGAATAATTCGATTGTATCGATTTGATTGGTTTGGGTTTAATATCAATTTCAAATGTTCTGCCTTTTCCAACCTCGGAAAATTGCTTTTGAGAAATATTTACCACCACATTTCCAAAATGATCAATATAAATGACATTTCCTTTGATAGAATTTCCATCTTTAGATACAATTGGTTGTAGTTCCGTGGTAGGTTTTAATTGTTGAATTTCTTTACCAATCACGTTCAATGTTCCGCCTTTTGCTAAATGACAGGCTACTGTTTTAAAAACATCTAAATCCGTTGCATTGGAAGGTAAACGGTCGTGAATGTTAATAACGACAATCTTTTGCGGTAAAATACGTTGCGTCAGCATACTCAAAATTCCATTGTCGGCACAAATGAAAAATTGGTCATTCCATTGCATGGCTACATGTTCGTTTTCAGTATTTCGTTCAGCATCAACGCCAATCAGATGTACCGTTCCTTTTGGAAAACTAATATAAGCGGCTTGAATGATATAGCTTGCTTCGGCAGTATTAAATGGATCAATATCATGCGAAATGTCAACGATTTTAGCTTCCGGAAATTCGGTTAAGATTTTACCTTTTAAAGCCCCAACAAAATGGTCTTTTAGTCCGTAATCTGTCGTGAGTGTAATTATTGACATTTTTTTGTTTATAACTATTCGTTAAACGTACGAAGTTTTTTGTTTAAATTTGAGTGATGCAAATCTACTAATTAAAAACTATTTTTTAATTTTAAAACTGTTGCTTTTGAACGAAAGAATTATCGAACTGCACGACATTGCCCCAAAAGAGTTTTGGGGAGCTCAAGATAGCCATCTTGAAACTATCAAAAAGTACTATCCAAAGTTAAAAATTGTTGCCCGAGGCACCACCCTAAAGGCATACGGCGAGAAGGAAGTATTAGATGAATTTGAAAACCGCTTTAACCGCTTGATGTTACATTTTACACGTTATAACAACATTGATACAAATGTAATTGACCGCGTAATTCAAAGCAACTCTCACGAAGAGCACCGAATGCCCGACCACGACAAGATTTTAGTACACGGTTTAGGCGGCAAACTCATCAAAGCCATGACACCAAATCAACAAAAGTTAGTGGATTTGGTTCACAAAAACGACATGGTTTTTGCCGTTGGTCCAGCCGGAACGGGTAAAACTTATACAGGTGTGGCATTGGCTGTAAAAGCTCTCAAAGAAAAACAAGTGAAACGAATTATTCTGACGCGTCCTGCCGTTGAAGCCGGAGAAAATCTTGGTTTTTTACCCGGTGACATGAAAGAAAAACTAGATCCGTATATGCAACCGTTATATGATGCTTTACGCGATATGTTGCCACCACAAACATTGGAAGATTATATTTTGAAAGGAATCATTCAAATTGCTCCTTTGGCTTTTATGCGTGGTAGAACGTTAGACAATGCTTTTGTAATTTTGGACGAAGCTCAAAATTCAACTCATTCACAAATGAAAATGTTTTTGACTCGTATGGGAAAAAATGCCAAATTCATTATCACTGGCGACCCGGGACAAGTTGATTTACCGAGAAGAACAATTTCCGGATTAAAAGAAGCGTTACTCATTCTAAAAGACGTAGAAGGTATTGGTATTCTATACTTGGACGACAAAGATATTGTGCGTCATCGATTGGTGAAAAAAGTAATTGATGCCTATAAAAGTATTGAGAATTTGGATTAAAAATTTTATAGTCTAAATATTCTAAGAATTAATATAAACCTCATGAATAGATTCTTGTTTATGAGGTTTTTACTTTAGAAACTATGAAAAAAATTATTTTTATTTTAATTGTCATATTCTTAATTTTTGCATTTTTTTATAGTTTTACGATTGATTTTGCTACTTCAATTATCCCAGGGTGGCATACCACAATTTATCCGATTTGGTTAATAATATTGACTTTTTTTCTTTTATTTCTTTCGTTTTTTGGTTTGATATACATTTCGTATTTAAATTTTAAAAAGTTTTTGTCAAAAAAAAGAAATAACAAGACTGTTTAAATTACTGATTTTTAGAGAATAAGAATAGTATTACATTTCGGCATAAAATTTGCTTAATAACTTATCGTTTAACATTAAAATCAATATAAAATGAAAAAGTTATTTTTAGTTTTAGGGGTATTTACAGCAAGTTTTACTTTTGCTCAACAAAAGGAAATTAACGTAACCAAAGATAATTCTTGGTTCAAAGCCGGTTTAACCGCCGGATTACCAATGGGGGACACAGCTGATTTTTCTTCTTTTATGCTTGGTGCTGATGTGCGAGGACAGTATTTGGTTACACCACATTTTGCCATTGGAGTAGCATCGGGATACAATCATTTTTTTGGTAAAGATGGAGCAGATGATTTTGGATTAATTCCTTTAGCTGGTTTTGCTCGTTACTATTTTCAAACTGAAGGCGTTTTTGTGGGTGCAGATTTAGGGTATGGATTTTTAACCAATGTTGAAAATAACAGCGGTGGAATGTATATTAACCCACAGATTGGATACCACAATAAAAAATGGAACATTTATGGTTTTTATCAACATTCGTTTACCGAAAACAAAGTCGATATTCAAATGGTGGGAGTAGGTGCAACTTATAATATTATGTTCTAAAAATATTTTAATCATACTGAAAAAGGATGGCATAGCTATCCTTTTTTTTATGCAAAATTTTAAATCTTAATAGCAATTAAGAAAGTAAGAATCTTTACTTTTGCACCTCACAACAACACAACAATATGAATACAATAACAACGACCAACTTTACTTTTCCGGGTCAAAAATCGGTCTATCGAGGCAAAGTCAGAGAAGTGTATAACATCAATGATGAACTTTTAGTGATGATTGCTACCGATCGTCTTTCAGCTTTTGACGTAGTAATGCCAAAAGGAATACCATACAAAGGCCAAATTCTCAATCAAATTGCTACTAAATTCATGCAATTGACGCAAGATATTGTGCCCAATTGGTTGATTGCCACACCAGATCCTAATGTAGCGGTCGGACATTTATGTGAGCCTTTTAAAGTGGAAATGGTTATTCGTGGCTATCTTTCCGGTCATGCCGCAAGAGAATATGCCGCCGGAAGACGATTACTTTGCGGAGTGGAAATGTCGGAAGATTTAAAAGAAAATGACAAGTTTCCTATACCAATTATTACCCCAACAACCAAGGCAGATAATGGTTCACACGATGAAGATATTTCACGTGAAGCCATATTAGCAAACGGGATAGTTTCAGAAGAAGATTACCTCGTTTTAGAAAATTATACAAGAGCTTTATATCAACGTGGAACAGAAATTGCAGCTTCACGCGGATTGATTTTGGTTGATACCAAATATGAATTCGGTAAAACGAAAGACGGAAAAATTGTGTTGATTGACGAAATTCACACTCCTGATTCATCTCGCTATTTTTATGCAGATGGTTATCAGGAAAGACAAGATAGAGGAGAGGAACAAAAGCAATTATCCAAAGAGTTTGTGCGTCGTTGGTTGATTGAAAATGGTTTTCAAGGAAAAGATGGTCAACAAATTCCAGATATGACGGATGATTATATCGAAACGGTTTCCGAACGCTACATCGAGTTATATGAAAATATCATTGGTGAAAAATTTGTAAAAGCAGACATAACAAATATTCATCAGCGAATTGAACAAAATGTGTTGGAATTTCTACAGAAATAATTCACATTCAAAAATATACTTTTAAATGTCAGGTTAAATACCTGGCTTTTTTTGTTAAAGATTTGTTACAAAATAAAAAAGTTGTAACAATATGAAAAGACTCTCGTCTATTACTATATCAATCATCAAAAAATCATCAATCATTAATCAAAAAACGAACAGTATGAAAAAAACAATCATTTTTTTAGGAGTAGCCTTGTTAGGCTTTGGTCAGTTTACGTATGCTAATTCAACTTCAAAAACAGCAAACAGCGGAGAAACCGGCATTTATGCAAAATATTATGCTACACCACTTTGTGTTGCAATAAGTAAAGGAGAAGTTGAAGTGGTTAAAAAGTTTGTTGAATACGGTGCAGACATCAATGAAAAAACAAACGGAATGACACCGCTGATGTATGCCGCTCGTTATAATCAAGTTGAAATCATTTCTTTTTTATTAGAAAAAGGAGCTGATCCTAAAATCAAAGACGAAAGAGGAAATACAGCACTTGATCATGCTATGAATTCCAAAGCAAATGAAGCGGTTACTTTGCTTAAAAGTAAATAAATTGGTTTGAGTTAGTTATAAAAAAAGCTGTAAGTTCATTACAGCTTTTTTTTGTGTTTATCGTAGAATGGTTTGTTTTCTATCCGGTCCAACAGAAACTACTTTGATAGGAACTTCCAATTCCTTTTCAATAAATTCGATATACGTTTTCAATTCTTGTGGGAGTTCGTTGTATGAAGTCATTCCCGTTAAATCAGCTTGCCAACCTTTCATTTCTTGATAAATAGGCTCAACATTTTCCGGTTCAATATTGTAGGGAAAATGACTGATTTTTTCTCCTTTATAGCGATAAGCGGTACAAATTTTTAAGGTTTTAAATCCGGATAGCACATCGCCTTTCATCATATATAAAGCCGTTACGCCATTTACTTGAACGGCATATTTTAAAGCCACTAAATCTAACCAACCACAACGTCTGGCTCTTCCGGTAACAGAACCAAATTCGTTTCCAACTCTTGCCATAGTTTGACCGTCTTCATCAAATAATTCGGTTGGAAATGGACCGCTACCCACGCGAGTGGTGTAGGCTTTAAAAATTCCGAAAACTTCTTTTACTTTGTTGGGAGCAATTCCCAAACCGGTACAGGCTCCTGCAGCTGTGGTATTTGAGGAAGTAACAAACGGATATGTTCCAAAATCAATATCCAATAATGAGCCCTGAGCTCCTTCACATAAGATCGATTTTCCGGCTTTTATGGCTTGATTGAGATATTCTTCACTATCAATAAAAGTAAGCGTTTTTAACACTTCTATCGAAGCGAAAAATTCATCTTCCAATTCTTTTAAATCGTATTGTAAATCAACATCATAAAAGGAAATCATGGCTTCATGTTTGTCGGCCAATGAACGGTAACGTTCTTTAAAATCGGCTAATTCAATATCACCAATTCGAATCCCGTTTCTACCGGTTTTGTCCATATACGTTGGTCCAATTCCTTTTAATGTAGAACCGATTTTTGCTTTTCCTTTTGAAGCCTCTGAAGCAGCATCTAATAATCGATGAGTAGGTAAAATTAAATGTGCTTTTCTGGAAATCAATAATTTAGATTTTACATCCATATTGAATTTTTCCAAACCTTCTAATTCTTTTTGAAATACTACCGGATCCATCACTACGCCATTCCCAATAATATTAACGGAATTTGCATGAAATATCCCGGATGGAATGGTGCGTAAAACGTGTTTAATTCCATCAAATTCTAGCGTATGACCTGCATTTGGACCGCCCTGAAAACGAGCAATAATGTCATATTTTGAAGTGAGTACATCTACAATTTTTCCTTTTCCTTCGTCGCCCCATTGAAGGCCGAGCAGTAAATCTACAGTCATTTTTGTGTGTTGTTTTGTGAGGTTTTCCTCTTTATAGTTGTGTTTAATTTGTAGTTATTGTTTTGGTAGCTTCATTCTCAACTTTCTTATTTCCATACAGATAAAGAGAATGGTTGTGGATTTCAATACCAAAAATTTCTTCAATAGTTTTTTTAATTTGCTGAATTCGTGGGTCGCAAAATTCAATAACTTCCCCTGTATCAGTCATGATGATGTGGTCATGTTGCTTATCAAAATACGATTTCTCATAATGAGCTTGATTTTGACCAAATTGATGCCTTCTCACTAATCCACATTCCAATAACAATTCGATAGTATTGTAAAGCGTTGCTCGACTAACTCTGTAATTTTTGTTTTTCATTTTGATGTACAACGATTCAATATCAAAATGTTCAGAGTTGTTATAAATTTCCTGAAGTATAGCATATCGTTCCGGTGTTTTACGGTGTCCTTTTTCTTCCAAATATTTGGTAAAAACGTTTTTTACGATATCCTGATTTTTGTTGTTTTCCATCGGATTTTCAATATCTGCAAAGATACATTATTTTTATGTTTTGACATTTTTTAAATGCCTATTTCAATAAAGATTATCAACAAAAAATGTCAATAATTAATTCAGTTTTGCATTTGTTACTCGGGTTACTTTATCAATACCATCTATCTTTTTAATGTTTTCTATCAAACGTTTTAAGATGGTATTGTTTTGCACTACAACCGTTACTTGACCATTAAAAATTCCTGCTTCTCCACTTAAAGAAATACTTTGAATATTGACATGCATTTGATTAGAAATTACTTTTGTAAGTTCATTGGTTAATCCTAACGTATCCATACCGGTAATTTTTAAAACGGCTTTAAAATCTTCTTGAGATGAATCAATCCATTTGGCTTGAATAATACGATAGGCATAATTGGATTGCAAACTAATGGCATTCGGACAATCTTTTTTATGGACTTTAATCCCGTCATTTATCGTTAAAAAACCAAAAACATCATCACCCGGAATTGGATTGCAACAACTCGATAATTTATAATCCAATTTGTCTTGTTCAGCCCCAAAAACAAGCATATCAAAGTTTTTACTTAACTCATATTTTTGAATTTGTTCAGGAGCAACACTTGGCGAACGTTTGATTTTTTTGAAAAAATTCATCAACGTATTACTCTTTTGAGCCGCAAAATCTTTTAATTGCTGATTGTCAATTGTACCAATCCCAATTCGGTAAAATAAATCTAAACTGGTTTTAAGTTTAAAATAAACCACTAATTCATTAATCGTTGCTTCATTAAGGGTGATTTTTAAGTGACGGAGTTTTCGTGTCAACAGTTCTTTGCCGTCTTCTGCAATTTTCTTGGTGTCTTCGTTGAGAACGTTTTTAATTTTATTTTTTGCCCGTGAAGTAGTTACATAATCTAACCAATGCGAATTAGGTTTTTGATTCGGCGAAGTAATAATCTCAATTTGATCTCCGCTGTTTAACACATGATTGAGCGGGACTAATTTTCCGTTTACTCTTGTTCCTCGCGTTCTAACACCGATTTCGGAGTGAATACTAAACGCAAAATCCAATGAAGTAGCTCCTTTTGGCAACGATTTAATTTCACCTTTGGGTGTAAAAACATAAATCTCTTTGGAATACAAATTCAGCTTAAAATCTTCTACAAAATCAACTGCATTAGTGGTTGAATTTTCAAGTGCTTCTTTTAATAAATTAAGCCAAGTATCTAACGTATTTTCCTCTGAAATTCCTTGTTTGTATTTGTAATGGGCCGCATATCCTTTTTCTGCAATTTCATCCATTCGTTCTGAGCGAACCTGAATTTCAACCCAACGTCCTTTTGGTCCCATTACGGTAATGTGAAGGGCTTCGTAACCGGTAGATTTTGGAGAAGAAATCCAATCGCGAAGACGACTCGGACTCGGACGATAATGATCGGTTACGACAGAATAAATTTTCCATGCCACAAATTTTTCATCGTGTTGGTTGGATTTATACACAATTCGTAACGCAAATTTGTCATATACTTCATCAAAAGAAACCCCTTGAGCCAGCATTTTTCGTCGAATAGAATAAATGGATTTCGGACGACCTTTTATCGTATATTCAATTCCTTCTTCATCAAGTGATTTTTTTAAAACATCAGAAATAGAAGTAATATAGGCTTCTTGTTCTTCCTTGCTTTCCTTCATTTTGCTAACGATGTCGGCATACACATCGGGTTCGGTATATTTTAAACCTAAATCTTCTAATTTTGATTTGATGTTATATAATCCCAATCGATGGGCGAGAGGAGCATAAATATATAGCGTTTCAGAAGCAATTTTGGCTTGTTTGTAATCCGCCATCGATTCCATGGTCTGCATATTGTGCAAACGGTCAGCCAATTTGATGAGAATTACCCGAACATCATCGTTTAGCGTCAGTAACATTTTACGGAAATTCTCGGCTTGCATCGAAATTTCCTGATCGGTTTTTACTTTGGCTATTTTGGTTAATCCATCAACTAATTGAGCGATTTTCGGATTAAACATTTTTTCAATTTCGGCAACGGTAATAGGTGAATCTTCCACTACATCGTGCATTAAAGCAGCGGCAATGGCAGTGGCTCCTAATCCAATTTCAGAAGCTACGATCTTTGCCACAGCAATAGGATGGAAGATGTAGGCTTCTCCCGATTTACGCCGTTGGTCTTTGTGTGCCTCAACCGCCACATCAAACGCTTTCCGGATTATTTTTTTGTCCTCCGGAGTTAAAGTTTGATAACTGATGCGAAGCAGCTCCTTATATTCCTTGGCAATGGCTTTGTTTTCTAACTCTAAATCTAATTCAGTCATAGCAATTTCTTAACTTACTAAAAGTAAAAAATTGATTTGAATTGTGCAAGTGGAATGTTTTAAAAAAATATGTAGTAAGAAATCTACAAATAAGAGAGTTTTTAATTAAAAGTTTAAAACCCTCTCTGCCGTTTCGCCTCAAACAATAAAATTGCTGCTGCCACCGAAACATTCATCGAATCGATTTCGCCTTGCATAGGGATGATGATGTTTTGAGTGCTTTCAGTACGCCATGGTTCCGTTAATCCTGTTGCTTCTGTACCAACAACTAAAGCAGTTGGAGTGGTGTAATTTTCGATATGATAAGAATTCGAATTTTGCAAAGTAGCCGAATAAATGGCAATGTTATGCTTTTTTAAATATGCAATTACTTCTACGGTTGTTCCAATAGCAATTTGATTGGTAAATAAACAACCTACGCTTGAACGAACCACATTTGGGTTGTAAACATCACTTTTCGGGTTGGCAATTATTACGGCATCAATGTTTGCTGCATCGGCTGTTCGCAATAATGCTCCGATATTTCCGGGTTTTTCAATTCCTTCGGCAACTAAAATGAGTGGATTTTCAGATAATTTTAAATCGGATAGTTGATGCGATTTTGATTTGGCTACCGCCAAGATTCCTTCGGTTGTGTCGCGATAGGCTAATTTTTGATAGACTTCTTTTGAAATTTCAATGCAATCTGAAACGGCAAATTTTTTCAAGTCTTTTTCAGAAACTAATTCTGGTAAAAATAAAAGAGTTTCTAATTGATATCCACCTTTTACGGCTAATTCAATTTCGCGTTTGCCTTCCATTAAAAACGTTCCGGTTTGTTTGCGGGTTTTGGCTTTTTCCTGCAATTGAACGAGTGATTTGATGAATGGGTTTTGTGCGGAAGTGATGGTTTTCAAAGTGATGGATTTTGGTTTACAAAGATATGGATTTTTATGTTTCAGGTTTCAGGTTTCAAGTTTTGTGATTTCTGTGATTTCTGTGAGAAATATTATTTAATCAAGTTTTGATTGAGAACAAAAATTGAAATGAAATGCGAGAAAATGGAAAGCTAAAAATGCTTAAATCTTTTATTCTAGAACACCTGAATGAATTTTTTCTCACAGAAATCACAGAAAGAGATTGCTTTGCCAGTTCGCTATCGCTCGTGTCCTCATTCTTCGGAATGACAAGATTGTGTGAAAACTGCGACTGATCCCTAAAGCTTTCGGGAGCGACTGGAAACTGTTACAAAATCCCTCTCGCTTTAATTTCCAAATATTTATTAATCGTATCCAACGTCAGATTTTCCGGTTGGGTGAGAACGGAATAAATCCCATATTTCTTGAGCTCGTTGACGATTAGGCGTTTTTCGAACATGAATTTTTCGGCGATGACTTTGTCATATACTTCCTGAACGGTTTCTGCTTTTTTGTGGATTAAGTCGTTGAGTTCTGTGTTTTGAAAAAAGACCACTACGAGCAAATGATTTTTGGCAATTCCTTTTAAATAGGGCAATTGTCGGTGCAATCCATCTAAGGTTTCAAAATTAGTATAAAGTAAAAGTAAGCTGCGTTGGTTGATGTTTTTCTTTACATCGGTGTATAATCGACTGAAATCGCTCTCGAAAAAGTCGGTTTTGATGTTGTATAAACATTCCATAATCAATTGCATTTGCGAGGAACGTTTTTCGGCAACAACTCTATTCTCTACTTTTTTGGAAAACGTAAACATCCCGGCTTTGTCGTGTTTTTTCAAAATTACATTGGATAAAACCAACGTTGCATTGATGGCATAATCCAACAAACTCAAACCGTTAAAAGGCATTTTCATCACACGACCTTTATCGATAATCATGTAAACCGATTGCGATTTTTCGTCTTGAAATTGATTGACCATCAAACTGTTTTTCTTAGCAGTTGCTTTCCAATTTAAGGTTCTGATGTCATCGCCTTGAATGTATTCTTTGATTTGTTCAAATTCCATCGTGTGACCAATTCTTCTGATTTTCTTCACACCATATTGAAACAAATTATTAGAAAAAGCCATTAAATCATATTTCCGTAATTGAATGTAGGAAGGATAAGTAGGCACCATTTGGTCTTTATTGAACGTAAATCGACGAGAAATGATCCGTAAAGGCGAAGAAATGTAAACATTCAAATTCCCAAAAACATATTCACCCCGTTCTACCGGACGAAGAAAATATTGAATGTCATCTTGCGAAGAAGCTTTTATTTTTCTATTAATTTCGAAATTTCGCACTTGAAACTGAAACGGAATTTCGTCTATAATCTTAGCATAAACAGCAAATGTATAATAATTTCGTGTAGAAACACTAATCGGATTTTCATCCCCATTAGAGAGTTTTTCTGCTACAATTCGAGTAGATTCAATTCCGGTTTTAGCAGCAAAAAGAATGATGATATCCAAAACTAAAAACGATACCGTAATCAGCAAAAAATACCAAGCTAAATTATAAAATACGGGAAAAAAGAAGCTCAATACAAATGTTGCTACTATGCCTCCTAGCAAGTAGAAAAAGAAATTATTGATGTAAAGCTGTTTAAACCCTTTTTTCAAAACGATTGATTTTATCTTGGAATCTCAATAGATTCAATGATTTGTTGAATGATTTCTTTGCTGGTGATGCCTTCCATTTCACGTTCCGGTGTAACTATCACACGGTGTTGTAAAACAGGAATAGCGGCTTCTTTGATGTCTTCCGGTGTTACAAAATCTCTTCCGCGAAGAGCCGCAAAACCTTTGGCAGCGTTTAAAATAGCAATCGATGCTCTTGGTGATGCTCCTAAATATAAAAAGCCATTTTCTCTGGTGTTGACAACCAATTTGGCGATGTATTCCAATAAATTGGGTTCTACCAAAACTTGTTTCACCAACACTTGAAATTGTTGAATCGCTTCAGCAGAAAGCAAGGTTTTGATGTTACTTAATTTATTTTCACTCAACAACGCATGTTCTTTTTGAAGAATGTTGATTTCTTCTTCCAATTTTGGATAATCGATGTTGATTTTAAACAAAAAACGGTCCAATTGAGCTTCCGGCAAACGATAGGTTCCTTCTTGTTCAATTGGGTTTTGGGTGGCAATAACCAAGAAAGGAGCATTCATAGTATAAGTTGTACCGTCCATCGTAATTTGGCGTTCTTCCATTACTTCAAACAAAGCAGCTTGCGTTTTGGCGGGAGCACGATTGATTTCGTCAATTAAAATTAAATTGGAAAAAACAGGCCCTTTTTTGAATTCAAATTCTGATTTTTTTAGGTCGAAAACGGAAGTTCCCAAAATATCTGACGGCATTAAATCAGGCGTAAATTGAATACGGCTAAAACCAATACTCAAGGTTTTGGCTAATAATTTTGCCGTAATGGTTTTAGCAACTCCGGGAACACCTTCAAGCAAAACATGACCATTGGATAAAATAGCAACCAATAATTGATCAATCATTTTATGTTGACCAACGATGACAGTGTTTAATTCTTGTTTGATGGCTTGAATACTTTCCTGCAAAGGCTTTAGATCAATTCGAGATTCAAAGTTTACGGTTTCTTCCGGTTGTGATGGGATTAGATTTTCTTCCATATATCTATATTTTTTACACTTTATTTTTTATTTTCTAAAATTTTTTCAAGCACACCATTCAATTCAATCAAATCGTTTTCGGTGCTTTTAAACGTCTTGCGTTGTCGTTTGATGAGCATAACTGCTTTTTCAATCAGAGCAATGTCTTTTCCGGTTTTTTGATGTACTCTCTTGATAAAATCATCCTCTAATTTCTGTGTATCAATCAAATAATCTTGTCGCAACTTTTCAAGGAAAAAAATAATTTTCTTTTCCATAATTGTATCGTGATTGCCTTCTTGAAAATACAAATTTCCAATGGTCTTCGTAAAATCAACTGTTGTATTTTCCAATGGTTTGATAATCGGAATAATCCGTTGTTTTCGTTTAGCATTGAAAATCATAAAGATAATCATTCCAATCAAAAATATATACCATGCCCATTTTAGTCCTTCATTAGTCAAAACAAACCGCATTGGTGAATTGGAAACACCAGTATTGTAGGTTTTGTTTGGATACCAATATACAGCCCCTTTTGGAAGATATGAAAGTACTTTCTCGGCATATAGATAGTTTCTATCTTTCAAAAGATAATAATTGGTAAAGGCAAACGGTTGGGTGTGCAGATAAAAATTTCCTTGTCCGTATGGAATTTTTACAAAATTCACAAAAGTAGAATCTTCTGCTTTTTGATAACCAATAACCGTTGTTTTTAATGTGTCAAATGAAGAAAAATGATTGCCGGAAACGCCCATTTTCATTTGATATTCTTTTTCATCTATTTTTTTATTGGCAAAAAAGACTTCAATTCGGTCGTTGAAGAAATGATTGTCAATTTGAAATTTCAAGGAATCTTCTAGTTTTTGAGAAAAGGAATTCATGCTCAAAAAGGCATCGTTACCGTGGGAAACAAAATATAAAATTTCATCTGTTGACGATTCGTCAATAGTATAATAATGATCTATCGAAAAAAATGTTCCCTTGATTTTGTATGTGTTTACCAGCGTATCAAAATCATAATGAGCATCAAAAAATTCATAAGGCGTTACCTGAATTTGAGCAAGTGAATCGTTTTTAAATAAATGTTCTTTTTCTTGGTCAAATACTTTTAACCCAAACGGAATTTTAGAATTGATATCAAAACTGGGTGTCCAATTAATCGGTCGTGGTCGATTGGCATCCACAAAAACGATCAACGCCATCATGGCGACCAAAAAAATAATGTATATTTTAATCGTTCTGTTCATTAAAGCGAATGAATCATTTTTTCAAATTTGGTTTTGGCTTTTTCAAAGGTCGGTTCATCCAATTCAAATTCGCCATACCAAATATAATTGTATAAATAGGAAGCATATTCAAAATCTGATTGAAAAGCTTCGTTTTTAATTTCATATAAATAATCAGAATTGGTTTTTTCCAAATCCCATTCTATCATGTTTTTATCCGACATTTTTTTCAAAAGCCATAGATAATAGTAGCGAATGCTCAATCGTTGTTCACCGGATTTCAAAGTGTCTTTGATGAGTTTTTCGAAATCTACCAAGTGAATATTTTTCTCAATATCTTCATGATGAATAACTTTCTTATCCGATGATTTTCCGAAAATCCATTGTCCTTCTCCATTTAGAATCGCTTTTACAATCAGGTAAATCACAAAAATAATGAGCAGTACCGCCAATGTTTTTATGACAATATCTACAACTTTTCCGGAAACCGTGTCGCTACTTAAGTTGAACAATCGTTTGAAAAAATCGGCCAACCATTGTTTAAATCGATCCCACCAAGATGATTCTTTTACAGCTTGTTCATAAATGTAATCATTGTCTTGATAGTTGTCTTTAAACAGTTGTTCAAATGTTCTATTTTCAATCAAAGAAGAATCAATTTTAATGTCTTTTTCAGTAAAAAGTATCTTTTCTTCTTTCACTCCAACAGACAAACTGTCTTGTGCAAACGATTGTAAACAAGTTAAAAAAAGAAGTATGTAGAGGAGTTTATTCACCGTCTGTTCCAATCAAATCAATATCGTTTATGGTGTTTTTGTTTTCGTTTTCTTCACGTAAACTGTAATAAATGACACCATTATTCACGATCAATAAATTATTTAATATATAGCTCAACAATATTGAAATACACATTACAATCACCATCATGATGCCAAAGGTTGAAAAAGCTTCTTCTTGTGAACTTTGATTTTCAAGACTGGTAAACATACTTGCAATTCCAATTACATAGGGAATGACAGAAAAAATACTCACAACAATTTGAATAATGACATACATAATAATAGTTGAACCCACTATCGGCCAAAAGTTTTGGGTCAATTTAGAATAGCCTTTTCCTAAAGCATCAAAAACCCCAATTTCAGCATTCATGTATTCATAAAAACTAAATTGAACAAAGGCAATAAGTGCCGGAATTAAAATGATAGCTACAACAAATCCGATGAGGATAAACATCATCGCGACCAATAATCCCATAATCAATAATCCAACTGTTATACTGAGTAGAAAAATGACTAAAAAGAAGATGACTACTTTCCCGAAAGAAGATTTGAATTCATCAATAATTTCTTTAGTATCAAAATGTTGCCCTTTGTGTTGTTCCAATAGTTTTAAATAAAGTACAGGAAAAGTATAATTAACCAACGATACAAAAAGAATCAGCAGAAAGAAAACAATAAAAACACCAATAATCAAACCGACATTATTATTAAAATAATCATCTAGAAAATTAGTTGAAGTAGAACCAATATTGGAAAAAATCAGTTCAAAATATACCTTGAACACAAAATAGGAGAGAGCCACCAAAAGAATCAATAAAGCTCCGTTGATGATAAAATAGTTTCTAAAGAAATGAGACCCGTTTTCTTTGAAAAACAAGAAGGTATCACTTATATATTCGCTAAAATTTCTTTTCTTAAACAGTTGAAACATATCTTAAGTTTTTAAAGTAACGGATTTCATTTTTTTGTTTACAATAAATGGAAATACGAGGAAATAAAATGAAATCATACTCAATGTTCCTAAAATGATGATGACATTCAACCAATAGGGCATTTCCAAGGCATATCGGGTGACGAATCCTTCTAAAAATCCGGCTGCAATAGTAAAAGGAATCGTACTTAAAAATATTTTTAAACCGTTTTTAAATCCTATTTTAAAGGAATTCATCCTAGAATAGGTTTTCGGGAAAAGAATGGAAGCTCCCAACATAAAACCGGCAGCGGTTTCAATTACAATGGCAAAAATTTCCATGGAACCGTGAATCCAAATACCGCGAACACTTTCCCAAAAAACTCCTTCTTGGTAAAAGAAATATTGGAATGAACCCAACATAATACAGTTTTGCAACATGATGTAAAATGTTCCGATTCCCAAAAAGACGCCCCAAATGAAGCATTGGGCACCTACGTACAAGTTATTCATGGTAATAGCAATAAATCCGCCCCAATTACTTCCACTTTTATAAACAGCAACCGGATTTCCGTTTTTGATGTTCTCAAGCGTCATGTTGACATATTGATCACCTAAAATCAAACGAACAAAATCAATATCATATTTTGCAGATAAAACGCCGATTCCCGTGCAAAAAAAGAACAATACAAATGCATATACCAAGTATCTTCGGTATTCATAAACAATCAAAGGAACTTCGGTGGAAAAAAAATAAACCACTCTATTTTGCTCTGTTCGCTTGGTTTTATAAATCTTTTGATAAATTTGTGAAGCGAGGTAGTTGAGGTACACAACCGTCTTACTTTTAGGGTAATACGTTTGTGCATACGACAAATCATTGACCAAATGGATATACAAACTAGCCATTTCATCAGGATTTTTTTTAGCTTTACCAAAAATAGCTTGTTCAAATTCAAGCCATTTTGCTTTATTTTGCTTTATGAACGCAACTTCTCTCATCGTTTGCTAAAATATAAAATATGTCAGAATTATCCATAACCACTACACAAAATGTTACGATAAATTTTACCGCTGCTACTGTTGGGCACAGAATGCTGGGTTATTTATTGGATTTATTGGTAAAAATTGCCTATTCAATTGTGGTTTGGGGAATATTTTTCTACTCCTTAGGGTTCAATGAAAGGATGTTTGGATTGGATACCTGGTCGTATTTTGCCATTGTAATAGTAATCTATTCACCTGTTATTTTTTATTCTTTATTATTTGAAAGTTTATTGGAAGGACAAACCATCGGCAAACGATTGATGAAAATCAAAGTTGTCAAAATTGATGGTTATCAAGCTACCTTTGGAGATTACTTAATTCGATGGTTGTTCAGAATTATTGATATTAATTTGAGTAGTGGTGCGATTGGTTTAATTGCGTTAATCACCAGTTCAAAAACACAACGATTGGGCGATATGACTGCCGGTACAGCGGTTATCAGTCTAAAAAACAACATCAACATCAACCACACTATTTTGGAAGAAATTGATCAAGCATATGTGCCTACGTATCCTTTGGTTATCAAATTAAGTGATAATGATGCTCGAATCATTAAAGAAACCTTTAATATAGCGGTTGCCAAAAGAGATTATGCGACGTTGATAAAACTTCGCACCAAAATAGAACAAGTTACCGGAATCAAAAATACTTCCGGTAACGATACTGATTTTATTCGAACGGTTTTAAAAGATTATAACTTCTACACGCAAAACATGTAATTATCCCTTATTTTTTGTTTGAAGGAATAGCATGGCAATTACGGTGGTTAAAATACCCATAACCAGTGAGCCAATTGCACTTTGTTTAGCGTAATTAGGATAATTAAATTGTGCTTCTGCTTCTTCTGTAGTAGCAAAATAACCAATCTCAACGGAGCGTTTAATTACATTTGGGAAATACTCCGGTGTGATGACATAACTAATGACCCACTGCGTTAGTGGACTAATCAATGCAATAAAAACAGATAAAATAATTCCGGATACCAAGCCTTGTGTGTAAGACATTTGTCCGTGATAGAAATTTTTCTTCTTGTCTTTCAAAGCTAAAACCATCATCCAAATCGCCGGAATAGCAAATAGATTGGTCAAATAGAGATGATAATCAATGTACGTACTGTGTAAGCCGGAAATTTTTTCTAAAAACATCCAAGCCAAGGTCATCAAAGAAAAGAAGATGGCCCACTTGATTTCAATGGTTACATTTTTCATATTGGTAAAGGTTAGTTAAGTCAAATTTACACAATTTACTTTACTTCTAACCAACTACTTACTGAATTTATTCCTCCAACAAATCCGGACGTCTGTTTTTCGTATGTTCATACGATTGGTTTTCCCGCCATTTATCGATTTCGGCAAAATTTCCGCTTAATAGAACGTCGGGTACTTTCCAACCTTTGTATTCAGCCGGACGAGTATAAATGGGTCCCGACAACAAATTATCCTGAAAACTATCGGTCAAAGCCGAGGTTTCATTGCTCAAAACACCCGGAATCAATCGAATAATCGCATCACTTAAGACGGCAGCACCTAATTCCCCTCCGGAAAGCACAAAGTCGCCAATCGAAATTTCTTTCGTGATGAAATGATCACGAACACGTTGATCTACACCTTTATAATGTCCACAAAGAATGATGATATTTTTTAAAAGCGACATCGAATTCGCCATTTTTTGATTTAATGTTTCACCATCCGGAGTCATGTAAATCACTTCATCGTAATGGCGTTCACTTTTGAGTTGGCTGATACAATCGTCTATAGGCTGAATCGTCATTACCATTCCGGCACCACCGCCAAATTGATAGTCATCCACACTTTTTTGTTTGTTAGTAGAATAATCACGCAAATTGTGCAAGTGAACTTCCACCAAACCTTTGTCTATGGCTCGCTTAAGAATAGAAGCTTCAAACGGACTTCGCAATAATTCTGGTAAAACGGTGATGATATCAATTCGCATACTAGTTTTTTAGGATGTAAAAATACTAACTTTTAATCAGGTTGTTTTTAAACCATAAATAATTATTTTTGGCAGTCATAAATTCTGTACAATATGGAAGTAAAAGAAAATTTAGATTTTGGTAAAGGTTACATAAGCGGATATACATCCATTTTTTTGGGTATTTTGTCCTTTTTGGGTGTTTTATGTTTTAAATATCCGGAATGGTTAACTACTCCTGAGTTTAGAGAAGTGTACACTGGTGAATCGATGAAAATTCTTTTAACAGCTTGTATTGTAGCTTCTTTCTTTTTTGGCGTAATTAGTTTAATGGTAAGCCGAAACAAAAAGTGGGCGTTAATTGGTATTCTTTTTTGCGTAATGGCTATTGTTACGGGCGGATTTAATGTTGCTCCTTCTATAGTAAATGGTTCTAAATGGTATATTGGTTTAGACTGGTTATTACTCGATTTGTTTTTGATGGCCATTATTTTCGTACCCATTGAAATGGTTTTCCCAAAACGAAAAGATCAGAAAACCTTTCATGAAGAATGGAGAACTGATTTAATTTATTTCACCGTAAGTCATTTGTTAGTTCAGTTTTTTGGTATCATTACCCAACAACCGGCGAAACTTTTTTTCGGATGGATAGGATTATCAGAACTACAGGCTTGGGTGCAAAATTTACCGTTTTTGATTGAATTGTTTTTTGCCTTTTTTATTGCTGATTTATTTCAATATTGGACACATCGATTTTTTCATACGCATCATTTTTTATGGCGTTTTCATTCCATTCATCATTCTACGGAAAACATGGATTGGTTAGCCGGTTCCAGAACGCATTTTGTAGATATTTTTGTTACCCGTTCGATGGCTTTTATTCCACTTTATGTATTTGGATTTTCAACAATTACATTTAGTGTTTATGTTGTTTTTATGGCTATTCATGCGGTTTTAATTCATGCTAATACCCGTATTAATTTTGGTTTTTTGAAATATATTTTTGCGACACCTCAATACCATCATTGGCACCATTGTAAAGATCCGAATTATTATGGAAAGAATTTTGCAACAATTTTTCCTTTTATCGATAAAATGTTTGGCACTTATTATTTACCGGAAAATGAATGGCCAAAAGATACGGGTTTACTAGAAGCAAACTTTCCGAAAGGATATGTGAAACAAGCGATTTACCCATTTACGAAAAGTCCGTTTGATAAAGACTTGGAAATGGAAGACTATTCAAATCGATAAAGAATTATTTTTCAAAATGGTTCTCATTCTATTTTGAGGATGAAATTCCATCAGAAAACTGTAAATTTGCACCTCAATTAAAATAAAAAAACAAAATGGAAAACGGAATTTACGCTAAATTCAATACCTCAAAAGGGACAATTTTAGTCAAATTAACGCACGATAAAACACCTGGTACAGTAGGAAACTTTGTAGGTTTAGCTGAAGGTCAATTAGAAAATGAGGCTAAACCAATGGGAAAACCTTATTATGACGGTTTGAAATTTCACCGAGTGATTTCAGATTTTATGATTCAAGGCGGTTGTCCACAAGGAATTGGAACAGGCGGACCGGGTTATCAATTTGATGATGAATTCCACCCTGATTTACGTCATGATGGTCCAGGAGTTTTATCCATGGCGAATGCCGGACCGGGTTCTAATGGGTCTCAATTTTTTATCACACACGTGGCAACACCATGGTTAGACAAAAAACATTCCGTTTTTGGAAATGTAGTAGAAGGGCAAGATGTGGTAGATGCTATTGCTCAAGGTGATGTGTTAGAAACGCTAGAAATTGTAAGAGTAGGTGAGGAAGCTCAAAAATGGAATGCCATCGAAGCGTTTAGAACCTTTGAAGGCTCTCGTGAAAAAAGAATTGCCGAAGAAAAAGCAAAAGCAGAAGAAGCATTAGAAAAATTAGCAGCCGGTTTTGAAAAAACTGAAAGCGGTTTACGTTATAAAATCATCCAAAAAGGAAACGGGAAACAAGCTGAAAAAGGGAAAACGGTTTCTGTACATTATTCAGGTTCACTAGAAAACGGAATGGTATTCGATTCTTCCTATAAACGTAAACAACCCATCGATTTTCCTCTAGGAATGGGTCATGTAATTGAAGGTTGGGACGAAGGAATTCAATTATTACAAGTAGGCGACAAAGCTCGTTTTGTGATTCCATCCTATTTAGGCTACGGTTCTCGTGGAGCAGGTGGAGTTATTCCACCCGATGCAACATTGATTTTTGATGTGGAATTGATGGGAGTGAAATAAGTAAAAAGAGATTTTAACTTCATATTTAAAAAAAGCATTCTGAAATGAGTGCTTTTTTTTGCACTACTTTTGTCATTTCGCAAGATGACGAAGTCGAAATAGAAATCTCCTGCAACGCAGGCAGTATATGATTTCGTTTTTTAAATTGATTTTGGAATAACTTTTGCTTTCTTATCTTTACCACATCAACAAAATAATGAGATACTTTTTTATCTTTTTTCTGCTATTAACCGGCTCATTGAATGCTCAAATCATCAATGCACCGCATTGTGGCTATGATTTTACTTCTTATTTAGTAGTGAATGTGCATGAAAAAGGGAAAAAAGAAAACATAAAAAATCTTCGAATTACCATTGTTGATAGTGTTGGCAACGAAGTTATCAATAAAAACAACCGTTGGAGTTGGGTAAACAATAATAAACCTTTACTTTTTACTCCCAATTATAAACTCAACAAAGCCGGAGAAAAAGTACACAACGATGATCCTGATGCCAAATGGTTTTTTCCTTTTGCTAAAGATAATTACTTGCTATCAGTAGTCAATACTTTTTTAGCAGACAGTTTTTCAGTAAAAATTGAAGACATAGACGGAGAAGAAAATGGTGGTTGGTTTGAAACACAAATCATTCAATTGTACCCTTTCAACATGTATATTTTGTGTTCTTCAGAAAACGAACGGCAAGCACAACAATTCGGACCCAGAACGAATCGACCAATTGATGTGATTTTAGAAAAAAAACAAAGCCGTTGATTTTTTGTTCAACGGCTTTTTCAATTATTCTATTCTAAATCCATCCGGAATTTCAGCTCCTTTTTTGATGACGATAATCCCTTCCTTAATGGTGTATAGTTTCGTGTTTACATCTTCTAAATGTTTGCCACCATTCAAGTACACATCATTCCCGATTCTACAATTTTTATCTACTATGGTATTGTGGATAAAACATCTTTTTCCAATTCCTATGTTCTTGATATTGTGAGCGATATTATGGTTTAGTTCATCTAAATTCTGGTAGTAATCACTACCCATAATATAGGAATTTTTTACCAATGTTCCTTCATCTATTCGCGAACGAATCCCAACTACTGAATGTTCAATAGTAGCTGAATTAATAATACAACCTTCCGCAACAATAGATTGTTCTACTGTAGTTTTCCCTAATATTTTTCCTGGAGGTAAAACCCTAGCACGGGTGTAAATTTTACTACTGTTATCAAATAAATTGAATTTTGGAATATCATCTGTTAAACCTAAATTCGCTTCAAAAAAGGAATCAATATTTCCAATATCCGTCCAGTATCCTTCGTATTGATAACTTAATACTTTTTGGTGACCTATCGCTTGTGGAATAATTTCTTTTCCAAAATCTTTCGTATCCGGATTGTTCATTAAATCAATCAACAAATCCCGATTAAAAATATAAATACCCATTGAAGCCAGATAATGTCTTCCTTCTTGTTGCATTTCTTCACTCACATCCGATGTCCATTGGGGTAATAAATCTGCCTTTGGTTTTTCGATGAATGATGTAATCCAACTATTTTCATCGGTTTTTAAGATACCAAATTCAGGGGCTTCTTTTGCACTTACCGGTAAAGTAGCAATGGTAATAGCAGCACCACTTTGTTGATGAGCTGTAATCATGTGGTTAAAATCCATTTGATACAATTGGTCACCGGATAAAATCAACGCATAATCAAATTCGTGATTCAAAAAGTGTTGCATACATTGCCTTACCGCATCGGCAGTTCCTTGAAACCAAGTGGGGTTGTCAGGTGTTTGTTCAGCGGCTAAAATATCCACAAAAGCGGTACTAAAATAACTAAAATGGTAGGTGTTTTTAATGTGTTGATTCAACGAAGCGGAGTTGAATTGTGTCAATACAAACATTCGTTTAATATCGGAATTGATACAATTGGAAATCGGAATATCAACTAAACGATATTTTCCGGCAATCGGCACTGCCGGTTTTGAACGACTTTCCGTCAACGGATACAATCGTGAACCTTGTCCACCTCCCAAAATAATGGCTAAAACTTCTTTTTTATTCATAAAACTAATTTTTTAAAGATTGGTAAACCGCTATATATTCTTCTGCCACTTTTTCCCAAGAGTGGTCAATTTGCATAATTGTTTTTCGAGTTTGGTCAAATAATTGGGTGTCATAAAACAAATCAATTGCTCGAGTAATGGAATGGTTCACATCAAAAACACTGGTTTGATCATGACAAATTCCAAAACCACCATCGCCAATGTCTATCACGGTATCTTTCAAACCTCCTGTTCTTCTAACAATTGGAATGGTGCCATACCGCAACGCATATAATTGATTTAATCCACAAGGTTCAACGCGGGAAGGCATCAATAGATAATCGGCTCCGGCATAAATAATGTGGGCCAATTTTTCATTGTAACCAATGTAAGCATTGTAATTTCCTTGGTAAAACTGATTTAATTGACTCAATTGGTGTTCTACATGTGAATCACCTGAACCTAAAATCAAAATATTAATTTCGTTGGGATTTCGACTTAAAGCGATACTACACATTTCGGGTAATAAATCAGCTCCTTTTTCGCCAACCAACCGTCCGATAAAGGTGAAAAGTGGTTTGGTAGGATCTAAATTAAACTGTTCACACAAGTACGCTTTGTTTTTTGCTTTTCCGGTTTTATAGTTTTTGGTAGAGTAGGTGTGCGGCAACAATTCATCCGTGTTCGGGTTCCACACTTCAGTATCAATTCCGTTAAGGATGCCCAAACTTTTCGGACGTTCAAATCGTAATAAATTTTCTAAACCGTTTGCTTTTTCACTCAATTCATCTAAATAACTGGGTGAAACGGTGGTGACTTTCCATGCACATTTTATGGCTGAAGCCAATGGATTGATAATGCCATTCCATTCTAAAAAGCCTAAACGACTCGAACTGACTTGAGGCAAATAATTCAATTTATCAAAACCAAACCAACCTTGATATTGTCCGTTATGAATAGTTAAAACAGTAGGAATACGATTCAATTGTTGATAAATCGGTGCATGAGCCATCATAAACGGAATCAATCCGGTGTGATGATCGTGGCAATGCACAATATCCGGTACTTGATTGGTTTCGGTTAGCCAATTTAAAAAAGCCACTTGAAAAGCAGTAAATCGCTCCGTATCATCTTCATAGGAATAAACATTCGGCCGGTCAAACAATTCAGGAATAGCAATTAAATACAATTCAAAACCGAGTTTGTTGGTTTTTTCTTTTAAGATGGTATAAGTAAACACAAAATACCCCAATCGCAATTGACCTTGATGCATCACATCAAATTCATTTTCTTTGGCAAATTTATTGTCATAACCGGGCATGACCACTTTGGCATAGTGGCCTAATTTATTTAAATATTTTGGTAACGCACCCACCACATCTCCTAAACCGCCCACTTTGGCTACCGGATAACACTCAGCACTAAGGTGAAAAATTTCCATTTATTTTTTCCATTTTATATTACATCCCATACTTGGTTTTTGAACGGGATTTACGATTCGATTATACAAAACACTATCAATGGCACCACGCAAATCACTTCCGCTTAACGGGATACCGTTTCCGGGACGAGAATCATCCAATTGTCCACGATACACCAATTGATTACGATTGTTGAACAAAAAGAAATCCGGAGTGCAAGCCGCATCATACGCTTTGGCTACTTCTTGAGTTTCGTCATATAAATACGGAAATTCGAATTTATGTTGAAAAGCAAATTCAGTCATCATTTTCGGACCATCTTGCGGATATTGCAAAGCATCATTACTCGAAATAGCCGCCATTCCAATTCCTTGCACGCGATAATCATTGGCTATCATGATAATTTCTTCCATGACATGATGCACAAACGGACAGTGATTGCAAATGAAAAAGATAAGGGTTCCTTTTTCTCCTTTTACATCAGCAAATGTAAATTCATCATTTGAATTGGTATCCATCAGTTTAAAATCGGGTGCTAGCGTACCCAAAGGAATCATTGTTGATTCAGTATTAGCCATGATAATAAGAATGCATTTTGTTTTGTTGAAAGTTATGAATTTTTCGACAAATACCCTTATTTTTGAGTTTATTTTTTTATCAAGATAGGATTATGATTAATTGGGAAGATTTTGAAAAAGTGGAAATGCGTATCGGTACCATCCTCGATGCACAGGATTTTCCGGAAGCCAGAAAACCGGCTTTTCGTTTATGGATTGATTTTGGGGAAGAATTAGGCGTCAAAAAGTCTTCTGCTCAAATCACACAATGCTATACAAAAGAGGAGTTAATCGGCAAACAAATTGTGGCCGTGGTTAATTTCCCTAAAAAACAAATTGGTAATTGGATGAGCGAATGTTTAGTAATGGGTTCACTGGGAAAAGACAATAATGTAATCTTACTTTCTTCAGATAAAAAAGTGGAAAATGGTTTGCGAATTGGATAAAAAAAATCCCCTCTTTTCAGAAGGGATACTTTTTTAAATGTCATCAAAATCAATGTCGGTAAAACTTCCTTTGGTGCTTTCACTGTTTTCAGATGAATTTGACTCATATTCTTTTTTGAAATCTTTTTGGTGACGTTCAGAAATCACTTCTTCACCTTTATGATCCAAAACATAAGCGGTCATTTCGTTTAAAATCTCCTTAAAAGCTACAAAATCTTCTTTGTACAAATAAATTTTGTGTTTCTTGAAGTGAAATGAACCATCTTCTTCTGTAAATTTTTTACTTTCTGTGATGGTGATGTAATAATCGTCTGCTTTGGTGGCTCTAACATCGAAGAAATAGGTTCTTCTTCCTGCTCTTAAAACTTTAGAAAAAATTTCGTCTTTTTCTAACATGTCATTTTCTCT
Source organism: Flavobacterium filum DSM 17961 (assembly GCF_000425465.1). Lineage (GTDB taxonomy): Bacteria > Bacteroidota > Bacteroidia > Flavobacteriales > Flavobacteriaceae > Flavobacterium > Flavobacterium filum. The sequence continues at coordinate 5,824 of NZ_AUDM01000019.1, read as the reverse complement.
CATAATCGTTCGCTCAAATTTTAGGTTGTAAGTGAACCAAAAATCTAAAAAATATTTGAAATAGCAAAAAAATTATGACAATTCTTTTTCAGAAAGTTGTTTCCAATAGAGTTCTTTGTAATAGCCTTCTTCATTTAATAATTGGAAATGAGTACCTTGTTGTATAATTTCACCGTCTTCTAAAATGATAATTTTATCCGCATTTTTGGCAGAAGATACTCGATGACTCACAATAATAGTGGTTTTATTTTGGCAATATTGGAATAAATTCGTTAAAATTTGTTCTTCCGTCTCGGTATCTACTGCTGACAAACAATCATCAAATAATAAAATATCGGGATTTTTTAATAAGGCTCTTGCAATCGATACGCGTTGTTTTTGTCCGCCTGAAAGGGTAATACCTCGTTCACCCAAAATTGTATCATATTGGTTTTTGAACTGTATGATGTTGTCATGCACAACAGCTAATTTTGCGGCGTCTCTCACTTCCTCATCAGTAGCGGTTTCTTTTCCGAATTTGATGTTGTTTTGAATGGAATCCGAAAACAAAAAGGCATCTTGTGGAACAATACCAATGCTGTTTCGTAAACGTTCTAAGTTAAGCGTATGAAGTGGTTTTCCATCCATTAATATTGTTCCTTCACTTATATCATACAATCGACACAACAAGGAAAGAATCGTCGATTTTCCGGAACCGGTTTTACCCAAAATAGCCAATGTTTCTCCTTTTTTTATCTCAAACGAAATGTTCTTCAAGGCTTTAATTTGCGTATCTTCATAGGTGTAACTCACATTTTTAAAGGCAATCGTTCCATGAATTTCTTCTTCTTTTGTAGAATTATTTTTAATCTCCGGTTCAATCTTTAAAAACTCGTTTATCCTTTTTTGAGAGGCTTCCGCTTCTTGTACTAATGAAGAAACCCATCCAATGGAAGCTACCGGCCAAGTAAGCATGTTTACATACAAGATGAACTCCGCAATGGTTCCGATATTGGCAATGGTTCCGTTGATATACATCATTCCGCCAAAATAAATTACCACAAGGTTGCTCAAGCCAATCAATAAAATCATCAACGGACCAAACAACGCATTTACATACGATAATTTTAAATTTTTATCCCGGCTTTCATTCGAAAGTTCACCAAATTTATCATGGTTTTGGTTTTCTAAGGCATAGGCTTTTATCACACGAATACCCGAGAAAATTTCTTGCGTAAAACTGGATAAGGTGGATAAATTTTCCTGATAACGGGTGCTTCTAATGTTGATTTCTTTACTCAATTTAAAAATAAAATAGGAGAGAAGTGGCAAGGGTAATAGCGTATATAAGGTCAATTGTGGCGAAACATTGTACATATAAATAATAACAATCACAAAACGAATAATGGTGTTGATGGTGTACATTACAGCTGGTCCAACATACATTCGCACTTTGCCTACGTCTTCCGAAATGCGGTTCATCAAATCTCCGGTGCGATTGTTTTTATAAAAATGCTGACTCAAACGTTCGTATTGTTGAAAGACTTCATTTTTAAGGTCAAATTCCACATAACGCGACATGACGATTAAGGTTTGACGCATTAAAAAAGTCAGCACACCCGCAATTATCGTTGCTCCTAAAATCAATCCTAAACTAATGAGCAATTCTTTACGAATAAAACTAATATCTGAAGTGGGATTTTTAAGATAAGCATCAATAATATTCATGGAATGACTCACTAATTTCGGAATAAACAACGAAAAGATTTGAGCCACTATGGTGATGAAAATTCCTAATAGAAACCTGTTCTTATATTTGACGAAATATTTGTTTAAATACTGTAATTCTTTCATGGCAAATTATAGATTGGGGTATGATTGTGTTTAAATGTGTTAAATAATTGAGAATAATAAAATGAATTTCGATTTTATTCTTTTTCTTTTTTATTAACGTATTATTAAAATTTTGAAATTAAATTGCGTTCTTTTAAATTATATTCTACTTTTGTTAGGTCTTTTTGACAAAGTCATAATTTTTTACTTTTAAATTTTTAACTATGATAGCAGAAGTTACTACTCCTAAAGAGCTACAAAAAATGGATCCTGTATTTGGTCAAGTATCATTTGATAACCATGAGCAAATTGTTTTTTGCAATGACAAAGATACTGGTTTAAAAGCAATAATTGGTATTCATAACACAGTTTTAGGACCGGCTTTAGGAGGAACTCGAATGTGGAATTATACCAACGAGTGGGAAGCATTGAACGATGTATTGCGTTTATCTCGTGGGATGACATTTAAATCTGCTATTACAGGTCTTAATTTAGGGGGTGGAAAAGCTGTTATCATTGGAGATGCTAAAACACAAAAAACACCTGAATTGATGCGTAAATTTGGTGAGTTTGTGCATTCGCTTAGCGGAAAATATATCACGGCTGAAGATGTAGGGATGCAAACAGAAGACATGGACACCGTTCGTGATGTGACTCCTTATGTTACCGGAATTTCAGAATCGAGAGGTGGAAGCGGAAATCCTTCTCCTGTTACGGCCTATGGTGTATATATGGGAATGAAAGCAGCGGCTAAATTCAAATACGGTTCAGATGTGTTGGCCGGTAAAAAAGTGTTGGTTCAAGGAATCGGTCACGTAGGTGAAACATTGGTAGATTACTTAACAAAAGAAGGTGCAATTGTAACCATTGCGGATATTAATGAAGCTCGTTTAAATGAAATGGGAGCAAAATATGGTGCAAAAGTGTTCAATGGGCCAGATTTATATAGTGCTGAGGTTGATATCTACGCTCCTTGTGCGTTGGGTGCAACCATCAACGATGAAACCATTTATAAATTGAATGCTTCAATTGTGGCGGGAGCAGCTAATAATCAGTTGGCAAATGAAAATGTGCACGGTAAAATTTTACAAGAAAGAGGTATTTTATATGCTCCTGATTTCTTAATCAATGCAGGTGGAATCATCAATGTTTATGCTGAAATCGAGCATTACGACAAAGCAGAAGCTATGAGAAGAACCGAAAACATTTATAATACTACTTTAGAGATTTTAGATTTTGCGGTTAAAAACAATATGACTACGCACCAAGCGGCGTTAACTTTTGCTCAAAACAAAATTGAACAACGTAAAAAAGAAGCCGGAAAATAATTTTTGCCTTTTTTTTCAATAAATAATCTTATTTTTGTGACGCTCTTTTTAGGGCGTCACTAATTTTTTAAAAGTTCTTATCAAGTGTTAAACAGAAGACATATACGCGTTAAAATTCTACAAACGATTTATGCCATGCATCAAAGTGGTTCTGAAGAGTTAGAAAAAGAGGAAAAATTTTTATTCTCCAGCTTAGAAAGCATTCAGAATTTATACTTGATTATGGTCTCCGTTTTGATGGAAATCAGAAGAAAAGAGGAAGAATTTTTAGAAATTGCTGCCAAAAAACACCTTGCCACCGAAAAGGATAAAAATCCAAACAAAAAATTCATTAAAAATCGTGTCTTGGTTTCGTTAGACAAAAACAACTTGTTGGCCGATAACCTTGAAAAATTCAAAATCATCAACTGGAAACAAAACGATGACATGATTTTGTTGTTGTTGGAAGAAACCAAAAAAAGTAAGTTATACATAGATTATTTGGCTAGTAAAGAAAATTCTTTTGAAGATGATAAGCAGTTTGTAGCGAAATTATTTGAAGAAGTAATTGCTACCAACGATAAATTGTTCGATTATCTTGAAGATTTCCGATTAACATGGGTGGATGATATTCCTTTGGTGAATACCATGTTTTTGAAACAGCTAAAAACTTTGGAGGAAAGCAATCTTTTCATTTTAGGAATTCCAACTTTATACAAAGATGCGGAAGACAAAGACTTTGCAAAGGATTTATTCCGTAAAACGGTTTTAAACGAACAGGATTTGGCCAAAGAATATTTAGACCGAACTCCTAATTGGGACCCTGAACGTATTTCTGAAATCGACACCATCATGTTGAAAATGGCGATTTGTGAATTTTTGCGTTTTCCATCCATTCCTATCAAAGTAACCATTAATGAATATTTGGAAATTGCCAAAGAATATGCTACGCCAAAAAGTAGTATTTTCATCAATGGAATCTTAGACAACCTCGTAAAAGAATATCAAAAAACAAATAAACTCAATAAGACCGGACGCGGTTTAATGTAAAATTTAAAACTAAAGAAAATGAAAAAGAATTCGTTTTATGCTTTCGCTTTTGCAGCACTTTTAGCTGTAACGGCTTGTAAAAAAGAAGATGCTTTATCAAAAGTTGATCCCAACAGTAAAGATGTTGAAATGTATGCTCCACAAATGGTGAACGAAGCAGGTATTCCAATTGAAAATACTGAACCAAATGCAGCTGTTCAATCGGTTGAAAACAAAGTGGACGGTAAATATCCGGTGATGACTTTCAACAAAAAAGAGCACGATTTTGGCGTAATTAACGAAGGTGATAAAGTAGAAACAGTATTTACCTTTACCAATACTGGTGATGCTGATTTGTTAATTACCAATGCTTCCGGTTCATGCGGTTGTACCGTTCCTGATTATCCAAAAGAACCAATCAAACCGGGTAAATCAGGTAAAATGAAAGTTACGTTTGATAGTGGCGGAAAACCGGGAATGCAACAAAAATCGGTGAACATTACTGCCAATACCGTAACCGGTAGAGATGTGCTTTCTATTAAAGCCAATGTAACGCCAAAAGCTAAACCGGCAGAAACAACAACTGTAACTCAATAACTCAATTATAATGGAAAATATCCAGTCTTTATTTCCTTTTTTGTTGATGTTCGTGGTGATTTATTTCTTCATGATTCGTCCGCAACAAAAAAGAGCCAAACAAGAAAAAGAATTCGAAAATAACCTAAAAGTAGGCGACCGTATCATCACTAAAAGTGGAATTCACGGAAAAGTAGCTGAATTATCTGAAGGTACGGTGGTAATTGAAACTATGGCCGGAAAAATCAAAATGGAACGCTCAGCTATTTCAATGGAAATGAGTGCTAAATTAGTAGAGAAAAAATAATTATTTCCGATATTTATCATTTAAACCGATGTTTGCTAAAAGCATCGGTTTTATTTTTTCAAAACGGTCAAGTTTCGTTTTTTCTTGCTTAGCCAAATCGATATATTCGATGAATTCTTTCTGTTTGTATGGAGAAAAGGAATTAAATTTTTCCACCAATGCTGCACTTTGGTTCAATTGCGTAAGAAAAAAGTCTGACGGTTTTACTTCTTTCTTTTCCGGCTTGATAGAAAGTCCGTTTTTTTCATTTTCTATGGCTTGATTCACATAGTGAAGGACAAGTTTTTCATTTACTTCCTCTTTCGAAGTAAATCGCCATTGGCGTAATCCTTTCGTCACACCTTCACCGGCATTAACCAATACTTTTTTTTCATCTGAAAGAAAAACACCGTTAAAAAACCAAATGGTGAAATAATCTTTAAATCCACCAATTCCAATGATGTTGCGGTTGTTCCAAGTATAAACAATACCGCCCCATTTTACCGTTTCTACCAACTCCGTTTTTTCGATAATGGATTTTAGTAATTCAATTTCTTCCAACCATTTTTGGTTTCTGTTCCAGGTTTTTTGGTCTTCCATAGTTATAAAATTTCAACCACTGATTCACAAATTTATAAATAAAAATTCGTGCAATTCGTGTCAAAAAAAACACTTCTTCACAACTTTATATTTGTAAATCAATTGAAATGAATATAATACATTCATGCAATTCGTGTAATTCGTGTCAAAAAACCACTGCTTCACAGATTAATAATTAGTGACTGCTAAGTAAATTTATAAAATTAAATTCGTG
>NZ_AUDM01000018.1 GCF_000425465.1 Flavobacterium filum DSM 17961 | reverse complement strand
GAATAAAATGAAATGACACAGTTTATTGAACACTCCCTCAAGTACTTGGATGCGTTCAAACTATGGAAAATCTCTTAGAAAAACTCTTTTAGAAAGTTATAATGTTACAAATCTTATTGATTTCTCAGATTATCCAGTATTTGAGTCAGCAACTGTCTTAACTAACATAATCTTTATATCAAAACAATCTTATCAAAAAAACACAAATGTATGTTTGATAGAAAAAAATTTAAAGCCAGATTATAATGAATTAAAAAAATATTTAAAAAGAAGAGAATATATTGTTGCTTTAGAATTAGACAACCCCTGGTCTATTACTTCATTCTATAAATTTGAAATAAGAAACAAATTACAATTAAATAATCCTACTTTAAAAGAATTAGGATATTCAATTAGTAATGGTTTTAGAACAGGTTTCAACGAAGCTTACATTATTGATGAAATAACAAAAAATAAACTAATTGAATCAGATTTAAAAAATCAAGAATTGATAAAACCACTAATTAGAGGTAGGGATATTAGGAAATATGACGTTAGTTTTGAAAATCTTTTTGTAATAATTGTTGCAAACGGAAAAGGAAATAATCTTCAAGCTGATTACCCATACATATTTCAATATTTGTTAGGATTTGAAAAACAGTTAAAAAATAGAGGACAAGTCAAAAATGGTCAACATCATTGGCTTGAACTAGATAATCATCCAAATGAAGAATATTTGAAACTTTTTGAAATTCCAAAGATTACTTATCCAGAAATCACAAAGTTTTTGCCTTTTTATTATGATTTAAATTCAAAATATTATTCAAACAACAAGACTTTTTTTATAAATGGAAATAGCCTAGAATTACTTGTATCTTATTTAAATTCTAAGTTATTCAAATTTGCTTTTTTAGAAACATTTCCAGAATTACAAGGTAACAGTAGAGAGCTAAGAAAAGTATTTATGGAACAAATACCTTTTAAATTAATTAGTGAAAAAGACCAACAACCTTTCATTGAAAAAGTCGATCAAATCTTAGCCCTAAAAAAAGACAATCCTTTGGCGGACACCAGTGCATTAGAGCGGGAGATTGATTGGATGGTGTATGGGTTGTATGGGTTGAGTGAGGAGGAGATAACTATTGTAGAGAATAGTTAAGGAAAATGATTTGGTTTGTAGGAAATGTTAAATTAATTTTTTAGATTTGGGTTTCTGAATACAAATACCACGGATTTTAGCGGAGTAATGAAATTATGTGACTTTTTAAAAGTTATATAAATATGAATATATTTACTGGTTAGCAGCTATACTAGAAAAAATCGTAACAATACAACATTAAAAATAAAAATATGTATCGAGGTTTTAATTTAAAAATCCCAACTGATATAGACACTTCAGCAATCAGCATTGGAAGACAAATTTTAAAAATAAATAATGACAATGTAAAAAAATCTTTAGATAGTTTTTTACTGGATAATGGTTCGTTGGATGGAACAAGAATTATGGAAGAATGGTTTCCTGAAATAAAATCACATATATTTCTTTCACATTCTCATAAAGATGAAGAGAAAGCATTAGCAATAGCTGGAATGTTGTATGAGGAATTTAAAATATGGACATTTATTGACTCAACAGTTTGGGGATATTCAAACAAATTATTGAAACAAATTGATGATAAATATTGTCTCCAACCAAATGGAGAAATGTATGACTACGACAAACGTAACTATTCTACAGCTCATGTACATTTAATGCTATCTACTGCGTTAAATAAAATGATTGATCTCAATGAATGCTTGTTTTTTCTTAATTCACCAAATTCAATTTCAACTTCAACAGAAATTAGTCAAAAAACAAATTCTCCGTGGATTTTTTCTGAAATTGCAACAACAAAAATTATTAGAAAACAAACTCCACAAAGACTAAAAAGAGAAACAAGACTTTTCTCTACAGAAGATGTAAAAATGATGAACGAAAGTGCTTTAATAAATTTAAATGTTGAATATGACTTAGAACTATCACACTTAACAACATTAAGTGCATCAGATTTAATAAAATGGTTTAAAACTTCTGCTAGTTCTCCACAAGAAGCTCTTGATAATCTATACAAACAGCATCCTATAAATCAAAAATTCTTAATATAATGTATGAAAATAAGTTAAAACATTTAGAGTTTATTCACAACACTATAAATAGAATGAGTACAAATTCATTTATAGTTAAAGGTTGGGCAATTACACTTATTTCGGCACTTTTTGTTCTTGCTCAAAAAGATTCAAATACAACATATGCAATCCTTACATATTTTGCAGTACCAATATTTTGGTATCTAAATGCTTTTTTTCTTTTACAAGAAAGGCGATATAGAAGTTTATACGATGATGTTAGGCTAAAAGACGAGGCCTCAATAGATTTTTCTATGGATACAAGAGGCTATAATACAGGACAAAACACAATAAAAGAATGTCTAAAATCAAAAACAATATGGCCTATTTACTGTCTTATGCTTTTAATCCCAATTGGAATATATTTATGCTGTAATTTGATTAAGTACAGCTGCTAACAGCAGTAACCCAGCTATTCAAAGTCTTCTTTGATAGCACACCGCACGGCAAACCCCGATAGATATCGAGTCCTGACTTCGCCGCAATAGGCTAAAAAAACGTATATTCGAATAGTAAAACGTAAAAAGGATAATGAGTTATCTTCTATTGTTGATAGGACACAGTTGGGTTTAGGATTTTAGAGGATGTTGGAATAGATGATGTGGGTTTTAGGAAATGTTAGATTAATTTTTTAGATTTGGGTTGGTGAATGCAAATAGCAAAGATTTTAGCGGAATAATGAAATTATGTGACTTTTTTTAAAGTTATATAAACATGAATATAATGTATTTAATAGTTAGCACCAATTTTAAAAAAAAGAGAAAATGAAAACAACAACAAAATTCAAAACAGGACTGACAATTATTTTATTTTTATTAATACAAGGACTTAAAGCCCAGAATTTAGACAAAGAAACTGACGCATTTCCGCCAGATTTTGGTAAAGAAAAAACCCATGTTGTTTTTTTAACTATTCCCGGAGATTTTCAGTTGAATAAAGCCGTAAAGAATGCTTTTAGCAAATATTACACAGGTTCATTTGAAATTATAGAATTTAAAAGTAAAGAAGGCAGAAAACACAATGTAGAAGGAACAAAATACTACGCTTTTAGAGTAATCTATGACAGACAATCAGGTTATTTTTCAGGCGGTGAAAGAGTTAGTCCTGATACAAACTATTCATTTGGTATTAATGACATTGCAAGTGACAAGTTGTATAAACTTTCTTTTTTTGGCGGGACTTATAAAAAATTGTTAGAAGCGTATGTGAAAAAATTAGAAGAAATCAGAAAATCAAATGAAAGTTCCAACTGATTTTCTTTAATAACCCGCTCGGCGAATGTCTCTGACTTCGCCGCAACATTAAAAAAACGTATATTCGAATAGTAAAACGTAAAAAGGATAATGAGTTATCTTCTATTGTTGATAGGACACCGTTTGGGGGACAAGGTTTGGTGAGATGCTTCCTGCGTCAGCATTACAAAGGGGGTGTAAATCAACCAGCTAGGCAAAGTGTTCAGCACAAATAGCCTGTAGAATGCTCTGCAAATTCCGATTGCTATCGAGAGTTGACTCGAACCCTCGAAGTGTTTTGATCTCTTCGAGTGTTAGAAAAAAACAAAATCAAAAAACGCATAAAACCCATGAATAAAAGCATAACGTTTTGGTCAGGAATAATTGGGGTAACCTTATTCACGGTGGCTTCAATAATTGGTGGTTTTCAGTTTGACCACTACAACCCACTTTCGCAATACATAAGTGAGACGTATGCCATTGGTACGCCCTACGGTGAAGCTTTAAGGTATTTTGGTTATATCCCAAGTGGAATTTTTTTGGCGGTATTTGCTTTTTCTGCTCCGAGAATTTTCCCAACCTCTTCCTTCATCAAGACCGGTTTTTGGGGTATCGGTATTTTTTATGGAATTGCCACTGTGGTTGTTGGTATTTTTCCCTGTGACAAAGGCTGTAATAAAGAATGGGTTGACCCAAGTATTTCCCAATTGATTCACAACTTTACCGGTTTATTGACGTATCTATTTGTTCCTTTAAGTCTATTAGCCATAGGCTTCGGTTTGCGACAATTGAAAACACTTCATAGATTATCAACCATTGCACTAGCATGTGGACTTAATTGTATGCTGTTCATTGGGATATTACTATCCGATCCATTGTCAGACTATGTCGGGCTTTATCAAAGGATTATTGAAGGAACATTTATACTTTGGATAATAGTTTGTTCATGGCATTGTAAGAACAGTTAGTCAAGCAATCTTTGGAGGGTTTAAAAGTTTAAGAGTTTAAAAGTTTAAGGGTTTAAGGGTTTAAGAGTTTAAAAGTTGATAGTGGCAAGAAAAGAATTGTACTTCGTATGAAACATTACTTAAATCTTTCACAACTGTTTTCTATTACACAATTGACCAATTGACTAATTGACAAATTGACAAATTGCCGCATTACAAAAACCATTCATCGAGAAAACACTCCACTCAACGATTTTTTAAGGTACTACATTCTATAAGAACTACATTTGTGGTACCAAAAAACAAAACTTCCCAAAATTATATTGTATTGGTTAATAAGCATTTATTAACTCAATGAACTGTAAATAGAAAACTATTTACACTCCTTTTATAACACTGTCCCAAATCAGTTTATGAAAGTTCAACCTGCATTATTTACTCTTAAAGTAAAAAATTGCAATAAGCATTTGTCTAAACCGTGAAGAAAATGAAAAGAGATTACCAATTATTGTTACCCCAATCAAAAAGCTTTATTTTATCGCTCGCAACTATATTCTTATTCTTGATAGGAATGGTTACAGGTCACACACAAGTAACCGAAACATTTACTACAACCGGAAACGGTTCTTGGGTTTGCCCACCCGGAGTAACGAGTATTACAGTAGAATGTTGGGGTGCCGGTGGTGGTGGTCAACGGGTTACAGGTAATACGGCTGCGGGTGGAGGAGGTTCAGGAGGAGGTTATGTAAGAACAACTTATACTGTAACACCAAACACAAGTTATGACTATTATATTGGGGCAGGTGGTTTAGGAACCACCGGATCAAATGGTGAAAATTCATGGTTTAATAATGCAACAACCATTTTAGCTGTTGGTGGTAGAGGTGCTGGAGCTCCCATAACCAACAATAACACCTGGGGAACAGGAGCTGCAGCCTTTACAACCGGAAATATTGGAGGGACTCTCAATAGTTCATACGGTGGAAACGGTGGTAATGCCGGAAATAATTTTAGTGGCGGTGGTGGTTCTAGTGCCGGAACAACAGCTTCCAATAATGCAACAGGAATGACTGGTGGAGCAGCTCCAACGGATGGTTTTGCCGGGGCTAACGGAAGAAATACAAATGGTGGAGGTGCAAATGGAGGAATTGGTGCAGGTGGTGCAGGAGGAAGAACGTCAAATAATGATAATTATAATGGAGGTGCTGGTGGCCGAGGACAAATACGAATTGTATATAACAACCCAAATGCTCTTTGTACAAATGCCTTATCATTGCCTTGCGGTACTGTAAATATGAACGGATTTACAATCGGTTCTTCTAATACGCCTCATGGTTCAGGATGTTCAATGAGTAATTATGGCGTATGGTACACGTTTGTGGGCGATGGTCAATTTACAACCATAAGCTCAACAGCATCTGGAGGATATGATCATGAAATGTCTATTTCCAGTGGCACATGTGCTACCAAAACAAATATAGCATGTATCAACAATAATGGTGCAAATGGTACGGAAAGTTATACTTTTCAAACCACAAATGGTACTACTTACTTTGTTTATATTGCTCATCAAAATAATGGTTCAACTACAACTGGTCGATTTACCATTTCGAGAACATGTGTACCCTATTGTACACCTGTTGCCAGTGATACCGTACACGGAAGTGGAATTACCAATGTTACATTTAGTACCGTAAACAATACGACTAACAATAGCCTGACCTATAATGATTATTCCAATTTAGTAGGAAGTGCACTTCAAGGTTCTGCCATGCCAATAAGTGTTACAACCAATACGGGCAATAATTCGTATAACATCAAAATTTGGGTAGATTGGAACAATGATTTTGACATGACCGATCCGGGAGAAGAAGTATTCTCAGGAATTATTAATTCGAATACCATTAATGGAACCATCAATATTCCGCTTACCGCAACAGTTGGTAATCATCGTTTACGTGTTGGAATTGCCCGTAGAAGGATGGGTGGCGGAAATGAAATTCCTGTACCTTGTTTTAATGGAACACGTGGAGCATATGAAGATTATACCTTGAATGTGTTGGTAGCCATACCTTGTACAAATCCACCTGCAATTGTTACAAATCCTTCAAACACTACCGTTAATACAACTGGAACAACCAGTTTTACGGCGTCTTTTAATGGAAATCCAACCAGTTATATCTGGCAAGTGAGTACCGATGGTGGAGCTAATTTCAGCCCTATTACCAACGGTGGCGTTTATTCAGGAGCAACAACTGCTACCCTAACGATAACTAATCCACCGAGTTTGATGAGTGGATTTATTTATCAAGTGGCAGCAAGTAACGGTTGTGGAACTTCTGCATTTACCACTCCAAGAACATTAACGGTAACGGTAACGTATTGTACGCCGGCTTCTACTTCTTCTTCGTATTATATTTCAGGAATTACTTCAGAAGGAAATTTAAATGATGTGGCCAATGCTCCTACCGGGTATTCTGCCGGAGGTTTTGGTAATTTTTCGAATATTATTATTGCTACACAAGTAGCCGGAGGAGGTATCAATATTGACATTAATTTGGTTGGATCACAGTTTATCAGAGGTTATGTAGATTGGAATGGAGATGGCGATTTTACGGATACCGGTGAAGAAATTTATACCACTGCAAATATCGCAACCGGTAGCACTTCATTCGGTTTTGTTATACCGAATGGAACACTTCCCGGGAATTACCGTTTTAGAATCAGAACTTTAGGTTATCCGTCAGGTTCAACCATTGCCACCTGTAATTCACTACCAAGTGGAGAAACAGAAGATTATACGTTAAAAGTAGTTCCTGATTGTGCTGCCAAAATTGATTATGTTATCAACGGCTCAGTTTGTGGAGCCAATAATCCGGTAACGATTGAAGCAGTTGGATTAGGAAATACAACCCATTACCGATGGTATACTAGTGAAACCGGCGGAACATATATTGCTCAAACCACAACCGGAAGTTATACCACCTCAGCATTAAGCAATACAACAATATTCTATGTTACGGCTTTCAACGGAAGTTGTGAATCTTTAGTGAGAACACGTGTTGTGGCTACCATTTTGCCTACCACAATCATTAATTTTTCACCGGCTGCCCCTACTACTTGTGGAGATAATGAAGTAATTACAATTAATGCATCCGGAGATTACATTACAGAAGAAATTCTTTTTGAAGATTTCGAAAATGGTTTAGGAGCATTTACCGTAACTACTCCAACCAATAACAATGGTGGTATTGATAGTCCATGGAGTGTAAAAACAAGTACTTATCAACCTACAACCACATCTGTGTGGCGTCCTGCAATTAGTTCGGGAAGTATTGATAATAATTTTGCTTTTACTACTTCTGATTACAATAATAACTTACTCGTAACGCAATTATCCACAACATTAGCTGTAAACACAACTGCTTTTGTAGATTTAACGCTAACCTTTGACCATTACTATTCTTATTTCAACGGAGATAATGGTAGAGTACAAATTTCAACCAATAACGGAACATCTTGGGCTGACTTAATTGTATATAATTCCGATATCGGTTCCGCTTCAAAATTTACGAAAGAAACCATCAATTTAACCGCTTATATTAATCAACCATCTGTTTTATTGCGTTTTCAATATAATGGTGGCTGGGATGATGGTTGGGCCATTGATAACATACGAGTATTTGGAACAAAACTATTGAATACTACCTTTTCTTGGAATGGTTCTGAACCGGTTGATGCTTTTACTGATTTTGCTTGCACAACACCTTATACCAATCAGAGTATTTCTACCATTTATATCCGACCAAATCTTTCACAACTTTTGGTGGAAAACTATCCGTTTGTGGTGAGTGCTACCTTAGGTAACGGGTGTACGATTTCAGAAACCATTATCATTACCAATAAATCAAAAGTATGGCAAGGTACTAGCAATGATTGGAGTAATGCAAACAATTGGTTACCATTGGGTACTCCATTAGCAGACAACTGTGTGGTAATTCCTCCAACTGTAAATCAAGCTGTTATATCCGGTAGTTTTTATTCCGCTTTTGCCAATACGATTACCGTAAAAAATGGCGGACAACTTATTGTAGAACCTAATAATTCCATTACTGTAACCAACCGTGTTACAGTGGAAAACGGAGGATTATTTACATTAGAAAACAATTCTAGTTTGGTACAAATTGATAATGTAGTCAATAGCGGAACAATAACTTATAAAAGAGAAGCCACTAACATCAAAGGATTGGATTATGTATATTGGTCTTCGCCGGTGGCAAATCAAAACGTAAACAGTATTTATACTAGTCCAGCACAAGGACCAAAATACAAATGGAATCCTATATTGAATAACGGAAACGGAAACGGTGGTAACATTAGTCAAGGAACTTGGGTAAATGCAGGTGGTAATATTATGGAAATAGGTAGAGGATACATTGTCAGAGGTTCTTCCAATACGGCAATGGCACCTACTACTCTTTTTAGTACGTTTTCAGGTGTAGCCAACAATGGTTCCATCAATTATACCGTTGAAAGAGGTCAATATACCGGAGCTCCTTATGCCGGAGTAAACGGCTCCATGATTACAAATTTAGACGACAATTGGAATTTGATTGGTAATCCATATCCATCGTCTATCAATGCTTTACGCTTTTTATCGGATAATAGTAGTGTTATTTTGGGTAGTGCCCGTTTATGGACTCACGGTAGTGATATTGCTTTTACAAATGGCACCACAGTAACCAATCCATTTTATGGAAGTTTTGCTTATAACTATTCTTCCTCCGATTATTTGTTTATCAACTTTACTGGAAGTACAGTTCCATCAGCAGGAGATTTTATCAAAACGGGGCAAGCCTTTTTTGTTCAAATGGTTGACGGTCCGGGAAATGCATCCGGTACAGTAAATTTCAATAATTTGCAACGCAGCAATACCTATCCGAATAATAATTTCTTCCGTCAAGCAGATATTCCGATGGTGGAAAATTCGTTGATTCCGGCAGAACGTCATCGTATTTGGTTAGATTTAGTGAGTCCAACACAACAGTCTATCACAACCATGATTGGTTATGTAACCGGTGCAACTAATGAAAAAGATTCTTTCTTTGATGCTTCGGAGAAAGTAAGTGGTTCAATGGGAATTTATTCTGCTATTGGAGATGAAACCTTTGCCATTCAAGGTCGTTCTTTACCATTTTTAGTTGCTGATGAAGTGCCGATAACTGTAAAAACAAGTGCATCCGGTACACATCATTTGGCCATTTTAGCAGTTGATGGATTATTTGATGAGCAAGTTATTTATGTTAAAGATGCGTTATTAAATGTGGTTCACAATTTAAAAGAAGCTCCGTATGCATTTACAGCAACTGCAGGTGTGCATTCTAATCGTTTTTCTATCGTATATCAAAATGAAGCATTAGGTTTACCCGATACAATTGAAAATCAAGTAATAGCATTTAAAGACCAAGCCAAACAATTGCATATTTCTACCGGAAACGAAACGATGGAACAAGTTCAATTGTATGATTTACAAGGTCGCATACTAAAAACTATAAAAGATATTCAACACCATGAATTGTCAGTGAATATAAATGAATTTGCTGATCAGGTTTTATTGGTAAGCATTCTTACTACATCACAACAAAAAATAACAAAAAAAATTCTCTAAATACGCTTTCCCAACTGATAACGTATAGCCAAAAGGGTAGTTTTTTCAGGTTTAACTTGAAATAATTACCCTTAAATTATATCATAATAATTATCTTTGAGGTCATTTGATATAATAACGATTATGATGACCATTAAAAAATATATTTACCTATTCAGTTTACTACTAATTGGCTTAAATTCTCCAATTTGGGGGCAAAAAAAAGGAGTACCCAAAAAAGAAGTTTCCCTTTTTGTTCCCTATAAAGTAAAAGATAAATTTGGTATTGCCAATGAAAAAGGTGATTTGATAGTAGCTCCTCAATTTGATTACATATCCGTTTATGATACACCCAATTTCTTTACCTGTTTTACGTATGATGCCAATAAACGGTATCAAACCAGTTTAGTAGTAAATGATAAAGTTATATTGAGTAATCAACCCTATTTTGGTTATTTCAACAATCAAAATATTGTATTTGCGGCGAAGGAAGTTGGTGGTAAAGGTTCCGGTTATTATTCGCTCCGTCCGGAAGAAATTGATTTGTACACCATAAAAGGGAAAAGAATCACTTCTGAAAGTTATATTCATGCCAGTATATTTGAAGATTTTGATAAAGAAAATATATTACCACAAGTTGTACTTTATTTAATGCATCGGGATAAAACGTATTCACTGGTTTTATATGATAAAAAAACAGCAACTATTACTACGACATTTGTGAATAAAGCGTATGACATAGAATTTGAACGTTTAGAAATGCTAAGCGATACTAAAGAATTACATGTGAAATATGTGGACATGCAACAAAAAGGACATGAACTAAAAATCGGTATCAAAGGAAAATCGTTTGTTAAAACATTTGAAGGTACTTATAACGTTCAACATCAAAAAGATGCATTTTCATTTGATGATCATGTAGTAGCTGTTCCTGATTGGGATAGTGAAAAACAACCTAAACCTACTTTTACGGAATCAGAAATCACTAGTAAAAAATTGGATATTCGAAAAGATTATCAAACATACCAACCCTCAAAGTTGTTATTTTTATCACACAAACTAGACCCAAAATACCAAAAATTGATTTTTGAAAATGAGAAAAAAGGATTAATGAATACATATGAAAACAAGGTAATATTACCGGCTATTTATGATGAATTTTACAGTGCAGACTTTAAAGGTATTCATGCTAGCGGCTTTGTTTTGAAACAAGATGGAAAATACCGTTTAAAAGTGTATAACTTTGGCGGAAAGGAATCTCCTGTTAACGGTCTTTTTGAACAAGTTCCTATGATAACCTTTTTTGAATACGGCAGAAAAGATTTTCATCTTGTTAGTTTGTTTGATGAAAACGGAAACTTTATATGTTATGCGAATCAGGATGGGGAAATATATTTTCGAGAATGATGATGTTTACTCTAAAAACCTTCTAATAGCTTGAAGCCCTTCAAAAATTGATATAAATTTTTTCTAATGTATTTGATTTAGTACATTTGGAAAAAAAAGTTGAAAAATACATTTACCTTTCTCTTACTTTTAACCGCTCAGATAATAATTGGACAAACAATTTCCTTTTCTGATAGTCAACTTTTGACAAAATTGCTGAGTGCAAGTCCTGAAAACAATGTAGCAATTAATTTGGAAGGACAACCTATTCGAATTGATACCGATTTAAATGGTTCTATTGAAATTAGTGAAGCTGTTTTGATAAGAGAATTAAATTTAAATGCGAGTTCCATCACAAGCTTAGATGGATTACAATTTTTCTCTTCACTTCAAATTTTAAATTGTTCAAGTAATCAGTTGACTACATTAGTACTTCCCTCCTTTTCAAATTTAGTATTTTTTGATTGCAGTATAAATCAATTAACTTCGTTAGATATTAGTTTGAATCCTGGAATTACTTACTTAAATGCAAGACAAAATCAATTGCAATCGATTATCTTTCCTGAATCTTCTGCGTTAAATTATTTGCAGTTAAATCAAAATCAACTAAACAATTTAGATGTAAGTTCTTTAACCTCATTAACTATACTTTTGGTTAATGAAAATCAATTAAACAGCTTGAATATAAATGGATTAACTCAACTTATTTCTCTTCAGTGTCAATACAACCAATTAACAACGTTAAATTTATCAGGACTTTCTAATTTAGCTGGTGTATCGTGTGAAGTAAATCAACTGCAAAACATACAATTAGAAGGACTTAGTTCCTTAACGCATTTGGAATGTTATGAAAATCAGCTCACTTCAATAGATGTAAGTGATTCGCCTCTACTAGAAATATTGTTATGTTTTCAAAATGAGTTAGTCGACTTAAATCTAAAAAACGGAGCACAAGAATCAGTTGAGTTTAGCTCCAATCCAAATTTAAGTTATATCTGTGCAGATGAATCACAAATAGATGAGATTATCTTTTTAACGAATGATTGGGGTATTCCTAATTGCACGGTAGATTCAAATTGTAGTCTATCTATTCCTGTACTTAGTGCAAAAGAAAATATAAAAATAGCTCCTCATCCCATTCAAGAAGAATTTTCGATACAATCAATTTTACCAATTGAGCGTGTAATGTTATGGGATGTTTATGGAAGAAATCTCAGCATTATGTTACAATCAAAAAATGAAACATATACATTGCGAGTTCCTTCAGGAATGTATATTTTAGAAATTACTACAAATGAAGGCATTTTCACTCAAAAGATTATCAAACAATAACATTAATCTCCAAGAGTTTAAAGTTGCTTAAAATATTCTTTTAAATACTTATCATTATCATAGGTAGGCGTAAAAATCTCTAATAATTTTGGCTGTTCTGTCGATTTAAAAAAAGACGCTAGTTCAACTGCTAAGTCTTTTTCGTTGGCGGCTTTACTGTATTCAAAACGATACATGTTGGCAAGGTGTTCCGCTGTTAAAGAGTGAGCCGTTTCAAAATAAGTGTGAAAGGTATCATTTTCCTGATGGCCTGGCAGTATGCGGAATATACCTCCTCCTCCATTATTGATGACAATGATTTTAAAATTTTTAGGAATGTAATTGTTCCACAAAGCATTACTGTCATACAAAAAGCTCACATCACCCGTAATTAATACCGTTTCTTTTTCTGATGCCAAAGCAGCACCAATTGCGGTGGATGTACTACCATCAATTCCACTTGTTCCACGGTTACAAAATACTTGAACTGATGGTTTCATTTCAAACAATTGAAGGTAACGAATAGAGGAACTATTTCCCATTTGCAAATGAAGATTTTCCGGTATTTCTTTTACAATTTGTTCAAATGCTTTGAAATCACAAAAGGGTAACTTTTCCATGTAGCTTTTGTGTTTTTCACTACGAGAAGATTTGATTTTTAAGCCTTCATCTCTGTAATTACTTTCAATATATTTAGTGTAGGGCAAAAACTGATTAAAAAAATCATTTGGATTGGCTTCAAAATGAAACGTCAAATTTCCAAAAGTGTTGTAAGCCCTTAATCGATCTACATGCCAATGGTGTGTTGGAGGAAAACTTCTCAACATCGCTTTGATACGTTTTGATACAATCATACCACCAAAAGTCAAGACGATATCAGGACGAAAAGCTTTAAAATCCTCTTTAGTAAAGGGAGTAATTATGGTATCAATACTATTTAAAAAAGAAGGATGATGCACATTAGAAGTTGTCTCCGTCATCACTAATACTGATGGGTCATTAGCTAAATGATGAATGACTTGAGTATCAATTTCATTAGGATTCAATGTTCCAATTAAAATGAGTTTCTTTCGGGCTGTATTCCAAATGTTAGTGGAAGCTATAATGTCTTCAAAAGGAACATTCCGATAAACTTTTCCTAAGGTTGAAATCATGGTATCAACAGTTGGCACCGAAATCGTTTCATACAAAGGCTCTTCAAATGGAGCGTTGATATGCGAGGGTCCGCATTTTGAAAAAGCTTTATTAAATGCCTCATTAATTAAAAAGTCATTTTCTTCAGATGCTTGTTCAGTAAGATTGGCATTAAAGTGGGTATGATTTGCTAATACATTTTCCTGACGTATGGTTTGTCCGTCACCTATATCAACCATGTGTCTTGGGCGATCTGCAGAAATAATTACCAGCGGAATCATACTGTAAAATGCTTCTGCAACGGCCGGATAAAAATTCAATATAGCTGAACCGGAAGTACAAATCACTACAACCGGCTTTTTAATTTGTTGAGCAATTCCAAGAGCAAAAAATGCAGCACAACGTTCATCTGCAATACTATAACACGTAAAAAACGGATTGCCGGTAAAACCAATGGTTAACGGTGCGTTTCGAGAACCGGGAGAAATAACGATATGTTGTATTCCTTTGGCATGACAAATTTCAATGATGCTCTGGGCTAAAGGAATTTTTGGATAAATCATGTGCTACACCTCAAAATAAATACGATAACTCGTTAAACAAAAATATGCTTTTCCGATGGATAAGTCTATTCGAATACTGTAAAAGTTTTGTTATATTTGAACAACTTTTCAACAAAATGAATCTTCACATCCGCCCTTACACTGAAAAAGATATTCCCGCAATATTGGCTATTATCAACGATAATATTTTACATTCTACTTCTTTGTATGATTATGAACCGAGAACATTGGAAAAACAAACAGCACTATTAGCCGAAAAAAGTGCCAAAAACTTTCCGGTGATTATTGCTGAAATGGATGGAGAAATTGCCGGTTTTGGCATGTATGGTGAATTTCGTTTTAGGGATGCCTATCGGTTTACGGTGGAACATTCGGTCTATGTTTCGTCAGAATGTAAAGGTAAAGGTGTGGGTGGACAATTACTTCAATCACTTATCGAATTAGCCAAAAAACAAGGTTTACACACGATGATTGGTGTGATTGACGCAGAAAACACCGAGAGTATTCGCTTTCATGAAAAATATGGATTTAAAACTGTTGGTGTAATTAAAGAATCCGGATTTAAATTTGAGAGATGGTTGGATTCAGTTTTTATGCAAAGGATATTGTAAAATGAGAACGCAGATTAAATAAATTTATAAAATTTTAAAAAATTATTTCAAATTCTCTAATTTTTCTTATTTTTCTTATTTTTCTAATCCGTGTTCAATAAAGGTTTTTAAAGCAAGAACACAGATGTAAGAAATCAACAAAATTTTTCCAATTTTTCTAATTTCTTACATCTGTGTTCAAAAAATAAAATGGGTCAAATTAGCTTGCTAACCAATTCAGTATTTCTTGGTCTTTTGGGCTTGTTCTGGGACTAATCACTTTTTCCAATTCTCCTTTTTCGTTGAGTAAGTATTTTTGAAAATTCCAATCTACTTCACTGTCTTGCACACCGTTTTTCGCTTTTTGAGTCAAAAATTGATAAATAGGGTGCATCCCTGCACCTTTAACAGAAATCTTGCTCATCATAGGAAAAGTTACCCCATAATTTTTTTGACAAAACGCACCAATCTCTTCGTTTGTTCCCGGTTCTTGACTCATAAAATCATTGGCCGGAAAACCAACTATCACCAATCCTTTATCTTTGTATTGTTCGTAAAGAGCTTGTAAATCTTTGTATTGTGGCGTTAATCCACATTTGGAGGCTGTATTAACAATCATAACTTTTTTACCTTTTAAGGAGGCAAAATCAAATTCTTTTCCCTCTAAATCGGTTACTTTAAAACTGTGAATAGATTGTTTCATGGTACTTTGTTGAGTAGTTGACGATTGAGATTTTGTTTGTGCTTGGTTTTGACAACTTAGCATTAAAAATCCTGCTAATGCGTAAAAATATGTTTTCATCTTTTTTATTTCAAATGTACTTTTTTTAGGGTTAAGTTTTACTAAACAAATCATAAATACTTGCTAAACTATTTTGATTATAAACTAATGATAACATTAAATTATAAATTACAATCCTTCAAGTACAGTTATCCATTCATTAAAATGAGAACATTTATTTCTTAATTCAGTTATACCTATTTCTTCTGCAACCAATGGACCAACCTGGGCTTTTTGACCTTCGTAAATTGGTAAATACTTAATAATACGTTTTGAAGGTGCTGTTAAGTAAGATTCATTTATTTCTTCTGGATTCTTATTCAAAATTTCATCTTTAAGTTTTGAAATTGCATTTTCATATTGAGGATACATGAGTAATAATTTATCTGGATCAACAAGAATCAATGATTCAAATTCATGTAATTGAACGTATGGAATAAATCTTGGATAATTAATATCATGAAATATAGCCTTCTCTAATGTCTTTACTTTAAGATAAGGATCATTTATTATTTGTATATTTTCTTTATAAGGACTTTCATAATCTTTTGGAAAAGCATATAAATCAATAAAACTTGTATAAAAAGTATCCTTTCTATCCTTCTCTGATTCAATCCATCTTGTTACATCATTTTTAAATTTACTATATTTTAATAAACCTCCTTTGGCTGGTTTGTTAGCCGTCTTATCCCATCCGGTTCTAATTTTACGTGCTGAAATAAAAATGTTTAATGAAGCAAAGTGCTTAATCATTACTTCATTTATAAAGTTTTCTTCAGTACTTCCTTCTACTATAATGTTTAAATATTTCATGGTCTTCCCCCTATTATATTTTTTTCCCATATCTGACCTACTGAAAAATCATCTAAATAGACTTTTAATGAATTTGAATCGGGTCTATGGTAAATAGAGTTTCTCCCTTTGCGATCAATAACAACTAGATCTTCTAATTCAAAATTATTCACTAGGCTTATTGATTGAGTTGCAACAAATACTTGACAATGTGAAGAGGCTGTCTTTATTAGCCCTGCTACAGTATCTATTGCACTTGGATGTAATCCTAATTCAGGTTCATCCAAAAACAAAACTGTTGGCAGATCTTTAGGGTTTTGCCCTAATAAACTTATTAAAGCAATTGTTCTAAGCATACCATCTGAAGCTTGACCTGCATTAAATTCTTTATTTGTTCCTTTTTCTTTCCAACGTAATAATATTTGACCAAACTCAGGGTATAAAACAAAATCATCAAAAAAAGGCAGTACTAATCTAACATATCTAACAATCCTCATATAGTATGGTTTCTCTTCTTCCTGCAAGCGATATAGAAAACTTGCTAAATTTTCACCATTTTGTTTTAACCATCGACCATCAGATTGAGACCACTTAAGTCTCATTGGTGCTGTATCACTAGTATTATGAAACTGATATACTATTAATTTTCTCAATAAATTCAATATTACATTTGTAGTTTTATTGTTAACTTGAGGTAATTTTGCTTCTTCATGTCCAACACCACATGAACTCCAAGATGCTTGACCTTCTTTTTTAAAACTACTAAATCGATAAAATTCTTCTCTAAAAACTAATTTATCAGGCTTAGCAAACATTAAGCTAAATTTGTATTCATTAATTCCAAATTTATTATTAATTGATATTTCAGCATCTATGCTCTTTGTAGTATCCACACCATCATGAAGAATATCATTTGCACCCCCTAAATATGCAACATGTTCTTGAAGCTTTCCATCAGAATTTAACATCCAACTTAAGAATTTAAAAAAAGAAATAAAATTACTTTTTCCAGCTCCATTTGGTCCAATTAAAATATTAATTGGTCTAGGTTCAAAGTTTTCAATTTGTTTAATAGTCTTATAACCTTTGATATTAAAAGATTTTAGTTCTATTTCTGACATATATTTAAATTCTTATAATGTTAATGAATGTAAAATTAGTTTATAAACTGTAATAAATATAAAAAAACTATTGTTTATAAAACTTTTTATACTGAATGTACGACAAAATACCTAATGCCGTAACAGCTGCCACAGAAATATAAACAAAACTTGGCGTTACAACTTTATCACCACTTGCATACGAATGTAATCCGGTGAGGTAAAAATTCACCCCAAAATAGGTCATCATAATCGAATAAAAAGCGAAAATACTCATCAAATTAAACACCCATGTTCCTCTCAAAGCCGGAACAAATCGAGCATGAATCACAAACGCATATACCATAATACTAATCAATGCCCACGTTTCTTTTGGGTCCCAACCCCAATAGCGTCCCCAACTTTCATTCGCCCATTGACCGCCTAAAAAGTTACCAATGGTTAACATTACCAAACCTATTGTTAAGGCCATTTCGTTGATATACGTTATCTCTTGAATGTTCAACTTCATTTTTTCCTTGTTTTTTTCATTGGTTAAAAGAATCAGCAATAAAGCTACTATTCCTAAAATCATTCCTAATGTAAAAGGTCCGTAACTCGCTACAATTACTGCCACGTGAATCATCAACCAATACGAATTTAAAACCGGTTGTAGGTTTGCAATAGAGGGATCCATCCAATTCCAATGAGCAATCATCAGAATCATAGAGGTTACAAAAGCAGCTGAAGCAACTGTTAATTTTGATTTTCTATCGAATGCCAAACCAAAAAACATGGTAGCCCAAGCCACATAAATCATACTTTCGTAGGCATCACTCCAAGGAGCATGACCGGAAATGTACCAACGAGCAATTAATCCTATCGTATGTAAAACAAAGAAAATACCAATCACAATATGAAAAGCATTTACAGCATAATGAATGAACTTTGACGGTTTGAAAATTTGAATGATGGTGAAAACCAACATCATTACACCCGCCAACATATACAAATAAAACAATCGTTTAAAAATGTCGTATTTATTGTACTTAATTTCGGCATCTATTTTACTGTCTGCCGGACGAACTTCACTTCCGTATTTGTGTTGAAATTTATCAATTCCGTCCAAAATATCGTTTGCCATTTTATAGTCTTGCTTTTGACTGGCTTCTGCCAAAATTTGCATATAAGCCGGCAATATATTCTTCAGGTTTTTAAGTTCGGTATCTTCATATTGTTCCAATTCCAAATACGAAATCCATTTGTTGTTTTCATCATTAGGCACCGGAAAAATTTTAAGAATACTTCCACTCAACGCTGAATTTAGTAAAACCACTTTTTTATCTACCTCGATAAAATCTTTCTGAAATTGGTTGGGAATAGCTGCTTTATAGGCTTCATCTAAAAAAGGTCCCAATTTATAATTCCCTTTTGCATCAAAAAAGCTGATAAAAGGGGCAAATTTCGCATCCTTTTCTAACCCTAAAACCGAACGAAGACTGTCGTTTCCTCTTTTTAAATACACCAATGGCACTTCAAACCACGCATTGGGCGTTTGCGACATGGAAAGAAAAACTTGGTCAGCTGAAAATCCTTTGTAATGATCACTTTTACTCACTTTTCGCAACAATTCAGACGAAAAAGTATTAATAGGTTTCATTCTTCCTCCGGCATCTTGAATCACTAATCGTCCAAATTTTGCGGCGTGTTCAGGAGTTGCAATATTGGTTTCGATGAACTTTTCCACTTCAGCAAGAGTCGGACGTTGATGAGCATGATTTTGGGCTGAAATTCCGATGGAAAAAAACAAAAAAATTAGGGATAGTAAACTTGCTTTTTTCGTTTTTACTTTTTCCAGTTTACTTTTTAAATCGGCAAAACGGGTATTTTTATCAAACATAATAGCCATCATCGCCAAATACAATAAAAAGTAACCGATATAGGTTATCCAAGTTCCCCAAAAATCATGGTTAACGGAAAGAACTGTCCCTTTTTCATCCGGGTCAAAAGACGCTTGAAAAAAGCGGTATCCTTTGTAATCCAATATATTATTCATGAAAATATGAGCATCTTGTTTATCCTTTCCGTCAATCACCGTTACTTTACTTTCAAAAGCAGAATAGCTATTCATCGTTCCCGGATAGCGTTTGGCAATAAAATCATTCAATTGAATTTTGAACGGAAGTTCATAAACTTTGCTTCCAAAGAAAAGTGTAAAATCCAAATCACCTAATTTCACCGATTGAGGTTGACCCATTTTTCCTTTGGAACCTACAAGAACTACTTCTTCTTTTTGGTTGTTGGCTTCTACTTCTACCACCAATACATCGTCGGTTTGTTTGTCTTTCCAATCGTTATTGGAAACCCATTCTTTTTTACCTTTGATTGGAGCTTCCGGCAATACAAATTGAGCTCCGGCAATGTTGTAAAGTGAGCGAAACATCAACGGTTGAAGCGAATCTTTTACAACCAATCCTTTTAATTGGTCAGCCATTCGCATAAAATCTCCACCAAAATTCGATTGAATAAAAAACTCATTTTCTTTTTGAATGATATTAATGGCTCCACTTGTTTCTTTGTTAAAGGCAAAAAGGATTCCGTGCAAACTTTGCACTTCGCCTTCTTTTAAATAATGTTCATGACGAGTTCCCCCACTCGATTCAACCAATTTCAAAAACGTTTCACCGGTTTCATCCGGTTGTATAGTTTCGGTAGCATTCATGATGAAATTTTTGTACCGAATACTATAGGGTTGAGCATCAAATCTATAGTTAATGGTAAAACTATTATTGGCCGCTTGTGATAAAATCAAGGGTTTTTCAAATGTTTTTCGTTTGGTTTCGCCTTTGTAATTACCATCTGTTAGAATGGTTAAATAGGTTTTATCCGAATAAAAACGACTTTCAGCTGCTCCTTCACGGATTGGCATCATGCCTTCAAAACTGATGTAGCGTGTGATGAAAGCACCCACAAGTATAAAAATGAACGATAAGTGTAATAAAAGTGTAGCCCATTTTTCTTTTTTCCAAAGTTGGTATCGGCTAATATTCCCGAAAAAATTGATTACAAAAAAGACCATGATTACTTCAAACCACCAAGCGTTATAGACCCAAATTCTCGCGGTATCGGTATCGTAGTAGCTTTCAATAAAGGTTCCGGCAGCCATTGCCACAGCGAAAGAAAGAAATAAAAAAGCCATTAAACGAGTGGAAAAAAGGAAGGAATATATTTTTTTGTCCATTTTTAAGAAGGATAATTTTTTGAAAGCACAAAAATACTTATAAAAGAAAGAAACTTGTTGATTTTTAAAGAATTTTTAAGTGTAGTTTAAGACGGTTTTTATTCTTCGTAATTTTAATCGGAAATCGCTTGTGTTTTTCTTATTTTTGACCCATGGTTTCAATTGTTATTATCGGTTCCGGAAATGTAGCTCAACATTTGATTACTGCTTTTTTGCAAAGTAATGAAGTGGAGTTGGTTCAGGTTTTTTCCAGACAAAAAGAAAAGGTTTCGCATTTGATATCTTTAGATAAAATTGTTTCGGATTATGCGGAAATTAAATCAGCTGATGTTTATCTTCTTGCCGTTTCAGATAATGTTATTGCAGAAGTTTCGGAAAAACTCCCTTTTGAAAATCGTTTGGTCGTTCACACTTCGGGAAGTATGCCTATGGAAATTTTAGAACCTAAAAATCATCGTGGCGTTTTTTATCCGTTACAAACCTTTACCAAAAATAAAGCAGTTGATTTTAGTGTAATTCCTATTTGTTTGGAAGCTGAAAATGAAAATGATTTTTTAACCCTCAAAACAGTTGCACAATCTATTTCATCAAGGGCAGAATCCATTTCATCGGAACAACGAAAAGCATTACATGTTGCCGCAGTTTTTGTGTGTAACTTTGTGAATCATCTCTATCAAATGGGTCAAGAAATTTGTGAGGAACACCACCTATCTTTTGAATTATTGCAACCCTTAATTTTAGAAACTGCTCAAAAGATTACTCAGTTGTCGCCAAAAGAAGCACAAACCGGTCCGGCAAAGCGAAATGATACTACCACTATCAATGCACATTTGCACTTTTTGACCGATGCAAACCAAAAAGAAATGTATCAACTTTTAACTAAATCCATAATTGATCATGGAAAAAAACTATAAAGAATTAATGCACGACATTACCACATTTATTTTTGATGTGGATGGCGTTTTAACGGATAGTTCAGTTCACATAACTCCAACCGGCGAAATGCTTCGTATCATGAATATTAGAGACGGATTTGCAATGAAAGCCGCCATAGAAAGTGGTTATAATGTTTGTATCATCTCCGGAGGAAGCAATGAAGGCGTTCGCATCCGATTCAAAAATTTAGGCATTAATGACATTTATTTAGGTTCTCCTGACAAGGTAAAAACTTTCAACGAATATTGTGAAAAGTATCAAATCAAACCGGAACAAGTTTTATACATGGGCGATGATATTCCTGATTATCATGTGATGCAATTGGTTGGTTTACCTACTTGTCCGCAAGATGCGAGTCCGGAAATAAAGGCTATTTCAACTTACGTTTCACATAAAAATGGTGGAAAAGGAGCGGTTAGAGAAGTCATTGAACAAGTGATGAAAGTGCAAGAAAAATGGCACTTGTATTATAATGGGAAACATGATTAAGCATTTTAAATTGAAGGTAAAAAAGTAAGGAAGAAAGTATGGTTTATTTACGGTTAATACGTTTTCAGAATTTAGTTTTATTGGCATTGATGCAACTCGTCTTGCGGTATGGATTTTTAAAATACCAATCTGTTGGGTTAGCTCTGGCGGATTGGCAATATCTTTTATTGGTTCTCGCTACTATGCTTATTGCCGGTGCCGGATATGTAATTAATGATATTTTTGACCAAGATGCCGATGAAGTCAATCATCCGAATAAATGGATTGTTGGAAAAATTATTCCGGAAGCCAAAGCCTACAACATATATGTAGCATTGAATATTACAGGAGTTGGAATTGGATTTTATCTTTCCAATGTCATAGGAAAACCAAGTTTTGCCACCTTATTTATTTTTGTTGCAGCCTGTTTGTATTTTTATGCGACCACATTAAAAAAGTATATGATTATAGGCAATCTTTTGGTTGCCGTCTTAGCGGCAATAAGTGTTTTAATCATTGGTGTTTTTGATATTTTTCCGGCTACTCATCCTTATAATCGGGAGCAAATGAAATTGTTATTTGAGATTCTAACCGATTACGCTTTATTTGCCTTTATGATTCATTTCATACGAGAAATTGCCAAAGATGCCGAAGATATAAAAGGTGATTTAGTGCAAGGTCGAAAAACCCTTCCAATGGTTATTGGAACTCGAGCTACTTCATTTGTTTTGAGCGGATTGGTTATTATGAGTTGTGTAATAGTAGGATGGTATTTGTATAAAAATTTAATGCAAAATGAATTGTATCCTGCTGTACTATATGGATTAGCAACAGTGATAAGTCCACTACTCTATTTGGTCATAAAATCAATTGAAGCAAAAACAGAAGACGATTTTAATCATATCAGTAAAGTTTTGAAGTGGGTTATGTTTTTTGGTTTGTTTGCTTCTGCAGTAATTACCTATTCTATTTTACATCATGCTTAGAGAAAAATTAAAACATACCCGTTTAATTTTAGCATCCGGTTCACCGAGGAGACAACAATTTTTCAGAGAATTAGACGTTGATTTTGAAATACGATTAAAAGAAGTAGAAGAAATTTTTCCACCGGAATTACAAGCAGAAGAAATCACCAATTATTTGGCCGTATTGAAAGCAAATGCCTTTGAGGGTGAATTGGTAAAGGGCGATTTATTGGTGACTAGCGATACTATAGTTTGGCATAAAGGCAATTGTTTAGGAAAACCAAAAAGCAAGGAAGACGCTGTAGCCATGATTACATCACTTTCCGGGTCAACTCACGAAGTTATTACTTCAATTTGTTTTAAAACCGTTGACTATACAGAAGTTGTATTTGAAAAAACAAAAGTTACATTTGAATTGTTAAACAAAGAAGCGATTGATTATTATGTTGAAAAATATCAACCCTTTGATAAAGCGGGAAGTTATGCCATTCAAGAATGGATTGGTTCAGTAGGTATTTCTAAGATTGATGGTTCCTATACGAATGTCGTAGGTATGCCGATGCATCTTGTTTATCAAAAATTAATGCAGTTAAAATAAATACAAAATGGATTTTTTTAAACTTTACATCAAAGAAGAAATTGCGTCAGCAGTGGTTCTTGTTTTGTTAATTATATTGAGGATTTCTGTAAGTAAAATTGTTAAACGATTTGCAAAAGTCAGTTTAACGTTGGAACACCGAACCAATTTGGTTATTAAATATTTTAATATCCTTTTTGGAACATTAGCCATTATTGCATTATTTATTATTTGGGGTGTAAAACCACAAAACATCATTTTGGTAGCTTCTTCTATTTTTGCTGTAATTGGTGTTGCTATGTTTGCACAATGGTCCATTTTAAGTAATATTACTTCTGGAATTATTCTCTTTTTTTCTGCACCATTTAAGATTGGAGATACCATTAAAATCCACGACAAAGAATTTCCAATTGAAGGTGAAATTGAAGACATTAGAGGGTTTCACACTTATCTTAAAACGAAAGATGGAGAATTGATTACCTATCCGAATAGTTTATTATTGCAAAAAGGAATTAGCGTGTTGGTTAAATATTCAGATGAAAAAGAATTTACCGATTAGGTAGTCAAATAATGAAGCTTACGTTCCTAACATACTTGACTCTTCTTCTTTTGATTTTTAATCAAACTAATGCTCAAGTTGAAAAAAAGAACGATTCAATTGCTATTTTTTTGCAAAAAAAGAACGATTCAGTTACCGTCAAATATCAAAAAATTGAGGATTTTTCTAAGAAAAGTCGGTTTACAAAATTCATTTATAAGCTTGTATTTAAATCAACAACCGTAAAACCTACGGCAAAAAAAGTACAAAATGGTAAGATAAACCACGCAGAATATGAAGGTAAAATTATTCGTAAAATAACTGTCAAAACATTAGACCCGTTTGGTTATTCCGAAAAAGATTCAACTATTCAACCGAAACGGTTTTTAGAAAAAGCAGGAAATTCAATCCATGCAAAAACTAAAGGATTTGCCGTTAAGAATTTAATTTTATTGAAAAAAAATCAAGTATATGATAGTTTATTGGTAATAGAATCGGAACGTTTGATAAGAAGACAACGGTATATCAGAAGAGTTCATATTACTTGTGAACCTACTTCATCTCCTTCTGACAGCATCGATATTATGATTCAGGTATTGGATTCCTGGAGTATTGTACCCATAATCAATGTAACTTCGTCAAGAGCCTCTTATGAACTAACAGAGAGAAATTTTTTAGGTTTTGGTCATCAATGGTACAATCGATTTTTACAAAACTTGAATGATAATAAAACCGCCTATTCTACTCAATACACAATTCCAAATATTAAAAACACCTATATTCGTACACGCTTAAATTATCAAATTGATTTGTTGGACAATTATTTTAAGAGTATCAACATTGATCGACCGTTTTTCTCACCTTTAACAAGATGGGCCGGAGGATTGAATATTGAAAATCGATTTTTAAGAGACAGTTTACCTAAAGCAGATAGAATATATAAAAATGAACGTTTTAAGCGAACGAATATTGACACTTGGTTGGGTTATTCAATGCCTTTGGAAAAAGGAAAATCAGAAATCAATCGAATTACAAATTTAATTACGACGATTGGCTATTATCACACTCAATATACCGAAAGACCAAGCGAAGAAACTGACCCTAATCGATTTTATACCAATGAATACAGTTGGATGACCGGTTTTGGTTTTTCAAGTCGAAAATTCGTGAAAGATTACTACATTTTCAACTTTGAGATTCCGGAAGATGTTCCTATTGGAAAATATTACGGCATTACAACCGGTTTTCAAGACAAAAACAATCAAAAACGATTGTATATTGGTGCAAGAGCAACACTAGGAAATTATTTTAAATGGGGATATTTGAGTACCAATTACGAGTATGGAACTTATTTTAACAGTGGAAAAACCGAACAAAGTGCTTTTGTTTTGCAATTGAATTATTTTACCCCGTTACAAAACATTGGAAATTGGCGAATCAGACAATTTTTTAAAACCAATTTAGTTTTGGGAGGCAATCGTGTAAACTCTGAAGGTGATCAAATTTCAATAAATGAAAGTTTTGGTTTATCGGGATTTAATGTTCCTAAATTTTTAGGAACGAAAAAAATATTGCTGAGTTTTCAAACCCAAACCTATTCACCTTGGAATGTTGCTGGCTTCCGTTTTAGTCCATTTTTTAATTATTCACTAGCTTTTTTAGGAAATGCTGAACACGATTTTAATAAAAGTCAAGGGTATTCAAAAATCGGTGCCGGATTAATCATTACCAATGATTACTTGGTTTTTAATTCATTCCAATTATCCTTTGCATTTTATCCAAAAATACCCACACAAGGTGAAAATATTTTTCAATCCAACACTTTCAGAAGCGGTGATTTTGGTTATTTGGATTTTGAAGACTTTAAACCAAGAACCGTTTTGTATGAGTAATCAGAAAAATTACAACCAATGTTAAAGAAGTTTTAAAATCAAATATAAGTACACAATTTCCTTATATTTGATTAACTGAAAACAATTAATTGCAATGGTTCTAAAGAGAATTTTACTGTGTATTTTGCTACTTACCTTTATCCCTAAAACTGTTGCTCAACAGCCAACCAAACCAAGCTCAGTTGACCTTTTTCATCAAATTCAAAAATTGCGATTTCTTGGCTCTGTTCTCTATATTGCGGCACATCCTGATGATGAAAATACACGTTTAATTGCTTACATGGCCAATCATTTAAAAGCGGAAACCGGTTATTTATCTTTAACCAGAGGAGATGGTGGACAAAACTTAATTGGAACAGAGTTACGAGAATTATTAGGCGTCATTAGAACCCAAGAATTATTAGAAGCCCGAAAAATTGACGGTGGTCAGCAATTTTTTACCCGAGCCAACGATTTTGGATTTTCAAAAATTCCGGACGAAACCCTACAAATCTGGAACAAAAACGAAGTATTGGAAGATATGATTTACATTATCCGTCAGTTTAAACCGGATATTATCATCAATCGATTTGATCATCGTTCTCCGGGAACAACGCACGGACATCATACTTCTTCAGCCATGTTGTCGATTGAATTATTTGACATGGTCAATAATCCTAAAATATTTCCATTACAATTAAACTATACAACTGTTTGGCAACCCAAACGATTATTTTTCAATACATCATGGTGGTTTTACGGTGGAAGAGAAAAATTTGAAAAAGCAGATAAAAGTAAATTAAACGCCATTGACATGGGCGTTTATTACTCCTCTTTTGGAAAATCAAATCAAGAAATTGCTGCTTTAAGCAGAAGTCGTCATCAATCACAAGGATTTGGTAGCACCGGTTCTCGCGGAGAAGAAGTGGAATATTTAGAACTCATTAAAGGAGAACATACTCAAAATCGGAAAAATTTATTTGAAGGAATCGATACAAGTTGGAATCGAGTTAAAAACGGAAAAAATATTGACCAAAAACTGGCAACGATTGAACAACAATTCGATTTTAAAAACCCTGCTGCCAGTATACCTCAATTGATAGAAGTTTATGCAATGATGCAACAATTAGAAGATAATCATTGGAAAACTATAAAATCGGAAGAGTTAAAACAAATTATCTACGGTTGTGCCGGTTTATTTTTAGAAGCTGTTGCAGAAACACAGAGTGCAACTCCCGGCAGTATTTTAAAACTAAAATTAGAGGCCATCAACAGAAGCAATCAAAAAATGACGTTGAAAGGAATTCAAACAAATCCTGAAATTAAAACCAATGTTTTTGAACAACTATCTCTAGAAAATAACCAATCAAACTTTGGAGAAATTGAAATAAAAATACCTGATAATCAGGAATATACTTCTCCTTATTGGTTAAAAAATTCCGGTACAGTTGGAATGTATAACGTATCCGATCAGAAAAAAATTGGAGTTCCCGATATCATTCGAACGTGTAGCGTTACCTTTTTAATTGAAATAAACGGAATTACAATTCCTTTTGAAAAAAAAGTGATTTATAAATTCAATGATGAAGTAAAAGGAGAGGTCTATAAACCTCTAGATATTGTTCCTGTTGCCACTACAAGCATTATGGATAAAGTGACCATATTTAATTCAACTACTTCCAAAAAAGTAGGAGTAAAAATCAAAGCCGGAAAAGACCAAATCAAAGGAAATGCTTATTTAGCTGTTGGAAAAAACTGGAAAGTGAGTCCTGAATTTATACCTTTTGAATTGAGTAAAAAAGGCTCTGAAACTATCGTATATTTTGAAGTTACTCCACCCGCACAATCGAGTGAGATTACTGCTTCATCGTATGTTATTATCGATGGAAAAAAATTGGATAAAGAACAAATTTTGCTTCAATACGAACACATTTCGCAACAGCAAGTTTTGGTGAATGCTGAAGCAAAATTTAATAAACTTGACATCCAAATTCAACATGAAAAAATAGCCTACATTATGGGTGCTGGAGATGAAGTTCCATTTTATCTTTCTCAAATGGGTTATGAAGTAACCATACTTAAACCTGAAGAAATATCGTTAGAAAGTTTGAAACCGTTTCAAGTTGTAATCGTTGGAGTAAGAGCTTATAATACGGTGGAAGAATTGGCTTTCAAACAAGAAATTTTATTTGAATTTGTCAAAAACGGTAACACAATGATTGTGCAATACAATACAACCGGAAAGTTTACTGTAAAAGAACTAGCTCCCTATTCACTAAAAATTTCAAGAGATAGAGTTACAGAAGAAGATGCAGAAGTTCACTTTTTAGCTCCCAATCATCCGGTTTTAAATTATCCAAACAAAATTTCGGCAAATGATTTTAAAGGTTGGGTCCAAGAACAAGGTTTATACTATCCTAATGAATGGGACGCAACCTTCACTCCAATTTTATCATCTAATGATAAAGGAGAAAGTCCCAAAAATGGAGGATTGTTAATTGCACCGTATGGAAAAGGAACTTATATTTATACCGGATTAAGTTTTTTTAGGGAATTACCGGCTGGAGTATCAGGAGCCTATCGACTGATGGCCAATATGATTTCGAGTAGTCAAAAAAAATAAATGATGGAAAACAACAATAAAGACAGTTTAAAAAACAGCTATTTTTGGATGATTGGCTTGAATATTCTATACATTCTTATATTCTATTTTTTGATGCAATTTTTTTCATAGACCATGCAAATACTCGATTGGATAATTCTCGGTTCTACACTCCTATTCATAGTGGCTTATGGTGCATGGAAAACAAAAGGAAGTAAAGACGTAAAAGATTATATTTTAGGTAACAATGAAGCCAAATGGTGGACCATTGGCATTTCGGTAATGGCTACTCAAGCAAGTGCCATTACATTTCTTTCCACACCCGGACAAGCCTATCATGACGGAATGGGATTTGTACAATTTTACTTTGGTTTGCCATTGGCGATGGTATTTATTGCCTTATTTTTTATTCCAATTTACCACAAACTGAATGTCTATACCGCTTATGAATTTCTCGAAAAAAGATTTGACTTAAAAACAAGAAGTTTGGCGGCTATTCTATTTTTGATTCAGAGAGGTTTAGCAGCCGGAATCACCATTTATGCTCCCGCTATAATTTTGTCCTCTATTTTAGGATGGAATTTAAATTGGCTAAATGTGATTATTGGTGTTTTAGTCATCATTTACACCGTTTCGGGCGGAACAAAGGCTGTAAATGTGACCCAAAAACAGCAAATGTTTATCATCATGAGTGGAATGTTTATTGCGTTTTACCTTTTACTGAGCTACTTACCTTCGGAAGTTACCTTTAGTAATGCTCTTCAAATTGCAGGTGTAAATGAAAAAATGAATCTATTGGACTTTTCCGTTAATCCAAATAGTCGTTACACTTTTTGGAGTGGAATAACCGGTGGATTTTTCTTAGCACTCTCCTATTTTGGTACTGACCAATCTCAAGTGCAACGTTATTTATCCGGAAAATCGATTCGCGAAAGTCAACTTGGATTACTTTTTAATGGTTTTCTAAAAGTACCTATGCAGTTTTTTATTTTGTTAACGGGTGTGATGGTATTTGTGTTTTTTCAATTTATGCCGGTACCTTTAACTTTTAATCCAACTAGTCAAAAAGCAGTAGAACAATCCATTTACAAAGAAGAATATCAAAATTTGACCTTGCAGTTAAATGAAATTCATGAAGAGAAAAAAGTAATTACACTCAATTATGCCGAGCAATTAAACATTGATGTTGATAATCCAACTTTGCGAAAAAGAATGATTGCGTTGAATGAAAAAGAGAAAAATGTAAAAGAAAAAGCTAAGAAAATCATCACCTCACTCAATCAAGAAGCAAACGATAAAGATTATGTTTTTATTCATTTTGTATTGCATTATTTACCAACGGGTTTAGTAGGACTTCTACTAGCCGTAATTTTATCTGCAGCTATGTCTTCTACAGCATCAGAATTAAATGCTTTGTCTTCTACTACAGTAATTGATATTTACAAACGCAATTTAAAAACAGTCAAGTCTGATAATCATTATGTTACCGCCTCAAAATTTTTCACTTTAGTTTGGGGAATCATTGCTATCTTATTTGCTTGTTTCGGAACATTAGTTGAAAATTTAATTCAATTGGTCAATATTATCGGTTCTGTTTTCTACGGAACCATTCTTGGCATATTTCTTGTGGCATTCTTTTTGAAATTTATCAAAGGAAATGCCGTTTTCTATGGTGGTGTAATAAGTCAGTTAATCATTTTTGTGATTTATTATCAATGCATTCATATTTATCCTTCCGGAAAGGAAATACTTGGCTATTTATGGCTAAATGCAATTGGTGCAGCACTTACCATAGGATTGTCAGCTTTGATTCAAATGATGCAAAAAAACAATACGTAACCTAATTACCATGCAAAAAAAAATACTTGCAATACTGTTCATCTTCTTTATTGCAACGAATTTAACCGCACAAGAAACCATTGTTCTAGATGCAAATTCAGGAGAAAAGTTGGAGTCTGTTCATTTCTATTCAACAAAAAACGCTGAATCTGCTTATACCAATGAAAGTGGAAAAGTAGATATCAAAGCATTTCAATCTTCCAAAACAATTTACATCAAACGATTGGGTTATGAAACACTCATTTTAAGTTATACTCAAATAGAAAAACGCAATTTTAAACTGTCTCTTATCCCTGAAAATACCTCATTGAACGAAGTTATTCTATCAGTGTCAAAATGGGAAGAAACCAAAAAAAGAATTCCGAATAGCATTGTTACCTTTAAACCGAAAGACATTGCGTTAACCAATCCACAAACCACAGCTGATCTTTTAAACCAAACCGGGAAAATATTTATTCAAAAAAGTCAATTAGGCGGTGGAAGTCCCATGATTAGAGGATTTGCCACCAATAGAGTTTTAATCAACGTAGATGGTGTTCGGATGAACAATGCCATTTTCAGAAGTGGTAACGTTCAAAATATTATTTCCATTGATGCTAATTCCATTCAAAATACAGAAGTAATTTTAGGTCCCGGAACAGTAATTTATGGAAGTGACGCCATTGGAGGTGTAATGAATTTTTACACACTTCCAAATCAATTTAACACTTCGAAAGAGTTGACCTATGATGGTAATGTATTGAGCAGATGGTCTTCAGCCAACAATGAAAAAACAATGCATTTTGATTTGAATTTATCTACCAATAAATGGTCATTTGTAACTTCGGCTACCTTTAGTGATTATGATGATTTACGGATGGGAAATCACGGGCCAGATGATTATGTTCGTCCGGATTATGTGGTAACTAATAACGGAGTGGATGAAGTAGTACAAAATGATAATCGAGAAATGCAAGTAGCATCGGGTTATAATCAAATCAATTTAATTCAAAAAGTGGCCTTTAAACCCAATGAAAATTGGTTATTTAACTATGCCTTTCACTATTCAACCACTTCTGATTTTAATCGTTATGATCAATTATTAAGAAGAAGAAATGGTACATTACGTTTTGCCGAATGGTATTATGGTCCGCAAGAATGGGTTATGCATCATTTCAAGGTAAATTATACCAAACCTACAAAATGGTTTGATAAAGCTTTTCTGAGTGTTGCCTACCAACAATTTGAAGAAAGTCGTCACAACCGTAACTTCAACAATTTGAATCGTACCAACAATACTGAGAAAGTAGGTGCTTACTCTGCCAATTTAGATTTTATAAAAAAATTAGGCTATAAAAGTAAAATAGCGTATGGTTTAGAATATGTATTTAATCTAGTCAATTCATTTGGAACCCGAGAAAATATTCAAACCAATGAAATTGAAGCAGCACCGGCTCGCTATCCGGATGGGGCAAAATGGCAATCGATAGCAGCATATGCTCAATTTGAAAATAAAATTAATGATAAATTTACTTTTCAGTCCGGATTGCGATTCAATCAAATCGGGTTAAATGCTACGTTTGATCAAACCTTTGTTGATTATCCTTTTGATAAAACTTCCATAAATACCAGTGCATTAACCGGAAGTGTTGGATTTAGTTATCTAGCCACAAAAAACACCGCATTATTTTTTAATGCAGGTACAGCTTTTCGTTCACCTAATATAGATGACGTTGGTAAAATTTATGAAAGCACACCCGGAAATCTCGTTGTTCCAAATCCTGATTTAAAATATGAATATGCCTATAATACTGAATTGGGATTACAACAAAAAATTGGAAAATCAGTTACATTTGATATTACCGGATATTATACTTTAGTAAAAGATGCTTTGGTGAGAAGAGCTTTTACGTTGAATGGTGAGAGCACAATTATTTTCCAAGGTGAAGAAAGTAATATTCAAGCCATTCAAAATGCAGCTAAAGCAAATGTGTATGGACTTCAAGCCGGTTTAAATGTTGAATTATTTCCCTTTTTAAATTGGAGAACAAATGCCAATTGGACAAAAGGAGAAGAAGAATTAGACAATGGAGATAAAGCACCTTTGCGGCATGCAGCTCCGTTTTTTGGCGATACCCGATTGATCTTTAAAACCAAAAAATGGACAACTGATTTGAATATTGTTTTCAATGGAAAAATAAAACCCGAAGATTTAGCTCCGTCTGAAGTTGAGAAAGACTATTTGTATGCTTTAGATGCCAATGGAAAACCCTATGTTCCTGCATGGTACACATTGAATTTAAAATCATTGTTCAAATTGAATTCTACTTGGACATTTTCAGGAGGTATTGAAAATATAACAGACCAACGATATCGACCCTATTCCTCAGGAATCACAGCTCCCGGTAGAAACTTTATTTTATCTGTACGAACGGCTTTTTAATTTAAACCACTATTTGTTTGAAGTCTATACGTTTTAATTGCTTATTTTTTGCCACGAATTTCACAAATTAGCACGAATTAATTTGTGAAAATTTGTGTAATTCGTGGCAAAGTTTTAGAACGTGAAAGGGAAATATGCACTAAAAGTG
This sequence comes from Flavobacterium filum DSM 17961, assembly GCF_000425465.1. Taxonomy (GTDB): domain Bacteria; phylum Bacteroidota; class Bacteroidia; order Flavobacteriales; family Flavobacteriaceae; genus Flavobacterium; species Flavobacterium filum. The sequence goes on along the minus strand of NZ_AUDM01000018.1, from coordinate 17,459 downwards.
CATTTCTATAAAACTATAATTGAGAAAAAAATCCTATCACGCAATATGATAGGATTTTTAAAACTAAAAAAAGTAAGAAACTTATTTTTTACTCCACTCAGCAATACTTTCTTTATTCATTTTAACATAATCAGCATTTCCCGCTTTTTCAGCCGCTTCTAAAGAAACTTTTGCAGTTTCAATTGCACCTTTTTTGTCACCATTTCTAGCTTGAATTAATGATTTCAAACGGTTGTACCAAAATGGAGTACCTTTTGCAGCAGTCATTTCTACAGCTTTATTAACATATTCAAGAGCTTTTGCATTATCGCCATTAGATTGGTAGTAATATTGAGCAGAAGAAAAATAATCCCCCGCAGATGGACCAGCTAAAACTTTATCAATATTAGCCATCGCTAATTTTTTAGTAGGAACTTCAATTTTTACAGCAGCAACCGTTTTTTCCCAAGCAAATTCTAAATGAGCAAAATCGTTATCTACATTATTCAATGAAATCGTAAATGTTTCTACGTGACGGTTAATCATTTCAGGTTTTACATTTACACGAGCTGCAACTTTAGCTTCGTCAAATTTTTCTGGTGTACCCCAGTTTTCAGTATCGGTATAAAAAACAACTTCCCAATTATCTGCTTTTGGCGTTACAAACAAAGCATATTTTCCTTTTTTCAAGGCTTTTCCATCCACAGTAACATCATCACCAAAAGTAATCATTGAATTTTGATTAGCACCGGTTCTCCATAATTTACCAAAAGGAACTAAATCACCAAAAATAGTTCTACCTTTTGCACTCGGACGACTATAATCGATCTCTATTTCCGTTAATCCAACTGTTTGCTCAAAATTAGCTCTTGGGCTGGCTGAAGGTGTTTTCACTTGAGCATGAACACTCATCATTGTTAACGTTAAAAAAGCACTTACAAATAATTTTTTCATAGTTAAATAAGTTTAGTTTATGTTCCAAATTTACAGTTTCATATTGGTACAAACTGTTAAAAAAAATATAAATACATTTTATTTTGTTTAACTTTTATAATAAAATATTAAACAATTTTATATCTTTACCAAAAAAATAATGAAAATATATACTCTACACACAAAACAAAACTTACCTATTTCATTAGAAGAAGCTTGGGCTTTTTTGTCCGATCCTAAAAATTTAAAAACGATTACTCCTGATTATATGGGTTTTAATATCCTTTCAGGTGCCGACCGTGAGATGTATCCGGGTCAAATTATCCAATATATCGTTACTCCGGTTTTGGGCATTCCAACCAAATGGGTTACGGAGATAACACATGTGCGTGACAAAGAATATTTTGTTGACGAACAACGATTTGGTCCTTACGCCTTATGGCATCATAAGCATTTTTTAAAAGAAATTCCGGGAGGCGTTGAAATGGAAGACATTGTAGATTATAAAATCCCACTTGGAATTTTAGGTCAAATGGTACACCCAATACTGGTTAAACCTAAACTAAAAGAAATATTTGACTACCGTCAGAAAAAATTAATAGAACTTTTTGGAGAATTTAAAGGATAAAAAATGAAAAATATTTTATTAATAGGTGGTTCGTATGGAATTGGTTATGCCATTGCAAAAGAATTACAATTTGAATGCAAAGTGTACATTGCTTCCAGAACATTTGAAAATACTGATGATTTGAATGTAACTCATATTCCATTTGATGCGTCAACAGATAGCTTAGATACATCGAAACTTCCGGAAATTATTGATGGATTAGTGTATTGCCCCGGAAGTATCAATTTACGACCTTTCAAAGGCATAAAACCCGAAACTTTTGAAGCAGACATGCATATTAATTTTTTTAGTATGATAAAAGTTATTCAAACAATTTTACCCAATCTATCGGCTTCCAACCAATCAAGTATTGTGCTATTTAGTAGCGTAGCCGCCAGTATGGGAATGCCTTTTCACACGAGTGTTGCTGCTGCAAAAGGTGCGATTGAAGGTTTTGCAAAAGCTCTTGCCGCAGAATTTACGCCAAAAATAAGAGTGAATGTGATTGCACCTTCGTTAACCGATACACCGTTGGCTGATAAATTTTTAAATAATGATGTGAAACGCGAAAAATCGGCAGAACGTCATCCGCTCAAGCGATTTGGAACAGCAGATGATTTGGCTCAAATGGCAACTTTCCTTTTGAATGATAAAAGCAGTTGGATTTCGGGACAAATTTTTCATGTTGATGGTGGAATGTCCACTTTATTAGTAAATGGTTAACTTTGACCTATTACCCATTACCATTAACCCATCACCCAACTTATGACTATTTTCTGGTTCCGAAGAGATTTACGTTTAGATGATAATATTGGACTTTTTCATGCTTTGAATAGTAATGAAGAAGTACTTCCTATTTTTATTTTTGATGAAGCAATATTATCACAATTACCAAAGGATGACGCTCGTGTCACTTTTATTCACGACTTACTTTCCAAAATTCAAAAACAATTGGAAGAAAAAGGAAAATCGTTAGCTGTTTTTCATGGAAAACCGTATGCCATTTTTCAAAAATTAATTTCAGAAAATAAAATAACTTCGGTTTATACCAACCATGATTATGAACCGTATGCACGAAAACGAGACAAAGAAATTTATCAATTGTTCAAAGAACACGCAATCGAGTTTAAAACAAGTAAAGACCAAGTAATTTTTGAAAAAAGTGAAGTGGTCAAGGATGACGGATCACCTTATGTAGTTTACACTCCTTACTCAAGAAAATGGAAAGAAAAGTTTAAAACGATTCAATTGGTTCATTACGAATCAGAAAAAAAATTAGCTAAAATTACAAACCACTCCTACCCTTTTTTAAGTTTAAAAGAGATTGGTTTTGAACCTTCTCCTATCAAAGTCGCTCCCTTTGATATTTCAGATAAATTAATTTCAAATTACGAAGCTACTCGAAATTTTCCGGCTGTTAAGGGTACTTCTATGCTCGGGATTTATTTACGTTTTGGAGCCGTTTCCATCCGAAAAATGGTAGCAAAAGCCATTGAAAATAAAAACGAAACCTTTTGGAATGAATTGATTTGGCGGGAATTTTTCATGCAAATTCTTTGGCATTTTCCGCATACAATCAACAAAAGTTTTAAAGAAAGATACGATGCCATTTCTTGGAACAACAATGAAACCGATTTTAAAAATTGGTGCGATGGTAAAACAGGTTATCCAATTGTAGATGCCGGCATGCGGGAATTGAATACAACCGGACACATGCACAACCGTGTTCGGATGATTGTCGCCAGTTTTTTATGCAAACATCTTTTAATCGATTGGCGTTGGGGCGAAGCTTATTTTGCTTTAAAGTTATTGGATTATGAACAAGCAAGCAATGTAGGCAATTGGCAATGGGCTGCCGGCTCAGGGGTTGATGCCGCACCTTATTTCAGAATTTTTAATCCGACAGAGCAAATCAAAAAGTTTGATAAAGATTGGAAATACATCAAAAAATGGGTGCCAGAAGTAGAAACTTCTGCGTATGCCAAACCTATTGTTGACCACAAAGAAGCGAGAGAACGTTGTTTGAAAGTGTACAAAGAAGCCGTTGGATAAATAAATCATAAAAATGAACATCGTTTGGTTCAAAAGAGATTTGCGACTATCTGATAACGAAGCTCTTTTTCGAGCTTTACAATCAAATGAACCCTCGCTTTTACTTTACATTTTTGAACCTTCGTTATTAAATGACCATCATTACAGTTCACGCCATTTTGATTTCATCAAACAATCGTTGGAAGACCTTCAAAAGCAATTAACATCCTATCAAACGGAAATTTTAATTATTGAAAGTGAAGCGGTTAATGCGTTTGAAAAAATCAATCAAATTCAATCCATTTCCACTCTATATTCTCATCAAGAAACCGGAATTCAACTCACTTTTGATAGAGACAAAGCAGTTGCACGTTTTTGTCAAAAACATCAAATTCAATGGAAAGAATTCATTACTAATGGTGTAAAACGAGGTTTATCCAATCGAAAAACGTGGCGTGATGATTGGGTCGAATTCATGGAATTACCGCAATTTCCTTTTCAACCCAAATTAAGTTCTTTTTTAACTCAAAATGAGTTTGAAAAAATAAAGGCAGTTTTCAAAACGATTTCACTTTCCACTCCAAAAAATACCCCTTTTCAAAAAGGTGGAACCACAACTGCAGTTCGGTATTTAAAATCTTTTTTGGAAGAACGAGTCGCTAATTACAGTAGGCACATTTCTAAACCGGAATTAGGACGACACAGTTGTAGCCGAATTTCACCCTATATCGCTTGGGGAAATCTTTCCATTCGACAAGTGGTTCAATTGAGTATGCAATTCAGGACACAAAAGAAAAACGTGCGACAAATTGATAATTTCACTTCCCGTTTGCGTTGGCAAGCTCATTTTATTCAAAAATTTGAAATGGAATGTCACATGGAATTTACAGCGGTGAATAAAGGTTATCGCAATCTAAAACAAACCGTTATTCCAGAATTTCATCAAGCGTGGGTGGAAGGAAAAACGGGCGTTCCACTCGTAGATGCGTGCATGCGATGTTTGAATACAACCGGTTATTTGAATTTTAGAATGCGAGCTTTGGTGGTTTCCTTTTACACGCATCATTTGTTTCAACCGTGGCAAAATTGTAGTCCGCACTTGGCCAGACAGTTTTTAGATTTTGAACCGGGAATTCATTATCCGCAAATTCAGATGCAAGCGGGCGTTACGGGAATCAATACCTTACGAGTGTATAATCCGGTGAAAAACTCCTATGAGCACGACTCGGAAGGGATTTTTATTCGAAAATGGGTGCCGGAACTTGCCAAAATTCCAGCCGAATTTATACATGAACCTTGGAAATTAACCACAATCGAACAAATGCTGTATGATTTTGAAATCGGTATGGATTATCCTTTTCCGATTGTGAATTTAGAAGAAGCCCGACGGTTTTCAAGTGATTTTTTCTGGTCGATGCGAAAAGAAAAAGAAGTGAAAAAGGATAGTTTTCGCATTATTGAAAAACATACCCTACCCGACAGAGAAGCTCAATAATTTAGTGTTTTATAAAACGAATTTTTTCAAAACTCAATTCATTAAAATGCGATATCACTTTATCTGCTAATGAATAATCTTGCATTTTGGAATGAAAACTATCGTAACCTACACAGTAAATTCCGGCAGCTTTGGCAGCCATTATACCATTAGTACTGTCTTCAATCACAATGCAATGTTCTACCGAAGTTTGAGCCAATTCGGCTGCTTTTTGAAAAATGGCCGGATGCGGTTTTGATTTCGGAAAATCTTCTCCTGAGACTTTGTGCGTAAAGTATTTATTTAAATCAAATCGGTTAAAAATGCGTTGAATCGTAACATTGGCGGAAGAAGAAGCCAAAATCAGTTGCATACCGTTTTGATGTAACTCTTGGATTAACTCTTCCACTCCATCCAACAAATACAAATCTTCTTTTTGATCAAAAGCGTCATTGAACAAGTTTCGTTTTACTTCTACCAAATCCAACACATCCTCTTTTAAACCATAAACAGACTTAAGTCGTTCGTAAATATTTTTGGTCGAATTTCCGGTAAACGAAGCATACATTTCCGGCGAAACTTCAATGTTTAATTGCTTAAAATGTTGTTGATACGCAAAATGATGCACCGGTTCGGTGTCAACGATTACGCCATCCATGTCGAAAATTACGGTTTGTATCATAGGGTGTTGCTGAAAATCTTATTGCCTGAGTTGCTGAGATGCTGAGTAGGTTAAATGATTTTGAAAATATTTTATTTTTTTATTTGTACTATTTGATTTTCTATTCTTTTGAAATTGAAAATTTGCAGATAATAAACTCAGTAACTTAGTTACTCAGCAACTATCGCTTCAACAAATACTTCACCACCGTTTCTGCAGCATGCAAGCCAAACAAGCACGGCATCCAACTGTTGGTACCGTAAAACGATTTTTTAAAATTGGTTCCGTCGGTCATTTTTAAACTGGATTCATCTGGCATTTCGGTAGAATACACTGCTTTGATTCCCGATGAAATCCCTTCTTTTTTCAATCGCTTACGGATATTTTTGGCAAGTGGACAATATTCGGTTTTGCTGATGTCGCGAACTTTTACTTTGGAAGCTTCATATTTACCTCCGGCTCCCATATTGCTGATAACTTTTAACTTTTTGCGTTTGGAAGCAATCAATAAATTGAGTTTTGGTGTAATGCTATCGATGCAATCCAATACATAATCAAAATCTTCGGTTACCAATTCATACGCTCTTTCCGGGGAAAGGAATTCTTGTACACGGGTTAGATTCAATTCGGGATTGATGTCCATCAAACGGTCGCCTACCACGTGCACTTTGGGCATTCCCACTGTAGAATGTAAAGCTGGTAATTGTCGGTTGATATTCGTAATATCTACCGTATCGCCATCCACTATGGTCATGTTCCCCACACCGGCACGTGCGAGAAACTCGGCGGCAAATGAACCAACTCCGCCTAATCCAACTACCAATACATTGGCGTTTTTTAAATTGTTTAATCCTTCTGTTTTAAATAAGAGCTCTGCTCGTTCTTGCCATTTAGCCATTTCTTTTAGTTTTCAGTTCTCAGATGTCAGTCCTCAGTCGATTATTTCAAATGTAGTTTTTCAAAAAACAATCTATATTTATATTTAAATTATATATTCAATATTACTTTTTTAGAACACAGATTTAAAAAATTTGAGAAATTCTAATAATTTAATTTTAAATCAGTTTTAAATGAAATACTTTTTCAAAATTGCTTGCCACAATCTCTTTTATTTCTTCAATTTCACAATTTTTATAGTTTGCTGCTAAAGCATAAACTTCTTCTAATGATTCTTCAAAGGTATCGGTTTCCAGAAAAAATCTTTCATTTGGTACCGATTGAAAAACGGTTTTTAACTCCGGATTTCGCAATAAATACTTTCCGAAGGAAAGATAAAATCCGTTATCCAAAAGCTGCTTTGCCGTTTGCTCATTTTTAGAAAATCCGTGAATAATCATGGGAACTTTAATGTTTAGTTCTTTTTTGATTTGGATGATTTCCTGAAAAGCGGCAACGCAGTGCAAAACTAATGGTTTTTGGTATTTTTCTGCTAAAAAAATTTGGACTTTGAATACTTTTATTTGAGTTTCTAATGGAATTTCAATGCGTTTATCTAATCCACATTCACCTAAAGCGAGGCAATTATGTAAAACTAATTTTTGTTCAATCATTTGTAAATCAACATTCAATCTATCTTCATTGATATACCACGGATGAATTCCGATGGAATAAAAAGGTATTTTTTCATCAAATTCCCATGGGTATTGATTGACCAATTCGAGAATGTTTTCTTGGTTGGTATATTTGTGGGTATGAAGGTTGAAGAGTTTGGACACGGATTTCACGGATTTTCACAGATTACTAATTTCACTAAGCTAAAAAATAAACTTACTTCTTAAACGCCTTTACCCCTGCTTTTATTTCTACCTTCAAATCGTTTACTTCAGGAACAATTGGGCAGGAATATTTTTCGTTATAGGCACAATATGGATTGTAGGCTTGGTTGAAATCAATTGTCCAATTATTTCCTTTTTGAATTTCCAAATCGATGTAGCGGCCACCACCATAACTTTCAACACCGGAAGTAAAGTCGGTAAATGGAAGAAACAAACTGTTTTTGTAACCCGGTTTTTTAGAAAATTCTACATTTTGATAAACGTTTAATTGGCATGGAATTCCGTCGATTTGGAAGTGTAATTCACCATATTTTACATACAAAGGTTTGCGGGAAGTGGTGGTTTTCATTTCAAACGGTTTTTCTTTTTTGGTACGTTTGAAATTTGCCTTCACAAAGTATTTTTCACTTATTGGAAAAAATTCCAATGCTTGAAAAACAGCTAAATCTTTTTTCTTAAGCGGACTTTTGGCTGAATCAGCGTAATGTTCATTCATCTTTTTTTGAAATTGAATGATCGAATCGCGTTCAAATTGTTGTTGAGAAAAAGCGAGTTGTGAGAATAAGAAAAGAAAGAAAACTTTTTTCATGGATATTTATTTGAATATTCAACTACCTATTTAACAAATACTTTATAAGTCCATGGAGCTAAAGTCATTTGTGTATCTGGTGTTAGTGTTACGCTTTCTCCTATGGTAAAATCTTTATAGGTTCCCGGAAAAAGTGCTTCTTTAAACGTTACATTTTGAGTTTTATCTGAAAAATTAAACACACAAAAAACTTTATCTTTCTCATTTTGACGAACAAAACTAAATACTTGCTGTTCGTTTGAATTAGGCACTTTTAACATCAAAGCTCCCCAATTGGCATGCCACAAAGCTGTATTTTGTTTCATCAAAGCAAACAACTTTTTATACAAATCTCCTATTGGATGTGGTTTCCAAACGATTGGATCTTTTTCAAAAAAAGCTAAACGCTTGGGTTCTCCGGCTTCTTGACCGTTGTAAATCAAAGGCATTCCGTCACCCACAACCGAAAGTACTATAGCGGCTTCTAAACCATCTCCAAATTGTTCCCACATGGTGCCTTCCCAAGCATTTTTGTCGTGGTTGCTTACAAAAGTCATTCGAATACTATTTTTTGGAAAGAAACTTTCGTTCCATGAATAATAAATATACAATTCGTTTACATTAGCTTGACCTTTACAAATTTTGTGTAGTTTTTCGTTCCAACTCCACGCATAAGTCATATCGAACGCATGGGCATGCATATCACGAGATTCCCATTCTGCCAACATAAAAACCGGTTTAATGGCATCTAATTCGGTACGAAGATTATCCCAAAAATCGATGGGTACAAAACCCGCAACATCGCAACGATAGCCATCAATATCGGCTTCTTTAACCCAATATTTCATAGCTTCAGTCATGTATTTTCGCAATTCCTGTTGACTGTAATCCAAATCGATAATGTCATCCCAATCCCACCATGGCGTAGGTCTGAATTCACCTTTATAGTCTTTTTTATACCATTCGGGATGGTCTTTTACTAAATGATTGTCCCATGCGGTATGATTGGCCACCCAATCAACAATAACATACATTCCCAATTGGTGAGCTTCTTTAACAAAAGATTTCAAATCTTCCAGCGTGCCAAATTCAGGATTTACAGCCCGGTAATCTTTTACCGAATACGGACTGCCCAACGTACCTTTTCTATTTTTTTCTCCGATAGGATTGATAGGCATAAGCCAAATAATATCGATGCCCATTTCTTTTAACCGTGGAAGTTCTTTTTGAGCCGCTTTGAAGGTTCCTTCTGCTGAGAATTGTCGGGTATTTAATTGATAAATCGTAGCATTCTTGACCCATTCAGGATGTTTGACTTGCACGTATTCTTTGGGAAGATACCGATTGTCTTCACTATTTTGTTCAGTTTGTTTCTTGGTTTCTTCTTTATTGCAACTCAATAGCAATGCAAAAAAAACAACTGATAAAATAGTATGTATTCGATTCGGATTAAAAAAAGATTTCATGTGTTGTGAGTTTGAATTTTGAAAGTTTAAATATACTTAAAAAGAACCGTTTGAATTTAGCATTGAAAAGAATTTTTCTTTTTAGCACAATATCCTAGCCCGGATAGTCCCGAAGCTTCGGGAGAAAGCCTTTTGCAGGACACAACTATTTTTTGTTAAAATAGAAAAGCGACCAGAGGGAGCTCTTTGTGTTTTTTACAAAAAAAGGAGTGAACAAAAAAGCTTGGAACGAATAGCCGGAATAGCTTCTGAAAATAATTTAGTAATGACACTAAAATTATATCAATTACTCACTTGACTTTGTACCTTTGTGGCTGTCAACTTTTACAAATGCTCACAACTGCTTTTTCGAGATACATCAATAATTTTCGTGGTTTTACGAGAGAAATTTGGATTCTGACGATTATCACCTTCATTAATCGTGCCGGTACAATGGTGTTACCTTTTCTATCCAAATACTTGAAAGAAGATTTAGAATTCAGTTACCAACAAGTGGGTTGGATAATGGTTTGCTTTGGTTCAGGTTCGATGATAGGTTCATGGGTTGGCGGAAAGTTAGCAGATAAGATTGGTTTTTACAAAGTCATGATTTTCAGTTTGATGAGCACTGGTTTATTGCTGTTTATCTTTCCTTTTATTACTGAGTTTTCAACACTTTGTATTGCCTGGTTTTTTGTGATGATTATTGCCGACATGTTTCGACCGGCCATGTTTGTGTCATTAGGTGCTTATGCCAAACCTGAAAACCGAACCAGAGCTTTAACCCTAGTACGATTGGCCGTAAATTTAGGTTTTGCTGCCGGTCCGGCTTTGGGAGGTTTAATCATTATGAATATGGGGTATGCAGGCTTATTTTATGTAGATGGCGGAACCTGTATTTTAGCGATTTCCATTTTTTGGCTTTTGGTAAAAGAAAAGAAAAAACCAATTGTTGAACACATTGATACTTTTGAAGAGCCAAGAAGATCAGTTTTCAAAGATCGTCCGTTTTGGGTGTTTTTGTTTGTGAGTTTTGTGACGGGTATGATTTTCTTTCAATTGTTTACTACTCTTCCCTTGTATAACAATGAGCAATACGGTTTAACAGAGTTTGAAATCGGGTTGTTAATGACTTTGAATGGTTTTCTGGTTTTTCTATTAGAAATGCCGATTGTGAGCTACTTTGAACGAAACAAAGTCAATAAAATGAAAATTGTACTATTGGGTTCTTTGTGCATGGCATTAGGATTTTATGCTCTGCTTATCAATGTTTGGGCCGGAATTTTAGTAATCAACATTTTGTTTTTGACTTTTGGAGAAATGTTTGCTTTTCCTTTTTCTAACTCTTTTGCATTAAGTCGAGCTCCAAGAGGACATGAAGGCAGATATATGGCGTTATACACGATGACGTTTAGTTTGGCTCATATTGTGAGTTCCAAAATGGGTATGCAACTTATTGCAGTTTATGGTTATCAAGTGAATTGGTTGGTAATGGGAACTTGTGGAATGGTTGCGGTTTTGTGTTCGATTTGGGTGATAAAAATGGTAAAGCAAGAGTAAATAAATTATATTTGCCAAATGTTTACACTTTTAGCCAAACTCAATAAACTACTTCTCCCCAGTTTTACCAAACAACGACTGGATTTAGCCAAAGCCAAAAAATGGCAAATGGCTATTATAGGTTGGCGATATTATGTTACCTCAAAAGCTTTGGATGAAAATAAATAGTTATTTCATTGCTGCAAAAATTTCATAGTTAATAATTTTTTCTCTCCCTTTTAAGAACGGTATTTCCATTAAAAAATTCAATTGAACAATTTCACCACCCAATTGTTCTACTAATTCACAAACGGCTTTGGCAGTTCCACCGGTTGCTAATACATCATCATGAATTAAAACTTTATCACCGGGTTTAATGGCATCTACATGAATTTCTAAAGCATCGGTACCATATTCCAAATCATAAGAAGCAGAAATAGTTGTAAAAGGTAATTTTTTTGGTTTCCTTACGGGAATAAAGCCCACTTGCAACACTTCCGCTAATAACATCCCAAAGAAGAATCCACGACTTTCAACGCCAATAACTTTATCAATTTTTTTATCCTTTAACGATGAAAGTAGTAGTGATAAGCATTCTTTTCGACCCTCCGGATTTAATAATAAGGGAGTAATATCCTTAAAAACAATCCCTTCCTTTGGGAAATCATTGACAATTCTAATATATTTTTCTAATGCCATAAAAAGTGATTTTAAATTAAATTTTGATTTGCAAGTTACATAAAAATACCTATATTTGCACCCGCATTAAGGCCTCGTGGCGCAACTGAATAGCGCATCTGATTACGGCTCAGAAGGTTACTGGTTTGAATCCAGTCGAGGTCACGAATAAATAGTAAAAAAAAGAAAAAACGCCAAGCTTGCTTGAGCGTTTTTTTGTTTTTACTATTTTCAAGGCGGAGCTTTGTTGGATGTTGCTTGCAAAATCCAGTCTAGGTCACAAAAATCAATTAAAAACCCGATTTTATCGGGTTTTTTGTTTTAATACTCTTCAATTCAAAAGGAAGTTTTACTTTTGACAAAAAAGAAATTATGCCTTCTGATTATCAATTTGACAAAACTTTCCACAACCAAATTTTTGAAAAAGATTCCGTTCGCTACCATGAATTTGAACAATGTACTTTTTACGATTGTGATTTTTCAGCTTGTGATTTTACCGGAGTGATGTTTGTAGAATGTTCTTTTTTTGGCTGTAATTTCAAGGAGACTAAAATCAATTATGTTTCGTTAAGAGATGTACAATTTACAAAATGTAATTTTACTTCAGTCAATTTTGCGATGACGGATCAAGTTATATACAGTTTTAACTTTACAGATTGTTTATTAGACTATGCTCAATTCTATAATTTGAAACTTAAAAAAATTCAATTTATCAATTGTAGTATGATTGCTATTGATTTTATGAATACGGATTTGAGCGAAGCCTTATTTGATAATTGCAATTTGAGAAGAGCAGTTTTTATGGATTCAAACCTACAAAAAGCAGACTTTTATACCAGTTATGAATTTGTAATTGACCCTGAAAAAAACAAAATGAAAAGAGCAATCTTTTCAGCGGAAGGCTTAAAAGGATTGCTCTCAAAATATGATTTAATTATCAAATAATTATTTCAAGATAATAAATTCACAGCGGCGGTTGATAGAGTGTTCAACTTCAGAACAATTATCACCACATTTGATTAATGGTACTCGCTCACCATAACCTTTAGAACGCATACGGTTTCTGCTGATTCCATTTGCAACTAAATATTCAAGTGCTGCACCTGCCCTATCATGTGACAATCGTAAATTATAAGCATCGGATGCACGAGAATCGGTATGTGCTCCTAATTCAATTTCCATTCGAGGATATTTTTTCATGATGGCTACCAAAACATCTAATGTTCGGGCTGCTTCTTCTTTAATATCCCATTTGTTTAAATCAAAGTATATATTTTCCAATTGGATGTATACTAATCCATCTTCTTTGGTTACAATAATTTCCTCTGCATCATCGTATGATTCAATTTCTAATTCTATTGTAAAACGAACTCTACCATCATCTTTAGTTTCAAAAATTTCTTCTTTGGAAGCATAAAAATCTCTATCGGCAACAATTCTATACTTAGTATTGGGTTCTGTGTTAAAAGCATAATCCGCATTCTCTCCTACAATTAATTGTCCGATAAGTTTATTATCCATGTCATAAAGTGTAACAGAAGTTCCGGGTAATAAATCTTTTGTGATTTTATCGCGTACTTCACCTTCTACAATAAATTTACGTTCATTTTCTTCTCGTATAAAAGAATATAAATTATCAGTACCTTTTCTATTAGATGCAAAATATCCTAATTCTTCACCCGGTTTTAAAACATAGGCAAAATCGTCCATTCCGGTATTAATGGTTTCTCCTAAATTGATTGGCTTTCCAAAAACATTATTATATACTCTAGCCATAAAAATATCAAGACCTCCTAATCCCTGAAGACCATCTGATGCAAAATATAGTGTACCCTCTTCTGTTAAAAAAGGAAACTGTTCTCTATGTTTTGTATTGATATTATCACCCAAATTTTGAGGTTCAGAATATCCTCCATCTTCTAAAATATCGACATAAAAAATATCAAACGACCCCAAAGATTCTGGTCGATCACTTGAAAAATATAATACTTTTTCATCTGGACTAAGTGCAGGATGCTGAGTAGAAAATTGATCACTTGAAAAAGGAAGTTCATATACATTTGTCCATTCGTTATTGACCCATTCTGCTCTATATAATTTTACGGAAGCAAATTTTTCTTCCCCAACTTGTACTTGTTTATCATTCGTTCTACTGAAATACATGGTTTTTCCATCTTTTGTAAAAACAGCATTACTTTCATGTGTTTTAGTGTTGATCTGTTCAGAAAATGGTTTGATATTTTCAAGAATTCCATCCTTTGAAACAGTGGCTTCATACAAATCAAGATAGGGTTTTTCATTCCATTTATATAGTGGGCTTTGAGCATTTCGAAGAGAAGCAAAAACCACTTTTTCACCAAAGAAAGATATTCCAAAATCACCGGTAACGCTACTTTTGGTCATTTGATTGACTTTGTATTTGTGTGGCACAATATTATTAAGATGCTCTTTGAATTTTTTGGTGTCAACTGAATATTTCAAATACTCACCCATAATTTTATCACCACGTTCATAATCTTCTATGCCTTTTAATGCATTTGCATATCTAAAATAATATTCAGGTTGGATACTGTCTTTGTACTTAAAAAACAGATTACCATAGTTATCCGCTGCAAATTGCATTTGAGCATTATAATAATAACAATCTCCTAAATTTTGTAAAACTTCTTTTTGTTGTTTTCCTTTAAATACCTCATACATTTTTGCTGCTTCAATATATGCTTTATTTGCAAAAAGTTGATTTGCTTTTTTAATCGTAGGCTTTTGTGCCAAAAGTAGTTGACAACAAACCAAAAAGAAAAATAGTATTTTTTTGTTCTTCATTTTAAGACCTTTTAGAAAAATCGTGGGGATTTATCATAACCGTTCATACTTCCTTTTTTATTCAAATCGAATAGAATCATTATTTCATGACTACCGGAATTGAACCTCCCTAAATTAGACAATGTATAATCATAAGCATATCCAATTCTAACAGAAGGTGATACTTTAAAATTGACCAAACCACTGACGGAATCATCCCATCGATAGCCAGCACCAATTTCGAATACATTGTTAATTAAAAAGTTACCTGTAACATCAAAAGACATTGGAGCACCAGAAACTGCTTTTGACATAAAAGCAGGTTTGAATTTTAAATTTTCATTCAAATTAAAAACATAACCACCTGTAAAGAAAAAATGCATTTCCTCTACTCCATTTCGAATAATCCCATCTTGCCTTTCCAAATGAGTTGATTTTATTAAATTGGGAGAAGATAATCCCAAATAATAATTTTCTCCAAAATAAAAAGTACCTACTCCAATATTTGGAAAAATTTTGCTCAAATTATTGGCAAATGCCGGATCTGGTAAATCATCAGAATATACAAATCCATTAAAATTTGTACTAAAAAATGTTGCTCCAGCTTTTAATCCAAAAGATAGTTTTTGATTTTCATTCAATTTTAAAACATAAGCAAAATCAAAATAAGCATTGGTTTCTTTTACTACATCACCAATTTGATCATGTATGATGGAAAGGCCCATTTCTACTTTTTTAGCTATTGGTGAATGAGCGAAAAACGTCCCCGTTGTTGGACCTCCTTCAGAACCAACCCATTGAGCCCGATACAATGCACCAAAATTGATTACATCAGGATTATCGGTTGCATAGGCAGGATTTAATACACTCATATTATACATATATTGTGTATATTGAGGATCTTGTTGTGCTAAACTCTGGATCGAAATCAATCCCATCCAAGTTAATAACAAATATTTTGATAAAGGTTTAATCATAAATTTTATTTTATCTACTTAAGTAAACTCTTCCTTGTAAAGGTTTTCTATTACCATCATTAAAATTAATTATGAAGAAATATACTCCTACGGGAAGCTTGTTGCCACCAATTTGAATTCCTTTGTCAGAAGTTCCATCCCAATCAGATGAAGCTGCATTTCCTTTGTATAATATGTTTCCGTAACGATTAAAAATTTCCAATGTAAAATTGGGGTATAATTCACGTAAATTCTTGATTACAAATGAATCGTTGATACCATCATTGTTTGGTGAAAATCCATCAGGAATGATGATTTCGGTACAATCTTTTAACTCTACTGTAACGGCTAATCGGGTTTCACTTTCACAACCGTTTTCATTTCTAACTACGGCATAATAGGTTGTTCCGTTTTGTAATAAAGCTGAGTCTGAATAAATAGTTCCATTTATAGGGGCATCATACCAAATTACTTCTTGATTGTCAATTATTCCGTTTGTTAAATTCAAAACAGTTGGATTTTCATCTTCACAGAAAATATTTCCGCCTTCAATTAATTCTGGCGTTTGAACAGATGAAATAATAAATTGAATTACTTCAAAAGTATTTCCACTATTCCCACAAATATTTCCAATAGAAGATAATATTTGATTGATAGTTAAGGTATTTGACCCAGCATTTGTAATCGCTGAAGAGGGAATTGTAAATTGTGCCGATCCGCCTGTGAAATTTACAGTAATCGTTTCACTAAAGATGTTGGCGTTACTTAACAAATAGGTCAATTGATAATTTCCATCTTGTAACTGACTTGCATTTGTTATAGTGACAATAGCATCGGTATTTACACATGTTGAAACTATTGAAACTTGGGCTTCTGAAATAATTGGTTGAGCTAAAATTTCAAAAGGAACAGTTACATTTACTGTTGAGTTTGAACATGCTAAATCGCTATTATTAATAGCATTTAATGTAAAATTATAGAGACCGGCAGTTGTAAATATGGATGATGGAATTTCAAATTGACCATTCCCATCTTGTATCGTTACATTACCGATAGTGTTGTTAACCGGATTTGCTCCTGGGATAGAATACGTAAATTGATATTGACCATTCGGCAAATTGATTGCATTTATAATCTGAACACTTACATTATTCCCAAAACACACATTTTGAATCTGAATATTAACCGTTTGAAGAGTAGGAATTGGTAATACTTCTAATTGAACTTCAATACCACTCAAATTACTCTGACAAGTTGTAACTGTATTTAATATAGAATTAAATGTTACTATCGTAGTTCCGGTATTCACTAATAATGTAGAATCAATTTCAAAAGTTGCTTCACCATCAACAGAATTAAATGTTACATTTTGATTGGCAACTGTATTACTTCCAGATAAATTATAATTTATGGAATAACTTCCGTCGGTTAAATTAAATAGTGTAACCGTTACACCACTTCCTTCACAAATTGGTGTTGATACTATAATATCTTCAATAGCAATTGTTGGTGAAGCAATAATAGTCAATTGAACTTGCTCTGAATCAGTTCCACAATTATTATTAACATTGTATGTGAACGTATTTAAACCTAATGATAAAGTTGAAACGTTAACTAAATTGGAAATAACATCACCTAAATTATTTGTCCATGTTCCTCCAGACTGTTGGGTACCATCTAACAAAGTAAATAAATCAAAATCAATAATGGTATTACAAATGGTTTGATTTGCAGTGAAATTACCGGCATTTGGAGTTAAATCAACCGTTACTGTTACACTCGCTGTACTGTCTGCACAAGGTGGTGTACCTGTAATGGTGTAGGTATACGTGCCTGCCGCATCTTGGCTTGGGTCGAAAACTCCCGTGCCACTAGCTAACGGTGGTGACCAGCTTCCGCCCGTTTCCGGTGAGTTGCCCAATAGTGTGAATAAATCTACACTGGCACTCGTTTCACATAAAGTGATACTTCCATTACTTCCGGCATTTGGAATCGGATTAATCGTTACTGT
>NZ_AUDM01000017.1 GCF_000425465.1 Flavobacterium filum DSM 17961 | reverse complement strand
CAGCAGTCAGTTGCAAAGAAAAACCTTTTTTAAACTTATACAATAGAACCTTTGAAAAGCATGGAGTAAAGATGAAAAGCTACGTTGCTGTTCAAAAAAAATTATTGATAATTATTTACTCTCTTTGGAAAAACAATCAAGAATATAATCCTCAAATTTATAATATTCAAGAAAAGGAACAAGAACTTTCTTCTGTGCTTACCTTTGAAAAAAACATAAAAAATAGC
Source organism: Flavobacterium filum DSM 17961 (assembly GCF_000425465.1). Taxonomy (GTDB): domain Bacteria; phylum Bacteroidota; class Bacteroidia; order Flavobacteriales; family Flavobacteriaceae; genus Flavobacterium; species Flavobacterium filum. The sequence goes on along the minus strand of NZ_AUDM01000017.1, from coordinate 54,132 downwards.
CCCAAACAAGTTGAGGCTATACAAGGTAAACATCCAGTGAAAGATCACAGTGTGCTTCCTCTATGCTAATACAAATTTAATAAAAAAAAGATCTAATAAAATTTGGTTTTGAAGATAGTACCTCCCGACTTTGCGGATTTTTTTTAACATTTATTGCCATCTAATATATAACAACATAAATGAGATTGATGCTTTCTTATAGTTTTACACTACTCCTAAAACCTCCTCCAACTCATCATTGCCAATACCTATGACGAACTGGGTCAATTGATTTCAAAACAAGTGGGTGGACCAGACGTTCAAAATGAAATTGGTTATCAAAAAATTGATTATCGTTACAACATCAGAGGATGGCTAACCCACATCAACAATATTGAAGATTTAAGAGAAAACGGAGCTTTAAATCATGATTTATTTGCATTTAAAATCAATTACAATGAAGTGACTGAATCGGACAATGGAGATATCAACGTTGTTCAATCCACTTTTGGTAACACCGTAAAACCACTCTTTAACGGTAACATAGCCGAAACCTATTGGAAAACCAGAACCGATGATATCCTGCGAAAATACAGTTACAGCTACGATGATTTGAACCGATTAAAGAAAGCCTATTTTCAGAAACCGCTCCCGCCCGAATCCTTTCGGGTGGTTCTAGCAAATAATTAAAAGTTTTTATTACTTTTGAAATAAAGTAAAAGTCAGATCAATTAGTTTTATTTTTTGCAGGCGTTAAAGTAGGCAAAACAGTTTACCAAGGCAGTGAAGACCCGGTTGTAACCGATTATTTAGGCGGTTTTCAATATGTGAAGAATGAATTACAATTCTTCCCTCACCCGGAAGGATATGTAAGTGTGGTAAAATTTGGAACGGAAACCTTAGTAATTAACTATGCGTATCAGTACAAAGACCACCTTGGCAACATCCGCTTAAACTATGGAAAAGACCCTGAAACCAACGTTCTTAAAGTATTGGAAGAAAACCACTATTACCCTTTTGGTTTAAAACACCAAAATTACAACACGGGTAGAAAGCAATACGGCAAAAAAGAAGACGAACTTACAGCTTTGCAAATACCCGGTTTAGTATTGCCAACGGAGGAAAAACCGATGGTGTATAAGTATAAGTATAAGTATAATGGGAAGGAGTGGCAAGACGAGCTAGGGCTTAACATGTACGATTACCATGCACGAAATTATGACCCTGCAATTGGTAGATGGATGAATATTGACCCGTTGGCTGAAAATAGCAGAAGGTGGACACCATATAATAACGCTTACAATAATCCATTAGTTTTTGTAGATCCAGATGGTATGCAAGCAAAATGGTATGATGAGAAATCTGAAAAAACTGCACAAAAAATAGAAAAGAAAATTGATGCAAAAATAATGGATTTAGAAAAAAAACTTAATTCTATAACAAAAAAAAATGGTGATATTGGGGATACAAATGATAGAATCAAAGAATTAAAGAAGTCGAAAGAAGATTTAACTAGTATGAGAGATAATCCAAATATTGAATTTAAATATGAAGCTACTAAAGAAGGAGAAGCTAAAACCTCAGCAAGTGCAGACGGTAAAACTGTAACAATGAAAATTACTAATAAAACTGATATTCATGAGACGAGACATGGCGGACAATATAGTAGAAATGAAATTCGACAACAAGGTGACTTTCCACATGGTTATGGTGTATCAAAAGAAGTTGATGCATATCGTGCTCAGTATGCATTTGATGGTGTGCTAAATTATGTTTCTGCTAATACAACAAATAGAGAAGGCCAACTTAATCAAATGTCCTTTATGGGAGGTATCCCTTTTAATTCCTTACCATATAAAAATACTATTAGCAATATAAATCAAATTAATGCAAATGTCATTAATGATATTGGAACATTTTCAAACAATGGTATTATAAATGCTTATCCCCCAATCGGAATTGAAGAAACATATTTTAACAACAATTGAAAATGAGATTTTTAATATATTTATTGATTGTTTTTATAATTTCTTGTAAAAGTTCAAACTTCAAAGAAAAAGGCAAGTACATATTTGAAAATGATTTTATAACAAGAGAAATACATTTTATTAATGATACTATTTGTGAATTTAAGCAAGTGTATAAATGTGAAGATTTAAATAAAAATTTTAAAGAGTTTAAAACTATTTATAGATATTTTTATAATGATACAACCATTATTACTTCTGAAAACAAAAAATTAAATCTTAAACTATTACATTTAAAAAAACCAAATTTAGAAAGTTATAATTTTATAGGGTTTAAATATATTGAAATACCAATTCAAAATTCTAAATGTTATTTTTTGAATGATAAATCAAGAGAGGAGTTGACTGAAAATATTACTTATGAAAAAACTTTAAAAATTAAAAGAAAAATGACAATCTATGAATCAACAAATAGAATATATGATATAGATGCTTTTTCTTTATTAATTAAATCTAAAAATAAATTGAAATTCAATAATGAAGTTTACATTTTATCCTTGAAATGATTTGTAAAACATCCGCTCCGCATTCTATGATAAAAAACAACTAAAAATTGTTAAAATTATGATGCAAACCAAACTCCGCAAAGTATTCAGAACAAATACCCTATGAAAAGCTCCGCAAACGTCTTCAGACTTTGCGGAATTTTTTTTATATTTTAAATAACAATAGTAATGGTTTTTTATCATAGAATGCTGAGCTTTGCTACTAAGCAGACTTTGCTTAGCAAGGAAGTAAAAATTTTCCATACCTCTGATAATATCAAATGATACTATCATGTCAAAACCCCGATCCTGCATTCTATGACAAAAAACAATTAAAAATATCCAATTAATACTATTCTATAATATAAAGTTCACAAAAAAATCAATCAAAAAATAAATTCACAAGAGAGATTATAAACGATGAAATTATTTTAAATTTGTTCTGAAAACCGTTTACAGAAATTAGCACTAAAAAAATAAATTTGTACCTCGCTTGTATCTCATTTCTTTTAAGCCCTTTAAAATAAATATTTTTAATTTCTGTATCGGGAAGTAAAATTTCATTTTTTTTGAATTTACATTCTATCTATTTTTTGTACATATAATAATTCTCAATTGGTTTGAAAATCATGTGGATTAATCATTTTTATTTTAATCAACACTAAATTATTTATAATACCTATTCATTTTTACCAATTCAAATTGCTTTTCACAATTATATTTCCTTCTCGTCTCTACTTTTAATACCATTACAATTTTACAAAAATGTTAAATTTTAAAAAATACTATGCGTGCATAATAAATTTTTATTATCTTTGAAAACGTTTGCGTAAAATATGAAAGATAAAACGATAGATTATATTCTTCGAGCGACTTGGCAATCGGTTGCTAGAATGTACAACGAAGAAGCATCAAAATTCGATGGTTCAATGGCAATTGGATTTGCGTTGCTTAGCATTGACAAAGAAGAAGGAACACCTTCCTCCTACATCAGTAACCGAATGGGAATGGAAGCAACCAGTTTAACCCGAACGCTAAAAACATTAGAAGAAAAAGGACTAATCATTCGCAAAAAAAATCCGGATGATGGTCGTGGGGTTCTTATTTATTTGACTGAATTAGGCAAAGAAAAAAGAGAATTATCCAGAAATACCGTATTGAAATTTAATGAAGTCATTCGTCAAAACGTTTCCGATGAAAAATTACAGAATTTTATTGAAGTCGCAGAGGTCATTACGGAATTGATAAATGAGAAGAAGATTTTTTAGAAAGAAAATAGAACAAAGAGAAAAGAAAATAGACAGTTATGTTTATATTTTTCTAATTTTTAAAACTGTTTAAAAAAAATAAAACAAACAAAACCAGCGGAAATTCGTAACTCGTAATCCGAAACCCGCAATAAGAAATAAAAAATGAAAAGAACAATCAAAAAAGTGGCAGTCATCGGTTCCGGAATCATGGGCTCCGGTATTGCGTGTCATTTTGCCAACATTGGTGTTGAAGTACTTTTGTTAGACATCATTCCAAATGCGTTAACAGAACCGGAAGAGAAAAAAGGGCTCACTTTAGAAAGTAAAGTAGTTCGCAACCGCATCGTAAATGACAGTTTAACGAATGCTCTAAAGTCCAACCCCTCGCCTATTTACAGTCAGAAATTCGCCAACCGAATTACTACCGGAAATACTACGGATGATATGCCGAAAATTACCAATGTAGATTGGATTATCGAAGTGGTCGTAGAACGTTTAGATATAAAAAAACTTGTTTTTGAGCAAGTTGATAAATATAGAAAACCGGGAACATTGGTAACTTCAAACACTTCTGGAATTCCGATTCAATTTATGAGCGAAGGTCGTTCTGATGATTTCCAACAGCATTTTTGCGGAACGCATTTCTTCAATCCGGCTCGTTATTTAAAATTATTTGAAATCATTCCGGGACCAAAAACGAGTCAATCCGTTTTAGATTTCCTAACCAATTACGGTTCTCAATTTTTAGGAAAAACATCGGTCGTTGCCAAAGATACTCCGGCCTTCATCGGTAACCGAATTGGAATTTTCGGTATCATGAGTCTGTTTCACCAAGTGAAAGAAATGGGCCTAACCATTGAAGAAGTTGATAAATTAACCGGTCCGGTAATTGGTCGTCCAAAATCGGCAACCTTTAGAACGGTTGATGTGGTTGGTTTAGATACCTTGGTTCACGTAGCTAACGGAATTTACCAAAACTGTCCAAATGATGAAGCTCACAATTTATTCAAATTGCCTGCTTTCATCGACAAAATGATGGAGAACAAATGGTTGGGAAGCAAAACCAAGCAAGGATTTTATAAAAAAGTAGATAAGGATATTTTATCGTTGGATTTGGATACGATGGAATATCGCCCAAATAAAAAAGCGTCTTTTGCTACTTTAGAATTAACGAAAACTATCGACAAACCAATTGATCGTTTCCGTGTTTTGGTGAAAGGAAAAGACAAAGCCGGTGATTTTTACAGGAAAAATTTTGCCGCCATGTTTGCCTATTGTTCCAACAGAATTCCTGAAATATCCGACGAATTATATAAAATTGATGATGCCATGAAAGCCGGATTCGGTTGGGAAAATGGTCCGTTTGAAATTTGGGATAGCATTGGTGTCGCCAAAGGAATTGAAATGATGCGTGCAGAAGGCTATGAACCGGCCACTTGGGTCACTGAAATGGTGAAATCTGAAAACGCTTCTTTCTATACCGTAAAAAATGGAGCAACCTATTTTTATAACATCCCAACAAAATCACAAGAAAAAATTCCGGGTCAAGATGCATTTATCATCTTAGATAATATTAGAGAGAGTCAAAAAGTATGGGCTAATTCAGATGCCACGATTCATCATTTAGGTGACGGAATTTTGAATTTAGAATTCCATTCTAAAATGAATACCATTGGTGGTGGCGTTTTACAAGGCATCAACAAAGCCATCGATTTGGCGGAAAAAGAATACAATGGTTTAGTCATTGGTAACCAAGGAGCAAATTTTTCTGTGGGAGCCAACATCGGAATGATTTTCATGATGGCTGTTGAACAAGAATATGATGAATTGAACATGGCTATCAAAATGTTCCAAGACACAATGATGCGTTGCCGCTACTCCTCTATTCCGGTTGTCGTTGCTCCACATGGAATGACCTTGGGTGGTGGTTGCGAAATGACGATGCATGCTGACCGCGTAGTAGCTGCCGCAGAAACTTACATTGGTCTTGTTGAATTTGGAGTTGGTGTAATTCCAGGTGGTGGTGGTTCTAAAGAAATGACCTTGCGTGCCGCTGATTTATTCCGTAAAAACGATGTAGAATTAAATGTGTTGCAAGAATATTTCCTTACCATCGGAATGGCTAAAGTAGCTACTTCTGCTTATGAAGCTTTTGATTTCGGTATTCTTCAAAAAGGAAAAGATATTGTGGTGGTGAATCGTGACAGACAAATTGCGGTGGCCAAACAAATTGCTTTGCAAATGGCAGAACAAGGTTACACACAACCAATTCAACGCAAAGACATTAAAGTTTTAGGTAAACAAGCGTTGGGAATGTTCTTAGTGGGAACTGACCAAATGCAAGCCGGAAAATACATTTCGGAACACGATAGAAAAATTGCCAACAAACTAGCGTATGTAATGGCTGGTGGTGATTTATCAGAACCAACATTGGTGACTGAGCAGTATCTGTTGGATATTGAACGAGAAGCATTTTTGAGTTTATGTACTGAGAGAAAAACTTTAGAGAGAATTCAATTTATGTTGACAAAAGGGAAGCCTCTGAGAAATTAAATTAATAATGGCTCAAGTAACTATGAAGAGTTGGAGATATGGAATGAAAAAAATATCTCTAACAAAATTACAGACAGAATTATTAAATATTTCTTTAAAAGAGGCCCATGAAAATGTGACTAAGCTTCTCGATAATATTGAGGTAATATTAGATATTGAAGACCTGAATTTAGCTTTAAATTTTATAAAAAGAGCAGAAGAAATTGGAGTTAATTGTATTTTAAATTAAGATAAAATGAACAAAACAGCATACATCGTAAAAGCATACAGAACCGCAGTCGGAAAAGCACCAAAAGGAGTATTCCGTTTTAAAAGACCAGATGAATTGGCGGCAGAAACTATTCAGTTCATGATGAACGAATTACCCGATTTCGACAAAAAACGCATCGACGACGTAATGGTCGGCAACGCTATGCCCGAAGCTGAACAAGGACTAAACGTAGGTCGCCTAATTTCCTTAATGGGATTAAAAGTGACTGATGTTCCGGGTGTAACGGTGAATCGTTATTGTGCTTCAGGTTTGGAAACAATTGGAATGGCAACTGCCAAAATTCAATCGGGAATGGCCGATTGCATCATCGCCGGTGGTGCCGAAAGCATGAGTTTTATTCCGATGGGTGGCTACAAACCTACTCCGGATTATTCCGTTGCGGCAAATGGAAATGAAGATTATTACTGGGGAATGGGTTTAACGGCGGAAGCAGTAGCGAAACAATTCAACGTGTCGCGTGAAGACCAAGATGAGTTTGCATTTCATTCCCACCAAAAAGCTTTAAAAGCTCAAGCAGAAGGAAAATTTGACAAACAAATCGTACCGATTACTGTTGAGCAAACCTTTTTGAATGAAAACGGAAAAAAAGAAACCAAATCCTATACCGTTACTAGAGACGAAGGACCACGTGCGGATACCAACAAAGAAGCATTAAGCAGATTGAAACCTGTATTTGCTGCTGATGGTTCAGTTACAGCAGGAAATTCATCTCAAATGAGTGATGGTGCGGCTTTCGTATTAATTATGAGCGAAGAATTAGTAACCGAATTAGGCATCAAACCTATTGCTCGCTTAGTCAATTTCGCATCAGCTGGAGTTGAACCCAGAATAATGGGAATCGGTCCGGTAAAAGCCATTCCGAAAGCCTTAAAACAAGCAGGATTAACTTTAAATGATATTGATTTAATTGAATTGAATGAAGCTTTTGCATCACAATCTTTGGCTGTAGTTCGTGAATTAGGTTTAAATCCTGACATCGTAAACGTGAATGGTGGAGCCATTGCATTGGGTCATCCACTTGGTTGTACGGGTGCAAAATTATCCGTTCAATTGTTCGATGAAATGCGATTAAGAGGAAGTAAATACGGAATTGTGAGTATGTGTGTGGGAACTGGTCAAGGAAGTGCTGGAATTTTTGAATTGTTATAAAAAGAGAATAGAATATAGAGAATAGAATATAGACTTTGAAAAGAACTTAAATGGAAGATTAATGAGGCATAATTATAAAAATTTGAAAGTTTGGCAACTAGGTATTGAGATTGCTAATGATGTTTCGGATATTTTATTAGAATTTCCCAAACATGAACGATATGATTTGAGTTCACAAATGAGTCGATGTTCAGTTTCTATTCCAAGTAACATAGCAGAAGGTTCATCAAGAACTGATAAATCTTTTAGTCATTTTGTTGACATTGCACTTGGTTCTTCTTTTGAATTAATTACACAACTTATTGTTGCAAAACACAGAAACTGTATAAATGAAGAAAAGTTTGATAAAATGGAAAAGAAAATTGAAGAATTTCAAAGAATGACGATGTCTTTTCAAAATGGATTAAAGAAAAATATATTTTCATTTATACCTCCTTTTTTCTATAACCTATTCACTTTTTAATAACCGGAAAAATCTATTCTAAAAACTCTATTTTCTATTCTCTATATTCTATTTTCTATATTCTATTTTCTATTCTCTATATTCTATTTTCTATTCTCTATATTCTAAAAAAACTATAAAAACATAAAATAATGAACGACATAACAAGAGGAGGACAATTCCTAGTAAAAGAAACCAAATGTGAAAATGTATTCACACCCGAAGATTTCTCAGAAGAGCAAATCATGATGCGTGATTCGGTACAAGAATTTGTGGACAAAGAAATTTGGGCCAACAAAGACCGATTTGAAAAGAAAGATTATGCATTTACAGAAGAAATGATGCGTAAAGCCGGAGAAATGGGCTTTTTAAGCGTTGCAGTTCCCGAAGCGTATGGCGGAATGGGAATGGGATTTGTGGATACCTGTTTAGTATGCGATTACATTTCGGGGGCAACCGGTTCATTTTCAACCGCTTTTGGTGCTCACACCGGAATTGGAACCATGCCAATTACTTTATACGGAACCGAAGAACAAAAGAAAAAATACGTCCCAAAATTAGCCTCAGGTGAATGGTTTGGAGCGTATTGTTTGACTGAACCGGGAGCTGGTTCTGATGCGAATTCAGGAAAAACAAAAGCTGTTTTATCTGAAGACGGAACACATTACAAAATCACCGGACAAAAAATGTGGATTTCCAATGCCGGTTTTTGTTCGCTATTTATTGTTTTTGCTCGCATTGAAGATGATAAAAATATCACTGGTTTCATTGTAGAAAATGATCCATCCAATGGAATCACGATGAACGAAGAAGAACATAAATTAGGTATTCGTGCTTCTTCTACACGTCAAGTTTTCTTTTCTGACACCAAAGTTCCGGTTGAAAATATGTTGGCCGCTCGTGGTGAAGGTTTCAAAATTGCTATGAATGCATTGAATGTAGGCCGAATCAAATTGGCAGCCGCTTGTTTGGATGCTCAACGCCGTGTGACTTCAAACGCAATCAATTATGCCAATGAAAGAATTCAGTTTAACACGCCAATTTCACAATTTGGAGCTATTCGTTATAAATTAGCGGAAATGGCAACTTCTGCCTATGCCGGTGAAAGTGCAACTTATCGTGCAGCAAAAGACATCGAAAACCGAATTAAAATCCGCGAAGCTGAAGGTGCATCGCATCAGGAAGCAGAATTAAAAGGTGTGGAAGAATTTGCTATCGAATGTTCTATTTTGAAAGTTGCCGTTTCGGAAGATGTTCAAAATTGTGCCGATGAAGGAATTCAAATTTATGGCGGAATGGGATTCTCAGAAGACACTCCGATGGAAAGTGCTTGGAGAGATGCCCGTATTGCCAGAATTTATGAAGGTACAAACGAAATTAACCGTATGCTTTCGGTAGGAATGTTAATCAAAAAAGCCATGAAAGGTCATGTGGATTTATTAGGTCCGGCCATGAAAGTGCAAGAAGAATTAATGGGAATTCCATCGTTTGACACACCGGATTATTCTGAATTATTTTCTGAAGAAAAAGAAATGGTGGCCAAATTGAAAAAAGCCTTTTTAATGGTTGCCGGAGCTGCCGTTCAAAAATACGGAATGGATTTGGATGCTCACCAACAATTATTGATGGCTGCAGCCGATATGTTGATTGAAATTTACATGGCAGAAAGTACCGTTTTACGAACTGAAAAATTAGCTAAAAAAGTAGGCGAAGAAAAAGCTACAGAACAAATTGCAATGGCCAAATTGTATTTATACAAAGCCGTTGACGTTGTATCTCAAAAAGGAAAAGAAAGCATCATTTCTTTTGCCGAAGGCGATGAGCAACGCATGATGTTAATGGGCTTACGTCGCTTCACCAAATACACCAACATGCCAAACATTGTTGGTTTAAGAGAAACCATTACGGCCAAATTAGTAGCTGAAAACAGTTACTGTTTTTAATAAATTTTAGTTTAGTTGTTGATGAAAGAACCACGTTTGAAAAAGCGTGGTTTTTTTTAATACAATAATTTCACTTCTTTCACATCAAAATGCACCAACTCATCATTTTCTTGTAAAAGTTCTAATCGACCATCAGGAGTAACTTTTTGAATAATCGCCATAAATTTTTCTCCGTTAGGTTTTTCAAACGGAGTCGGAACACCTATTTTAAATAATTTTTGATGATACATTTTCCAGATAGAAGGTGAATCGGTTCGCATTTGAGCCAAATAATACTGAAGCGATTGTAAAATTTTGTTTAACAGCACTTCTAAATCATATTCTTTTCCCATTATTTTAGCCAAAGAAGAAGCATTTGGAATATTTTCAAAAGAAAGTTGATTTACATTTAAGCCAATTCCCACCACAGAATAAACTTCTCCGTTGGATTTAAAACTGTTTTCAATTAATATTCCGCCAATTTTTGAATGACCTGACATAATGTCGTTTGGCCATTTTATGGTTAATTTTGGAATTTTTATTTGTTCTAAAGTTGAAAAAACGGCTAATGAAACAACGATATTTAACGTAAATAATTGATGAACATCTACAATCAAATCTTTAATTAAAATACTAAAAGTCAAATTCTTACCTTCTTCAACTTCCCAAGTAGAACCCATTTGTCCTTTTCCTAATGTTTGATGTTTTGCCCAAACAACCGTTAGATTAGAAACAACCTGTTGTGCCATCAATTGTTTTAGGTGTTCATTTGTTGAAGATATGGCATTGAGTTTGATGATATTCATTCAAATAAAAATAAAAAGAATCTAAAGTTGTGTTAAGGCTCAAAAATAAACACAAAATTTGATAACTTTGCGAAAATATTTAACAATTAATGGCGAAAAAAAAAGTAAGTAATGACGAGTTGTTAGTAACTATCATCAAAGGAATTGAAGAAGTTAAGGGAAATGATATCGACATTTTAGATTTAAGAGAGATTGAAAATACAGTTTGTGATTATTTTATCATTTGCAACGGAAATTCAAATACACAAGTGAATGCCATTGTCAATTCAGTTCAAAAATTAGTATCGCGAGAATTAAAAGATAAACCTTGGCATGTTGAAGGAACAGACAATGCTGAATGGGTTTTGATGGATTATATTGACATTGTGGTACATGTTTTTCAGAAACACGTTCGTGAATTTTACAATATAGAAGGTTTATGGGGTGATGCTAAAATCACAACCATTCCAAATAAAAATTAAAAAATTGCTAAAGAAGAAAAAAACTAATGGCTAAAGAAAATAATTCTACTCCAAATCCAAACAAGTTCAAATTTAATCCCTGGCTCATTTATTTTATAGTAGCGGGAATTTTTGTTTTTATAAGTGTTATTTCCGGAGGAAGTTCTTTTCAGGAACCCGGAAAATTATCCATTTCTAAATTCAATGAGTATTTAGAAAATGGTGAAATTGAGAAAGTTTTAGTGTATAATAAAGGTGAAAACGTAAGCGAAGCTGAAATTTACATTAAAAAAGATGCCCTTAAAGATGCCAAGCACAAAGCAGTAGTAAAAGATGTTTTAGGCCGTGATAATTCTGGTGCTCATTATCTTTTACCCAGTATTGGTGAAGAAAAATTATTCCAAGAAAAGTTGGAAAATGCTAAAAAGGAAAACAAAATCAATGATTATAACTTTTTGGTTAAAAACAATTGGTCAGGTATTTTCCTAAATTTATTACCCATCATTTTAATCGTTGTCATTTGGATTATCATCATGCGAAGAATGTCGGGTGGTGGTGCCGGAGGTGGCGGTGGACAAATTTTCAACATTGGAAAATCAAGAGCAAAACTTTTTGATGAAAAAACGGATGTTAAAGTAACGTTTAAAGATGTTGCCGGTTTAGAAGGTGCCAAAGAAGAAGTGCAAGAGATTGTAGAATTCTTGAAAAACCCAGAAAAATATACCAGTTTAGGTGGAAAAATACCAAAAGGAGCCTTATTAGTTGGCCCTCCCGGAACTGGAAAAACCTTGTTAGCTAAAGCGGTTGCCGGAGAAGCTAAAGTGCCTTTTTTCTCATTATCCGGTTCTGATTTTGTGGAAATGTTTGTTGGTGTTGGAGCTTCTCGTGTAAGAGATTTATTCAAACAAGCTAAAGACAAATCACCCTCAATCATATTTATTGACGAAATTGATGCAGTGGGTCGTGCGAGAGGAAAAAATAATTTCTCTGGTTCTAATGACGAAAGAGAAAATACGCTGAATCAATTATTAACAGAAATGGACGGATTTGGCACCAATACAAACGTGATTGTTTTAGCTGCTACTAACCGTGCTGATGTATTAGATAAAGCATTAATGCGTGCCGGCCGTTTTGACAGACAGATTTATGTTGACTTACCGGATATTAGAGAACGTAAAGAAATTTTTGAGGTACATTTAGGTCCTTTGAAAAAAGAAGAAGGTTTGGATACCGACTTTTTAGCGAAACAAACCCCGGGTTTTTCCGGTGCAGATATTGCAAATGTTTGTAATGAAGCAGCCTTAATCGCAGCTAGAAACAACAAGAAAGCAGTTGACAAACAAGATTTTCTTGATGCAGTTGATCGAATTGTAGGTGGTTTAGAAAAGAAAAATAAAATAGTTACTCCAGATGAGAAAAGAGCTATTGCCACGCATGAAGCCGGCCATGCAACAGTAAGTTGGATGTTGGAACATGCTGCTCCTTTAGTAAAAGTTACAATTGTTCCTCGTGGACAAAGTTTAGGTGCTGCTTGGTATTTACCGGAAGAACGATTAATTGTTCGCCCGGAGCAAATGTTGGATGAAATGTGTGCAACTATGGGAGGAAGAGCTGCTGAAAAAGTAATTTTCAACAAAATTTCTACAGGAGCATTAAGTGATTTAGAAAAGGTAACTAAGCAAGCTAGAGCTATGGTTACCATCTACGGTCTGAATGACAAGCTGGGCAATATCACTTATTATGATTCAACTGGACAAAGTGAGTATAATTTCTCGAAACCCTATTCTGAAGAAACAGCCATCACTATTGATAAAGAAATTTCAACTTTGATTGAAAGTCAGTATCAACGAGCTATACAATTATTAGAAGATAACAAAGACAAATTAATTCGCTTAGCGGATATTTTAATTGAAAAAGAAGTGATTTTCAAAGACGATTTAGAGATGATTTTCGGAAAACGTCCATTTGAAAATGAAGCTCATGTTTCTGTTGGCGAATAAAAACATCAGAAGATTTTTAAAAAAATCAAAAAAACTCCTTTCATTATGATTTTGAAAGGAGTTTTTTTTATCTTTGAACGATTTCCATAACATAAGAAGAATTGTTCAAAACTATATGAGTCTTTTCAAAAAGCTGTTTGGGTCAGGAAATGACGCTTCTGATGACAAAAAAGAGAAAGAAGCGAGTCCGTTTAATCCCGAAATTAAAATTCCGGTAGATGAGTTATTCACTTTCAATTTTAAAAAAAATGGAGGTAAATTTCTTTATTGCGAGAATTTAGAGGAAGTAAATGAACAATTGTTAAATATTTTAGAAGAAAACGATTGGTTTGAATGTGAAGCCGTATGTTATGAACCAAAGCTATTTCATTTTTTAGATGATAACAAACTAACTTATAAAAATGTTACCTCTCCAAAATTTTTATTGGCCAGTTGTGAAAATTTAATTGCAGACGAAGGTTCCGTTTTATTAACTTCAAATCAAATAAAACAAAATAAACCAAACGAATTGCCAGCCAATATTGTTGTTTTTGCAACTACCAGTCAAATATTAGAAAGTAAAAGCGACGGTTTAAGAGAAATCAAAAAACGTTACGAAAAAGATTATCCTACTAACATTACTACCATAAAATATTTTGAAAAGGCAAAAGAAGAAGACTTTCTTCATTATGGTAGTGCAGCCAAAAACCTATACTTATTGCTTTTAGAAGATCTTTAAGATGAATGAAACGCTTACAAGAGCATTATCGGGAGCAGTTTACATTCTTTTACTATTAAGCTGTATATTATTTTCTGAAACTACCTTTTTATGGTTATTTGGACTTTTTATGGCCATTGGTGTATTAGAATTTTGTAAATTGGTAAAACTACATTTCATCATTCCTTTAATATTGGCAATTGTTGGATTTTCTATCTTTTATAAATCAAATTTTAAACCTGTTTACGACAGTATATTAACATTTTGTTGTTTTTTTGTTTCTGTCAAATTACTGTTTTTTTTATTTTACAAAAAAGAAAAAAAAATATCTTCTCTTGAAAAATGGATATATTTAATTGGGTATATCATTATTCCATTTATTATCATCACAAAAATTCCTATTGGAGTAAAAGGCTATAATCCCAAAATATTAATTGGTATTTTTGTATTGATCTGGACCAACGATACCTTTGCTTATGTGGTTGGAAAATCATTTGGAAAACATAAATTATTTGAGCGAATTTCTCCCAAAAAAACAATAGAAGGATTTTTTGGCGGACTTCTTTTTAGTGTTGGCATGAGTTTTTTAATTGCTATACACTATATTGAAACTTCAAATGTAAATATTTGGATAGGAATAGCCATATTAGTTAGTATATTTGCAACATTGGGTGATTTAATTCAATCTAAATTCAAGAGAATTGCCGGGGTAAAAGACAGTGGCAAAATTATGCCAGGACACGGTGGCCTTTTGGATCGCTTGGATAGCATCATTTATGTAGCCCCTTACATTTTTTTATATTATCAAATTTTAAAGTATGTTTCATAAAGAAGGAGCAAAAATTATTTTAGGCACTACCGTTTTTGTAGCAGCCCTAGTTTTATTGGCAGATGAATTTATTGGTTTAACTTGGTTAAGAATGACCGTTCAAATTATTGGACTGGTCCTTCTAATTTTGGTTTTACAATTTTTTAGAAATCCGAAAAGATATACCCAAAACGATGACAATCATGTAATTGCACCGGTAGATGGAAAAGTGGTTGTTATTGAAGAAGTTTTTGAATCAGAATATTTTAATGACAAACGTCTTCAGGTTTCCATTTTTATGTCACCAATAAATGTTCATGTTACTCGATATGCCGTAAACGGAAAAATCAACTTTAGTAAATATCATCCGGGAAAATATTTAGTAGCTTGGCATCCAAAAGCGAGTACTGAAAATGAAAGAACAACTGTGGTTATAGAAAATAGAATATTTGGCGAAATTTTATATCGTCAAATTGCAGGTGCTTTAGCTCGAAGAATTGTGAATTACGCAAAAGTTGGCACGCACGTAAAGCAAGGACATGATGCCGGTTTTATAAAATTTGGTTCTAGAGTAGATTTATATTTACCTTTGGGAACAGAACTTAATGTATCGCTTAATCAAGTGGTGAAAGGTGGTGAAACTGTCCTAGCCAAAAAATAAAGCATGAGTGAAAAAGATTTAGATAGTCGTTTTCAAGAAGCATTTGAAAATGCTTCAAATATGACGGAGCAACTTCCTCAAGATGTGATGTTGCGAATCTATGCTTTTTACAAACAAGCCACACAAGGCACTTTTCAATTTAGACATTTAAATAATAACGATTTGCGTAATGCTTTTAAAACAAATGCATGGATGCAAATTAGCCATTTAACTGAAGAAGAAGCAAAAGAAAAATACATTGAAATGATTAATAAATTGTTAACTAAAAAAAAATAATAAAATGAAAAAGTATATTGCTGCCATTTGTTTAATGGCTCTATTCGCAAGTTGTAATAATTCTAAAAAATTAGAAGAAGTTGTTGAAGTTCCGCTACCGGAAAAAGAGGAAGTGATTGTTGAAATGGGGAATCCATCGGATGTAAAAGTTGACGAAGGCGGTGCTTTCCAAATGATTGCACTACCCTATGCTTATAATGCTTTAGAACCTCATATTGATGCCAAAACAATGGAAATTCATTATTCCAAACATCATTTAGGTTATGCCAATAATTTGAACAAAGCAATTGCCGGAACAGAAATGGCAAATATGTCTATTGAAGATATTTTGAAAAAATTAGATCCAGAAAATAAAGCCGTTAGAAATAATGGTGGTGGTTATTATAATCACAATTTCTTTTGGGAAATAATGGGTGCTAACAAAGGTGGTGAACCAACAGGAGATTTAGCTGCAGCAATCAATAAAGACTTTGGAAGTTTTGCCGATTTTAAAACACAACTGGTTGAAGCCGGAATGAAACAATTTGGTTCAGGTTGGGCTTGGTTAATTTTAGATAAAACAGGGAAATTAAGCATTGTAACTACTGCTAATCAAGATAATCCTTTAATGACAAAAGTTGGAAACACAGGAACACCAATTTTAGCGGTTGATGTTTGGGAACACGCCTATTACTTAAAACACCAAAACAAAAGAAAAGATTACTTAGAAGGATTTTTTAATGTTGTTAATTGGGATAAAGTTGCCGAAAAATATGCAGCAGCTGTTACACCTGCAGTAAAATAATAGTAACCAGATACAAATGAAAAGTCCCTCAAAAATGAGGGACTTTTTTTATTTCAAAGCGGTTAAACTTTCTTCGATTGTAGCGATTTTAGCTAACGCATCAGCTTCTTTTTTGCGTTCCATTTCGATTACTTTTTCCGGAGCTCCAGATACAAATTTTTCATTTGACAACTTATTTTGTACTGAGGCCAAAAAACCTTTTATGTAAACTAACTCGCTCTCTAGTTTTTCAATTTCCTCTGAAACATTAACAGATCCGGCAATAGGAATAAAATACTCGTTTGATTTTACTCTAAAAGTTAAGGCTCCATTCACTTTATCAGTTACTTCATCAATTCCTGACAAGTTCCCTAATTTAATAATAACCGCATCAAAACGATTCGATACTTTTTCTTTGTTGATTACTTTTACATCTAAAACATCTTTAAAAGTGATGTTTTTTTCTTTTCGAATGGTACGAATTCCAGCAATCACTTCTTTTGTAAATTCAAATTCGTCAACCAAACCTTGATTTGTATTAGAAACCGTTGGCCATTCAGAAACAATTAAGGCTTCATCAGTAGAACGAGTAGCGATATGTTGCCAAATTTCTTCCGTTAAGAAAGGCATAAATGGATGTAACAATTTTAAATTTGCTTCCAAAAATGAAATAGCTTTTTGATAAGTTACACTATCAATTGGTTGTTGATAACCCGGTTTAATCATTTCTAAAAACCATGAACAAAAATCATCCCAAACTAATTTATAAATGGCCATTAGAGCATCTGACAAACGATATTTTTCAAAATGATCTTCAATTTCGTTCAATGTTTTTTCTAATTTGGCTTCATACCAATCAATTGCAATAGACGAACTTTCGGGTTGTTTGATTTCATCACTTACCTTCCAGCCGTTAACTAATTTGAAAGCATTCCAAATTTTATTTGCAAATGCTTTCCCGTTACTACAAAGTTCTTCATCAAACATAATATCATTTCCGGCAGAGGCACTTAACAATAAGCCTACCCTAACTCCATCTGCACCATATTTGTCAATCAAGTCTAATGGATCAGGTGAATTACCTAACGATTTAGACATTTTTCTTCTTTGCTTATCGCGAACCAAACCGGTTAAATATACATTTGAAAACGGTTTCTTTCCGGTATATTCATATCCGGCAAAAATCATCCGAGCCACCCAGAAAAACAAAATATCCGGGCCGGTTACCAAATCATTAGTTGGATAATAATACTTAAAGTCTTTGTTTTCCGGGTCTAAAATACCACCAAAAACAGCCATTGGCCACAACCATGAAGAAAACCAAGTATCTAAAGCATCTTCATCTTGTCGCAAATCTTCCATCTTTAAATTGGCATTTCCGGATTGCTGTTGAGCAAGAACTAGAGCTTTTTCTTTGGTTTCGGCTACAACAAATTTTTCCTTTCCTTCTTCATAATAAAAGGCCGGAATTTGTTGTCCCCACCAAAGCTGTCTGGAAATATTCCAATCTCTGATATTTTCTAACCAATGTCTGTACGTATTGTTAAAACGGTTGGGATATAATTTGATTTCTTCGGTTTCCAATACGGCTTTTAAGGCCGGCTTCACCATTTCATCCATTTTCAAAAACCACTGATCAGAAAGTCGCGGTTCAATAACTGCCTTTGTTCTTTCTGAAGTACCTACTTTATTGATATGGTTTTCAATTTTAAGCATGTGACCTAATTGTTCTAGCTCTTTGGCTATTTCGTCACGTACAACAAATCTATCTTTTCCGGAATAATGCATTCCATGATGATTCAAAGTTGCATTTTCGTTAAAAATATCAATTACCTCCAACTGATGTTTTTCGCCTAATTCTTTGTCATTTACATCATGAGCAGGTGTTACTTTTAAACATCCTGTTCCAAATTCCATGTCCACATACTCATCAAAAATAATCGGAACAACACGATTACAAATAGGAACAATCGCTTTTTTACCTTTTAAATGTGAATAACGCTCATCATTTGGATTAATACAGATGGCAGTATCGCCCAAAATGGTCTCCGGTCTGGTGGTAGCAATTGTTACGAACTCATTTGAATCCTCAATTTTATATTGAAGAAAATATAATTTTCCTTGACGTTCTTCATAATTTACTTCTTCATCAGAAAGGGTTGTTTTGGCTTCAGGATCCCAATTCACCATTCGATAACCTCTATAAATCATTCCTTTGTTGTATAAATCAACAAACGATTTGATTACCGAAGCACTCATATCATCATCCATCGTAAACTTAGTTCGACTCCAATCACAGGAACAACCAAGTTTCTTTAACTGCTCTAAAATAATTCCTCCATGTTTATCGGTCCATTCCCATGCATGTTTCAAAAATTCTTCACGAGATAAACTATCTTTTGAAATGCCTTCCGCTTTTAATTTCGCTACAACTTTTGCTTCTGTTGCAATAGAAGCATGATCTGTTCCCGGTACCCAACAAGCATTTAATCCTTTTAATCGAGCTCTTCTAATTAATACATCTTGGATGGTGTTATTTAACATGTGGCCCATGTGCAAGACTCCAGTCACGTTTGGTGGTGGAATTACAATTGTATAAGGCGTTCGATGATCTGGAGTAGAATAAAAATAGTTATTCTTCATCCAGTAATCATACCACTTTTTTTCGGCTTCTTTGGCATCAAATTGAGCAGGAATAGACATGTATCGAAAATTAAAAAGTTAACAATTTTATTACAATTGGTCTGATTTTTGTAATAATGGACAAAAGTAAGCATTTCGAGAGAGTATTAAAAATGATTTTACTATTTGTATTTTGATTAAAAAAAAGTAATTTTACAACACCCAAAAACTAAAACCATGAAAAAAGTAGTTACCCTTTTCCTATTATTCTTTTGCTTCGTCAGTTTTGCCCAAAAAGGTCCAAAAATTGAATTCAAAGCAAAAGACAACACCATCGATTATGGCAAAGTATATAAAGACCAAGACAATGGTGTTCGCGTATTTGAATTTACCAATACCGGTGATGCACCGTTAATTGTGACCAATGTTCAATCTACTTGCGGTTGTACCGTTCCTTCCAAACCAAAAGAACCCATCATGCCCGGAAAATCAGACAAGATTGAAGTAAAATACAATATGGCCACAGGTCCCATCCGAAAAAGTATTACCGTTGAAACCAATGCGGTGAATGTAGAAGGAGGAAAAGTACACTTAAAAATCAAAGGCGAAGTATTGGAAAGAGTTGAAAACAATGTTTTAGAAAAGAAAAAAGTAGGTCCAATGCAATAATATGCAAAGCTCTTCCCAACGGAGAGCTTTTTTTATGATGATGAAAAACACTATAACCATCCTTCTTATTTTCGTAACCAATCTTTTTTGGTCACAAACCTATCAGATTACCTATCAAAAATACTATCACGATCAGCTAACTGAACCTGAAAATCCAATTGTACTTTTCACATCAGCTTCGGAAACGATTTTAACGACTAAATTGACGTTGGAAAAAAAAGCTGCTTTTCCCTTCGAACAAGCGATTATAAATCGAAAACAGAATCACGTCACACAACTCGCTTTTTTAAAAGATAAACGTATCATTCAAACCATTGATAGTACTTCAATAAATAATCAAAAATTTGAGTTGATAAATGAATTCAAAACGATATTAGGCTATTCCTGTCAAAAAGCAAAAACCATCATTAATTCCAATACCATTGAAGTTTGGTTTACAAAAAACCCAACAGTAAAGGGAGCCCCAACATTATTGGGTCAAGATTTAGGACTGGTATTAGAAATGAATCGAAACGGAAATTTTATCATCAAAGCTGAAAAAATGGAAAAAATTAAAAAAATTCCATTTGATGTTACACTTCCATCCATACCTCAGTTTAATGCTATTGATTACAAAGATTTACTTTGGAAAAGTCGCTTTTTAACTTTTTCCATTTTTGAAAACGAGACCATTCGATTTGCAGATAATGCCGTTTCTAACGACAGTATTTTACGTTTTGCCAATGGAACCGTTATTCTGAAAAAGATTAAATTTCCGTTGTTAGACATAAATAGCAATGTATTTATTCAACTCAAAACTCATTCTAATGGTGATGCGTATGACCGAACCGGTTCTGTTTTTCTTGTGCCCAATGATGGAAAAAAATCATTCTTAAAAGGGTTTATAGAAGGCGTATCCACATTACCTATTTTTGAAAACGGTAACGGTAAGAAATACCAAGGCATTCGATTAGAAAAAGATTTTCTACCCATTACAGAGTTGATGCGGTTTTTCACTCCATTTGGCATTCAACAATACAATCATATTGTTTTAAAAGATAAAAACTGGCTTAATGAAGTCGTTTATCGTCAAGACATTACCGATTTACTTTCCACTTTTAACAATCAAGAAGTGTGGATAGGAACATTTATTGGCAATTATGATAAAGGCGGACACAAAGTTGCATTAGAAATCACTGCTCATTCAGGGGAAAATAGTGCTAAAATTGCTTCAAATCAATTTGCTTTACCATTATTCAATACAACAAACGTATTAGAAATGGCCGGTCAAGAATATGGCACATTGTTTTCTGACCCAAAAGGATTGACTGTTCATTTTACTCTGGATAAGCCACTTCAAAATGCAAAACTTCGTTACATCACCACCGGTCATGGTGGTTGGGAAAACGGTGATGAATTTGTTCCCAAAAAAAATACCATTTCCATAGATGGCAAAGAATGGTTTTCCTTTGTGCCATGGCGACAAGATTGTGGTTCATATCGCTTATATAATCCGGCATCAGGTAATTTTGCAAACGGACTTTCTTCATCTGATTACAGTCGCTCTAATTGGTGTCCGGGCACGGTTACCAATCCTGTAAATATTGATTTAGGTAACTTAGAAGCCGGAAATCACACTATAACGATTCAAATTCCGCAAGGTTTACCGGAAGGAACAAGCTTTAGTGCTTGGAATGTTTCCGGAATTTTATTGGGTGAAAGTAAAATAGAATAAATCACTCAAATATTAAATTAAAAAATTACGTTAACACACCTTTGTTAACTTGTATTTTTTAATACTTTTGCACCCAATTAATTAATAGAAAAATGAAAAAAATAATTGGATTTTTACTTGTATTGGTATTTTTTACTGCTTGTAATCAATTAGCAGACAACGAATTTATTATTGAAGGAACAATTGAAGGAATTGAAAATGGAAAAAAAGCAGTTTTAGAAACCCAAGATGAAACCGGAATGGGATTAAAAGCTACAGATTCTGTTGTAATTAAAGATGGTAAATTCACCTTTAAAGGAACCGTTGAAGAACCGGAATTACGTTTTGTTCAAGTGGAAGGTGTAAACGGAAAAGCGGTTTTTGTTTTGGAAAATGGTGAAATCAACATGAAAATTTTCAAAGACAGTGTAAACAAAACGATTATTGGAGGTACTTTCAATAACGAACAGTTTGCAAAATACAACCTTGAACAAGGCAAAATCCAGAAAAAAATAATGGATTATCGAAAAGTAAACATGGAAAAAATGCAAACTGCATTAAAAGATAAAGATTCTTTAACCATTAATGCTTTACGCGACGGTTTTACTAACTTACAAAAAGAATTAAACGAGTATAACATTACTTTTTCTGAAAAAAATCCGAAAGCATTCATCAGTGTATTGATGTTAGAAAACATGTTTTATCAACCGGATTTAGACATTGAGAAAATCAAAAAAATATACAATAACCTAGATAAATCAATTCAAGCAACCAAACCGGGTAAAAAAATTGGCGATATGATTGCCAATCATAATGCGGCTGAAGTTGGTAAAAAAGCTCCGGATTTTTCAGGACCAACGCCAGACGGAAAAACTGTTTCGCTAAAAGAGGTAATGGGTAAAGTTACTATAATTGATTTTTGGGCTTCTTGGTGTGGACCATGCAGAAAAGAAAACCCAAATGTTGTAGCATTATACAATGAATATCACGAGAAAGGCTTAAATATTATTGGTGTATCTTTAGATAAAGAAGGAAATGGAGATAAATGGAAACAAGCAATTGAAGCAGACAAATTAACGTGGCCTCAAGTTTCTAATTTAAAATACTGGAATGATCCTATTGCCAAAAAATACAATATTCAATCTATTCCGGCTACTTATATATTAGATGCTAATGGAATTATTGTGGCAAAAGATTTAAGAGGTGAACAATTAAAAGCAAAAGTGATTGAATTATTAGGTGTTTAATTCCTATAATAAAGCTAAAATGAGAAATCCCCTATTTGGGGATTTTTTTATTACATTCATTACCAAATAATTACTATTTATTTTCATTTATCTACAAAAAAAGGTTGTTTCAAAGTAAAAACAATTCTATATTTGCACCGCATTACGCGGGGGGAGATACTCAAGCGGCCAACGAGGACGGACTGTAAATCCGTTGGGAAACCTTCGCAGGTTCGAATCCTGCTCTCCCCACAAAAACATCTCGATTTTTTCGGGATGTTTTTTTTTAAATCTAAAAATCGTTTATCCCATTTTTCATAAAAAAAGACCCAATTTAAATTGAGTCTTTTTGAAAATTTCACTTCCTCTTTATAATAAGACAATGTTGTAAACATTACCGTTACTATGTGTGTAAGTGGCAAGCTTATCACATGTATTATCTCCATAGTCAATTACACCATCTAAAACAGTACCTTGAACGCCTAGTTTTCCTTGAGAAATATTAGTACAACTGTATTTTTTGATAAGAGGCTCAACTACTGATAAAGTAAGGGTTGTTCCTCCAACTTTTGTAATTGTATGCGTACCGGAAGTAATTTCGTAAACATTATCAATCAGTACTAAAGTATTTACACCTTCTGTTTGCTTTACTGATCTGGTTCCGTTGTGCGTAAAAACTCTTCCGTCTTGATGTGTTACTTTTCCATTGGTAATCGTTCTGTTCCATTGAGGCGTAGTTGCAGAAACCGTTGTGTTTTGATAGGTTACAGTTCCTTCTACTTTCATACCATTTACATAATAATTATAT
This sequence comes from Flavobacterium filum DSM 17961, assembly GCF_000425465.1. Taxonomy (GTDB): domain Bacteria; phylum Bacteroidota; class Bacteroidia; order Flavobacteriales; family Flavobacteriaceae; genus Flavobacterium; species Flavobacterium filum. Next base: position 30,585 of record NZ_AUDM01000017.1, on the reverse strand, counting down.
CCTCTAACAATTGTGGTCATACTTCCTGAATTCATTACATAATCTGTCAAAGTAATCATTACACTTCCTGATCGAGTAATTCCGTTATGCGTGCATCCACTTCCAAAATTTAGTGTAAACGTTTTGGGGAAAATTCCAGGTTCATTGTTATCAACAGTAACTGATGCACATGGAGCAATACTTGATGTTGCTTGTACACTTCTATCGGTTAAAGCGTTGTTATCCGAAGAAACATCAATAGCTGCATTAAAATCCAACTCAGTTGTAAAGTCAATTTCAGTTGAACTTTTAACTAATTCTCTGTCTAATGCAACATCTTCTTCACGGTTACATGATGCAAACACTACACTCAACAATACAAACAAAACTTTACTTAAACGTACTTTTTTCATGGTTCTATTTTTTAAATTTTTCTATTTGACTAGGTAAAGATAAAAAGGTTTAATTTAACACTTCCAGTAATTGTGTTTCATTCCTCATTTGAATATAAAAAATCACAAACTTTTTGTATAAATTGATGTAATTTAAAAATAAATTGTAAATTTGCACCCACATTTGGACCAACCTCTGACGAAAATCGTGTATGTTGCTCTGATAATCACTATTTTAACTTAAATGTTATGGCAGATTTAATGAAATTCGTTCAAGACGAATTTATTACAAAAAAAGACTTTCCAGAATTTGGAGCAGGTGATACTATCACTGTTTATTATGAAATTAAAGAGGGTGAAAAAACTAGAACTCAGTTCTTCAAAGGAGTTGTAATCCAAAGAAGAGGTACTGGTGCTACTGAAACATTCACTATCCGTAAAATGTCAGGAGCTGTTGGTGTAGAAAGAATTTTCCCAATCAACATGCCTGCTTTACAAAAAATTGAATTGAACCAAAGAGGTAAAGTTAGAAGAGCTCGTATTTTCTACTTCAGAGACCTTACCGGTAAAAAAGCAAAAATCAAAGAAAGAAGAAAATAATCAACTTTCTATTCATAAAGAATCCCGTTTTGAAGTTCAGAACGGGATTTTTTATTGGTTTCAAATAATAATTTAAAACTATGCACTTTATGTGTAATCCCTTTCAGGTTCTAAAAAATTTGCCACGAATTACACTAATTTTCACAAATTGATTCGTGAAAATTAGTGTAATTCGTGGCAAAAAAATAAGTTAAGCAACAATCCCGACATTTAGTCTGCTAAACCAAATTTATGGATTTCCAGCCCAGCGTGATTTAGTTTATCAATTTTAAAAACTCACTCAATTTTTAATTCGTTTTTTGTCAAATTACTAATTTTTATAGTTCAGATTATCATATCCATAATTCAATCGTTTTCGTTTGAAGAATCTACCTAAATTCTGCTTCGTTTTTCTTATCTTTGTCATCCTGATTTTTCAGGAATCGTTACAAACAAACACAAACAAATACAACCATTATGTCAAAATCCAAAATTATTTATACAATTACGGATGAAGCTCCTATGCTTGCCACTCACTCACTTCTTCCGATTGTAAAAGCTTTTACAGCTCCCGCACAAATTGAAGTTGAAACCAGAGATATTTCATTAGCCGGAAGAATCATCGCTAATTTTCCGGAATATATAACCGAAAGTCAACGCCTAAATAATGATTTGGCAGAACTTGGTCAATTAGCCACAACTCCAGAAGCTAACATTATAAAATTACCAAATATTTCCGCTTCTGTTCCTCAGTTAAAAGAAGCAATTGCAGAATTACAAAAATTAGGCTATGCCATTCCAAATTTTGTTGAAAATCCACAAACCGAAGAAGAAAAAACCATCAAAGCTAAATTTGCTAAAGTACTAGGTTCAGCCGTAAATCCCGTTTTACGTGAAGGAAATTCCGATCGTCGTGCTCCAAAAGCGGTGAAAAATTATGCCAAAAACAATCCGCATAGCATGGGTGCTTGGTCAAGTGATTCTAAAACGCATGTAGCTCACATGAACGGTGGCGATTTTTATGGCAGTGAACAATCGGTTGCCATTCCGGAAGCTACAACATTCAAAATTGTTTTTGAAGCCAAAGATGGAACAACAAAAGTTTTAAAAGATACAACACCTTTAAAAGCAGGTGAAATTATAGATAGTTCGGTAATGAACTTAAAATCATTAAAACAATTCATTGCTAACGAAATTGAAGATGCAAAGGCAAAAAACGTATTGTTTTCTGTCCATTTAAAAGCAACAATGATGAAGGTTTCCGACCCAATTATATTTGGTGCTATTGTAGATGTTTTCTTTGCTGATGTATTTGAGAAATATGCTGATTTGTTCAACGAATTAGGTGTGAATACCAAAAACGGATTAGGTGATGTTTATGCCAAAATTGCCGGTCATCCTAAACAAGCTGAAGTAGAAGCTGCCTTAAGCGAAGCAATGGCTAAAGGACCTGCGATTGCAATGGTCAACTCGGAAAAAGGTATTACTAACCTTCACGTTCCTTCGGATGTAATTGTGGATGCTTCGATGCCAGCAATGATTCGAACTTCCGGACAAATGTGGAATGCTGAAGGAAAACAACAAGATACAAAAGCCATAATTCCGGACAGATGTTATGCAGGAATTTATACCGCTACGATTGATTTTTGTAAAAAACACGGAGCATTCGACCCAAAAACAATGGGAAGCGTTCCTAATGTTGGTTTGATGGCTCAAGCTGCGGAAGAATATGGTTCGCACGACAAAACTTTCCAAATGGATCAGGAGGGTGTGGTAAAGGTTATAGATGCCAACGAGACCATTTTAATGCAACAAAATGTTGAAAAAGGCGATATTTTCAGAATGTGTCAAGTAAAAGATGCTCCTGTTCAAGATTGGGTAAAACTAGCCGTAAACCGTGCGAGATTATCCAACACGCCAGCTGTTTTTTGGTTGGATGATAATCGAGCTCACGACAGAAAAATCATAGAAAAAGTAAATGTATATCTAAAAAATCACGACACAAACGGATTGGATATTCGTATTCTAAATCCGGTTGATGCCACTACGTTCACCTTAGAGAGAATCATCAAAGGTTTAGATACCATTTCTGTAACCGGAAACGTGTTGCGTGATTACTTAACCGATTTATTCCCTATTTTAGAATTAGGAACATCGGCCAAAATGTTGTCTATCGTTCCGTTAATGAATGGTGGTGGATTATTTGAAACCGGTGCCGGTGGTTCTGCTCCAAAACATGTAGAACAATTTATCGAAGAAGGTTATTTGCGTTGGGATTCATTGGGTGAATTTTTAGCTCTTGGCGTTTCGTTAGAACATTTAGGTCAAACATTGAATAATGCTAAAGCGTTGGTTTTATCTGAAACCATAGATACTGCTACCGAAAAATTCTTAGAAACGGACAAATCTCCTGCCAGAAAAGTGGGTCAGATTGACAACAGAGGTTCACATTTTTATTTGGCTTTCTATTGGGCTCAAGCGTTAGCAGAACAAAATAAAGATGCTGAATTAAAAGCACTCTTCACTCCTATTGCTCAAGAATTAACAGAAAACGAAGCCAAAATCAATGAAGAATTGATTGGTTCGCAAGGCAAAAAACAAGAAATTGGTGGTTATTACAAACCTGATTTTAAATTGTTGGAAAAAGCAATGCGTCCGAGTAAAACATTAAATGCTGTTTTGGCGAAGTTGAATTAAACTCAAATGACACTATTCTAATAAAGTATTATTTTTTGGAATTATATCTTCAACTGTTTATAAACAAAAAAGACAATCTTAACAGGTTGTCTTTTTTATTAACCCTACTTTAACAACTGATGTATAAAATTTCTAAAAAAAATTCATCAATTTTGTTAAAAAAATTACTCATGTCGTTAAACAAAATTATATTGACATTGTTGATGACTCTTGGAATATTATTTTCATCAACCGCACAAGAGAAATTCACAATCAGCGGAACCATTTCCGACCAAAACAGCAACGAAACACTTTATGGTGTAAATATCATTGCAACCGAAACAAAAACCGGTTCAACCACCAATGAATATGGCTTTTATTCGATTTCTTTGCCCAAAGGAACTTACTTAATTCAAATTAGTTATGTTGGTTATCAAACCATTGAAGAAACTATTGTTTTAGACAAAAACATTCGAAAAAACTTTTCTTTATTCGAATCGAGTCAACAATTAAAGGAAGTTGTGGTAAGCGACCGAAAAGTAAAGGCGGAAATTCGCAAACCAGAAATGAGTGTAAACAAACTTTCCATTCAGGAAATCAAAGAAATGCCGGTAATTTTAGGAGAAGTAGACATTGTGAAGTCATTGCTTACGCTACCGGGTGTGACCAATGCCGGTGAAGGTCAATCCGGATTTAACGTTCGTGGTGGTGGAGCCGATCAAAATTTAATCTTGTTGGATGAAGCGACAATTTACAATTCATCGCATTTATTTGGATTGTTTTCTGTTTTTAATCCGGATGCTATTAAAGATTTGAAATTATACAAAGGCGGAATTCCTGCTCGTTACGGCGGAAGACTTTCATCTGTTTTAGATATTTATCAGAAAGAAGGAAATAGTAAAGAATTTCACATGAACGGAGGAATCGGGCTTATTTCCAGTCGTTTAATGGCGGAAGGACCAATTGTAAAAGACCGAGGTTCTTATTTAGTAGCCGGAAGAGGTTCTTATGCTCATTTGTTCTTAAAACTAACCGATAATGATAACTCCGCTTATTTTTATGATTTAAATACTAAGATCAGCTACAAGCTGAACGAAAATAATAATCTTTATTTTTCGGGATATTTTGGAAGAGATGTTTTTTCACTCAACGAAACGTTTGTAAATACGTATGGAAATAGTGTTTTGAATCTTCGATGGAATCATTTGTTTTCTGACAAACTCTTTAGCAATATGTCATTTATCTATTCTGATTATTATTATGGATTAGAACTGGATTTTGTTGGTTTTTTATGGAATAGTGGCATCAAAAATTACAATTTTAGATATGATTTTAAACATTATTTGTCAGACAAACTAAAATTAACGTATGGTGCAAATGCCATTTACTACAGTTTTAATCCCGGAAAAATTGAACCAAGCCGATCAGATTCAGGAATCAATGCTGATCAATTGGATAAAAAATATGCATTTGAATCCGCTTTTTATATTGATGCAGAACATCAACTAACCGAAAAACTTACTGTTTCGTATGGAGTTCGCTACAGCAACTTTTTGCGATTAGGTGAACAAACCTTGAATGTTTATGAAAACAATCAGCCTGTAACGTTCAATTCCGCTTTCCAAATATATGAGAGTGCGGAACCAATCGGAACTGTAAGCTATGGAAAAAATGAAACCATTGCTCAATTTGACAATTTTGAACCCCGTCTTAGTGTAGCATATGCATTAAATGACAATCAATCTGTCAAAGCCAGTTATAATCGAATGTCACAATATTTGCATTTGATTTCCAATACACAATCGCCTACTCCATTGGATGTTTGGGCTCCAAGTGATCAATTTTTAAAACCTCAACTTTTGGATCAATATGCCATTGGCTATTTTCAAAATTTTAAAGATGATAACTATTCATTAGAAATAGAATCGTATTACAAAACCATTAAAGACCGAGTTGATTATATTGATGGTGCTAATTTAATTGCCAATGAAGCTATAGAACGAGTTGTATTAAACGGCAGAGGTCGAGCGTATGGAATTGAATTTTTGCTCAGAAAAAATAGCGGCAGAATTACCGGATGGCTTGCTTATACTTTAGCAAGAACGGAACAACAAGTAGCAGGAAGAACGCCAGATGAACCGGGTATCAACAACGGCAATTGGTATAAAACCGGTTTTGATAAACTGCATGATTTATCTGTGGTGGGTAATTATAAATTAAATGAAAAATGGCGTTTTGGTGCCACATTTGCTTTTCAAACCGGTCAACCTGTGACGTATCCTAATGGTCAATATGAATATTTAGGCATCACCATTCCTAATTTTAGTTCGAGAAATGATAGTCGCCTTCCAGCCTATCATCATTTGGATTTAGCTGCTACTTTGACTCCTTCAAAAAACAAAGACAGAAAATGGTTTGCCGAGTGGGTTTTTGGAATTTACAATGTCTATAATCGACAAAATGCAGCTTCAATTACGTTCAGACAAAATGATGAAACCGCAAAAAACGAAGCCATTCGCCTTTCTATTTTCGGAATTGTTCCAAGTGTTACGTATAATTTCAAATTCTAAACGCATGAAAAAGTTACATATTTTAACCTTGCTCTTATCGTTATTCCTTTTTACAAATTGTGAAAAAGTAATAGATGTTGATTTAGATACAGCTCCACCTCGATTGGTAGTTGAAGCATCCATCAATTGGGTAAAAGATACTCCGGGTAATCTTCAATTCATTAGATTGAGTACAACAACAGGGTATTTTTCAACAGAAATCCCGAAAGTAACCACAGCAATTGTAACAGTTACCAATAGTGATGGAACCATTTTTAATTTTGAACAAATTAGTGAACCCGGAATTTATGTTTGTTCCAATTTTGTTCCGGTCTTAAATGAATCGTATGTGCTTACCATACTTTATGAAGGAGAAATTTATACTTCAACAGAAAAATTACTTGCAACACCTGATGTTAAACGCGTTGAACAACGCAATGATGCCGGTGTTTTAGGTGATGCAACTGAGGTTAAATTTTTCTTTGATGATATTCCAAACGAAACAAATTTTTACTTTTTAGGAATATTTGATCCATACAAAGTAATCCCGGAATATGGCGTTTTAGAAGACCGCTTTTTTCAAAATAATGAAATGTTTGGTTTGTATTTTAGTGATAAATTTAAAACAGGTGATACACTTACTTTTACAATGAATGGTGTTTCACAACAATATTTTAATTATACCAATATTTTGTTAGCACAAGCAGGAATTACAAGTGCCGGTCCTTTTAGTACACCCACAACAACAGTTCGTGGAAATATTATTAACCAAACCGATTTTAATAATTTTGCGTTGGGGTATTTTAGATTAAGTGAAACGGTGGTTGAGGAGTATGTAATTGAGTGATTTCTCTCTTGAAATTTCTCACAGAAAACACAGAAAACACTGAAATTGATTTTGTGACTTTTGATTGTTTATAAAAAATATTAATATAGTCTATGTTTAATTTTATAAGGTTAATTCATACATTTTTTATATTTTTGAAATTATAAAAATATATGAAGAATGGAAAATAATGAATTAACTTATGAAATAAGAAGTGCTATATTTGAAGTGTTTAAAGAATTAGGACCGGGTTTATTAGAAAGTATATACGAAGCAGCATTGTGCTATGAATTGGAAGTAAGAGGATTTGAAGTAAAATGTCAACTTAATTTACCTGTAATTTATAAAAACAAAGATTTAGGCTTAGGATATCGATTAGATGTATTAGTAAATGATAGCATTATAATTGAAATAAAATCAGTTGAAGAAGTAAAAAATGTGCATAAAAAACAACTTTTAACTTATTTGAAATTAACAAACAAAAAATTAGGTCTTTTGGTTAACTTCAATGCTGATTATCTAAAAGATAAAGAAAGTATCATTAGAATTATTAATTAGAAACAAAAGATTCACAAAACGTTTTCTGTGTTTTCAGTGTTTTCTGTGAGAAAAAGAAATGTCATCACACCACATAGTCAAAGACGATCAAGAACCAGCTTTAATCATTGCCAACGGAGCTTCATGTAGTGAAGAACTTCTTGGGCAATTATTAGAATGGTCGCCCATTGTTATTGTTTTAGATTCAGCGATTAGTCGTGTGATGGAATTAGGCATCAAAGTAGATGTTTTGTTAGGTGACTTTGATCGCGATTTTGATGCAAATTATTATAAAGAAATTCAATATCCGCTTGAAATTGTTCATACTCCGGACCAAGACAAAACGGATTTAGAAAAAGCTTTTGATTATTTAGTCGAACGGAACATTCTCGCTGTAAACGTGGTTTGGGCAACCGGAAAAAGAGCCGATCATACGATTACCAATATTACTTCCATTGTAAAGTTTAGAGATAAATTGAAAATCGTTTTGTTTGATGACCATTCGAAAATCTTTCTTCTTCCCAAAAAATATGAAAAATGGTATCCTAAAAATACGGTTATTTCATTAATTCCGATTGGAGCGGTTCATGGCATTCATTCTCAAAATTTATTTTATCCGTTAGCTAACGATTCCCTTACTATTGGCTACCGAACCGGAAGCAGCAATCATGTTGCTGAGGATGGAATCATATCGATAGAACATGAAGAAGGCGATTTAATTCTAATGGAATGTTGGGATTAAAAAAAATGCCCGTTTAACCAACGAGCATTTTAGTATGACAAATAATCTTTCAACTATTTACATTCATTAAACTCTTTCACAATATTGATTAAATTATCTTGAATTTTCAAATCAAAAGCTCCGCTAATTATCTCATCTGATAAATGTTTACAAGCACTCAAGTATTCTGCTAATTCTTTAGAAAGATTTTTATTGTTTCGCTTATCAATCATTTGACCCACATTTTGATTTTTCAATTTTATCACAAAAACTTCTTCATCAACCGGATCAATAAAAACAGAATTTCCTTTTTCTGTAAAAACTTCTTTATAAAAATAAGCATTGTTAAAGCCTAAAGACATTGCGTTTGATATTTTTTTAGCGGCATCGCCTTTCACTTTCATTCCTTTATAACCGGTTTCTGAACCATCACTATTTTTTACAAAAAATGTAACATTATCTTTGGCAGAAAGTGTAATAATACGTTCTTTCCCTTTTTCGTTTAAATATTTTATGGTTACATTTTTACCATAATTATCAATCGCATCCACTACTTCTGTATTTCCGGTTTGGTGTACATCTAATTTTTCAAATTGAGCCGTTAATGTTCCATCATATTTTACACCTTTTTCATCAATAGCATAACCACGAACATTGTACACATTTACACTTCTCTCTTTGGCTAATTTTATTTTTTCTTTTAACAAATCAGCTTTATATTGCTTAGCCTGACGACCTAATGTGATGTCACGATAAACTAATTCGCCCATTAACTCTACAAAAAAACTGGTATTATCAGGACCACTGTATCTTTTTTCTGCTGAATAAGTAAATTTACTATCGTTAAACAAAGTTACTTCTACATCATTATTCACATTTCCTGTAATTTTTGCTGAAGCAACTTTTATATTATCTAAATCAAATACATCGGCAAAATTGTTATTTCCAAAAGCTGTGTAAGGACTTCCAATTACTTTTCCAACAATATTAGTTCCGGCTGTTCCACCAAACATTACTGTTCCGTCTGTTTTTACAAAAGGACGGTATTTTGCAATCTTAGCTTCTTTTTCTTTTTTTGTGGCTATAACATCAATTTTTGCTTGTAAGGATTTGTCGCCAATGCTTTCACGTTCTGTAGCAAAAAATGCATCAATTTTTGCTTGGTTAAATCCGTTAGCATCAAACAATTCATATTTAGCAGACAACAAATGCATGATAACTCGAGAAGAATTAAACGAAGTAATTAAAACTTCATATGGAATTTCAGTTTTCTTAGTGCCATCAGCATTGGTAACCACCAACCATTGATTGATGATAGTCTGGCCTTCCATTAGCGATTTGTATTCGGCTGTAAATTGTTTAGTATTGTTTAAATCAAAAAACACGCATTGATCACGCACTTTATCATTAAAAATAGCAACCTCCTTTTCGTCAATTAAAATTCTGTCTTTTTTGGTTTTAATTTTCTGAGCAAAAGAGAAAAAAGGAACCAGTAGTAATAAGTAAAAAATTGTTTTCATATTATTTTTTTAGAGTGCAAATATACAATTCTAAAACTGAACTCCTTTAGAATCAAATCATTTTCATCTTATTTTCAAGAAGTTATTCATTAAATCAGTTGATTTTATCAAAAACTAATCAATGTATAACTATATCATTTTAAAAAAGTAAATTTGTATTTATTGAATTACAGAAATTTTTTCCATTGAAAAATAATCCAATTATAGAAAAATCATCATTACATCCACGAAACAAACACCGTTCTCGTTATGATTTTGGTGTTTTATTGCATAAAACTCCCGAATTAAAATCGTTTATTTTTACCAACGAATACGGAATTGAAACCATCGATTTCAATAATCCGTTGGCTGTAAAAACGTTAAACAAAGCCTTACTTAAAACCTATTACGGTATTTTAGATTGGAATTTGCCCGAAGATTATCTTTGTCCGCCTATTCCCGGAAGAGCCGATTATATTCATCAAATTGCTGATTTGTTGGCAGAAGAAAATCAGAACATGATTCCAACAGGAGAAGCCATCATGGGTATAGATATTGGTGTAGGTGCCAATTGCATCTACCCTATTTTAGGAAATTCCGAATACGGCTGGAGTTTTGTGGCGACCGATATTGATGCAACAGCTCTGGAAAACTGTGTTTCCATTATTGAAAAAAATCCGCACTTAAGTGAAGTAATCAGTTTACAACAACAAGTCAATTCTCGCTTTATTTTTAAAGATATTATTCAACCCGAAGATAAATTTGCTTTTACCATTTGCAATCCGCCTTTTCATGATTCTAAAGAAGAAGCAGCCAAAAGTGCATCTCGAAAAGTGTCGAATTTAACCAATCAAAAAACAGCCAATCCAATATTAAATTTCGGTGGACAAAACAACGAACTCTGGTGCGAAGGCGGCGAGCTCGCTTTTATCAATCAAATGATTTACGAAAGTGTTAAATATCCCAAACAATGTTTCTGGTTTACCACGTTAGTTTCAAAAAAAGACAATCTGAAAAGCATTTATAAAACCCTAAACAAAGTAGAAGCTGCCGCCATTAAAACCATCGAAATGAATCAAGGACAAAAAATCAGTCGCCTAGTTGCTTGGACTTTTTTAAGCGAAAATCAACAAAAAGATTGGAAGTTTACCTCAGAATAAAACAAAACGTTTTTTTCGTAACTTTGTAAAAAGCATTGAATTATGAATACAGCTGAACTAAAAAATATTTTAAAGTTAAGAATCGATTTTATAAACGATAAAAAATTCTTATCAGCCTTGAATACGTTGATTGAGTCTAAAACAGAAAACATTATTGTTTTGACTAAAGAACAAAAGCAAATTATCAATCAATCACAAAAAGAATATTCCGAAGGTAATTTTTCTACTAATGATGTTGTAAATGAAGAAATGGAGAAATGGTTGAAAGAGTAATTGTATGGACATCTACAGCTAAGTTAGAATTGAAATTAATTTTTGATTTTTTCAACGCAAGAAACAAAAGCAAAACCTATTCGTTAAAACTTCACAGAAAAATTCAAACAGAATTAAATTTACTTATTAAGCAACCTTACATAGGAAAGAAGACCAATGAAATAAATGTTCGTGGGATACTAGTTGAAAACTACATTTTATTCTATGAACTAAATGATAATGTAATCGTTATTCTATCTGTTTGGGATACAAGACAAAATCCTGATAAATTAATGTTTTAACTCAGCTCCTCAGCCCCTCTCAAATGAAATTCCAAGTCATCTCAGAATACCAACCCACCGGCGATCAACCACAAGCCATTGACAAATTAGCCAACGGAATCTTGAATGGCGAAAAATACCAAACCCTGTTGGGTGTCACCGGTTCAGGAAAGACATTTACAATGGCTAACGTAATTGAAAAAGTAGAAAAACCAACGCTTGTTTTAGCTCACAACAAAACACTTGCCGCTCAATTGTATTCGGAATTCAAGCAATTTTTTCCGAATAATTCCGTGCAGTATTTTGTTTCGTATTACGATTATTATCAACCCGAAGCCTACATTCCGGTTACGGGAACCTATATTGAAAAAGATTTGTCCATTAACGATGAACTCGAAAAACTGCGTCTTAGCACCACCTCTGCCCTACTTTCCGGCCGAAGAGATGTGTTGGTCGTGGCTTCTGTTTCGTGTTTGTATGGTATCGGAAATCCGGTGGAATTTCAAAAGAATGTCATTTCCATTGACCGTGGACAAATCATATCCCGAACGAAATTATTGCATCGTTTAGTACAAAGTTTATATTCCAGAACGGAAACAGAGTTTACTCCCGGCACCTTTCGCATTAAAGGCGATACGGTGGAAATTTTCCCAAGCTATGCTGATGAACCGTTTCGCGTTCATTTTTTTGGCGATGAAATCGAAGAAATTGAAGCCTTTGATGTCAAAACCACAAAAGTAATTGAACGCTATTCCAAACTCAATATTTATCCGGCGAATATGTTTGTGACTTCTCCTGATGTCTTGCAAAATGCCATTTGGGAAATTCAACAAGACTTGGTCAAACAAGTGGATTATTTCAAAGAAATCGGTAAACATTTAGAAGCCAAGCGTTTGGAAGAACGAACGAATTTCGATTTAGAAATGATTCGAGAACTCGGCTATTGTTCCGGTATCGAAAACTATTCGCGTTATTTAGATGGTCGTCAACCCGGCACACGACCGTTCTGTTTGTTGGATTATTTTCCGGATGATTTTTTAATGGTGGTGGATGAAAGTCACGTGACCATTTCGCAAGTACATGCCATGTATGGTGGCGACCGCAGCCGAAAAGAAAACCTCGTTGAATTCGGATTCCGACTTCCCGCGGCGATGGACAACCGTCCGTTAAAGTTTGAAGAATTTGAAGCCTTGCAAAACCAAGTGGTTTATGTTTCCGCCACTCCGGCCGATTACGAATTACAAAAAAGCGAAGGCATCTTTGTTGAGCAAGTCATTCGTCCCACCGGATTATTAGATCCAATCATCGAAATTCGTCCGAGTTTAAACCAAATCGACGATTTAATCGAAGAAATTCAACTCCGTTGCGAAGCCGACGAACGTGTTTTAGTCACCACGTTAACCAAACGCATGGCAGAAGAACTCACCAAATATTTAACCAAAGTTTCCATTCGTTGTCGATATATTCACTCCGATGTCGATACGTTGGAACGCGTAGAAATCATGCAAGATTTACGCAAAGGCTTGTTTGATGTTTTGATTGGTGTCAACTTACTCCGTGAAGGGTTGGATTTACCCGAAGTTTCGCTCGTAGCCATTCTCGATGCCGACAAAGAAGGTTTTCTTCGCAGTCATCGTTCGCTCACCCAAACCGTGGGTCGAGCCGCCCGAAACGTGAACGGAAAAGCCATTATGTATGCCGATAAAATCACGGCTTCCATGCAAAAAACCATCGACGAAACCAATTACCGTCGCGAAAAACAAATTGCCTACAACACCCAACACAATTTGCAACCCAAAGCATTGAACAAAAGTTTAAACAATGCCTTGAGCAACAATTCCGTTTCTACCCAATATTACGAAGACAAAGTCTTAAAAGCCGCCGAACCCGAAAGCTTGTACCTCACCAAACCCGAAATCGAAAAGAAAATCCGCGACCTCCGAAAAATGATGGAAAAAGCCGCCAAAGAACTCAATTTTATCGATGCAGCCAAATTGCGTGATGAAATAAAAAGTTTGCAGGAGAAGATGTGATTTTTTTAGAAGCTATTCCCGCTTTCCGCTACAAGCTTTTGCTCAAAAACCTTTTTTTCTAAGGTTCATCCCGATTGCTATCGGGACTTCCCAAGGTTGCTCTGCCAAACCAAGAAAAAATAGGTTTTCTTCCCAAAAGGCTTTCCGCTGCAATCGGGGCTAGGAGATTGTGCAAAAAAAGAAATTATTTTGGAAATTCAGTATTTTAAGAAATTTATTAAGAAATTATTGAGGTGTGGATGTTTTTTGTATTTTAGTAGAATAATACAATTGAGCATATAACTACCAATTTGGGTAGATTTGCTCAATAGAATATATAAAAACTGAGTATATTTACTAGTTGTACACAATATTAAAAAAACATAACATCAAAAGAAATGTTTAGTTTCAAAAGAAATAATTTAGAAAAATTAAAATCATTCATTCGGAATTCAGAAGAAATCCAAATTGAAAAAGAAGATAAAGAAAAACTAATCAAAATGATTAGACCGACAGTTGGAATTAAAACAAAATCGAATGATGATAACAAAATAAAAATAGGAAAATCCAAAATTGGCGGAAAACCTGATTTACCAAAAGGTTTTGAATGGCCAAGAGCGAATGATATTCCGATGTTATTTTGTGCTCAATACAATCTATCTGAGTTAGCTAAATACGATAAAGAAAATAAATTACCAAAAAATGGTTTTTTCTATATTTTTTTAAGTCTTGACCAAGAATGGAATGAATTTAATGGAGTAAACCAACCTTTTGAATTTATTTATAGCGAATCTGAAAATATTGTCCGAACAGAATTTCCAAAAGACCTTCAAGAAAACCAAAAATTCAAGACAGCTTTAATAGAATATTTTGAGTATTATTCACTCCCAGACGATGAAAATTATAAATTGTTCGAGTTTGAGAAAAAATATAATAATGAGTTATATTTCTATTTTTATCAACCAACCGAAGAATATATAAGGGAAGAACTTTATCAAGATTATGATAGTATGCATCAAATTCTTGGGCACGACAGGTCTATTCAATCAAGTGTGGTTTATGATTTTGCTTCTAAAGAATTGGGGCTTTATGGTGCGGAAAGTTCCGAGTATCAAAAACGATGGAATGATATTTTAGAATTATCTAAAACATACGAACTATTACTGCAATTAGATTGTTATGACACAAATACTGATTTAACAAAGTTTGGCGGAAGCGGAACTTATTATTTCGGAATTTCTAAAAACGATTTAGAAAATAAGAACTTTAATAACATCAAAATGTCGTTTCAAATGACATAAATACTCCTGCTCTCCGAACGTCTCTGACTTTGCCGTTTCTAAATTCATTCAATTATTATTATATTTGGATAACAAATTAGCACAGAACATTAACACCGATGCTCTGCGAAGGTCTCTGACTTCGCAGCAAAAAATTTTAAACTACCACAAGAATCATTATATATGTGCTTTTGTAAATCCAACCTCATTTCACAAAGATTTCAAAAATAGAAACCAAAGAAATTAATTTGTAAATTTGCGAATATGACTGATAAAAAGCTTTACATCATAGCAGGTTGCAATGGAGCAGGAAAAACAACTGCATCGTTTACGATTTTGCCTGAAATTTTGGATTGTAAAGAGTTTGTTAATGCTGATGAAATCGCAAAAGGATTATCTCCTTTTCAACCCGAAAAAGTATCTTTTGAAGCGGGAAGAATTATGCTTCATAGAATTGATGAGCTTCTTGCTGAAAACGAAAGTTTTGCTTTTGAAACAACATTAGCAACAAAAAGCTATCAAAACAAAATAATTGAAGCTAAAGAAAAAGGTTATCGAGTAACACTTTTATTTTTTTGGCTTCAAAGTATTGAATTAGCAAAAGAGCGTGTAAAAACAAGAGTTTCAGAAGGCGGACATAACATTGAACCTGAAATTATAGAAAGACGATACACTAGAGGAATTAAAAATTTATTTGACATTTATCTTTCAATTGTTGATGGAGCTTTGCTTTTTGACAATTCTGAAGGACAACATGAACTATTTGCTGACAAACAAATTGACGGTTTACTAAACATTGTAAATCAAGAAAAATTCAACCTTTTAAAAAATCACTATGACAACAATTGAAATTCAAATAGAAGAAAAAAATAAAATTCTAAAAGGACTTGAAAAAGTGTATGAAAAACTTATAGAATTTAAGAAAATGAAAAACAGTGAATTGGTTGTTTTGCGTGACAACAAAATTGTAAAAATTAAGCCTGAATAAAAGTTCATTTTCATATAAGATAACATTTCCCCTGCTGCCCCGCTCCCGCACAAACCCTTCCTGTGGCATTTAAATAAACCACTACGCTTACCTCACAAATTCAATTAATAAAATTAAAAAATCTCGCAAAGTCGCAAATTTCAACCCTTAACCCACTCTTCAAAACTGTTACATAAAATTAATCGTTAAAAGGAAAACAGTGAAAAACTCCTATTTTTTAGAATCAAATCCAAAAAAAAGTAGTAATTTTGCGATTACATTCTAAAATTTACGACAATGATTGGAATTGAAAGACAAATTTTTCAAGATTTGAAGAACGATTTTTTTAAAGGAAAAGTCATTGTGCTTCTAGGTGCTCGACAAGTTGGAAAAAGTACATTAATAAAAATGTTAATTGAATCTACAAAGGAAGATGTTCTGTGGTTGGATGGAGAAAATACAGATGTACAACTTTTATTAAAAAATCACAATAGTGAGCGATTACTTCAAATTGCCGGGAAAAATAAAATAGTTGTGATAGATGAAGCTCAAAAGATTGAGAATATTGGAAGTATTTTAAAATTATATGCAGATTATCACAAAGGAATTCAAGTCATTGCCAGCGGTTCTAGTGCATTTGAATTAAGAAACAGTTTAAACGAACCATTGACAGGTAGAAAATTTGTGTTTAATTTATACCCAATATCCTTTCAAGAAATGGTGAATCACACCAATTTACTCAATGAAATTCGACAGCTACCTCAACGAATGATTTATGGTTACTATCCGGAAATTGTAACACAGGTAGGTGAAGAAGAAAGATTACTTAAATTTTTATCCGAAAGTTATCTTTACAAAGATATTTTCTTGTTTAAAGGAATAAAAAAGCCGGAAAAGATTCTTGAATTATTAAAACTCTTAGCGTGGCAAATAGGGAGCGAAGTGAATTATAACGAATTATCAAATTTACTAAAAATTGACAATCAAACGGTTGAAAGTTATATTGCTATGCTGGAACAATCATTTGTGATTTATAAGTTGAATTCTTTCCATACCAATCAACGAAATGAATTAAAAAAATCTAAAAAGATATATTTCAACGATTTAGGCATAAGAAATGCGTTGATAAATGATTTTAGACCCGTTGAAATACGAAATGACGTGGGCAATATATTTGAGAATTTTGTGATCAATGAAATGAGAAAACAAAATGAATACAAACAGATGTATGGCAATTTTTATTTTTGGAGAAGTACAGAACAAAAAGAAATTGATTTAATAATAGAAAAAAATAATCATCTATCGACCTTTGAAATTAAATGGAATCCGAGTAAAAAAGCTCAATTGACCAAGAGTTTTAGTAATACCTATTCTAATTATACCTTTAATTTTATTCACAAGGAAAACTTCTTTGAGTTTATTACTTAAATTTGATTTATTATTTTAAACTACTATGTCAACATCAATTGCTCTCGCCACCCGCTTTCGTGAAGTCATCCTAAACGGCACATGGATAGCCAACACCAATTTCAAAGCTCAATTGGATAATACGAATTGGGAAATGGTCACCCAAAAAGTAAGCAACCTCAACACCATTGCCCTTTTAGCCCAACATATTCATTATTACATCAACGGCATCAATCAGGTGTTTGCCGGTGGAACATTAGACATCAAAGACAAATACAGTTTTGACTTTCCTCCCATTACTACTCAAGAGCAATGGGAAGCCTTTTTACAACGGTTTTGGAAAGACGCCGAAACATTCGCTCAATACGTTGAACAACTCACCGATGAACAATTAAATGCCGATTTTACCAATCCAAATTATGGTAGTTATTATCGAAACATCGATGGCATGATTGAACACAGTTATTATCATTTGGGACAAATTTCGTTGATAAAAAAGATGATTCTTTCTTCAAAATAACGGTGTTTAGTAAGATTCTGTTATAAATCTCAAACTTTCGCTTTGGTTTTGTGTATCAATTTAGTTTACACGTTCAGAAAACACAAACGTTCAGAAAGAAGATAAATTTCTTGACGTTTTACCTTTATATTCCACCTTTATCTTTTCATATTTTGTTTAAAAAGAAATCTTAACACATTATCATTCTATTCAATTTCAAAATCAGTTTTGCGTTTTCCTTTAGCATCTAATTACACAAAAAACAATTGGAATAGTATTGTTCATTTATTTCATACCTCTCCTCAAACATTTAAATTATAGCACTTTACCTAGATAATTCTTTTTAACGTAACATCAAAATTGTTACATTTGTTAAAATGCCTTTCATTTTGAATGACTACTTTGGAATCATAAATCGAACGCAATGAAAAAAATAGTATTCCTTTTGCTTTTGTTTCCTTTTCTTTCTTTTTCGCAAATGGAGAAAAGAATAGACTCACTTCAAAAAATAGCAAAAAATGCAAAAGACATTGATGATATAGGTAATGCCTATGCAGAACTTGCATTGATTTACATGGATAATGATGTTGAAAAAACACAAGCAACTATAGACAAATTAAAAGCACTAAATGTCAACAGTTCTTGTTACAAATGTGAAGGTTATGGATGGCTTTATGAGGGAATGTTGAAAGTTAGAAGCGGTGACCACCAAAAAGCACTTGAAAAGTTCAAAAAAACGGCAACTATTGCCAAGAAAAATGATGACCAGTATTTATATATTCAAGGTGTTGCCAACGAAGCTCAAACATTAATGGATTTAAATAAAAATAAAGAGTCTGAAAAACTATTACTCTCTTTTATTGAAGAATCTAAAAAATTTCCTGATGAATTTGGAATGGAAAGTATTCACTTTCTCCTAGGATTTCTCAATCAAGATAATGGTTTTTATAATTCTGCTTTGGAGTATTTTATTAAAACCGATAAACTAATTCGTGACGATGACCCAAGTGCTTTAGATTTTAAAATTGCTGTATTAGGTCAAATTGCAGATGTTTATAAAGAATTGGATAATCAAGATAAAGCAAATGAAACTTTAAGCAGAGCATTGAAAATAGCACGTGTTAATGACACTCCTTTATTCTTAAATGAAATCTTTTTGGGTCAAGGTTTGGTAGAATTACACTTTAATAACCCTAGTAGTGCAATCACCCATCTTAAAAAAGCATACAATTATTTTCAATCTATAAATTTTAAGTTGAAAGTTGCTAATTCTGCTTTAGCATTAGGTGAATGTTATATTAAGTTAAAAGATTATTCTAAATCAATATCTTATTTAAAAGAAGCTGAAATATTGTTTAAAGAATTTAACGATGAAAACAAATTATTAATTATCAATTTATTACTTTCTGAAAACTATATTGAAACCAATAAAATTGATTTAGCAAAAACAATACTTAATAATATAACTTCCTCTTTAGAAAAAAATAAAATATCTAAAAATTACATTACATACCTAAATATTAAAATTAAGCTGAATTCTAATACTCAAAATTTTAATGAGGCTTTACAATTAATTGAAAAAAGGGATTCAATACAAAATTTAATAAATTTAAAAGTAAATAAAATAAATTTTCAAGATTTAGAAACTAAACACCAAACTGAAAAAAAAGAACAAGAAATCAAATTACTTTCTGCTGAAAATGAACTAGCAACACGACAAAAATATATTTACATTGGTTTAATTGGGCTTCTAGTTTTACTCGGATTAAGTATATTTTATCTGTACCGAAATAAAATCAAAACCGCTAACAAAATCAGTGAACTAAACGAAATGAAATCGCGGTTTTTTGCTAATATCTCGCATGAATTTCGCACTCCGCTAACACTGATTAAAAGTCCGGTGCAACAATTGCAAGCATCCGCCACAAATGAAAAGCAGAAAAGTCAACTGCATTTGGTTGATAAAAATGCCGATCGAATGCTTGAACTGGTCGATCAGTTATTAGAACTTTCTAAACTCGATAGCGGTGCTTTTAAACTCATTTTAAAAGAAGGAAATCTTTCTGATTTTTTAAAATCAATCGCAGAACCGTTTATTTTTCAAGCGAAGGAAAACAAATTATTGTTACATACAAACATTGAAACGAGTAACGAAAATCACTTTTTTGATAGAGATGTGATTCAAAAAATTGTTTCAAATCTGCTTTCCAATGCCTTAAAATATACACCTGAAAATCACACTATTGATTTTTCAACTGAAATAAAAAATGAAAATGTACTCCTTTCTGTAACTAACTCAGGGGTGCAATTGAATAAAGATGATCTTCCAAAACTTTTTCAACGCTTTTATCAAAAAACAGATACGCAAAATGGTGTTGGCATTGGCTTAGCCCTTGTAAAAGAACTTGTGGATATATACCAAGGAACGATTACAACTACTTTAGAAAATGACAAACTAACATTTGTACTATCGTTGCCACTGACCACAACAAACGATAAAAATATCCTCATCGCAACCGAAAAAATAGAATTGATTAAGCATGATAATGAAGTATCGGAAGAATTACCAATCCTATTAGTTGTAGATGACAATGCTCAAATTAGAAGTGTTTTACACGACCTTTTGTCTAATGAATTTAAAATTATTGAAGCAGAAGATGGTGAAGCTGCCTTTAATTTAGCACAAAAGGAAATTCCTGATTGTATCATATCCGATGTCATGATGCCAAAATTAGATGGATTTGCTTTTACTAAAGCAATTAAATCCAATGAATTGACCTCATTTGTCCCAGTAATTCTTCTCACGGCAAAAACATCCGAAGAAGCTCATTTAGAAGCATTAAAAAGCACAGCCGATGCCTTTTTAACAAAACCGTTTAACCACAACATTGTTAGGGCAACCGTTCAACAACTCATTTCCGAACGTAAAAAACTGCAACAACGTTATAGTCAAGAACTCATTTTAAAACCGGTGGATATTGTTATTAACTCGGTAGATGAAAAGTTTTTGCAAAAATTACAAACTATTTTAGATACCCAATTAGCAAATGCTGATTTTACAGCTGAAGAATTTGCTACAAAAATTGGTATCAGTCGCATGCAGTTACACCGTAAATTAAAATCACTTTTAGGTGTTTCGGCAACAGAGTTCATTCGAAATGAACGTTTGAAAAACGCTGCCGAATTACTCAAAAAAGGCAACGGAAATATATCTGAAATTGCCTATTCCGTTGGGTTTAATGAACTATCGTATTTTTCAAGATCATTCAAAGATTACTTTGGTTGTTCGCCTTCTGAATATGCAGAAAAAAAATAATTATTCTCTAAGAGCCTTATTTTATTGAGGTTTTTAAGAATGTTACATAATTACAAATCCCTGTTACATCTGTGACAGGGATTTTTTTTGGTTTGAAATAATTTTATCTAAAACAAAATTCAACCCAAATGCAAAAGAAAAATCGGCAACCCTATGAAGCAAAAATCGAGAAGCTTCCCGATAAAATAATTTACTTAAACATCAACCATTTAGAAAAAGGAGATTATGAACTTAACATCATTCATCAAAAGAAAATAATTAAAAAGACAAACTTTAATAAAAAATAAACATGAAAAACCTAATCTTACTACTTCTACTCTTCCCTTTTGCCGCCCTGTCACAAGTAGGTGTAAACACCACCAACCCCAATGCCATGATGGACATAACCTCAACCAATAATGGATTGTTAATTCCACGTGTTGCTCTACTTTCCGCCATCGATAATACAACTGTAGTAAACCCGCAAGGCGGAGCATTAGTAACATCCACGTTGGTTTACAACACCACTCCAGCCGGAGTGAGTCCTGATAATGTAATTGCCGGATTTTACTATTGGAATGGCTCTCGCTGGGTAGCCGTTGGTTCTGATGGCAGAGATTGGTCCACTTCGGGAAATAGCGGAACCAATCCAACAAATAATTTTATCGGTTCTATTGATGATGTTGATTTTAGAGTTCGCACGAACAATAACCCTCGTTTTAACTTTTCCAACAACGGTAGATTAAGAGCCTATGATAATGGAATTGTTACGCAACCCACCTACTCCTGGATGGGTGATGAAGACACCGGAATGTGGCGACCCGCTGCCAACACATTGGATTTGGCCACCACCGGTGTTTCAAGAATTAGAGTGAACAGTGATGGTAATGTCGGGATTGGTGCAACGGATACCCCAGCGAGATTAACAGTACTTGCCAACAGAAATGTGCCGGCTTTTCCCAATTTAACCAGTAATGGAATACTGCGAATTGCCGTTAATGGTAGTGAAGGTTTGGATATTGGAAAAACAGACGGAACCGGAGGTTTTTCTGCTTGGATTCAATCCGGATTTTCAGGAACAGCGGATCCTCTTAGCCTACAACCGTTGGGCGGAAACGTCGGTATAAATGTGGTAGCTCCTACGAATTCTCTTCATGTAAACGGAACAGTTCGTATAGTAGATGGAACGCAAGCGAACGGAAGAGTACTCACCTCCAATGCAACCGGAGTAGCCAGTTGGCAACCGATATCAATTAATAATGTGGTTGGAAATTTAGTTGGCACAGGAATAAATATTCCTTCTTCCACAACCAATTTTCTACAAACGGGTTCTTCCATTACCCTACCACCCGGAAGATGGGCTGTGAATGTAACGATGCTAATGCGAAGAACAGGCGGAACAGGAGTGGCAACACCCAACGACTCGTCTTATTGGCTTCGTACTTCTTTTTCCACCTCTGCGTTGATAAATCCGGCTATTACAGCAGATATTGTAGGAAGTTATTATGTGAGCGGAAATTATCCGGGTTCGTCATTATATTCATTAGTACAGGGAACGGTGGTAATTAACAATGCAACCGCTGCAAACCGAACCTATTATTACATTGCCGGTGCGGTAGAAGTCATCAACTCCACCAACACATTAGAAAATTTTGGTGGTGCATGGTGGCAAGAAAACACCATTATTGCCTACCGAATAAACTAAAAAAAGGGCTGAAATATCAGCCCTTTCTATTTAACCAATCTCAATCATTCGTTTTGGTTTTGGCAATGCTTCTTCGCGTTTTGGAAGTGTGATGTGCAATACCCCATTTTCATACGTTGCATTGATATCCGATTCGTTTACAATTTCTGGTAGTGAGAACGCTCTTTTAAAAGAAGAGTAGCTAAACTCTTTGCGGGTATATTTTCCATCAGTGTCTTTTTCTTCTTTTTCGTGTTTGGATTCAGAAGAAATGGTCAATACGTTGTCATCCAATTCAATGTTAAAATCTTCTTTGCGTTTTCCGGGAGCAGCTAATTCTACCACAAAAGTGGTTTCGGTTTCTTTAATATTTACTGGCGGAACGGTGTTGTTCATGCGTTCCATACCTCCCATCCAATCGGGTTTGAAAAATTCATCAAATACAGCAGGAAATGGGAAACGATTGGTTGTTTTTACTAGTGTCATAACTTTTTATTTTTTAGGTTAAACATTTTCTTTTGACTTTTAAAAGACAAAGTTTATACCAATTGAATAAAGAAGTCAATTTGACATTTTACTCCCTCAAAAACCGTCAAAATTTCAGATTTACATCTTGATTAACAATGTTTTAACAGACATTTTTTCAGGAAAAGATATTGATTTTATGTTTTTAATAAATCCGCCTCCTTTGATGCTTTATTCATACACTATCCATACACTATCTATATTGTTGTTGGTTGTTGGTTGTTGGTTGTTGGTTGTTGGTTGTCGGTTGTCGGTTGTCGGTTGTCGGTTGTCGGTTGTTTGACTCGACCTAAAATAACTATACGGGGTATTAAATAAATCCTATACTAGCTATACAACTGTTTTTTGTAGTATTCTTTTTCTTTTTTTAAACAGTAAGAAGTTAAGTGTTTTTAAGGTTCATTAAGTAAGCCAAAAGTGTTTAGGAGGTCCTGCGAATGGCTTTACAAAAGTCCGGTTTGGAAAAGAAAGCTACGGTGCATACGTTACGCCATAGTTTTGCCACGCATTTGTTGGAAAACGGAACAGACATTCGGTATATCCAGCAGTTTTTGGGACATTCGAGCATCAAAACGACAACGGTTTACACGCACATTAGTGCGAGTGCGGTGAATAAAATTCAAAGTCCGTTAGATCGGATTGCCGAGCAAAACCATCAGAAAAAACTGGAATAAAAATTGAAAAGTTAAAAAAAGTTACATAAATTTGAAGATATTTACTAGTTACCTGCTATGTTAAAAAAAACGACAGTGCATATAAACAACGACACGTTTTGACGTACTGACATTTTAATTTTGCAGGGAAACGGGGAAGCTGAAAACCGATTAGAGTAAGCACTAACAATTAAATCTATAAAATATGGGACAAATGATTAACAGGGGCAAAGAAATAATCCGTATAAGCCCAAAACAACAAAACAAACTTGAGTATTCCACCAATGACGGTAGGACTTGGAACACTCGTTATTCAGGCAGCTCTTATGGAGACTTCCAAGACTTGACAGACAATGGTAAAGAAATTTTGGCTCAAACAACAAAAGGACTTTACTACTCTACAAATGACGGAAGAACTTGGAACAAGAGAAGCTAAAAGACATTATATAAAAGCGGTGCAAGCACCGCTTTTATATTTTTCATTTTTAAACGGACTAACAAATAAATTAAACAAATGAAGAATAAAAATCTTTGGCTTTACGGAATAATAGCCTTCACGTTCATTTTTATAGCAAGTTCTGTAATATTCAGAATTTTCGATGTTGAGATTTTACCCTCTCAATTTTTTGGTGCTTTAATCGGAGTTGTTATTACCGCAATAATCACAGTCTTTCTTTTAAACGGTCAAACTTCAGCAGAAGAAACCAAAGAGAGAAACGTAAAAGTATTTGAGGAAAAATCCGCTAGATTCAACAACTTCATAAACAAACTTTGGGAAATATGGGATGACAGAGTTGTAGAACTTGAAGAATTGAATGAACTCATAAAATTAGTTTCTCGTGATATTGTGCTTTACACAAAACCTGAAACAGTTGACAAAATTTTATCCAACCTAATAATCATTGCTGAACAGGCAAAGCCAGATAAAACTTCAAAAAAAGATGCGGAGGTTACAAAACTCATTCAACAATGTATTTTTGACATTATAAACGAATTAGCCAAAGAAATTGACCTTGGCGGTGAAATCAAACCCGAAATTAGAAGTAAACTAAATCAACTTGAAGAAAAAGTTGTACCATTTCTAATTCAAAAGGACTTCAAGAAAAATTACATTCAACAATTCAAAGACACAATCGAAAATTCAGAAGAGGAGATTGATTTTTCAAACATTGAATACAAAAATAAATTTTTGTGGTGTCAGGTAAAGGACTCTAATGTATTTTTCAGAGTTGGACCTTTAGAAAGAGAAAAAAATCACGGTGCTATGATTGGGGCTTATGTTGAGTTTTGGAGAAACAGAAATTACCAAAAATTCCGTGATGCTGCAAGAGGTTGGAGAAAGGATTATTTAAGAGGTATGCGTAACCATTTAGGAGCAAAAGATATAATCAATTTTTCTGATTATGAAGTTGTTGAAAAGATGTACTACCAACTAAATAATGACGGTGAGGAAACTCAAAACGAGTTAGCTAAAAAAGTAATTAACCTCTATAAGACTTGGAAAATTGACGGCAAGAACATTGAGGAAATTATTGAAGAATGTAACCCTAAAAAATAAGAATAATGAATTATTGGATTCACAGAATTTCACACATTGCTGAACTTTCATACCCTTTACTTAACAAAGGATTTTTGACAATTGGATTTTCAGATTTTACGAATGATGAAATTATTGACAAAGTCAAAGCAGGCAATTGGGCATATTTCAATGAACAGTTTAGAGAAAAATGGGGGTCAGTTCCTCGTACTCGACACAACTTGTGGAATTTTCTTAGAATGTCAAAAGGTGACATTGTAATTGTTCCAAGTTGGGGTACTTTTTTCGTTTGTGAAATTGAAAGCGAAGTTCCTTTGAAAATTGGCGACACATTTTCAGAAGGTTTAAAAACTTGGGGAGATAAGATTGTTTCAAGAAACGGAAATTTTCTTGTTTCGGAGCAGGGTAAAACTTATGATTTAGGGTTTGCTTGGAAAGTAAAAGTGCTTCACAAAAACATTTCAAGAGACAAGTTTGCAGATGCAAAACTAACCTCAAGAATGAAAATTAGACAGACAAATGCAAATATCAATGACTTGAAATTGAGCGTTGAAAAAAGCATTGAGAATTATTCCATAAACAAGCCAATTCATTTACATTCTATCATAATAGACAAAACGGCAAATTTCGTTTTGGATGCAATTAAAGCTGAGTTGAATCCAGACAAGTTTGAAAAGTTAGTTAAAACTTACTTTTTGACAATTGGGGCAAATTCCGTATCTATTCCAGCAAAAAACGAAAGAGATAAAGAGGGTGACGCAGATATTGTTGCAGTATTTGAGAACATAAAGCTTATTATTTATACTCAAGTCAAATTTCAAAAGGGTCAAATAAGTGAGTGGGGTGCGACACAAATAAATGACTACAAGACAAATAAAGAGAGTTTAGATGATGGTTATAATAAAATAGCTTGGGTAATTACGACAGCAAACACGTTTAATGAAAAAGCTGAAAACTTGGCAAAAGACAATGAAATACAGCTTATTAACGGACAAGAATTTTCAAAAATGCTTCTTAATACAGGAATTAACTTATTGAATACCAACTTATAATGACAAGAAACACAGCAGGTAACAGGCGTTTGGCTCAATGGCGGGTGAAGTGGTTAATTGAGCATTCTACCTCGCATCAACTTTTGTGGTGTATTGACAGTTTTGTGCTCCGAAATCCGCCACTGCGCCAAGCGCCAAAACGTTACCAGCAAGCGTAAAAAACCGACACGAAACCAAACAAACGACCTTAACACGGCAGACTATTTCGCTGTAACTTGACACAAACCGACCTGACTTTACCGACACTCAAGCCGACCCAAATGGGTTTTTAAATTTCCCCACCGCACATTTTTAAAAACAATTTTGGCCAACCGCACATTGGCACATTTGCAAAACCGCACAAGCCGACACACAACCCAAGTTTTGCAAAAGAGCCAATCCTCCCACCCTTATAAGATTTTTATCGCATTGAATATCAATGATGTAAAATATTCTCTAAATAAATCTAAGAAATAATTTGCATTGTTAGGATTCCTTACTATATTTGTAGCGGCAATAATGCCAAACAACAATAAAATCATAAAGAAATGGCAAAATCAATTTTCTATCACGCAGGATGTCCTGTATGTGTGAGCGCAGAGCACGACATCGTTAACCTAATTGGAGCAACTAATGTAGAAATCGTTCACATTGGCGAAGACCGTAACCGAATTGCGGAAGCGGAAAAAGCAGGTGTAAAATCTGTTCCAGCTTTGCTAACACCAAACGGCAATGTATTACACATCAATTTTGGTGCGTCTATGGCTGACGTAAAAGGCTAAAAAAATTTCTCTTTTAAAGTTAGGAGTCCTAATTTTAATTAGGATTTCTAACTTTATTTCAAACAATTAAATTTCAAAAAAATGAAACAAATATTTCTTTTTCTCGGACTTTCTCTTTTCGCAGTTCAAAGCTTTGCTTGCGACAAATGCGGAAACTACAACAATGATGATTTCCAAATCAAAAAAGTAAGCGTAAAACACTCACCTGAAATTGGTGCAACCATTTGGGAAATTACCGTAAAAGGAACGGCAGGAAAAACCACGCCAACACCAGTAGGACAACTCAATGGAGCACCTGTTTTGGGGTACGTTTTTCCAACTTCCTTGAAACCAACTGATGTTGGATTTGGCGATATTGAAGGAATCGTGGCTTTAGCCCTTACTTCACATCCTGATTTTGACGACACTCCTCTTTGGGATGAAAATTCAGACCGCAATTTTGCCAATGACGGAATTGTTTGGCATCCGCATTGGGTAATCTTAACAGAAGATAAGCGAGTTGAAGGTGGCTTAGCTGTAAAACAATTCGACCCAAAAGACACAACAGTCGTTTTACCTCCAACTAACCCTGGTATGCCAATGTATATGGATTCCCCCGGCTTTCAAGTTATCACAAAAGGAAATACAATAAGAGTAGTTGTCCCCAATTATCGAATAAACAACAAAACGGATTTTTCCTTTGACGGTGTTGCAGCCTTTATGCAAGTATATACAGGCGGTGATGGTGGACACGGTGGCGGAGACAAACCAATGCTTGGCGTTTACAAAGTCTATTCGGTAGCTAGTGGTAATTTATCCTTACCATATAAAGTTAAGTAATTTTATTTGCCTTGCAAAGTTAGGAATCCTACCTTTGCAAGGCATTACTTTAAATAAAGTAATAGTAAAATGAGAATTTTAAGTTTATTAATTATGATGCTGTTTGCATTTTCCGCAAACGCACAAAACAATAAAACAAAAACAATGAAAGTAGCAGTTTGGGACACCTATGTAACAAAAAAAGACGGTAGCGTAATGCACTTTGACATTATCGCACCCGAAGAAATTAAAGATACAACCATAATTTACGGATATGGTACAGAATATTTAATATCTAAAAGACAAGAAGGGCAACCCTTAACATCAAAGCAATGCAGGTTTTGCCACATTGAAACTGTGAGACCTGAATGGGAAGCGGAAATCAAGCAAAAAGGTTATTTCATTATCGAAATGGAAAATTGCAAATGAAAGAGAGAATACATTTACTATTCTCCTATGGCACTTTACAGTTGGAGAAAGTACAGATTGAAAATTATGGTCGAATCTTAAAAGGAGTGCGAGACAGATTGATAGGATATAAAATTGAAAATTTACAAATCACCGATTCGACAGTTCTATCTAAAAGTCAACTTGAATATCACCCAATTGCTGTAAAGTCAACAAATAATGATGACTTTATCGAAGGAATGATATTTCAAATTACAGATACTGAACTTGCTGAAACCGATAAATATGAAGTAAGTGAATACCGTAGGATTCTTGAAACTTTTGAGTCGGGAAAAAAGGCTTGGATTTATATTGCTAAAAATTTGACGATATGAAATATTCATCATTCAACTTAAACGAACAAAACCAAAAAATTGAAAGTCGCATTGTTGTGTCTTTGGAACGAATTTCAGAAGCATTCAGGGTATTATTATGGAATGAAAGCAAAGAAAACTCATTAAGCCCAATACAAATTCAAATTTTAATTTTCATCTATTACCATTCCTTGGAGAAATGCAAGGTGGGATATTTGGCAGATGAGTTCAATATGACAAAAGCCACAATAAGCGATAGCGTAAAAGTTTTGCTTTCAAAAGAATTAGTAACAAAGGAAACTGACCCCATTGACACAAGAAGTTTTTCGTTATCACTTACAAACGAAGGAAAAAAAATAGCTAAAAAAGCATCGTTCTTTGCTTCGTCAATAGAACATCCTATTGAAAAACTTACTCAGGAACAAAAAGCAATAATGCTTAATGGATTGCTGAAATTGATTTATGACTTAAACAATTCAGGCATCATAACAATTCAAAGAATGTGTTTTACTTGTTCCAATTACCAAATTGATAATGGTGTTCACTACTGTAAACTTCTAAATAGCAAACTTGCCGAAAACGAATTGAGAGTGGATTGTCCTGAACACGAATTGCGGATATGAGCTTCATAATCGAAAACATAGCAAGCCTTAAGGGTAGAATAAGAGCAGCAGCCGAATTTTCATGCAGAAACCCCAATGAAATCAAACTTCTATTAGCTACAAAAACAGTTTCTGCTACAAATATTATTACTGCCTTGAAAACTGGTGAAACCCTGATTGGAGAAAATAAGGTGCAGGAACTCAAAGAGAAATTTGAAGCACTAAAAGTTATGCAACACCAAACCCATTTCATAGGACATCTTCAAACTAATAAAGTCAAAGAAGTTACGAAATATGCTGACTGCATACAATCTGTTGATAGATTGGAATTAGCTGAAAAATTGCAAAAGAGATTAGAATTTGAAGATAGAACCATAGATGTTTTTATTCAAGTAAACACTTCTTATGAAGCAAGTAAGTTTGGTGTTTCACCCGAAAATGCTTTGACTTTTACTCAACAAGTTAAACAACTTGACCGATTAAACATAAAAGGCTTTATGACTATCGGGCTTTTTTCTGCCGAAACAGAAAAAGTTCGCAAGTGTTTTCAATTGCTCAAAAAAATTCAATTAGAAATGTTAGACAAAGATATACCCGTTCACGAGTTATCTATGGGGATGAGTGGCGACCTTGAAACAGCCATTGAAGAAGGTTCAACGATAATTCGAGTTGGAAC
This sequence comes from Flavobacterium filum DSM 17961, assembly GCF_000425465.1. Classification (GTDB taxonomy): domain Bacteria; phylum Bacteroidota; class Bacteroidia; order Flavobacteriales; family Flavobacteriaceae; genus Flavobacterium; species Flavobacterium filum. Next base: position 625 of record NZ_AUDM01000017.1, on the reverse strand, counting down.
TGCAATATTCGGCAAACGACCTTATCCAGACAGCTATTATTGGAATGACAACAAAGAAGCCAACCCACAGTTGTAAGCAAATTTGCAATTCACCCAAGCCAATGCTCAATCCAAAAATTGCAAAAGAGCTTCCACCTTTCCCGACCGAAAAATTATTTTTTAAAATTTCCTTCCCTTCCAAAATTTTTAAAACCGCCAACCCTCAGCCGACACAAAAACAACCCGTCAATGACAGCGAAACTCACAGTAGACACGGACTACAGCAACTCGACAGACAGAACGCCAGCTGGTAATCGAGTAGACTGCCCCACTAGAAACTAGCAGGGAGAGCCTCTCACACCACCGAGCATACGGGTCACGTACTCGGCGGTTCGCAAAGAGATGGGTTGAGTTGAATGTAGACTTCCGTTAAGGATTCGTATCCTTTTTGTTTCAAGCGTTTCAAAGTAATAGTTGTTCCTAAAATCGGACTTTGGGCAATCGCCCATCCCCCTTTTCTCGTTCTGCTCCACATGTAGGCGTGGTCTTGGTCAACCCCCAATTGAATCAGGTTTTTCCTTTTCCTTTCGGGTTTCTTCCAATCGTGCCAGATGCAATACCGCAGTCGGTTGCGTAGCCAACCGTC
>NZ_AUDM01000016.1 GCF_000425465.1 Flavobacterium filum DSM 17961 | reverse complement strand
GTGGCAAATAATAAGTCATAGTTTTCACACAATCTTGTCATTACGAAGCAATATCTTCTGTGTTTTCCGTGCTTTCTGTGAGAAATTAATTTTCACAAGCTTTGTACTTTTTCTTTGTGTAAAAAGCATTTTTTAATCCAAAACTACTAATCTCTCAAAATTTACCCACAATTAATCGATATTTTTTACATTTTATAGATTTTACCCCTAAAAAAATAGGGGTAATGTTGTTTAAAATAATTTTTTAAATATATTTGCACCATAAAATAAATGGTATAACCTTTAAAAAATTAATTTTATGTCAAATTTACGTTTCCAAGCATTAAAAGATGCTTCAGACAGAAAACCGGTGAAATTCGAAGAGTCCGGAAAAAAGTCAGTACTTTTTGGTTCAAATGTGTTTAATGACAAAGCAATGAAGCAGTTTTTGACTTCAGATGCTTACAAAGGGGTAAAAGATGCCATCCAGCACGGAACAAAAATTGATAGAAAATTAGCCGATTATATTGCAATGGGAATGAAAGAGTGGGCTTTGTCAAAAGGTGTTACTCATTATACCCATTGGTTTCAACCGTTAACAGGAACAACAGCTGAGAAGCATGATGCATTTTTTGAAACATCGTATGACGGTTCAGACCCGGTTGAAAAATTTGGTGGCGGACAATTAGTGCAACAAGAGCCGGATGCTTCTTCTTTCCCAAATGGTGGAATTAGAAATACATTTGAAGCACGTGGTTATACAGCTTGGGATCCCACTTCTCCTGCTTTTATTTTCGGAACTACGTTATGTATTCCAACTGTATTTATTTCGTACACCGGAGAAGCATTAGATTATAAAACACCTTTACTTCGTGCGTTGAATGCAGTTGATGAAGCGGCTACTGACGTATGTAAGTATTTTGATAAAAACGTGAAAAAAGTTACCGCTACTTTAGGTTGGGAACAAGAATATTTCTTGGTTGATGCTTCATTAGCCAATTCTCGTCCTGATTTAATGTTAACAGGAAGAACGTTATTAGGTCACACTTCTGCAAAAGGACAACAATTAGATGATCATTATTTCGGTTCAATTCCTTCACGTGCTTTAAATTATATGAGAGAATTGGAAGAAGAATGCATGCTTTTAGGAATTCCTGTAAAAACCCGTCATAATGAGGTGGCTCCTAATCAATTTGAGTTAGCTCCAATTTTTGAAGAAACCAATTTAGCGGTTGACCATAATTCATTGTTAATGGATGTGATGTCAAAAGTAGGTGAACGTCATGATTTTAAAGTACTTTTCCACGAAAAACCTTTTAAAGGTGTAAATGGTTCAGGAAAACACAATAACTGGTCGATGGCTACTGATACAGGAGTAAATTTATTATCTCCAGGTAAAACGCCAATGAGCAATTTACAATTCTTATCGTTCTTTATCAATACCATTAAAGCGGTTCAAGAATATGAAGAATTGTTGAGAGCTTCAATTGCCACCGCTAGTAACGATCACCGTTTAGGAGCGAATGAAGCACCTCCTGCCATTATTTCTGTATTCATTGGTGACCAATTGACTAAAGTTCTTGAAGAATTAGAAGGCGTTTCCAAAGGAAAGCTTTCTCCGGAAGAAAAAACAGACTTGAAACTAAATGTAGTGGGTAAAATTCCGGATGTAATGCTAGACAATACGGATAGAAACAGAACTTCTCCATTTGCTTTCACCGGAAATAAATTTGAATTTAGAGCAGTGGGTTCATCAGCTAACTGTGCTAACGCAATGACCACATTAAATTCGATTGTTGCTAAACAATTAAGAGAGTTTAAAAAAGAAGTTGATACATTAATCGAGAAAAAAGACCTAAAGAAAGATGAAGCAATTTTTAATGTGTTGAGAGAATACATCAAAGAAACTAAAAATATTCTTTTTGAGGGTGACGGATATAGTGATGCATGGGAAAAAGAGGCTAAAAAACGTGGTTTGAGTAATCATAAAACGACTCCATCAGCTTTAAAAGCAAAAGTTTCTAAAAAAGCATTAGAATTATTTGGTGAGTTAAACGTAATGAACCACGTGGAAGTAGAAGCACGTTACGAAATTGAGTTAGAAGAATACACTAAAAAAATCCAAATTGAAGGAAGAGTTTTAGGAGATATTGCCAGAAATCACGTGATTCCAACGGCTATACGTTACCAAAATACGTTGATTGAAAACGTTTGTGGTTTAAAAGAAATCTTCGGGAAAGATTTTGAAAAAATTGCGAAAGAGCAAATTTCGTTAATCAAAGAAATTTCGGCTCATATTGAAGGAATCAATTCTAATGTAGAAGCAATGACGGAAGCTCGTAAAAAAGCAAACGCGTTAACGGATGCTCAAAAAATGGCAGAAATGTATTGTGATAAAGTGAAACCTTATTTTGATGTAATCAGAGAACATTGCGATAAATTAGAGCTTTTGGTTGACGATGAAATTTGGACATTAACAAAATACAGAGAGTTATTGTTTACTAGATAGTTAACTTAATTTTTTATAACATAACCACATTCTTGATGAATGTGGTTTTTTATTTTAAGAAAGGTAATTAAAATAAAAATAATTCAAAAAATTTTGTAATTAATGAATATTTTCTATTTTCGTATCGCTTTACAGTAAAAGCATAATGTCCCCGCATTAACAATCTATAGTATAACCGTGAATGTAAAGTGGTATTTTAACAGTGAGTTTTCTGTGTTCAAAAATACTACATCAAAATCTTTTTTGATTTTGATCACATAAAAACTAAATTTCCAACAAATTAACACTAAAACTGGTGGGATGACGAAAGTTGTCCCACTTTTTTATGCTAGAATAAAATTAATTAATCGTATTTTCGTTATCGTTAAAAAGAACGATATGAAGTGGATTTTCACAAGTCTTTTATTTTTGGTTTTTCAATTACTTTCTGCTCAGGAACAGGTTTCCTATTATTTTGATTCCAATAAATTTGAGTTAAAAAATAATGAAATTATAAAGCTAAACAAGTGGATTTCTGCTCATAAAGAAGTAAAAATTGTAGCGATAAATGGTTATACTGATGAAGACGGAAGCATCGGTTTTAATGATACATTAGCACAAAAACGAGTAGATTTTATTTATAAATTAGTGAAAGATAAAGTCAAAATTCGTGAAGATTTTAAAACCCGTAGTTTTGGAAAATTACATCAACAATCCAATAACAAAGCTGAAAACAGAAGAGTAACTATTTATTATCTTGAAGCAAAAGATTTAGCCCGTGAAGATGAAATTTTAGGCATTAAAAAAGAAGAAATTGTGGCGAAACCCAAACCAAAAAAACAATTTCCGGAAGCCATTGTGATTCAAAATCCCAACGGAACGGAATCAACGTTCGAATTGAATGTTGAATTCATGCAACAAGTTGATGCGGCTAAACCCGGTGATAAATTGAAATTAGACAACCTTAATTTTCAATTAAACACGTTTGCCATCGTGAATGAAAGTCGTGGAAAATTATATGAGTTATTGATTGTAATGCAACAAAATCCAGAACTTTCCATCGATATTCAAGGTCATTTGTGTTGTATGCCAACGGATAGAACCAATCTTTCAACTCAAAGAGCTAAAGCAATCAGTCAATTTTTGCGAATGAACGGAATAGAAAACTCAAGAGTAACGTACCAAGGTTTTGGTAGCAGTAAACCCATTTATCCGTTACCGGAAAAAAATGAAGAAGAACGAGCAGCCAATCGTAGAGTAGAAATTGAAATTATTAAAAATTGAAAAGCAACATTTTATTCATAGCACTCTTTTTTTTCATTTCACTTTCGGCACAAGAAAAGTTGGAAGTGTTTTTTGATTTCAATAAAGCAATGCCAAATTCCAAATCGATTCAACTTATTAATGCATGGATAAAAGGAAATCCTAACGCAGAAGTCTATAAAATGGAAGGATACTGCGACACCGTTGACTCAAGAGTGTACAATTTAAAGTTAGCTGAAAAGCGAATTCACTCCATCGAAAATATTTTAAAACTCAATAAAATAAAAGTTCTTGATGCTGTAGAACGAGTTCCTTTTGGTGAAGATTTTGACGTTTCATTCAATCAAGATGAAAATAGGAAAGTGGTTGTTTTTTATCAATTGACAAATGAAAGCTCGTTTTCAGAGAATGTGAAAAAAGCTAAAATGGGTGATTATTTGAAGCTCAAAGGGTTGAATTTTTTCAACATGAGTGATGAGGTTCTTCCTGAATCGACACCTGTTTTAGACGAGTTACTTCAAATCATGAAAGCAAATCCAAAACTGAAAATTGAAATTCAAGGCCATATTTGTTGTAAAGTAGTTGAAATTGAGGATATTTCCAACAAAAGAGCCAAAACGGTTTACAATTATCTTTTGACTAACGGAATTTCTAAAAATAGAATTTCATACAAAGGATTTGCTTCCACACGACCCATTTATCCGTTACCGGAAAAAAATGAAGAAGAACGTGTTGCCAATCGAAGAGTAGAAATTTTGATACTTGAAAAATAATAATTTCTCATGGGTTTTACATTGTGACATTTTCACATTAATCCTATCTTTGCCCAACACAACAACACAACTATGAGTTCAGATACCAGCAAACGTTATGCTCTTCGCGGAGTTTCTGCCGCCAAAGAAGACGTGCATAACGCCATCAAAAACATTGATAAAGGATTATTTCCCAAAGCTTTTTGCAAAATAGTTCCCGATTATTTAACTGGAGATGAGAATTATTGTCTTTTAATGCACGCTGATGGAGCCGGAACAAAATCGTCGTTAGCGTATTTATATTGGAAAGAAACAGGCGATATTTCGGTGTGGAAAGGTATTGCTCAAGATGCCCTGATTATGAATATTGATGATTTGCTTTGTGTGGGAGCAACAGACAATATTATGCTTTCCTCGACCATCGGAAGAAACAAGAATTTGATTCCTGCAGAAGTAATTTCCGCTATCATAAACGGAACGGAAGAATTGATTCAAGAATTAAAATCATTTGGTGTAACGATTCATTCCACCGGTGGCGAAACGGCTGATGTGGGTGATTTAGTTCGAACAGTTATTGTAGATTCTACCGTAACCGCTCGAATGAAACGCAGCGATGTGATTGATAATGCCAATATTCAGCCCGGAGATGTGATTGTTGGTTTGGCCTCGTTCGGTCAAGCCTCTTACGAAAAAGAATACAACGGCGGAATGGGAAGTAATGGTTTAACCTCAGCTCGTCATGATGTTTTTGCTAAGTATTTAGCCGAGAAATATCCGGAAAGTTTTGATGCTGCCGTCCCTTCTGAATTGGTTTATTCCGGTCAAGTAAAATTGACAGATGAAGTGGAAAATAGTCCTATTGATGCCGGAAAATTAGTGCTTTCGCCAACACGAACGTATGCTCCAATTATCAAAGCTATTTTAGAAAAATATTCATCAAAAGACATTCACGGCATGGTGCATTGCAGTGGTGGAGCACAAACGAAGATTTTACATTTTATTGATAATTTGCACATTATCAAAGATAATTTATTCCCGATTCCACCTTTGTTTAAACTGATTCAAGAACAATCCAAAACCGATTGGAAAGAAATGTATCAAGTCTTTAATTGCGGTCACCGAATGGAATTGTATGTTTCTGCTGAAATTGCCAACGACATTATCGAAATTTCAAAATCATTCAATGTTGATGCTCAAATTGTCGGCAAAGTAGAAGCATCCGAACAAAAAAAATTAACGATTACCAGTGAATTTGGTACTTTTGAATATTAAACCTTTTACCCATTACCATTAACCCATTACCTAAAAAACATGGACTTACCAAAATTCGTTTTAGCAGACAACACCGATTATCCTGAAGATATTTTTGTGATTCACTTAGATTATCCTCGTTTTTTAATCAATTTAAAAGACGACGATGTAGAATTTCTAGAAGAAATTGACGAAGAAGATGAGAAAGAATTAGAAACCGAAATGGAAAAGCTAATTGAATTGGCGGGAGCTTTTTATGATAGGGAAATGGAACGGTATGAGGAGTAAAAAAATGCCGTTTTAAATTCTAAAACGGCATTTTTAAAGTACTTCCAATTGCTTATACCTACTCTCCATCAAACTCAAATACTTCATTTTATATTCATCACTCACAAAACTTTTTGCCAAAACGGCTTCCATTTCGGGTTTGGCATACACAAAAAGTTCTAACGTATTATCCAATACTTTTTTACTTAAACCACAGTTTTCATAAGCAACTAAAAAATCTTGGTATTTCAATTTTCTTTTTTTGGCATTTAAAGTCAAAGCTAATTCTTCAGTATCAGCCGGATTGACAAGGGCTGTTGGCACTAAATCATAAGCCGGAGATAAACTTAAACCTTGTCCTTCTTTTTCCAACAACGAGAAATTCTTCAAATGCATATCTGAATTTCCGGTGAAAAAGCTAAACAATACTTGCTCATAAAAATTGCTCACATCCAAAAGCGGAGTGCTCGAATATTTTAGAACCATTTTGGCCACTTGCTCGTGACTTCCTTTGTATTTATCTTCGGTTAATCGTTCGCTCAATTGACACATGTCTTCCATGTGAAGTTTGGTTTTTCGGGTTCGATCCACTCTTTTTGTGATGTAACAAAGGGTTTTGTCTTGCAATTTCACCAAACTATGCGGAACTACTTTTATACCGCAAACATCCGCCATATGCATCGTAACACTTTCCAATTCCGGCAATTGTACATAATGTTCCGAAGGTGGTTTGAGTATATAATCGCCATAAAGTCCGACAATCGTGAGCTTTTTAGTTAAATTTTTTTCCTCTTTTCGAAATAAACTCAGTGAAACTTTCGCTTGAACTCCCGTTACCGCCATCTGACTTTGGATAACTTTTGAGGCTAATTCCTGCAGATTTTCCAAGTTGTAATTGAGTTGTGGCGTTTTTAATTGTCCAAAAAAACGTTTGTTACACGCTTCATGAAAATCGGATGAAGGATCAAAAAGCGGTTCATAGCAATACAGACATCTCCTACCATAAAAAGTTCTTGGTTCTTGAACTTCCATGGTAGGATTTTCCAATCGTGCTAAATATTTTTTTTTATAGTTCTTCATTATTTATAACACTTACAGCTCCAATGCAATCTTTGCAGCAGGTGAGGAGTAATCCCATTCGGTCTTTGTAATTTATTTTCCAATTTTTTTCGGCAATGTGTAATAGCCATCCTTCCGGAATCAATCCATCAAAAAAAGCAAAAAGGGTTTTACTTTGATAGGGTTTTTCGGTTAAAGGCAAAGTTAAACTAACTGCTTCAGCATTTTCGCTTTTTAAGTATTCGGAATCATATTGAAATACATAGCCGTGATCAGTTTCTAAAACTGTTCCGCAGTATTTGTTTTTCATATATACTTTTCCGCTTCTATTCATTTGAAATTAATTTTTCTCTATCCATTGGAATTGGCCCTAAGGTTTCTCCAAATAAGCGTAACACATCATTCACTTTATCCATTCGCAAGGTGTTTTTGCCTTGTTCTAAATCCCGAACAAATCGCAATCCTACTCCTGCTTTCAAAGCAAGTTCAGGTTGTGTGAGTTTATTTTGCTTGCGTTTTAGTTTAATGTATTTGCTTAAATCGGTTAAATTTTCTCGCATTTTTATACCTTTAAAGTTACAAATATACAAAAATATCGAAAAATCACACCATAAAAGGTATATTTTTAAATTTTATCAATATTTTATACCTTTTATAGTATAAAAATTAAAATACCGCCAATTTTGAAGTAGATAAGGTATAAAAAAAATTTATTTAAAGTAAGTTGAAAGTAATTCCATCGCAGCTGCAAAAGGTGAGATTTCATTGTTTTGCACAGCTTTTTTCTTTTCGTCCAAGAGTTTAGTAATTTCAGGATGAGTATAAAAATGATTTTTCAATTGTTCATTAATGGTTTCCATCATCCAATATTGATTTTGTTCTTGTCTCTTTTCTTGAAAATAGGCATTGGATTGTGTTAATTCCAAATAATTGGAAATGGTTTTCCAAACGTCATCAATTCCCTCTTTGGTTATCGCACTACAAGTAGAAACCGTTGGCATCCAACCCGATTTTTTTGCCGGAAATAGATGTAAAGCTCGGTTAAATTCGGTTTTGGCTAGTTTTGCTTTTTTTATGTTATCGCCATCGGCTTTATTGATAACAATAGCATCGGCCATTTCCATAATGCCGCGTTTGATGCCTTGTAATTCGTCGCCGGCACCGGAAATTTTCAATAACAAAAAGAAATCAACCATACTGTGAACAGCAGTTTCACTTTGACCTACACCAACGGTTTCAATGATGATGGTATCAAATCCGGCGGCTTCACAAAGAATAATAGTTTCTCTGGTTTTTCGGGCTACTCCACCCAACGTTTCTCCTGAAGCAGAAGGTCGAATGTAGGCGTTTTTATCTTTAACCAATTCTTCCATTCGGGTTTTATCACCCAAAATACTTCCGTGCGAAATAGAGCTACTTGGGTCAACGGCCAAAACAGCAACTTTTTTCCCTAACGAAGTTAAGTGTTTTCCAAAAGCTTCAATAAACGTACTTTTTCCAACTCCCGGAACTCCGGTTATTCCAATGCGAACGGATTGATTGGAATGAGGTAAACAAGCATTTATAATTTCATTTGCTTTGGTTAAATGTTCGGGATTGGTACTTTCTACTAAAGTAATGGCACGACTTAAATCAGAAATATTTCCTTTTAAAATTCCATTGATTAAATCTTCTGAGGAAGGTTGAATTTTTCTAAATCCTTTGATGTTTTTCACAACCAATTCACTGATGAATTCCGGTTGCGGCACACCTTCTTTTTCACTTAAAGCAGATTTATTTGGATTTGATTTTTTCACAAAACTAATTTAAGTAGTAAAAGTAAGTAAAATCGATAAAAGTTTCAAAACAATAAAATTGAGCTTTATAAATAAATGAATAATTTTATAATGGTATTTTTGCATTCTATTTTCTATTATGGACAACATTTTTTTAATTTTTCTTTGTTTAGCAATTGGTTTTGGACTTCAATTTTTGAAAAGTTTTCCCAAAAACGGATATGTGGCTCTCAACCATTTTGTGATTTATATTTCACTTCCGGCTTTAGCGTTGTATTATATTCCAAAGATTGAAATTTCTTCAAAATTACTTTTTCCAATCGGAGTGGCATGGCTCGGATTTGGGTTGTCTTTTTTGTTTTTTTACAGCTTAGGAAAATGGCTCGGATGGTCCAAAAAGCTTACCGGATGTTTGATATTAACCGGAGGATTGGGAAATACTTCCTTTGTTGGATTTCCTGTTATTGAAGCGTTATATGGTCAAGAAGGATTGCAGACCGCAATCATTGTCGATCAGCCAGGTTCGTTTGTGGTATTGGCTACATTGGGCGTGACAGTTGCTTCTATTTTTTCAAAAGGCGAAGTCGATTCAAAACTCATTATCAAAAAAATTGTTTTCTTTCCACCATTTATTGCTTTTACTATTGCTTGTCTACTTAATTTGTTGAATCTTGATTTTCCCGAAATGATGCAATCTGTTTTTTATAAAGTGGGCGGAACAGTTTCAACAATAGCATTGGTTTCAGTTGGTTTGCAATTGAAATTTGATAAAAGAAGTCAACATTGGAATTTTTTAGCGTTGGGATTGTTCTTTAAATTGATGATTACTCCCCTGTTTTTCTTGGTCTTATACAAATTTATTTTGAGTGGAGAAGGATTAATTGTAGATGTTTCCATAATGGAAGCAGCGATGGCACCTATGATAACCGGAGCGATTTTGGCTTCTACTTATGGGTTAAAACCAAAATTGAGTAGCATGATGATAGGTATCGGAATTCCGCTTTCATTTTTAACCTTAGCTTTTTGGTATTGTCTACTTTCATTGCTATAATTTTTTTACCTTTATTGGTTAAAAAATAAAGTATGCAACTCAATTCCGAAATTTTATCCAAATTAGAAAATATAGTTGGTCAATCGTTTGTGTTTACAGATGAAGAAACCCGAAATCACTACGGTCATGATGAAACCGAAGATTATGTTTTTCCACCTCATGTGGTGATAAAACCATCATCAGCTTTAGAAATTTCCGAAATTCTAAAAATAGCCAATCAATATAAAATTCCGGTTGTACCAATTGGAGCTCGAACCGGTTTAAGTGGCGGTGCTTTATCCGTTCAAGGAGGAATAGGACTTTCGATGGAACGATTCAATAAAATTCTAAACATTGACGAACAAAATCTACAAGTTATCACAGAACCCGGAGTGATTACGCAAGTGCTTCGCGAAGCCGTTGCCGAAAAAGGATTATTCTATCCGGTTGACCCCAGTAGCATGGGAAGTTGTTTTATTGGTGGAAATGTAGCCGAAAATTCCGGCGGAGCTAGAGCTGTAAAATATGGCGTTACCAAAGATTATGTTTTGAATTTAGAAGTGGTTTTACCAACCGGAGAAATCATTTGGACCGGAGCGAATACACTAAAAAATTCAACGGGATATAATCTCACGCAATTGATGGTGGGGAGTGAAGGAACGCTGGGAATCGTTACAAAAATTGTATTAAAATTACTTCCTAAAAATACGCATAACGTTTTAATGTTGGTTCCGTTTTACAAAGCCAATGAAGCGTGTGAAGCAGTTTCAGCTATTTTTAGAGCTGGAATTGTTCCAAGTGCGTTAGAGTTCATGGAACGCGATGCCATTGATTGGACACTTCAATTTGTAGAAGGGTTGAACGTTCAAGTCAAATCGGATATTCAAGCACATTTGTTAATCGAAGTCGATGGAAATTATCCCGATATTTTGATGGTGGAAGCCGAAAAAATCATGACAGTGGTAGAACAATTTCATATAGATGACATTCTTTTTGCCGATACCGTAGACGAAAAAAATGCCTTGTGGAAAATGCGTCGCAGTGTGGCGGAAGCAGTGAAAGCCAATTCAGTTTATAAAGAAGAAGACACCGTTGTGCCGAGATATGAATTGCCAAAATTATTAGAAGGTATAAAATCCATCGGAAAAAAATATGGTTTTCAATCGGTTTGTTATGGTCATGCAGGCGATGGGAATTTGCATGTAAACATCATCAAAGGAAACCTAAGCGATGAAAATTGGAAAACAGAAGTGCCCAAAGGCATTCGGGAAATTTTTGAATTAACCGTCTCTTTAAACGGTACGTTGTCCGGCGAACACGGTATTGGTTTTGTTCAAAAAGACTTTATGGACATTGCTTTTTCGAAACCTCATTTAGAATTGATGGAGCGGTTAAAATATGTTTTTGACCCCAATGGAATATTAAATCCCGGTAAAATTTTGCCTTAAAATCAATAAAAAAGGGATTGATTTTTTAATCCCTTTTGTTTTTCTTCTCGCGTTTGGCCTCTTTTTTTTCCTTAGCTGTTTTTAAAGGCTCTTTTTTTACGTTTTTCTTTGCATCTTGACCTTTTGCCATATTTTTTTGGGAATACTATTTGAAGTACCAAGGTAAAGGTAGTGTTTATTTTTTGAGAAAACTATAATCCCAATTGTTTTTGAATTTCAGGAGCCAATACTTCATCAATAGAACGAAATTTTGAATTTTGTTCTATAAATTTCCATTTGTCCATGGATGAAGAATGGAAAAAAGCTACCCAAATCACATTCTCTTCAATGAAAAAACTATTGCGTTTGGCTTCATATTTCACAGACTTTATTTTAGGATTGGTTTGAAAGGAAGCTATGTTTTTTTGGATTTCCGCATCCGATAATTTATCGATAAAATTCACTCGATACGTATTTTTAAAAGAAATCACGCAATATTTTTTACCTTCAATTTCTTGTATCGTTCCAAATGTAAAATTCATGGTTGGAAAAACGAATCGTATTCCTGTTTTATCATTTTGAAATTGTTCATCTAATTTAGCGGTTATTTCCTCTTTCGTTATTTTTTCAAAATAACCGGGATGGTATAATCCTGCAATCCCTTCAAAATCCATGTTGTAATGAGCATCATAGAACTTTTTTGTTTCTAATTTTAATTGCTCCATCGTTTGGGAATAACCGTTCAAAAAAACCAAAAGAAATAAGTAAACTATATTTTTCATGTGATGAGATTTTTAACAAATATAAAAATCCCTGACAATTAATGTGCCAGGGATTTTAAAAAATGATTATAATTTAAGTTTATACTAAAACCCATTCACCACTTGCAATCAAGCTTTCCGCTTTTTTGTATTTCATGGATTCTGTTTTGCCGCTCATCACATGTTTTATCGTAACAGTGTCATTTCGATTGATTTTTGGCATTTCGCGAACTATCGTTTCGGTTACCGCTGGTCGCTGACTAGCCATTTCTCCGGCTTGTCTGTTGGCTTGAGCTCCGTCATTTATTTCAGTGGATGCTTTCGTTTCTGTATAATTTTCTTTTCTACGAACCTCTCGAGCTTCTTGAATATTGGTTTCATTACGATTAGGTAAATCACCTTTGAACAAGAAAGAAATTACTTCTTTATTAACCCCATCCAACATCGCTCTAAACAAATTGAACGCTTCAAATTTATAAATCAGCAACGGATCTTTTTGTTCGTGAACGGCCAATTGAACCGATTGTTTCAATTCATCCATCTTGCGAAGGTGTTTCTTCCAAGCTTCATCCACAATAGCCAACGTGATATTTTTCTCAAAATCAGCAACCAATTGTTTTCCTTCACTATCATACGCTTTTTTCAAGTCAGTCACCACATTCAACGTTTTTTGTCCGTCACTAAAAGGAACAATGATTCGCTCGTAATGATTATTTGGATTTTCATACACGTTTTTGATGATTGGAAACGCTTCTCTGGCATCACGTGCATTTTTTTCTTCGTAATGTGCCAAAACTGCTTTATATACTTTTCCTGTAATTTCCATCTCACTCAACTTATTGAATTCGCTTTCCGAAATCGGAGAAGTGATAGAAAAATAACGAATCAATTCAAATTCAAAATTCTTGAAATTAGAAGTTGCTTTGTTCTCATTCGTAATGTTTTCACATGTGTCATACATCATGTTTGCGATGTCCACTTTCAAACGTTCGCCATGCAAAGCGTGTCTTCTGCGTTTGTAAATTACTTCCCTTTGCGAATTCATTACATCATCATATTCCAACAAACGTTTACGCACACCAAAGTTATTTTCTTCCACTTTTTTCTGAGCCCGTTCAATCGATTTGGTCATCATGGAATGTTGAATTACTTCACCTTCTTTCAAGCCCATTCTGTCCATTACCTTGGCCACGCGTTCAGAACCAAATAAACGCATCAAATTATCCTCTAACGATACATAAAACTGCGAACTTCCCGGATCTCCTTGACGTCCCGCACGACCACGTAACTGTCTGTCCACTCGACGTGAATCATGACGTTCTGTACCAACGATGGCTAAACCACCGGCTGCTTTTACTTCCGGAGTCAATTTAATATCCGTTCCACGACCAGCCATATTGGTTGCAATTGTTACCACTCCGGGTTTTCCGGCTTCGGCTACAATTTCAGCTTCTTTTTTGTGCATTTTCGCATTCAAAACATTGTGCGGAACGTTTCTCATTTTCAACATTCTACTCAATAACTCTGAAATTTCAACCGAAGTAGTACCAATCAACACCGGTCTTCCGGCTTGCGAAAGTTTGGTTACATCTTCAATTACGGCGTTAAATTTCTCGCGTGTGGTTTTATAAATCAAATCTTCTTGGTCTTTTCTAGAAATCGGACGGTTAGTTGGGATTTCCACAACATCCAATTTGTAAATTTGCCATAACTCGCCGGCTTCTGTTACCGCTGTTCCCGTCATACCGGCTAATTTGCTGTACATACGGAAATAGTTTTGCAACGTTATCGTAGCAAATGTTTGGGTAGCCGCCTCAATTTTTACATTTTCTTTGGCTTCAATCGCTTGATGTAATCCGTCAGAATAACGACGGCCATCCATAATACGACCGGTTTGTTCATCAACGATTAAAATTTTATCGTCCATGATTACGTATTCTACGTCTTTTTCAAAAAGCGTGTAGGCTTTTAATAATTGAGTAAGCGTGTGAATACGTTCCGATTTGATAGAGAAATCTTGGAATAATTTTTCTTTTTCTTCGGCTTCTTGGTCTTTACTTAAATTTTGTTTTTCAATTCGAGCTATTTCAGTTCCAATATCCGGTAAAACGAAGAAGTTTTCATCTGTATCTGTAGATAAAAATTTTATTCCGTTATCGGTTAATTCAACCTGATTATTCTTTTCTTCAATCACAAAATACAAAGCTTCATCAACTTTTGGCATTTCGCGATTGTTGTCTTGCATGTATTGATTTTCGGTTTTTTGAAGTAATTGTTTGATTCCTTCTTCACTCAAAAATTTAATCAAAGGCTTACTTTTAGGCATGGCTCTGTAGGCTCTTAACAAGCTAAAACCACCGTCTTTTGTATTGCCTTCTTTGATTAATCGTTTCGCTTCGGTTAAAAATTGAGTCGCTAAATTGCGTTGTAAATTAACCAAATGATCCACTTTCGGTTTCAACTCATTAAATTCATGTCGGTCTCCTTGTGGAACCGGACCGGAAATAATCAATGGGGTTCTGGCATCGTCAATCAAAACTGAATCCACCTCATCCACAATCGCATAGTTGTGTTTGCGTTGTACTAAATCGTTTGGCGAATGAGCCATGTTGTCTCTCAAATAATCAAAGCCAAATTCATTGTTGGTTCCATACGTGATATCGGCCTCATAGGCTTTTCTTCTTGCATCAGTGTTGGGTTGATGATTGTCAATACAGTCAACAGTTAACCCATGAAATTCAAATAAAGGAGCTTTCCAAGTGCTGTCACGTTTGGCTAAGTAATCATTCACGGTAACCAAATGCACCCCGTTTCCGGTTAATGCATTCAAATAGAGTGGGAGTGTAGCTACCAACGTTTTTCCTTCACCCGTTTGCATTTCGGCAATTTTTCCTTGATGCAACACCACACCACCAATCAACTGCACATCGTAGTGAATCATGTCCCACGTAATTTCTTTTCCGGCAGCGTTCCAAGAATTAGCCCAAACAGCGTTATCACCTTCAAGGGTAATGTATGATTTTGAAGCCGAAAGTTCAATATCTTTTGGAGTAGCTTTTACTGTGATAGAGGTATTCTCTTTGAAGCGTTTGGCTGTTTCTTTTACCACCGCAAAAGCTTCCGGTAGGATTTCGTTCAAAACTTTTTCTGAAATCTCGTAAGCTTCTTTTTCTAATGCATCAATAGCTGTATATACCTCTTCGCGTTTATCAATGTCGGCTATTTTTTCAACTTCTGCTTTTAAAGAAGCAATTTTCGCATCTTTTTCCGCACGAGCTTGTTTAATTTTTTCTTTGAATGAAGTAGTTTTGGCTCTCAATTCGTCATGTGAAAGCGAAGAAAGACTGCTTTCAAATGATTTTATTTTGGTGATTAGCGGTTGAATCGCTTTTACATCTTTCTCCGATTTATCTCCTACTAATGCTTTGAGAATGCTATTGATGAAACTCATTTTATGTTGATTTATTTAATTATAAATTCCCGACACTTCGGGAGGCAAATTTATACAAAAAAAAAGCCTCAAATGAGACTCTTTTTAGTTGATTGTTTATTTTTGTCTAATATTCATCCTCGTTCCAAAGATAATCTTCGTCGGTTGGATAATCCGGCCAAATTTCTTCCATCGATTCGTAGATTTCTCCTTCATCTTCAATAGATTGAAGGTTTTCCACTACTTCAAGGGGAGCACCCGTTCTGATGGCGTAATCAATTAGCTCATCTTTGGTGGCTGGCCACGGTGCATCACTTAAATAGGATGCTAATTCTAATGTCCAATACATCTTCTATCGATTTAATTTTATGCAAAAATAAATTTTCTACTGAAATAGTCAAGTAAAAAGTAATTTATTTTACCAAAAAGTAATTTTTCATACTTTTTTAAAGGTAAGAACGTATTTGAAACAGTGTTCTGTGTTTAGTTTTTGAGCGGTCAATATCTAACTGAAAACTGACAACCGACAACAGTCTACTACTTCCTCGGAATCCATTTTACTTCATCCGCATGAAGGTCAAATGACAACTTTCGTGCCAAGACAAAAAGGTAGTCAGAAAGTCGGTTTAAGTATTTTAAAACCTGCTCATCTGTCGGTTCTAATTCGTGAAGGTGCACTGATAGGCGTTCGGCTCTTCGGCAAACACAACGAGCAATATGACAATATGACACGGTTGTATGTCCGCCAGGAAGAACGAAATGCGTCATTGGAGGCAAACTATCATTCATGGTATCAATTTCATTTTCCAATAATTGAATATCTTCTTCCGAAATTCGATTAATGTTTAAACGAGGTTGACCGTTTTTTAAAACTTCTTTTTCAGGTGGTGTAGCCAAAATAGCTCCAACGGTAAAAAGGCGGTCTTGCACTTCAATTAATACATTTTTATATAATGGATTGATGTCTTGGTCGCGAATTAATCCAATGTGCGAATTCAACTCGTCCACTGTTCCGTAACTTTCAATTCGAATGTGGTGTTTAGGAACACGTGTTCCGCCAAAAAGTGCTGTGGTTCCGCTATCGCCGGTTTTGGTGTATATTTTCATAAGTTAGTTGCTGAGGTTCTGAGTAGCTAAGTTGCTGAGTTTTTATTTGGCTAATTTACGAAGTTTTTTTTACTCAGCCACTCAGTATCTCAGCTACTCAATAACTTTTAAAAAAGCTTCCACAAATCGTTCTCTTGCTCCATCCGCTAAATCAAAATACAAATCGGGTTCAATGAGTTCGATTTCCATTAAATGAAGTTTGTTTTCAATGACAATGCCATCCACACGAGCATAAAGCAATTTTTCAGGAATTTTTGATAGAATTAATTCAGCTTGAAGTAGTAAATCAGCATTGGGTTCAATTAATGTATATTTTCCACCGTATTGAATTTGAACTCGAAAATCATTTTCTACCGGTTTTTTGTTAACAGCGTGCGAAAATTTCCCATCAAAAAAGATAAAAGAGGTTTCGCCCAATTCTTTTATTTCCGGACGAAATTCCTGAATGAGAAAATCTTTGGTTGCAAAATGTTCTTTGAATTCTGTTTGGATGGATTCAATTTCAGTTCGGTCAATTAATTTTGTTAAATAACTTCCGGCAGAAAATGCTGGTTTGATAACCATTTTCTCCCAACTTTTCGGAATTACATTGTGTAAATTTGAAGTTGAATTTTTTTCTAAAAAAATCGAAGGAAGTATTGAAATTCCTTCTTTTTCTAATTCTTTTAAATAAAATTTATGTTTGTTTTTTTGGATAACTGAAATCGGGTTGAACGTTTTAATTCCCAATAATTCAATTTTATGTAACCATGAATTAAATACTTCTTCTTTTTGATAATAATCCCATGTATTTCTGAAAATAAGGTAGTCAAATTCGGTCCAATCAACCGTTTCATCATCCCAAATAGCGGCTTTTGCAGTAATATTTTCCTTCGCAAAAAGCGGAATTAATTGTTGATCCGATTCTAAAAGTTCAGGTAATCGGGCACAAGTAAGTATTCCAATTTTCATTTTGAATCTTGTTTCTTTTTGGAATAATAATTCGTTTTGAAGTTGCGATTACGGCGAGTTCCTCTTTGTTTGTTGGCCATTCGAGTGACAATGATAACCGCCACAAAAAGAACGACCATGACAATAATTAGGGTTTTCATAAGGGATAAACTTTATGTAACAAAGTTACAAATTGTTTATTTTATCCGTTCGTCTTTTTCAATAATTCCGTCTCGCAAACGAATAATTCGGTGAGCATAAGCGGCAATTTCTTCTTCGTGCGTAACCAAAATAACCGTATTTCCATTTTTGTGAATTTCGCCAAACAAAGCCATGATTTCTTCCGATGTTTTGGAATCTAAATTTCCGGTGGGTTCATCGGCCAAAATGATAGAAGGCTTGTTTACTAAAGCTCTTCCAACTGCCACACGTTGCCGTTGACCACCCGAAAGTTCGTTGGGTTTGTGATCCATTCTATCGGCTAATCCCACTTGTGTTAAAACTTCTGTGGCACGCTCGTAACGTTCAGATTTGGAATAACCGGCATAAACCATAGGTAATGCAACGTTGTCTAAAGCCGTAGTTCTTGGCATCAAATTGAAGGTTTGAAATACAAATCCGATTTCTTTGTTACGGATTTCAGCCAACTCATCATCGTGCATTTTGCTCACATCTTTTCCATTCAAAATATAGGTTCCCGATGTGGGTGTATCCAAACAGCCCAAAAGGTTCATCAAAGTAGATTTTCCGGAACCGGAAGGTCCCATCAACGCTACATATTCTCCTTTGTTAATTTCCAAATCAATTCCTTTTAAAACATAAATCGTTTCACTTCCCAATACAAAGTTTCGTTTTAAAGCAGAGATTTTTATTAATGGATTGGCCATTGGATTGCAGATTTTAGCATTTTTACATTCAATATTGGATTAGTAGAAAAAAGTTGGTTTTTGTTACAAATCAAATTCGAATTCGTTCAAAAAGATGTGAACTGATGGTTTTATTTGGATTAATAATGAAATGTTCTTTGGTTTGTTCTGTTCTGAAAAAGACGATTCCCCATTGAAAAGTATCAATAGTAACGGTGACTTTTGGATGATTTTTAATGATTTCCCAAGCTTCTTCCATGTCTTTGGACCAGTGAATGTCATCGAAAATCCAAATGGTTTTATTTGTAGTTGTTTCAATTAGAATATCAAAGTATTTTAAAGTTGCTACTTTAGAGTGATTTCCATCAAAATAAACCATATTCCAATCGGTATCCGAAAATGACGATTTATCAAAATTATGGAGAAATATTTCAAATTCTGAATTAATAAAATTTATATTTTTTAACTGTTCTAAATTAAAACATTTTAAAAATTTATTGCTTGTGAATAGTGAAGTTTCCTTACATCCTTCAACTGAAATAATTTTTGTGTTTTTTAAAGCAATTGATGCAGAATATGTGGCAATACCTAAAGATGTTCCAAGTTCTAAAAATGTTGATGGTTGAAAATAATTAATTAATCTAAATAGTAGTTTTGCTCTGTAAGTTGAAATACCGGCAACTTTAGCAATTTTTGATACTTCTCGTTGATTGGTTTTGAAAACTCGTGAACCTGCTCCAAAATCAGTTACGTTAATTTTAGTTTTGTCTGCTATTAAAGATTTTTTATAATCAATAATATTTTCATATTCATAGTAATTCGTTTTATCATAAAAACATTTCGTCACCAAATCAAACACAAATGGAGAATGTATTCCATGTTCGTTTTTGGAATTTAGTAGAAATTTAAAATATGATTTAATAATTTGTATCATTTTTAGTCTCAGTCTCAGTCTCAGTCACAGTTTTCAGTCACAGTCACAGTCACAGTTTTCAGTTATAGTTTCTTAGTCTCAGTTTGGATTACAGCCAAATTTATCTGGATTATTAATCATGAAATTAATTAATTTTCCAATTTCTTTTGATTTTGATGTTAAATCTAAATGAATTTCATTTGAAATATAACCACATTCCAATGAAAAATCTAGCCAAACAGTAGTTTCAGAATTTTCTCCATCGCAATCCGTAAGCTTACTTATAAAATGATTAACATATCTCCTTTTTCGATAGGCTTCCGCCATATTAGCACAAACACTTCTTGATGATCGTCGTACTTGATCAGTTAATGAATATTTTTCTTCTTTTGGAAATAGATTACTGATTTTATAAATTTCCATGGCTAATAAAAATGCTTTTTGATAGGCTAATAATTCTTTGAAATCCATTTTTTATTCTTTTTATACTATATCATAATCAAATTGCGACTGAAAACTACAATTGAAAACTGCGACTGCGACTGCGACTGAAAACTGCGACTGCGACTGCGACTGAAAACTGCGACTGCGACTGAAAACTAATTATTCCATTTTTGAAGAAAGTTCAAACCAACGCTCTTCTTTATCTTCTAATTTCTTGATAATTGCTTTAAGCTCATTTGCTTTTTTCTCAATAGCATCATCAGCTACTTTTCCATCGGCAAATAGTTGTTCAATTTGCTTTTTCTCAAATTCTAAATCTTTGATTTCGCGTTCGATTTTTTGAAATTCTTTTTGTTCGTTAAATGTTAGACCTTCTTTAACTTGCTTTTCTTTCCAGTTTGTTTTTTCGGTACTTACGTTCGATAAATTTTTGGGTTCGGCACTATCTTCATACGCTCTAAAATCAGAATAATTTCCGGGAAAATCTTCAATGACTCCTTCGCCTCTAAATACGAACAAGTGATCGACGATTTTATCCATAAAATAACGATCGTGCGAAACCACCAATAAACAGCCGGGAAAATCCAATAAAAAACTTTCCAAAACATTCAACGTTACAATATCTAAATCATTCGTTGGTTCATCCAAAATCAAGAAATTCGGATTCTGAATCAAAACCGTACATAAATACAATCGTTTCAATTCACCACCGCTCAATTTTTCTACAAAATCATATTGCTTTTTAGCATCAAAAAGAAATCGTTCCAGCAATTGCGAAGCCGAAATGATTTTTCCTTTTGTGAGCGGAATATATTCGCCATACTCTTTAATAATATCAATCACTTTCTGACCCGGTTTTGGATTAATGCCGCTTTGCGTATAATAACCCACCTTAATCGTATCACCAATCACCACTTTTCCGGCATCAGGCAACATCGTTTTGGTTAAAATATTTAAGAAAGTCGATTTTCCGGTGCCGTTTTTTCCAATAATTCCAATGCGTTCGCCACGCTGAAAATCGTATGAAAAATTGTCTAAAATCACACGGTCTTTAAACTTTTTATACAATTTATGAAGCTCAATAATCTTGCTTCCCATGCGTTCCATGTTGATTTCCAACTCCACCACATTTTCTTTTCGGCGGCTTTCGGCTTTTTCCTTAATTACATAAAAATCATCCTGACGTGATTTCGATTTTGTAGTTCTCGCTTTCGGTTGTCTTCGCATCCAAGCCAATTCTTTCACAAAAAGATTTTGAGCTTTGTCGATACTAGCATTTTCAGAAGCAATTCGTTCTTCCTTTTTTTGCAAATAATAGGAGTAATTTCCCTTGTATTGATATAATTTCCCGTTGTCTAATTCGAGTATTTCGTTACAAACACGTTCCAAAAAGAAACGGTCATGCGTGACCATAAACAACGTGATGTTTTCTTTGGCAAAATAATCTTCCAACCATTCAATCATCTCCAAATCCAAGTGGTTGGTTGGCTCATCCAAAATCAATAAATCCGGACGGTTAATTAAAATGATGGCCAATGAAAGTCGCTTTTTCTGACCACCCGAAAGACTTTTGACTTTCAATTTAAAATCTTCCAACTTCAATTTGAACAAGATTTGCTTGAATTGCGTTTCAAAATCCCATGCATTGTGTTGATCCATTAAATCAAACGCTTTTTGGTACGCTTCTTCATCTTCAGGGTTTTCCAATGCTTTTTCGTATTGCTCAATCACTTTCAGCGTTTCATTATCGCTGGCAAAAACGCTTTCCTCAATGGTCAATTCATCCTGCAAATTCGGTTTTTGCGACAAAAAAGCCATTCGAATATTTTTACGAACCACCACTTGACCCGTATCCGGTTCATCAAAACCATTAATAATGTTCATAATGGTTGTTTTTCCTGAACCATTTTTGGCTATAAAAGCAATTTTTTGGTCTTTGTTTATGCCAAACGAAATGTTCTCAAACAAAACGCGTTCGCCGAAGGATTTGGATATATTTTCTACGGAAAGATAATTCATTTAATGTGTCAATGTGGCAATTTGCCAATTAGTCAATGGTTTTAAATGTGCAAAAGTAATGCTTTATTTTTTCTGAAACGAATTAGTAAAACTTCTGATTTTTATATGAATCCAAATAATAAATCACTATTTTTACTTTTTAAACATAAAGCCATGAGTAAAAAGAATCTAAACCACGAAAACAAAAACATCAACAAAGTTGAAGAGCCAATATCGGAATATAATGTAGAAAAAAATACTTTTCAAGAAGAAGAGTTGCATCCGATAATGATAAAAGTTTTAGAAAAATCGATACAAGACTCCAGAGAAGGTAAAGGCATTTCGCATGAAGAAATGCAAAAAAGAATTAAGAAAAAATACCCTTTTTTGAAATGATATATCAGATAATTTGGCAACCAAATTCTGAAATGTCTTATTATGATGAAATCGATTTTATTTACCGAAAATGGAATCATAAAGAGGTTCAAAAATTTCAGGATTTAGTATTTGAAAATTTGAAAAGACTTGCAGAAAATCCATTAATTGGAAATTATGATAATACGAGAAAAATATACTCAATAGTTATTTCTAAACAAACGAAACTTTTTTATACAATTGATACAAAGTGTAAAGTAGTTGATTTGCATTTATTTTGGAACAATTCAAAAAATCCGGAAGAATTAAATAAGTTGCTGTAAATTTGTCCAATGCAACTATCTGTCATCATCCTCAATTACAACGTTCGTTATTTTTTAGAACAATCTGTGCTTAGCGTTCAAGCTGCTTTGCAACACATTGATGGTGAGATAATTGTGGTAGATAATAATTCTTCAGACGATAGTTGCCAAATGATGAAAACGCGTTTTCCGCACATCAAACTCATAGAGAATAGAGAAAATACGGGATTTCCAAAGGGAAATAATATAGGAGTGGCTCAGGCCAAAGGTGATTACATTTGCATTCTCAATCCCGATACGGTTGTTGCAGAAGATACTTTCACTAAAATTTTTACCTCTCAACTCCCAACTTCCAACTCCCAATTCGGAATAATCGGTTGCAAGTTAGTTGACGGCACCGGAAAATTCCTCCCAGAAAGCAAAAGAGGTATTCCAACACCGTGGGTGGCGTTTACCAAGATTTTTGGGTTGTATAAAATTTTTCCAAAAGTTCGACTTTTCAATCAATATTACGCTCAGTATTTAACCGAAAATCAATCCGGAAACGTTGAGATTTTAGTTGGAGCTTTTATGTTGATGAAGCGTGATTTGTATACTGAATTGGGTGGATTTGACGAAAACTGTTTTATGTATTCCGATGACATCGACTTGAGCTATAGGGTGTTGAAAAAAGATAAAGTTAATTACTATTTCGCAAAGGCCACCGTTATTCATTACAAAGGCGAAAGTACCGTAAAAGACGGAACGTATATGAAGCGATTTCAAGAGGCAATGGAATATTTTTATGCCAAACATTTCAAAAAGTCAGCTTTTTTTAATGTTTTTATGAAAGTTGGAAGTCTCTTTTTTGCTTTTTTAAAGAAAAATAAAACCACTGAAAATAATAGAAAAATTGACAAGTATATTTTGATTTCTCAAAATGAGTTATTAAAAGAAAAACTAGAAAAATTGTTAGGAAAAAATGTAAGTCGACTTTACATCAATTTTAAAAATGAATTACCTTCGCTTTTAAAAGGAATTAATTCTAATGTGGAAGTTATTTTTGATCAAAATGATTTACCTTTTTCAACAATCATTTCCATTATGGAATGCTGTAAAAGTGAAAGAGTAACATTTAAAATTATTCCCAATCAAAGCAATTTTATGATTGGAAGCAACAGTAGCAATGACAGAGGAGAAGTAATTTTGATTAACGATTAAAGAATTTTGATTGTTGATTTTTGAAATTGATATTGACATTGATTTTTGACAATGGTATTGAAAATTTATTGATAATTTCAAAAATCAATCTTTTTTTTAGTAAATTCGCAAACTGAAATAAAAAATAAACCTTTAGGTTAACGATATGGCAAAATTTGAATTGAAATTGCCCAAAATGGGAGAAAGCGTTGCAGAGGCAACGATTACCAACTGGCTCAAAAAAGTAGGTGACAAAATTGAAGCTGATGAAGCAGTCTTGGAAATCGCTACCGATAAAGTAGATAGCGAAGTGCCATCTGAAGTTTCCGGGACATTAGTTGAAATCTTATTTCAAGTGGATGATGTAGTTAAAGTGGGTCAAACCATTGCCATTATTGATACCGAAGGCGGAAGTACTCCTGTAGATTCTCCAAAAGAAGAAGTAGTTGAAGCGGTTGCTCAAATTGAAAAAGCCATTGAAGTGGTGAAAGAAACGGTTCAAGCTGCTGCTCCGGCAGAAGTTGATTTCTCCGCATCTGAAAAATTCTTTTCGCCATTAGTAAAAAATATAGCCAAAGAAGAAGGTGTTTCTATCTCAGAATTAGAAAATATAAAAGGTTCAGGTAAAGAAGGTCGTGTAACCAAAGACGATATCATTGCTTATGTAAAAGAACGAACCAATAAACCTGCTGTTGCTCCAGCTCCAAAAGCAGAACCCGTTACAGTTGAAACTCCAAAAGCGGAAGTGAAAGTTGAAACACCAAAAGTAGATCCCGAAACTTCGGGACCAAAATCAGAACCAACTCCGGAGAAAAAAATCCCGGTTTCCGTAAATGGTCAAGACGAAATCATCGAAATGGACCGTATGCGAAAACTGATTTCAGGTTATATGGTGGCATCTAAACAAACATCGGCTCACGTACAGTCGTTCATTGAAGTGGATGTAACGAGCATAGTGAATTGGAGAAACAAAGTAAAAGATGCTTTTGAAAAGAGAGAAGGTGAAAAGTTAACGTTCACACCTATATTCATGGAAGCTGTGGCAAAAGCCATTAAAGACTTCCCGATGATTAACATTTCTGTAGAAGGCGATTATATCATCAAAAAGAAAAACATCAATTTAGGAATGGCCGCTGCATTACCAAACGGAAACTTAATTGTTCCGGTTATAAAAAATGCTGATATGTTGAATTTGGTTGGATTAACTAAAACCGTTAATGATTTAGCCAACCGTGCTCGAAACAACCAATTGAAACCGGATGAAATTCAAGGTGGAACATACACCGTTACCAATGTGGGAACTTTCGGCAGCGTTTTCGGAACACCGATTATCAACCAACCACAAGTAGCCATTTTAGCATTAGGAGCCATTCGAAAAGTTCCGGCAGTTATCGAAGCTCCAACCGGAGATTACATCGGAATTCGCCACAAAATGTTCCTGTCACACAGTTATGATCACCGTGTGGTAGATGGTTCGTTGGGCGGACAATTCGTAAAACGAGTAGCCGATTATTTAGAAGGATTTAGCGAGAATAGAGAATTCTAAAAATAAAAAGATAAAATTTTAACCCTTTCTTGTGAATAACTGAAAGGGTTTTTTTACGGAATACTTAAAATACTTTTAAAAAAAGTTAACCATCGTTCAAAGGTTCATTTAATCTAGTATATTTGCCCTCTAAATTTTCAAAATGGAACTCAAATTAAACCGACCCATTTGTTTTTTTGATCTCGAAACCACCGGAGTTGATGTCGCAAAAGACCGAATTGTCGAAATTGCAATATTCAAAGTTTATCCCAACGGAAACAAAGAAAGTAAAACCTGGTTGGTGAATCCGGAAATGAAAATTCCTTTTCAAGTTTCTCAAATTCATGGAATTACTGATGAAAAAGTGGCCAACGAACCCACTTTCAAAGAACTTTCGAGTCAGATTTACAACATGATTAAAGATGCCGATTTGGCCGGATTTAATTCTGACCGTTTTGATATTCCATTATTAGCTGAAGAACTATTACGTGCAGGAGTCGATTTTGATATGAAAAACCGTGTTTCGGTTGACATTCAAACCATTTTCCACAAAATGGAAGAACGGACCTTGAGTGCGGCTTATAAGTTTTATTGTGGTCAAACACTCGAAAATGCTCATTCCGCAGAGGCTGATACTATGGCAACATACGAAATTTTGAAAGCTCAACTCGATCGCTATTCTGAGTTGGAAAACGATATGAAATCGCTTTCTGAATTTACTACTCGAAAAAAATCGGTTGATTTTGCTGGATTTATTGCCTTAAATGATAAAGGTCAAGAAATATTCACCTTTGGCAAACACAAAGGAGCTTTAGTTGATAAAGTGTTGGAAGACGAGCCAGGTTATTTCGGCTGGATTCAAAATGCCGATTTTCCACTTTATACTAAAAAAGTGCTCACCGCCATTAAACTCAGAAAATTAAACAATAAGCTAACTTAGCACCCTAGTACCTCAGAACCTCAGCACCTCAAAAAATGAAAATCATCTGCATCGGACGAAATTACACCAAGCACATCGAAGAACTCCAAAACGAGCGACCTGATGAGCCTGTGGTTTTTCTAAAACCGGACAGTGCTATTTTGCTTAAGCAACATCCATTTGTAATTCCTGAGTTTAGTGATGACATTCACCATGAAGTAGAAATTATTGTGCGTATCAACAAAGTGGGTAAATATATCGATGCCAAATTCGCTCCTAATTATTATGACGAAATTGGTCTTGGCATTGATTTTACCGCACGTGATTTACAAGCTAAATTAAAGGAGAAAGAATTGCCTTGGGAAAAAGCTAAAGCTTTTGACGGTTCAGCGGTTATTGGCAACTTTTTATCGAAAAAAGATTTTAGTTCCATAGAAAATATTAATTTTGAACTAAAATCCAACGGAATTACCGTTCAAAAAGGGAATACTAGCCACATGTTGTGGAAAATTGACGAACTTATTGCCTATGTTTCTCAGTTTTTTACACTTAAAATTGGCGATATTATATTTACCGGAACACCTGAAGGCGTGGCTCGTGTAAAACCAAATGATATTCTCGAAGGATTTATTGAAGACAAAAAAAATTTCCGAATTCAAGTAAAATAATAAAATGGCATTAAATTACAACTTAGCCAAAGTCTATGCACTTTCTGATAACGATCCAGAGTTCGTGTTGCAAATCATATCGCTGTTTGTGACCGAAGTTCCTGAAGATATGAAGTTCATCAAGCAAGGTATAGAAGAAAAAAATCACAAATTAGCTTACAGTTACGCACACAAAATCAAACCAACACTCGATTTGTTGGGAATGAATGTAGCGTATGAAGAAATCCTTCAAGTAGAAGCGTGGACCAAACGCGAAGGGAAACGCAAAGAAATCAAAGAGATTTTCAAAAGTATTGAAGACCAAGTTGAAAAAGCTGTAAAAGAAATCAATAAAGATTTCGATTTATAAGAAGCTTTTCCGGCTATCCGCTATAAGTCCTCGGCCTTAAAACCTATTTTTCTAACCCTTTTTCGTGGCTTCCTTTGGTCGCCCCAAAAAGTGAAGAAAAAAAAGTTTTAATTCCTGCGGGCTTTCCGCTTCTATCCGGGCTAAAGGAGTAGCTGAGACACTGAGTTACTAAGTAGCTGAGTGATTTAGCAAAATAAAAATCTCAGCAACTCAGTCACTCAACAACTCAAAAGAATGAAAGCAACCATCATCACTATTGGCGACGAAATTCTTATCGGACAAATTACCGATACTAATTCCGGTTTTATAGCCAAAGAATTGGAAAAAATCGGAATTCAAGTCCATGAAATGATTTCCATTAGTGATGACAAAAAGCATATTTTAGACACCTTTGCCAAAGTACAAAACAAAGTTGATTTTGTGCTTATCACCGGTGGACTCGGACCTACAAAAGACGATATAACAAAAATTACTTTTTGCGACTATTTTAATGATGTTTTAGTTCGAAATGAAGCGGTAGAAAAACACATTGAAGCGTTGTTTACAAAACTCAATTTTACGGTATCTCAAGTTAATAAAGACCAAGCTTTAGTGCCTTCTAAAGCCATAGTGCTTCACAATCAGTTTGGAACTGCACCGGGAATGTGGATGCAAAAAGAAAATACTGTTTATGTTTCCCTACCGGGTGTGCCTTATGAAATGAAAGCAATTGTTGCCAATCAACTTATTCCTAAAATTGTCAAAGAATATGAGCGACCGTATATTCTTCACAAAACCATTCTAACGTATGGTCAAGGAGAAAGTATCGTAGCTCAACGCATTGAAGAATGGGAAAATAATCTTCCTGAGTTTGTAAAATTAGCTTATTTGCCTAGTCCGGGTCGAGTACGTTTGCGGTTAACTGCCAGAGGAAAAGAAGAGCAGGTTTTGCACAACACAATTCAACAATTAGTAAGCAGTTTAACCGAAATTATCAGTGATATCATTGTTGGATTTGAAGAAGATGAACCAATTGAAGTGGTTTTAGGAAAATTATTAAAAGAAAAAGATTTCACATTAGCCACTGCAGAAAGTTGTACCGGAGGAAAAATTGCCGAAATTCTTACATCGGTAGCAGGATCTTCAGCATATTTTAGAGGGAGCGTGGTTTCCTATGCAACCGACACCAAAATTGAAATACTTGGAGTAAAACCCGAAACTATTGAAGCTTTTTCAGTAGTGAGTCAATCAGTTGCGGAAGAAATGGCCATTGGTGTTCAAAAATTAATAAAAGCTGATTTTACCATTGCTACAACTGGTAACGCCGGCCCATCAAAAGGTGATGCCGAGGCCGATTTAGGAGTGGTTTGTATCGCAATTGCAACACCAAATGGAGTTTTTTCAGAAGCTTTTAATTTTGGTCAACCCCGACAAAAAGTGATTGATAGAGCAGTAAACAAAGGGCTTGAGCTACTTTTAAAAGAAATTTTAAAAAACTACTAAAATTTGTTTGTGTAATAGATTCCTTTTTTGTTTCTTTGCACCCTGATTTTGAATAACGATAAAAGATAAGCATAATGTCAAGAGTTTGTGACCTTACAGGTAAAAGAGCGATGGTTGGAAACAATGTTTCTCACGCGATGAACAAAACGAAAAGAAAGTTTTCTGTGAACTTAGTGAAAAAACGTTTCTATTTAGCTGAAGAAGATAGATGGATTACGTTGAGAGTAGCTGCTTCTACAATTAAAACAATTAACAAAAAAGGTTTGGCGGCTGTATTGAAAGATGCAAAAGCTAACGGATTTATTTCGTAATTTAACCTTCTAAATATACATTACAATGGCAAAGAAAGGTAATAGAATTCAAGTAATTTTAGAATGTACAGAGCACAAAACATCTGGTGTTCCTGGAACTTCTCGTTATATTACAACAAAAAACAAAAAAAATACTCCAGATAGATTAGAGATTAAAAAATTTAATCCAATTTTGAAGAGAGTAACTGTTCATAAAGAAATTAAATAAGATAAGAAATGGCAAAGAAAACCGTAGCAACGTTACAGACAGCTTCAAAAAGATTAACTAAAGCCATTAAAATGGTAAAATCTCCAAAAACCGGAGCTTATACTTTTGTTGAATCTGTTATGAATCCAGAAGAAGTTGATTCTTTCTTAAATAAGAAATAATTACTTTAATCGTATTATACTTAAGCTACTTTCTCTGAGAGTAGCTTTTTTATTTTTATATTTGTGCCACAATTGACGATTTAATTCAAAAAGAATGAACTTTTTTAAACGCATATTTTCCTCAGAAAAAAAAGAAACGTTAGACAAAGGCTTAGAGCAAACTAAAACTTCATTTTTCTCTAAATTAACAAAAGCTGTTGCCGGAAAATCAACGGTTGATGAAGAGGTATTAGATAATTTAGAAGAAGTATTAGTTTCGTCTGATGTTGGCGTAAAAACCACTTTAAAAATTATTGATCGAATAGAAGACCGTGTAGCTAAAGACAAATATTTAGGAACAGAAGAATTAAATAAAATTCTTCGTGAGGAAATTGCAGGACTTTTATCGGAAACCAACACAGGTGAAGCAACAGAATTTGAAGTTCCAACCAATAAAAAGCCATATGTAATTATGGTAGTTGGGGTAAATGGAGTGGGTAAAACTACAACCATTGGTAAATTAGCGTATCAATTTAAAAAAGCGGGTCACAAAGTGGTGCTTGGAGCAGCTGATACGTTTAGAGCTGCCGCAATTGATCAATTACAAATTTGGGCGGATAGAGTAGGCGTTTCTATTGTAAAACAACAAATGGGTAGCGATCCGGCATCTGTAGCTTTTGATACGTTGCAAAGTGCTGTTACGCAAGGTGCGGATGTCGTAATTATTGATACAGCTGGTCGTTTACACAATAAAGTGAACTTAATGAACGAGCTTACTAAAGTGAAACGCGTCATGCAAAAAGTAGTTGGAGATGCACCTCACGATGTATTGTTGGTTTTAGACGGTTCAACCGGACAAAATGCTTTTGAGCAAGCTAAGGAATTTACTGCAGCCACAGAAGTTTCCTGTTTAGCCGTAACCAAATTAGACGGAACTGCAAAAGGTGGTGTGGTAATTGGAATTTCTGACCAATTTCAAATTCCGGTAAAATATATTGGCGTTGGCGAAGGAATTGAAGACCTTCAAGTATTCAATAAATATGAATTTGTAGATTCTTTTTTTAAATAATGGAGCAACCAAAAGTTTTCAATAAATATTTGGTTTCATTGACCAAAATAGTTTCTTTCTATTGCATTTTTTTTGTGTTACTTAAATCTTTGGCAATCGTTAGAGGTGCGTGGATTGTTCCGAACACAATTCTAACTGTTCCATTTGTATTATTGGGAATTTCTTCAGCTTATGTTATTTTCTTTAAAAAATACAATTGGGCTTTAGCTCTATTTGGAGCATTGTTTATCATTATCATTCGCTACTACGAAGTTGATTTAGTGTATTATCTTCAAGAAAAATACGGTACTAATTAATCACAGCATTAATTTTTGCCCATAACTGATTATCAAAATCAGACAACGCAAAATTTTCACCGTCTGCCACTTCACCTAATCGAATAATTACCATTTTTTTACTTGGGATGACATAAATTTTTTGGTCATTCTTTCCTAATCCGCATACCATATCGGCAGGAGCATTTGGTATCAAGCTACCGGAAAACTGTAATTGTGTTTGCGGTAAACGATAATTTGCTTTACCATTTAACCACCATAAATAACCGTAGGAATTATTAATGGTTTGAGATGGTGAAATCGATTCCATCATAAACGCTTCAGGAATAATCACTTCATTTTGCCATTTTCCTTTGTTTAATGCTAATAAACCAAAACGAGCTGTACTTCGAGTGGTACTCCAATAAACATTGAATTCACCACTTTCAATCCAATTACCGGTCATGCCAATTTTTGTTTTTAATTTTGAATTGAAATAAGAAACAAACGTTTGATTTGATGCATTGGCAATCACATCTTGTAATTTTTCAAAAACATTGTGATAGGCCCATCTCGTACCGGCATCCGCTTTATAAACTAAATCGCTTGGTTCGTTTCCATCACCAAACGAATCATCTAAACCGGATGTCATTGAAAGTAAATGCTTGTTAGTGATTAAATTTTCTTTTGCTAAAGGAGCAGAAGTCCAACCGGTTCCTAAGTAATCAGATACTTTATTATTGATGTTTAATAAACCTTCTTGTTGTGCAATTCCGATTGTAGCAGTGGTTAATGTTTTGCCAGAACTCGCCCAATACCAAGGTAAATTGGCATTGTGACCATTGAAATAGTTTTCCATCACAATTCTACCATTTACCAGTACAATAAATCCTTTTGTGTGTTTTTCTTCTAAATAGTCCAATAAAGGTTGCACTTGACTTTCGTTCCAACCCATTTCACTTACAGTTTTAGTTTCCCAAGCTGTTCCTGAAATCGGCGGAAAATACATGGTTTCAGTTGGTAAATCGTCGGTTGTATTTTCATCAGATGAACAATTAAAGAATACAATTACAAACAAAAAAAGGGGGAAATATTTTTTCATGACAACTTAATTTATGTACAATAAGACTTTATTATTTTCTAAAGGTTTAATCAAAATTACTTTTTATTCCTTTAAATTAATTGTAATTTTAGACTTTATTTTCACAACGATGAAACATTTTTATTATTACATTCTTTTGATAATGGTTTTTATTTCTTGTCAGGAAAAAGTTTCTCCTGAATCCATTTCAAAAATAAATGGATATTGGGAAATTGTTAAAGTACAAATGCCTGATGGTCAAAAAAAAGAATATTCCATAAATGAAATGATAGATTATATTGAATGGAATGGAAAAACCGGTTTCAGAAAGAAAGTTACTCCTCAATTTGACGGAAAATATTTAGTGAATGATGAAACTGAAAGTATTGTCGTTGCGGATAGTTTAGGTCATTTTTACATTAGCTATCAAACAAATTATGCAAAGTGGAAAGAAGAAATTCTACAAATTAAAGATTGTGTTTTAGTACTTAAAAATGATCAAGAAATAGAATATCATTACAAACGTTTCAAACCAATTTCTATTCAATAATGAGTAAAAGATTGCACAACGATAGTCCGATTTCAGAAGTGTTGAAAGCGTTTATTGAAAACAATAAACTACAATCCGGTATGGATAAAATTGACGTTGAAAAAGCATGGAAAGAGTTGATGGGCAATGGTGTGAATACCTACACAAAAGAAGTAATCTTAAAAGGTTCTACTTTGTACGTTACTTTATCTTCAGCCGTTTTGCGAGAAGAATTAAGTTATGGAAAGCAAAAAATCATAACCATGTTGAATGATGAATTGCGGAAGGAAGTGGTGAGGGAGTTGGTGTTGAGGTAGTTGTCTTGTCTCGGTTATCTGTTGTCGGTTGAGTGTTGTCAGTTGTCTGAAATCTGTCTAACATTTGTTATCAAAATAAAAAATCCCACTTCGTTTTGAAATGGGATTTTTTCTATTTTTCGGATAACCGATAACCGATAACCGACAACAGTTAACTAAAACATATCTCTTCCGGCGAAATGAAACGCTCCTTCAATAGCAGCATTTTCATCTGAATCTGAACCGTGAACTGCGTTTTCACCAATAGAAGTGGCATATTTTTTACGAATAGTTCCTTCAGCAGCTTCCGCTGGATTAGTAGCTCCAATTAATTTTCTGAAATCTTCTACTGCATTATCTTTTTCTAAGATAGCTGCAACAATTGGACCTCTTGTCATAAATTCAACTAATTCACCAAAGAATGGTCTTGCTGAATGTACTGCATAAAATTTTTGTGCATCCGCAACCGTTAATTGGGTTAATTTCAAAGAAACAATTTTGAAACCACCTTCTGTAATCATATTTAAAATTCCTCCAATGTGTCCTTTTTCAACCGCATCAGGTTTAATCATGGTAAATGTTCTATTTGTAGCCATTTTTTATATTTTTTTATTCGGGTGCAAATGTAATGTTTTTGTTTCAAGTTTCAAGTTTCAGGTTTGAAGTTTTTTTGTTTGGTTTCATGATTTTAGTTTACGTAAAGTTTACTTTTTCCCTCTTTCCATTTTAAAGTTAGAATCTTTACCAAAGATGATTTCTACTTCAATCTGAGCCTGGAAAGAAGCTATATAAGGAGTTATGGATTAAAAAAATCATTATAAAATTATTTTAAAGTATTTATATTTTTTGATATATTTATAAAATGTAAATTATCTAATTACGGGAAAAGCTGAAAACCGAACAGAGTAAGCAGTAACAAAAACAAAAATTTTATGTCAATTTTTTATTGTAAATGGTGTGGAACAAAAAAATCTAGTATTTCAGGTTTAACTTCTAGTTCATGTTCAAAAAACCCTGAAGGTAATAGACATGCACTTTATGAAGGAAGTGAAAAATCACAATACTTTTGTAAATTTTGTGGTAGTAAGCATTCAAGTATTTCTAATATGGTTTCAAGTTCTTGTTCTAAAAGTCCAACAAATAGACATCAACCAGCATTATAAGTTTACTATTTAAAAATCAAGGTGGATTTCTTCTATCTTGATTTTTAAATAATTATAATTTACAAATAGATATGACAACATCTTTAGTTTTATTAAAACAAATCGAAAATATACTAAGTAAGCATGAAAAAATGGCTGAACAAACAGGAACTCATTTTAATATTTTTGATGTTTTAGGTTTAAGAACAAAGGAGCTAATTCATTCTAAGTTTATTGGAAATCTATTAAATCAAAAGGCAAAACATGGACAGAAAGATATTTTTCTAAAATTATTTATTGATGTTTTGAAAGATAAAGTTAAAAATGATAATGAAAAGAAAAAGATTCTAAATGAATTCTTGATTCATAAAACTACCTTGTATGTCGAAAAAAGTATTGGTCAAATTAATGAAGATAAAAGCAAAGGTGGAAGAGTAGATATTTTATTAAACGATGGCAAGAACTTTATTGTAATAGAAAATAAAATTTATGCCTTAGATCAAGAAAAACAATTAGTTAGATATAGAAATCATTATGAAAATGGAGTTTTATTATATTTGACCTTAAAAGGTGAAAAACCATCATATAAATCTTCAAGAAGTGAATTAATCGATGGTGAAGATTTTATCTGTATTTCTTACGAAATAGAAATAAAAAATTGGATAGAAAAGTGCATAAAAGCAATGGCTACCAAGCCAGTCGTAAGAGAAACTCTACATCAGTATTTGTACCTAATTAAAACCCTAACAAACCAATCATTTTCAAAAGAAATTAAAATGGAAATTACTAAACTTATAATTGAAAACCTTAATGAGTCAAAGTTAATAGTTGAAAATTTTGAATATGCTAAAAATCATATAGTTTTAAATTTTTGGAAAAACTGTAATGAGAAAATTAAAGAGCAATTGACTGAATGGGTTGTTGAGTTACACTTAAACTATCATAATCTACACAACTATATTTTAATTCATAAATACGGAGATAAAAATGCTTTCTTTTATTGTAGGTATAATATAAAGGATGGAGGAATTGCTTATGGAATTACTTTAAATAAGGAGATTAAAAATATTAAAACAAATCAAATAAACGTTCAGTTGGATACTAAATCTATAGCAGGAGAATTATCAGTAATTTGGGAACTAGAGGATAATCTTAATTTAAATGTAATAGATTATTTAATAGAAATTAGAAATAGTGAAGGTGTCTTTGAACAAATGATTTCTGAAAAAATGAAAAACTATATACTTACAAATAATCATAATTACAATAAAACTTTAGAATTAGTAAAGAATTATTCGACATGAAATCAGATACAACTCTTTTAAATCAAAAACTTGAATTAATTCAATGGTTATCTACTATCGAAGATTCTTCTCTTATCAAAAAAATCATAGAATTAAGAAAGAAACTTCCGATTGGTGGAATTCAATTTCAGACGTAGAAAAAAATCCATTGATTTTGGACTCAAAGATACTGAAGAAGGTAAGTTGAATTCTCATAATAAGGCTAGAGAACTTTATGAAAAGTGGTTATAAAATTTAAAATCTTCTACAAAACCACCACTTTAAATTCCTGTTCCAACGGTTTCAATTCCGTCAATAATTTTTCAATTAATACTTCTCCAAATTCCACATAAAATTCAGCAAAATTTACTTTTCGTTCCTGTAAACTTTGGTTAGGAAATAATTCATTTTGCAATGCGATAATGCGGTTTAATTGTTCTTGGTGAACACGTTTTTCGGCTTTTAACAACCGTTTTTCTAAATTTTCTAACCCTTTGATTTGTTTTGCTTCTTGAGCTTTTACAGCTCCTAAAAAAGATTTGTCTGTTGCCACAGCTATTTTATGCAAATCTTCAAATTGTTTTTTCAATGCTTCTTTTTGAGCCGTAAAATCAATTGTAAAATCAGAAAGAATTTTCGTTTTCTGAGTAAATAATTCTTGCTGATTCATAAATAAATCTCGCCAAGTTAATTGCAATTTATCTGCTTTTGCCGCTTGTTTTTCAGTAGCCAACAAAACCGAATTACGAAGTAACAAAATCGGAAAAGTCACATTTTGAGATTCAAAAAACGATTTCAATTCCAACCAATACGCCAATTCTCCGCCTCCGCCAATGTAGCATAAATTTGGCAAAATAACTTCTTGGTATAACGGTCGCAATAACACGTTTGGACTAAATTTTTCCGGATGGTTTTCTACTTCTTTCACTATTTCATCTTCCGAAAAAGTCAGTTTTGTGTTGAGTACGGCATATTTTCCGTTTTTAAAAACAATTCGTTCACGTAAATTGTCTTCAATGTAAAACAAATTAATTTCCCTCGGATTCACTTGTGCCGAATACTTTTCCAACAATGGAATGGTTTCATTCACTTTTGCAAAAGCCGTTTGATGTAGCAATTCATTTTTGATATACGGAACGAATATTTTTTTCAAATCAGTAGCATCACCATCAATAATCACCAAACCTTCTTTGGCAAACAATTCATTCGCTAAAAAACGTGTAGCATCAGCTAAATTAGAATGTTCTACGTACGCTTTTTTGAATAAATTTTTAAGCATTTCAGCATTCTTGCCCAAACCAATTTCCGATTCAAAAACAGCCAAAACATCCTCTAAACCTTCAGTTGATAGTCGTCCAACCGGTCCAAAACTTTCTCGATTCCAACTGATTTTTTTATGTTTAAAAGTAAAATAATTGATTTCTTCAAAATCGTGATCTTCAGTTGCCATCCAATAAATGGGTACAAAATTGTGTTCAGGAAATTCATTTTTTAATTCCTTACACAAATTTATTGTCGAAATAATTTTATACAAAAAATACAACGGACCGGTAAACAAATTCAATTGATGTCCGGTTGTAATCGTAAATGTTTTTGGATTGATTAAATTTTGAATATTTTGCTTGGTTTCTTTAGAAATTCCAATCGATTCGTATTGTTTTTCTAAAACAGAAACCAAAATTTCTCTTTTGAAATTGCCATTGAAATTTTTCCCTTTTTCCTCCAACTGTAATTTAAAACTTTCCAAGTTCGGAAAACGATGATACAATGCTTTCAACTCCGGTTTTTCATTCAGATAATCGTTGATTAACGAAGTAAAATATCCGGATTCTTGATAGCTGATACAGTCGGTTGGCATAGTTTGAAAGTTTTCGTAAAATTAAAGAATATAAAAGTAATGAAAAGGTGTTTAACAAATGGTTAGGAAATTGAAAATTAAAAAATTCAGCTTACTTTTGCCAAAAGCTTTTTCCTTTGAAAGATTTATTGCTCATCACACCACCTTTCACCCAACTGAATACGCCGTATCCGGCAACAGCTTATTTGAAAGGTTTTCTCAACACCAAAAATATTTCCTCTTTTCAGATGGATTTAGGTATCGAAGTGATTCTGGAAATTTTTTCAAAAAAAGGATTGGAGCGAATTTTCCAAACTCCCAACTCCCAACTCCTAACTCCCAACCTAGAAAGAATATTTGCTTTACAAAACGATTACATCCAAACCATCGATACTGTAATTGCTTTTCTCCAAGGAAAGAATCCAACCTTAGCTCGTCAAATTTGTTCCGGCAATTTTCTTCCTGAAGCTTCTCGTTTTGAGCAGTTGGATGATATGGACTATGCGTTTGGAACTATGGGAATGCAAGACAAAGCTAAACATTTAGCTACGCTATACCTCGAAGATTTATCCGATTATATTGTGGCGTGTGTCGATGAAAATTTTGGATTCAGTCGTTATGCCGAACGATTAGGGCGAAGTGCCAATTCCTTTGACGAATTATATCATCAATTGAATCAAAAACCAACCTATATTGATGAAATTACGCTTTCCATTTTAAATCAAAAACTTACTGAAATTCAACCTAAATTGGTTTGTTTCTCGGTTCCGTTTCCCGGTAATTTGTACAGTGCTTTTCGATGTGCACAATTAATCAAAACCAATTTTTCCAACATCAAAGTAGCAATGGGAGGCGGTTTTCCCAACACAGAATTACGTGATTTAAAGGATAAACGCGTCTTTGAATTTTTCGATTTTATCACGTTGGATGATGGAGAATTGCCCATTGAACTTTTACATCGTGCAGTTTGTCATTTTGACGAAGGAAGAATATCTTCCAACCAATGTAAACGTACTTTCCTCCTCGAAAACAATCAAGTCGTTTACAAAAACAATTCCACCCAACCGGACTACAAACAATCCGAAGTCGGCACACCCAATTATTCTGATTTGCAATTGGATAAGTACATTTCCGTTATTGAAATTGCCAATCCAATGCACAGTCTATGGAGCGATGGTCGTTGGAATAAACTCACTATGGCCCACGGTTGTTATTGGGGAAAATGTACTTTTTGTGATATTTCACTCGATTATATTAAATTGTATGAACCAATAGCCGCCAAATTATTGGTCGATCGAATGGAGGAACTTATTAATCAAACAGGAGAAAACGGATTCCATTTTGTGGATGAAGCGGCTCCTCCGGCTTTGATGAAAGAAGTTGCGTTGGAAATTCTACGACGAAAACTGACTGTCAGTTGGTGGACAAACATTCGCTTTGAAAAAAGTTTTACCGCTGATTTGTGTCAGCTACTTAATGCTTCCGGTTGCATTGCCGTTTCCGGTGGATTAGAAGTGGCATCCGACCGACTTTTAGAACTCATTAAAAAAGGAGTAACAATTGAACAAGTGGCACAAGTCACCCGTAACTTGACAGAATCCGGCATTATGGTACACGCTTATTTGATGTATGGCTATCCTACGCAAACCATTCAGGAAACGGTAGATAGTTTAGAAATGGTTCGTCAATTATTTGAATTAGGAATTCTACAATCGGGTTTTTGGCATCAATTTGCCATGACAGCTCACAGTCCGGTGGGTATGTTTCCCGAAGAATTTGGTGTCATTCCGCAGCAAAACGAAATTACTTTTGCCAATAACGATATTCAGTTTACCGACAAAACCGGCATCAATCATGATAAATTCAGCTACGGATTGAAAAAATCACTTTTTAATTATATGCATGGCATTTGCTTTGATTATGAGTTGCAAGAGTGGTTCGATTTTAAAATTCCTAAAACCAAAATTGCCCCGGATTATATTCTTTCTTGTTTAGAAAAAGAAAATAATTTTCACATAAAACCATCTGCAAAAATAGTTTGGA
Source organism: Flavobacterium filum DSM 17961 (assembly GCF_000425465.1). Taxonomy (GTDB): domain Bacteria; phylum Bacteroidota; class Bacteroidia; order Flavobacteriales; family Flavobacteriaceae; genus Flavobacterium; species Flavobacterium filum. The sequence continues at coordinate 28,851 of NZ_AUDM01000016.1, read as the reverse complement.
TAGGAGGGAAGCCTTCCTCTGAATCATTTACAAAATCTAAAAAAGGCCAATCGTGGGAAATGATGAAATTGACTTTTCATTCCAAAATTGAAACAGTTGAAATTTCTCTAGAAAAAGAAAAAGCAATTTGGTGGATTGAATTATTGGATAAAATTTCGGTAACCAATACCAAAACATTGACTTTTTCTCAAGTTAAGCAAGATTTTGAAAAACAATTTGATGATTTCGAATTGTTTTGGTACTCCAAACAACTTAAATCTCTTAAAGGTCAAGGATTACTTGTTTTGTAATTTTAACATGTAAGTCTTATAAGTTTTTAAATTCAAAAACTTATATGACTTATATGGTTTTTTTTTGTGTAGATTAAAATTTACTATGTTGCTATATCAATTTAGCGAAATTCTCCATTTTTACCTTTACGAAAACGTTATAAATATGTATTTTTACCACATTCAAAAATACATGTATGAATCAAAAATACAGACTGTCCGTCAACCAAAGTGAAAACTTTGAAAAAACAGAACAAGATATTGCCCAATTAGATGCCATTTACACATCTACCGATTCCTTTCACATACTTCATCAGAACAAACCTTTTTTGGCAAAAATTACAGCGGCTGATTTTCTCAAAAAAACGTACACAGTTGAAGTAAATCACAATTCCTATACCGTTGAAATTGCCAATCAATTGGATATTTTAATCAAAGAAATGGGATTTGAAGTGGGTAAAACCAAACAAATCAATGCCATCAAAGCTCCGATGCCGGGATTGATTTTAGAAATCAATGTTTCTGTTGGTCAAGAGGTGAAAGAAGGCGACAACTTACTCATTTTGGAAGCCATGAAAATGGAAAACAGTTTTGCTTCGCCTCGTGATGGAGTGATTAAGTCGATTGCTGTTTCTAAAGGAAATGCGGTTGATAAAGGCCAATTGTTGATTGAGTTTGAATAGAGTCAAAAATCAATAGCATCTAGCTTCAGCTAGATGAAAAATTAGTAAAATAATGATAAAAAAAATAACAAAAATAGTAGTTGCCAATCGAGGAGAAATTGCCATTCGAGTGATGAAAACCGCTCAGAAAATGGGAATTAAAACTGTAGCTGTTTATTCCACAATTGACCGAAATGCTCCTCATGTAAAATTTGCCGATGAAGCCGTTTGGATAGGCGAATCACCTTCTAATCAATCTTATTTATTGGGAAATAAAATCATTGAAGTAGCCAAGTCGTTGGGTGCGGATGCCATCCATCCCGGTTACGGATTTTTAAGTGAAAATGCTGCTTTTGCTGAAGAAGCGGAGAAAAATAACATCATTTTCATCGGTCCAAAATCAAAAGCCATTCATATCATGGGAAGTAAATTAGCAGCAAAAGATGCTGTGAAAGCCTATAATATTCCAATGGTTCCCGGGTATGACCAAGCGATAACTGATGTTGAAAAAGCAAAACAAGTAGCTACACAAATCGGATTTCCCATCTTAATCAAAGCATCTGCCGGTGGAGGTGGAAAAGGAATGCGAGTGGTGGAAAAAGAAGCTGATTTTGAAGCTCAAATGAATCGTGCCATCAGTGAAGCTACATCTGCATTTGGCGATGGTTCTGTTTTTATCGAAAAATACGTAGCCTCTCCACGTCATATCGAAATTCAAGTGATGGCAGATGAACATGGCAATATTTTATATTTATTTGAAAGAGAATGTAGTATTCAACGTCGTCATCAAAAAGTGGTGGAAGAAGCACCATCTGCCGTTTTATCTACTGAATTAAGAAAAAAAATGGGCGAAGCAGCTGTTCTAGTAGCCAAATCATGTGATTATCTTGGAGCCGGAACAGTTGAATTTCTGTTGGATGAAAACCTGAATTTCTACTTTTTAGAAATGAATACTCGTTTGCAAGTGGAACATCCGGTAACGGAAATGATTACCGGTGTGGATTTGGTTGAAATGCAAATTCGTGTGGCTCAGGGAGAAGTTTTATCGGTTAAACAGGAAGATTTGCAAATCAATGGTCATGCATTAGAATTACGTGTGTATGCCGAAGATCCGTTGAATGATTTTCTTCCGAGTGTTGGATTTTTAGAAGAATATACTTTGCCTGAAGGCGAAGGAATTCGAGTAGATAATGGTTTTGAACAAGGAATGGATGTGCCGATTTACTATGATCCAATGTTGGCTAAGTTAATTACGTATGGAAAAACGCGTTCGGAAGCAATTCAATTAATGAACAAAGCGATTGATGCTTATAAAGTAAAAGGTGTTCAAACTACGTTGCCATTTGGAAAATTTGTGTGTGAACACGAGGCTTTTCGTTCGGGAAATTTTGATACACATTTTGTCAAAAAGTATTATGATGCCGAAAAGCTAAAATCAAAACACAATGAAGAAGCAGAAATTGCCGCTATGGTTGCGTTAAAGCAATATCTGGAAGATCAAAAAATTGTTCGATTACCAATTCAATAAGCATGGAAAACAAGATAAAAGTATTACAAGATAAATTAGCTGAAGCAAAGCTTGGAGGAGGGAAAAAAAGAATTGAAACCCAACATGCCAAGAAAAAATTAACGGCTCGTGAAAGAGTAAATTATTTAATGGATGAAGGTTCGTTTGAAGAAATTGATGCTTTGGTCACACACCGAACCACCGATTTCGGAATGCAAGAAGAATTAATTTACGGAGATGGAGTAATCACCGGATATGGAACTGTTAACGGTAGATTAGTTTTTGTTTTTGCACAGGATTTTACTGTTTTTGGAGGAGCTTTGTCTGAAACACATGCAGAAAAAATTTGTAAGGTGATGGACATGGCACTCAAAACCGGTGCACCGATGATTGGATTGAATGATTCCGGTGGAGCCAGAATTCAAGAAGGAGTTCGTTCACTTGGTGGTTATGCTGATATTTTTTATAGAAATGTAAAATCAAGCGGAATTATTCCTCAAATTTCGGCAATTATGGGTCCTTGTGCGGGTGGGGCAGTGTATTCTCCTGCCATGACCGATTTTACGATGATGGTGGAAAATACCAGTTATATGTTTGTTACCGGTCCAAATGTGGTAAAAACGGTTACAAATGAAACGGTTACTTCGGAAGAATTAGGTGGAGCGAGTACGCATTCTACCAAATCGGGAGTGGCACATACAACTTCATCGAATGATGTAGAATGTTTAGAAGATGTGAAAAAGTTGTTGAGTTATCTTCCGCAAAGCAATAAAGAAAAAACGCCAAAAGTACCTTTTGAATTGAAAGATGAAATACGTGAACAATTAATGACGATAATTCCTGATAATCCTAACAAGCCGTATGATATGCATGAGGTGATTCAGGGAATTATTGATGAAGAATCTTTTTTTGAAATTCATAAAGACTATGCCGAAAATATTATTGTAGGTTTTGCACGCTTAGGAGGACGAAGTATCGGGATTGTGGCGAATCAACCGTTATATTTAGCAGGTGTTTTGGATGTAAATAGTTCAGTAAAAGCTGCTAGATTTACACGTTTTTGCGATTGTTTTAATATTCCTCTTTTAGTTTTAGTAGATGTACCAGGATTTTTACCGGGAACAGATCAGGAATGGACGGGAATCATTCGTCACGGAGCTAAATTATTATATGCTTTAAGCGAAGCCACCGTGCCAAGAGTAACCGTAATCACACGAAAAGCATACGGAGGTGCGTATGATGTAATGAATTCCAAACACATTGGTGCCGATATGAATTTTGCTTGGCCAACAGCTGAAATTGCTGTAATGGGAGCGAAAGGAGCGAGTGAAATCATTTTCAAAAAAGAAATTGCAGAAGCTGAAGACCCAGCGGCAAAATTGATTGAAAAAGAAACTGAATATGCCGAAAAATTCGCAACTCCTTATCGAGCTGCACAGCGTGGATTTATCGATGAGGTAATTGTGCCCAACGAAACCCGTAAAAAACTGCTAAAAGCCTTTAGTATGTTGGAACACAAAGAAGTGGAATTGCCGAAAAGAAAGCACGGAAATATTCCATTGTAACCAGTATATTTTATTTTAAAAAAAGTCAGGAAGAAATCTAATCTTCCTGACTTTTTTTAGTTTTTTTGAAGAAAACTATAAATCTCATCTTTCAAAAAAACGCGATCTTTTCGTTTATGGGTTAATTCATCATCATTGAGTGGGATTTCTCCTTTTTCAATTTCAAAAATTTCATTATCTAGCGAATTATAAGAACTCATTAAAACTTGAAATTCTTCATTGTGATGATATAAATCTTTGATTTTTTCGGCAAATTCCGGAAATTCAGTAAGTAATGGATGTTTAGTAATCATGATTGAGATGTTTTATTTTATGTAACTAAGGTAAAACATCTTATAAAAATAAAATATGACAAATGTCACATCTATATTATTTTATAGCTTTTACATCCAATGGAACTCCATACAAATCAAATTCTGTAGCATCAGAAATTGTAATCTCAACAAAATCACCTGTTTTTAAATAATATTGAGCAGCATCAATCAAGACTTCATTATCTACATCCGGACTATCAAATTCGGTTCTACCAATAAAATAAGGCCCTTCTTTTCTATCAATAATACATTTAAAAGTTTTACCAATTTTTTCTTGATTCAAATCCCAAGAAATTTGTGCTTGAATATCCATGATATCGGCTACTCGTTGTTGCTTTACTTCATCCGGTACGTTGTCTTCTAAAAGATAGGCGTGCGTATTTTCTTCATGCGAATAGGCAAAACATCCTAAACGTTCAAAACGCATTTCTTCTACCCAATTTTTTAAAATTTGAAAATCTTCCTCGGTTTCACCGGGATATCCAACAATTAAAGTAGTTCGAATTGCTATACCCGGAACTGCTTTTCTAAATTCTTTTAAAAGGTTAGTTGTTTTTTCTTGAGTAGTACCTCTTCGCATCGATTTCAGAATGTTATCTGAGATATGCTGTAAAGGAATATCAATATAATTACAAATTTTTGGTTCATTTTTCATCAATTCCAACACATCCATCGGAAATCCGGTAGGGAAGGCGTAGTGCAGACGAATCCATTCAATTCCTTCAATTTTAACTAAGTTTTCTAAAAGCTCTGCTAAATTTCTTTTTTTGTATAAATCTAAACCGTAATAGGTTAAATCTTGAGCAATTAATATTAATTCTTTTACACCTTTAGCAGCTAAACCTTGAGCTTCTTTTACTAATTTTTCGATGGGTTGCGAAACGTGTTTTCCTCTCATCAATGGAATAGCACAAAAACTACATGGTCGGTCACATCCTTCTGCAATTTTTAAATAGGCGTAATTTTTTGGAGTAGTAGTAAGGCGTTCACCTAATAATTCATGTTTATAATCTGCTCCTAAAACCTTTAATAATTGTGGAAGTTCCGTTGTTCCGAAGTATTGATCAACATTTGGAATTTCTTTCTGCAAATCGGGTTTGTAACGTTCAGACAAACATCCTGTTACAAATACTTTATCTACAAGTCCGTTTTCTTTTCGATTTACATACTCTAAAATGGTATTAACCGATTCTTCCTTTGCATTATCAATAAAACCACACGTATTAATCACTACAATATTACCCTCTTGTTCATGCACAACATCTTTACCACTGGCTTTTAGTTGTCCCATTAACACTTCACTATCATACACATTTTTGGAACATCCAAGAGTGATAACATTGATTTTATTTTTTTTAATTGATTTGGTTCTCATAGCTTTATTCCGAATTTTAGGAGTGCAAAATTAGGTATTAATATTCAAATACATAAAAAAACCATTCGTTTTTGCGAATGGTTTACATTTATGTTATTTTTTTCTATAATTCAAATAGAAGGGTAGCAGTAACAGCATTCTGTCTTGTTGTGATAAGTGAAGGTGATGTTAATCCGGTTGTAAAAAAACCTTCTCTACTTTTTCGTTGGGATAAGCTATATGATAAATCTAATTTGGTACTCCCAAAATTATACCCAATTCCGGCTGAATATGCTGTTAAATCACCAATAGTTTTGGAATCTTTATACGGACTTTCTTCAAAACGATAGCCACCTCTCAGACTCCATTCTTTTATTTTATATTCAGCCCCCAATCGAAATTCATTGGCAGTTGTGAGTAAATTACTCATCTGATCATTTACAATTCTAAATTCATTTTCCGGTCTGAATTTTATAGAACTATAGTCTTTAAATGAATAATCAAAACTAATCAAACCTCTTTTTTGAAAAACATAAGCGATACTTGCTGATACTTTTCCGGGAGTTTGTAATCTATAAGTAGGATATATAGATATAATATTTGGATCAATATTATCATTAAAAGTTTCTCCGTCAAATCTATTTACCACTTGAAGTCGTTGAGAAAACTCATCATTTAAAGACAACCATGTTGGTGATTCATAAGCGGCACCTAGACGTAAAGATTGAGTTACTTTGTAAATTGCTCCTAATTGAAATGAAAAACCTGTACCATACGTATATAAATAATTGTCAAAACGCAACTGTTGCACACCGTTTTGAGTATCATTTGAATTAGACTCAAAGAAACTGCTACTTCTTGTGAAATCTACAAAATGAGCATTTAAATTAATTCCGATGTATAATTTGTCATCATACTGAGCCGCAGCATTAAACCCTACCTTTCCATTAAAACCTTCAGTTATTACATAGTTTTCCTGATAATAATTTCCCCCTTCAGGCACTTCTGAAAGGTAGGATGTATTGGAAGAAGATGAGGTTAATGGACTAATCACATACCCTTCATACCCGAGAAAAGCTTGTTGTTCTGCATAATTTAATGAGCCAAATGAATTGCTAGTAATTGTGCCAAGCGGTATTCCATTTGCATAATTTAAAAAGTAACGATCAATTGAAGTATTCGGATTTGTTCCAGATGAAAAAATTGCATTGTTAAAATTGTTTTTATTTTCATACGTCAACGCAAACGCAATTTTTTTCCAAGTTGGATTACCGGATTCATCTTTTAAAACCCAAACACCACTTATTTGATTAAAATCGAATGCATTTTCACTTTCTCTGTTTTTGGAGCCAAAATAGTTGGTTCTATTATTAAAATTATTGTTGTTTAACGACAATCCAACTTGACTGTTCATAAAAATTGCAGAACCTGCAGGGTTAATTGCAATTGAGGATAAATCACCACCTAAAGCTCCAAACGCACCTCCCATAGCATTGAATCGTGCTGTTCCATTTAAATTTTCTTGGCTATATCGAATTGCATCTTGTATATCTTGAGCATACATAATGCTTGACAACAATAAAATAGTTGTAAATGTTATCTTTTTCATACTCTTATTTTTGTGATTTTAACCTCTTCCACCTCTTCCACCACCGCCAGAACGACCACCTCCACTGTATGATCCACCACTGGATCTTCCACTAGAATAACTACTAGAACTTGAACTACTACTTCTTCCTGAAGAATAGTTAGAAGAACGAGTTGAACTTGAAGAGGGTTGATAAGATCTAGTATTTGAGCGTGTTGAAGAATAGTTTGATTGACTTCTATTGTCTCGTGTATTTGAATTTACATTTCCACTATTGTAATCTCTTGTTCGTGTACTATTTCTAGTAGAAAATTGTGTACTTCTATTACTGTTTCTGGACGAAAATTGAGAACTATTTCTTCCTGTGTAGTATCCATTACGTGCAGTATTTCCTCTGTAACCGGTGGTATAATAACCTCTTCTTCCGCCATTATAAGCATAATGAGGATAGTTATTCCAACCCCATCCCCAACCTGGGCCATACCATGAATTCCAACCCCAGCCGGCGTTCCAGCCCCAACCGTTATTCCATCCCCAACCCCAACCAGGTCCATACCATGAATTCCAGCCCCATCCGGCATTCCATCCCCAACCGGTATTCCATCCCCAACCCCAGTTTGGTCCATACCAAGAATTCCAGTAATTCCAACCCCAACTATTGTCATAGACATTTACAGTAACTGAGGTAGGATTTGAACCCCATGAAGCATTATTGTTTTTTGCGATAGTATCATATCGGTCTGCTGAAGAATAATTTTCAACATCTGTAAACACTTCATCTGAATCAGTCGTTAATTGTTTAGCTTTAAAATAGTTTTGATAGGTTTGACTGTTATCAGTAGTTGAAACTACGGAATTATTTTGTCTTTTGGTATCTGAGTTATCATCATAAATACCATCTCTATCGTAATAAGAAGAATTATTATAAGAGCCACAAGACGAAAAAAACAACCCAATTAAGCTGAAAAGCATAAGGGGCGTTTTTTTGACGGAAAAGAAATTATTTGTTTTCATAATCAAAGCTTTTTTTGTTGTTCTTTATACAAAAATAGTTAGTTTTGCTGAACTTTTTAGTTAAAATTAGTTAAACAATTTTTATGCCAAATTATTTAAAATGAGCAAAAACCTAACCAAACGATCGGAAGATTATTCAAAATGGTACAATGAATTAGTTGTAAAAGCTGATTTAGCAGAAAACTCAGGTGTGAGAGGCTGTATGGTAATCAAACCTTATGGGTATGCTATCTGGGAAAAAATGCAAGCAGAATTAGATAGAATGTTTAAAGAAACCGGACATTCAAATGCTTATTTTCCGCTTTTTGTACCTAAAAGTATGTTTGAAGCTGAAGAAAAGAATGCTGAGGGTTTTGCCAAAGAATGTGCCATTGTGACACATTACAGATTAAAAAATGATCCTGATAACAAAGGAAAATTAATGGTTGATCCGAATGCAAAATTGGAAGAAGAGCTAATCGTTCGCCCAACTAGTGAAGCCATTATTTGGAGTACCTATAAAAATTGGATTCAATCCTATCGCGACTTACCATTGTTAATAAATCAATGGGCAAATGTTGTACGATGGGAAATGAGAACAAGATTGTTTTTGAGAACAGCTGAGTTTTTATGGCAAGAAGGACATACGGCACATGCCACTGAAAAAGAAGCAATCGAAGAATCAGTAAAAATGATGAATGTATATGCTGAATTTGTGGAGAACTTTATGGCTATTCCGGTGGTAAAAGGTGTAAAAACAGAATCTGAACGTTTTGCCGGAGCCATTGAAACGTACTGTATTGAAGCTTTAATGCAAGATGGTAAAGCTCTTCAAGCGGGAACATCACACTTTCTAGGTCAAAATTTTGCTAAAGCTTTTGATGTGAAGTTTGCTACTGCTGAAGGTAAACAAGAACATGTTTGGGGAACATCTTGGGGTGTTTCTACTCGATTAATGGGAGCATTAGTGATGACACATTCCGATGATAATGGATTGGTTTTGCCTCCAAATTTAGCTCCAATTCAAGTGGTAATTGTTCCTATTTATAAATCAGATGAACAATTGGAAGCTATTTCAACTGAAGTTGAAAGATTAGTTTCTGCTTTACGCAAATTAAAAATTTCAGTAAAGTATGATAACAGAACAACTCACAAACCGGGATTCAAATTCAACGAATATGAATTAAAAGGTGTACCTGTTCGAATTGCAATCGGACCAAATGATTTAGAAAATGGAACGTATGAGATTGCAAGAAGAGATACGCTTACCAAAGAAGTTGTTTCAAAAGATGGAATAGAAAAATATATTCAAAATCTTTTAGAAACAATTCAGAATGATTTATTTGCAAAAGCATTGGATTACAGAAATTCACATATTACGGAAGTAAACAACTTTGAAGAATTCAAATCATTATTAGATACAAAAGCAGGTTTTTTTGCCGCTCATTGGGATGGAACAGCGGAAACCGAAGAAAAGATTAAAGAGTTAACCAAAGCCACCATCCGTTGCATACCATTGAATAGAGTAGAAGAGGAGGGAACTTGCATGTTTAGCGGTAAACCATCTGTAGGTAGAGTACTTTTTGCGAAAGCTTACTAAAAAAAATCAAAAAAAGTAATTTGAACTATTGCGAGTGTAAAAAATAGTTGTATTTTTGCACTCGCAATTGATAAATGGCCCGTTCGTCTATCGGTTAGGACGCCAGGTTTTCATCCTGGTAAGGGGGGTTCGATTCCCCCACGGGCTACAAATTAAGTTCTCAAACGAAACTGAAAAGTTCAATGGTCCGTTCGTCTAGGGGTTAGGACGCCAGGTTTTCATCCTGGTAACAGGGGTTCGATTCCCCTACGGACTACAAATTAGTTGTAAATTAGTTTTATAAAACAAAAATCAGTGTCTCGGTTTTTGTTTTATTAGTTAAAACCAAAGTGATTGTTTTTCAATTGTGGGAGGTTTTTCTTTTTTAACTAGTATTTATAAATTATTACATCTAAAATTAAAGAAAATGGCAAATCATAAGTCTGCTTTAAAAAGAATCAGAAGCAACGAAAAGAAAAGAGTATTAAACAGATATCAGCACAAAACGACTAGAAACGCTATCAAAGCTTTACGTATGTCAACTGATAAATCTGATGCTGCTGGAAAATTAGCTTCTGTAATCTCTATGATTGATAAATTAGCAAAGAAAAATATTATCCATGATAATAAAGCTTCTAATTTAAAATCTAAATTGACGAAACACGTAGCAAAATTATAATTTTTAGTTACGGTTATATAATAGAAATGCTCACTGAAAAGTGAGCATTTTTTTTATGAATATAATGGTTTTAATTCTTCTAACATTTCAACCGTAATTGGTTTTGATAAAAAGTGAGAAACGATGTTTTCGTATTGTTTTGCTTTATTATGATCAGAAGGATCAATGGTAGAAGATAAAATAATCACTTTCGTTTTAGAAAAATCTTTGGCATAATTTTCTTGAAATTGCTTTAAAAAATCCCAACCATTCATAATTGGCATATTTAAGTCTAAAAAGATGAGTTGAGGCATCTCAACCTGATTATCATTTTTATGAGATGAAAAATTGTCAATCAAATCTATTGCGTCTTTTCCATTGTTAGCAAAAATTATTTCTTCGCTAAAAGCCGCTTTAATGATAACTTTTTTGCACAACATTAATGTTATTGGATCATCATCTACGCACAATACTTTTTTCAACATTCTTACTTTTTAAAGGTTAGTGTAAATTGAGTTCCTTTGTTCACTTGACTCTCAACTTCTATTGAACCACCCATTGCTTCAATTTGTGATTTAACCAAATATAAACCAAGTCCTTTACTATCCGGATGGTCATGGAATCGTTGATATAATCCAAAAATTTTGTCGTGATTTTTTTCTAAATCTATACCAATTCCATTGTCTTTAATAACCAAATTTACAAAATTATCTTTATCAAATGCTTTAATTGTGATTTTTGGAGTTTTTTCGGGTGATCTGTATTTTAAGGCATTTGATACTAAATTAAGAATGATGCTTTCCATATAGGCTTTATTAATGGTGATGCATAACTCTGGGTCAATTTCAATCTTTAGATTTGGTTTGTGTAAATTAATTTGATTGCTTAATTGAAAAAATACATTTTCAAATATCTCAATGATAGAAACCGATTCTTTTAAAATAGAAGGATTATCTTTAATAATCACAACTTTTACCAAATCATCAATAGTTTCATTTAATAATTGAGTGGAACGTCTAAATCCATTTAAAATCTCTTGCAATTCTTCATTTTCAACCGGAACATCATCTAACAAATTCAATAAACCGGTCAAGTTTGACAACGGTGCTCTGAAGTTGTGAGAGGTGATATATGAAAATTGTTTTAAATCTTTGTTGTTTTGTGTTAACTCTCTAATCAATTGCTCTCGCTCACTTTGTTGCTCTTTTTCTTTGGTCACATCTCTTTGAATGGAAATCCAGTGCGTATGTTCACCATCTTTATTGGTGACGGGGATCATAGAGAAATTAACCCAATATTCAGTACCATTCTTTTTATAACTAATCGTTTCAATAAAACACTCTTTATATTTTTGAATAGCATTGGAAAGTTTTTCTAATTCTTTCCTATCCGCTTTTGGACCGGCAAACATTATTGGAGATTTTCCAATGACTTCTTTTGGTTTGTAACCGGTCATTTTTGTAAATGCTTCATTCACAAATATAATGTTCGGTATTGGATTTTCTGAAGTATCAGTATCTGTTATGACAACGGCATCTTTTGTTTGCGTAATTACCGTTTCTAATAATTTAAGTCGCTGTTCTTCTTCTTTTTGTTTGGTGATATCTTGAATGGCTCCTATCATTCTGACGGCTTTTCCTTCATTGTCAAATAACAGAAATCCCCTATCAAAAACATATTTATAACTTCCATCCGCACATTTAAAACGGTATTCATCTTGCCAACGTTCGGTTTTTTGTTCCAAAAAGGAATAAAGCTTTACAGACATTTTTAAACTGTCTTCCGGGTGAATACGGTCAAACCACCATGTAGAAGTAGTTCCTACATCTTCTTTTTTATAACCAAAAACACCTTGAATACCTTTGTTCCAAACAAACATATCTTCTTGAATTTTCCAGTCCCAAATCGTATCACTGGTTGCTTTAGCTACAATATCATATCGTTCATTGGAATCTTTAATTTCAGTAGTACTACTTTGTAGTTGTTCTAAAATGTTGATGTTTCTTTTGTCATTTTTAGCGATTACAAATCGTATAATCAAACCCGCAATAATGATAAATAAAACATCTTTCAAAAAGTGAAAAGTGATAAGAGCTTTTGTGTTTTGTTGAAAATAATCCTTGAGTAATAAATGGGTTATAATTGCCAAAAAGAGGGAGGAAATTATAAAAACAAAACTAATGATATTCGATTTACTCTTCATTGCTCAAAAGTGTGGATAAACTTTGATTGGTTATTAGAAACTTTTTTTTGTTGAGCAATATAGTAATCATATTTAAGGTGAATTTGGGAATAATTTTTACGAATTTAAAAATTTTTTTAATTCCTCATACGTTTTAACAGTGTACTTTTCTTTTTTTAGTGTTAAAATCGATTGAATACTCGATGGAATCTCCAATTCTATATTTAAATTTTTTTCAACTGTATCTAAAAATTTTACAGGATGAGCAGTTGCTAAAAAAACACCAATCGAAGTTGAATCATTCGAAAGATAGTTTTTTAAACCTAAATAACCAATTGCTCCATGTGGTTCAGAAACATATTTGAATTGTTCAAATAATTCTTTCATTCCTTTAACTGTTTCTTCATCATTGTATGAACACGAAGAAAATTCAGCTTTCAAATGCTGTAAATCATCATTATAAAGTGCTTTTATACGAACAAAATTACTTGGATTGCTAACATCCATAGCATTGGATAATGTTGGAATTGTGGGTTTCACATCAAAATTTCCTTTTTCAAGATAATTTGGAATAGTATCATTACTGTTTGTGGCAGCAATTATATGACGGATGGGTAAACCTAATTTTTTGGCGACAATACCGGCACAACTGTTACCAAAATTTCCGCTGGGAACAGAAAAAATAAGTGGTTTATTTTCTTTTTTAAGTTTTTTATAGGTCAAAAAGTAATAGAACATTTGTGGTAACCATCTCGCAACATTGATGGAATTAGCTGAAGTTAAATTCAAATTTTGCAATTCTTCGTCCAAAAATGCTTTTTTTACCATAGCTTGACAATCATCAAAAGTACCAATAACTTCAACCGCTTTTATATTTTGTCCTAAAGTGGTAAGTTGTCGTTCCTGAATATCACTGACTTTATTTTGTGGATAAAGAATAACTACATTAACCCCTGAAACACCTAGAAAACCATTTGCAACAGCACCACCCGTATCACCTGAGGTTGCTACCAAAATGGTGTTTTTTTGAGATGGTTGTTCACGATTAAAATAGGCTAAACATCTCGACATAAATCGAGCACCAACATCTTTAAATGCCAATGTTGGTCCGTGAAACAACTCTAAACTGTAAATTGATGAACTTATCGGAATTATGGGAAACTCAAAATTAATGGTTTCCTTCACAATTTGCTTCAAAATTTCTTCCGGAATTTCATCACCGATAAATTGCTCAATAGCTTTGAAACAGATGTAGTCATCATCCAAATCCTCTATTTGTTCAAAAAATGAAGTTGGAAGACGTTCAATATTTTTTGGAAAATAAAGTCCTTTGTCAGAAGCAAGTCCGTCGGTTAACGCTTTTTTAAAATGAACATCCGGTGATTGAAGATTTAAACTTTTATATAGCATTTAGTTCGTTTTACAATTCGCCATTTCTAGGTTGTAAATATGTAAAAACTTATTCAATTATCGAAGTATGAATGATGTTTTTTTATCGCATTTATTACTATTTTTGTGAAAAATAGTCTGATGCAACTCAAAACCAAATCTTTTTTATTTCAGTTACTTTCATTTGTAGTAATTTTTCTTCCTTTTAGAATAGTGTTGGACAAATTTACTACGTTGGAAGAAATTTTTCCTTCTATTATTTCGTTTGTAATAACTTTGATTTTAGCACCAAAGTTTCAAGTGGTAAAAACCAACGAAGGAGAAAAATTATTTATGAAATGGATTTTTAAAAAAGGAGTGCAAGAATTATAAAAACTATTTTTTAGGTGTAAGTTTCTTTTTGTATATAGGAATAAAATAAGTGATAGTATAATTCATTCCTACACCAAATTTTCCACTATAAGTTCTGTTAAAACCAGGAATGTAGAGATTTTCAAAACCATTAGGTTCTTTGTTGCTCATTAAGTAATTCATTCTGAAACTAAAACCGGCATAAAAGTTAGAAATGACTTCCGCTTTTACACCAAGTAAAAATTCAACCCAAACAGCATTCAATCCATTATATTTTTTATCCGAAATAGTTGAAGGAGCTTCTCCAAAATAAGGATTTTGATTATAGATTTTATAACTGTTAAGTTCCTGACTAAAGGTTGATGAACCAACTCTCAATCCCAAATAAATTAGATTTTCCATATCTAACCAATTCTCATATAGGTTATAGTCAAACCCAACTTTCAGATAACTTCCTTTAGTGGTATAATTTAATCGGTCTTCATTGGTTGTTTTATTTTCATTTCCGATTTCAGCAGCTAAATAATAATTTTTAGAAATGCGATAATCTCCAGCAAACTCCAGTCCTTTGTAATTGTCGTTTATTACACTCAATACCAATCGATAGGCATCAACGCCCACACGAAGGCCATAACGCTCTGTTTTTGGAGTTGGTATACTATCTGATTTACTATTTTGTGCTTTTCCGAAAGAAAAAGTGCAAATCAATATAACACTAAAAATACATTTTGATATGGACATCATCTTCAGAATCAATTTTATTTTTTATCAGTTCAATGTTTTCAATCCAATATTCATCATCAGCCGGATTGGATTTTACAATACCTTCAAAAAGGTTTAGTTCAAAATTAGTTTTAAACCCGCAGCCTCTTGAAACATAAATGTCATTTCGAGTGTAGTTAAAACGCAGTATATCAATATTCGATAAAGTGGACGAGGTTGAATTGATATTTAACGAATATTGTGTGAAATTTTCATTAGTTTTTAAGGGCAGCTCAATTCGGGTAACCAAATTAAAACTCAAGGTTGAATTTGCACCTTCACCAATTACTTCTAAATTGGCTACTTGCTTTAAAACAGAAGTATTTTGACTATCATAAAAATCAATAATTAGTCGTGGAGTAGTATTTGGTTCTGTGCAAATATCATCTTTTTCACATCCTAAAACTAAGACAATAAGCCAACTGAATAGCCAGATTTTTTTCATTTATTTTTTTTCTAAAAGTACAACATTTTCAACATGATGCGTTTGTGGAAACATATCCACAGGTCTAACTCTTGTTACTTTGTAAAGTGCATCAAGAATAGCCAAATCTCTGGCTTGAGTGGCACTATTACAACTAACATATACAATTTTTTCAGGTGCAACTTTCAATAATTGCTGAACAACATCTGCATGCATTCCATCTCTTGGTGGGTCAGTAATAATAACATCAGGTTTACCGTTTTGTTGAATAAAAGAATCAGTAAAAATTACTTTCATATCGCCAACAAAGAACGAACAATTATCAATATTATTTCTTTTGGCATTTTCCTTGGCTTCGCTAATTGCTTCCGGTACCGCTTCTACACCTACTACTTTTTTTGCTTTTTTAGATACAAATTGAGCAATGGTTCCCGTTCCGGTATATAAATCATAAACGATTTCATTTCCGGTTAATCCGGCAAAGTCGCGAGTAATTTTATATAATTCAAACGCTTGCTCAGAATTAGTTTGATAAAAAGATTTGGCATTGACTGAAAAATGCAAGCCTTCCATTTCTTCTAAGATGTAATCTCTTCCGTGAAATAATTTAATTTCTTGGTCGTACAACGTATCATTTCCTTTTTCGTTGATAACATACAACAAAGAAGTGATGGATGGGAAAGTAGTTTTGATATGATTGAGCAATGCCTCACGCATGTTTTTTTCTTCTTTAAAAAACTGCAACAAAACCATAATTTCTCCAGTTGAAGAAGTTCGAATCATCAACGTTCTCAGAATACCGGTTTGATTTCGGGCATTAAAAAAAGGGATTTCATGCTGATTTGCAAAAGCCTTAATCGAATTTCGTATGGCGTTTGAAGGATCTTCTTGTAAATAACAATGTTCAATATCGAGAATTTTATCCCACATTTTAGGTATATGAAAACCTAAAGCATTTCGGTTAGTAAAAGTAGCCTCTTGTTGAATTTCATTTTCGGTCAACCAACGACTATCCGAAAAAGAAAACTCCATTTTATTGCGGTAATAAAATTGCTTTTCAGAACCTAAAATAGGCTCAAAATCAGGTAAATCGATTTTACCAATTCGTTTTAAATGATTGTAAACCTCATTGTTTTTATAATGTAATTGTTTCTCATATTGCATATTTTGCCATTTACAACCTCCACAAACGCCAAAATGAGAGCATTTTGGTTCTACTCTGTCTTTGGAATATTGGTGAAAATGAATGGCTTTCCCTTCAAAGTAGGCTTTTCTCTTCTTAAAGGTTTGAACATCAACTACATCTCCCGGCACTACATTTGGTATAAAAATGACTCTACCATCTTCTGCTTTGGCAACTGATACTCCTTTTGCACCGGCATCTAAAACGGTTACTTCTCTAAATATTATTTTATCTGATTGTTTTCTTCCCATAACGCAAAAATACTCTTTCAACACTAATTATAAACGATTACAAGAATTTATTTTCATAAAAAAAGCCTTCCAATTGAGAAGGCTTTGACTTGATTATGTAGTATCTTAATATTTAATCTTCATGGAACCATTTGTTAATGTAATCACACTGTCATCATTCATATTAATTAAATTTCCTGAAAATGTTGCTTCATAGTTTCCACTAGAATTTTTAGTAATATTTGAAATAAATGTATCTGCATTTTGTATTTCATAATAATCACTACCGGAATAATGTGAACATCTCCATATTTCACCTTCACCGGTAACATCATACTGAGAAGCGATTATTATTGATTTAGTTGGATCACTTTCCATTGTAGCTGAAATAATGATATCTTTATATTCCGTATAATCTTCTATATCAACCGAAATAATATTAAATTTCAAGTCAACACCATTAATTTTTGCCTTAATATAATTTACATCTGATTT
The DNA here is from genome assembly GCF_000425465.1 of Flavobacterium filum DSM 17961. Classification (GTDB taxonomy): domain Bacteria; phylum Bacteroidota; class Bacteroidia; order Flavobacteriales; family Flavobacteriaceae; genus Flavobacterium; species Flavobacterium filum. Next base: position 11,346 of record NZ_AUDM01000016.1, on the reverse strand, counting down.
ATCACTATCGGATGAACAAGACGTTAATATGGATAGACTTGCAATAAAAAAGTAAAAAAAATAATTTTTCATAATGTACATTTTTTGTGTTTTTACAAAATTACAAAATTAAGAACAGAATTAAAAGTTAAAAAACTATTGTATCGAAGTGATATATCGTAAAATTAGTTTTTTACAATTTAAAATAATCAATACTTTTTTTGGTTAATAATTAATGCAAGATAGTAAAAAGTAAAGTTGTCAGTATTATCAAAGCAGGCCCTACTAAACCTACAAAAAATCCTCCTATTCTAAATTCTGATTGATCAATATAACCTGTGCTGTATGCAATTGCGTTTGGGGGAGTAGAAACAGGTAAAAGCAAAGCACATGAGGCACTCAGTCCTATTACAAGCGGTAAAACAATTGGGTTTAATCCACTTGAAATGCTGGAAAGAGAGATAGCAACCGGAATCAAAATGGTTGTCGCCGCTGTATTACTCATAAAATTGGATAATGTAACTGTTGTAATTGAAAATAGAAAAAGTAACAGATATACATTTAATTCTACATTGCTGATTTTTGAAATAAAATAATTGGCAATTCCTTGTTCCTGAATGGCTAACCCAAGTGCTAAACCACCCGCAACCAACATTAAGGTATCCCAAGGCAATGCTCTTACATCATCAGCATCAATAATGCCTAACATGGTTAAAGCAACAATCGGAATGCCCGAAACTGCAGAAACCGGAATACCTGTCCACTGTGAAGTTAACCATAAAATAAGAGTACTAAGCAATACTGTTAACACTATTCGCTTTCTAATTTTTTCCTCTTCTCTGAATTCTTCTTCGGTTTCAATATTGTCTTGAAGAAAATCAAGCGATACTATTTCGTTTTTGATAGCATATTTTACTACCAATACTTTCCAAAAAAGAAAAATCAATATTACAGATACCGGTACACCAATTGTCATCCATTCTATAAATGAAATTTTTACACCAATTCCTTCCAATGCTCCAACCGCAATTGCGTTGGGTGCAGAACCAATTATTGTTCCCATTCCACCAATTGAAGCTGCTGCGGGAATACCAATAACCAACATTTTTGTTATAGGTGAATTTTTTCCTAATTGCACAAACAATGGGGCTACAGTGGCAATCATCATCGCTGTGGTAGCGGTATTACTCATCAACATCGAAATAACTCCGGTTGTCATCATAATGCCTAAAACGATATTTTGGGCTTTATTTCCAAATCGAGGAGCAGCAATTTTTAACAATTGAAAATCTAATTTTGTTTTTTTCATTCCTTCAGCTAAAAAGAATCCACCTAAAAATAACCAAATTACGCCGTCCGACCACGTTTGAACATATCGTTTGGCATCCATCGTATTTTCTTGTCCCATCGTAAAAACTAAAAAACCTACAATTAAAATACCTACAGCAAATGGCGGAATAGCCTCAGTAACCCATAATCCGATAGAAAAAAACAATAAAAATAAAACATAATCTTGAGTGGGCGTGAATGATTGGTCCCTAAGTATCATAACCAACAAGATGGAAAGTACAGCCGAAAATAAAAATAAAATCGTCCGATTTTGACGGGCAACTTTTAATTCAAACTTAGTCAACTGTTTGAGCGAATAATTTCTTGAATCTGCCATTTTATTCTAATTTTCAGTAAAATTAAGCACTTTTTTTAGGTTTGAAATTGATAATAATCATTTTTATTTTAACTATCTACGCAATCGTTTTCTCTAATATTTCTTATTTTTGTAGTCAAAAGGATGATTTCTCTCCCTGTAAAAGTAGGAATGGTAAGTTACTTATTTTTTAAATTGTATAAAAATGTCAGTTTTAGAAAAAACCAATTCATCAGCATTAATCGCTTTAGAAGACCAATATGGAGCTCATAATTATCATCCGCTTCCTGTTGTATTATCCCGTGGAGAGGGAGTTTATGTTTGGGATGTAGAAGGAAAAAGATATTATGATTTTTTATCAGCCTATTCTGCTGTGAACCAAGGTCATTGTCATCCTAAAATTGTGAATGCTTTGGTAACACAAGCACAAACGTTGACCTTAACTTCTCGAGCTTTTTACAATGATAAACTAGGTTCTTATGAGAAGTTTATCACAAAAATGTTTGGTTTTGAAAAAATATTGCCCATGAATACTGGTGCAGAAGCTGTTGAAACCGCTCTCAAAATTTGTCGTAAATGGGCGTATGAAAAGAAAGGTTTAGACGAACACCAAGCCCAAATCATTGTTTGTGATAACAATTTTCATGGTCGAACTACTACAATTATCTCTTTTTCAAATGACGAAAATGCAAGAAAAAATTTCGGTCCCTACACAGAAGGATTTATTCGTATTCCGTATGATGATGTAAAGGCTCTTCAAAATGTGTTAGAAAATAATTCAAATGTTGCCGGTTTTCTGGTAGAGCCCATCCAAGGGGAAGCAGGCGTTTATGTGCCCAATGAAAGTTACTTAAAACAAGTTAAAGCTTTATGTGAAAAACATGAAGTTTTATTCATTGCGGATGAAGTGCAAACCGGAATTGCCAGAACGGGTTCTCTATTAGCTGTGTGTGGAAATTGTTCTTGCGAAAACCATTGTGAACAACAAGAAACCTATTCCAAACCGGACATTTTGATATTAGGTAAAGCGGTCTCCGGTGGTGTTTATCCGGTTTCTGCTGTTTTAGCCGATGATGAAATTATGCACGTAATTAAACCCGGTCAACATGGTTCTACTTTCGGTGGAAATCCTTTGGCTGCAGCAGTGGCAACAGCTGCTTTAGAAGTAGTATATGACGAAAACTTAGCTCAAAATGCAAAACGATTGGGTAAAATTTTCAGAGAAAAATTGAATCAGTACATTCAAACCAGTTCAATTGTAAAATTAGTGAGAGGCAAAGGTCTTCTGAATGCAATCGTAATCAACGATACCGAAGACAGCTCAACCGCTTGGGACATTTGTATGAAAATGGCTGAAAATGGACTGCTAGCCAAACCTACTCACGGAAACATCATACGTTTTGCTCCACCCTTAGTAATGAATGAAGAACAATTGAACGAATGTGTCGAAATCATTATCAAATCGGTAAAAGAATTTGAAAGATAAAAAAAAGGGGAAAACTCCCCTTTTTTTATTGTCCGAACATTTCTCTGATTTTTTCTTCCATTAATTCTTGGTCTTGCATTCCTTCAAATCCAAAAGTTAGGAACATCCAAATAACCAAAAGCAAGTACAAAATACTTAAAACCAATCCAATATAGGCCAAAACTTTTCCGGTTTTGATGTTCGAATAATTGGAATACAGTTCCGGACTTGCTAAATATAATTGAGTGTCTTTTTTAGCCAAGACAAGAGCTATAACCGCCATAATAATTCCTAAAATTCCATAACAGCAGCAGGTGAGAATCGAAAGGATTCCTAAAATTAAAACCGCTGTGGCATTGGGTAATTTTTGTTTTTCCATAAATAAGTTGATTTTTAGTATTGATTAGTAATAGATTAATTTATAAAAATAGGAAAAGACCATGATAAAAGCAGTAATGATACCCAATAATACAATAATTTTATGGTAGTCTCTTGATTTGTCCAATAAATTGATTCCAATAAAAAGAAAAAAAAGGAGCATCGAGTAAATAGCCGGATACATGTATAAAGCTCCTTCAAAATCACCATTCATCAATAAAACCAACGAACGCTGAATACCGCATCCGAAACAATCAATGCCAAAAAGCTTTTTCGACAAACAAGGTAACATGTATTCCTCCATCATTGGAAATTTTTAAAATACAATTTTACAAAAAAATGTTTTTCTTTGATTTCTTTACTATAATTATTTTTACTTTTACGAAGTAAAATATAGCCATATTTCATGAAAAATTGGTTTTTGATTCCAATGTGCATTGCACTTTTCTTTGCGTTTTATTTACCCAAAGATTCACCTTATCATCTTTTGGGAAAAACAGCAGCTATTGTTTTTGTAATGATTGGTGTCATGAAACTCATGCAAAAAATTCCCAGTAAAAACCAAAACGAAGATGAGGATGTTTAAAATTGGCGACTCGGTTATGGCTATCGATGATGATGTTAAAGGATCAATTGTGGCCATCAAAAATGATACTATTGATATTGAAACCGAAGATGGATTTTTATTGACTTTTCATCAAAAGGAATTAATTCTCGACCAGCAAAAGGCTGAATTTCATTCATTTTTTTCACGAGAAAAGGTGAACGCTGCTTTAAAAGAAAAAGCTGATTCAAAAAAAGCGATTACTCAAAAAGCTAAAAAATCCAGAAAAGAGGATTATGCTATTGAAATCGACCTTCACATCGAAAAACTCGTTCCAAACAAAAAAGGAATGAACAATTATGAGATCTTAAATATACAACTCGAAACGGCTAAACGCCAATTGGAGTTTGCTCAACGAAATAGAATTCCAAGAATAGTTTTTATTCATGGAGTAGGAGAAGGGGTCCTAAAGTATGAACTGGAAAGCTTGCTAAAACGGTATGATAACATAACCTTTCAAGAAGCCAATTTCCAAAAATATGGATTTGGTGCTACCGAAGTTTATTTTATTCAGAAAAATAGTTTCTAAAGCGGAGTAACTATTGCTCCTAATGCATACGAATCACCTAATTTAAAAGTTACTCCGTTGCGTTCCATGGTCACTTTTTTCAACGTAATGGTTTGGCGATAACCAACTAACGGACTCTGATTGTCGGTTGGAATTTCGTATTCTTCGGTTGTTACTACTTCAATGATTCCACTTACGTCGGTTACTCCATTTTGAGCTGTCCATCGTTGTAATAATGTGGGAGTTGTTGGTGTTGGACTTGCACACATAAAGGCATCGTTAATGTTGTCAGCATAATAATCCAATTGCAATTGATAGGTAGAACCGATTAAATCTTTTCTGGGATTATCTGCCGTAGTTACTTCATTAAGAAAAAGACTACCATCTGTAGTTAACCGTAGAGATTGACTACCCACCACTTTATAAACAAAATTAAAAGAAGTATCACATGCTTTCAAGGTAAAATCCACAAAATTAGCCGGTGGAGTGGCTGTTGTAATATAATTTCCAAAATCTAAAACACTATATAATTGTTGTGTTCCATTGCTTTTTTCAAAATTTACATTTCGAATGACTACTGTATGAGTATAACCGGATACAAAAGAGGAATTATCTGTGTCATTTGTAGTTTTATTGGCTGTAGTCGTAATTTCAATTGTTCCGGAAACAGCATTCCATTCTTCCGTAACGGTTGGATTGGCAGGTGGAATGGTCGTACATATTGCTCCACTTGTAACGGTACCATTATATATTCTATATATTAATTTATTGGCACCGGTAATGCTAACTGTACGAGGTTGACCATCTGGCGTTATTTCATTGATAAAATTATTTTCAGGAATTTGAAGTAAAAGCACTTCAGAACCATTTATTTTATATACAAAAAATCCGGAAGCTCCACTATTACAGGAGGCGGAAGAAACAGTTGAAAAATCAAAAGTATCGATATTGAAATCACCATCGTCACATCCAAAAAGACTTATGGTTAAAAGTAAAATCCAAAAAAAGTGTTTCATAATTCCAAAAATAATAAGCAAAAATAGAACTTTTAACTTCTCTGAAAAGCATTTATTTTTAATTAGGATGTTTTTAACCTTATTCCGTATCTTTGAAATTCAAAAAAAAATTTAAAATGAACAAAGTAGTATTGTTATTTTTTGTGATTATAACCCCTTTTGCAATGGCTCAAAAACTGAATTCGCCCAACAACCAATTGGAACTTAAAGTAGGGGTGAACAAAATTGGAAGACCTTACTATTCATTGTTGTACAAAAACAAAGCTGTTGTCGAGACCTCTTTTTTAGGATTAGTGTTGAAACAAACCAATACGTTAGCGGCTGATTTTGAAATTAAAAATCATGCTATAAAAACAGTGAATGAAAAATGGAATCCTGTGTTGGGTGAACAAAAAGAAATTACCAATCATTTTAATGAGTTAACGGTTGAATTATTTCAAAAAACTACCCAACGTAAAATGAATATCGTTTTTCGATTGTTTGATGAAGGGTTGGCTTTTCGATATGAAATTCCGGCACAAGAAAAACTGAATTACTTTGTTATTAGTGATGAAACGACCCAATTTGCCTTAACGGAAGATTACAAAGTTTTCTGGATTCCGGGCGATTATGATAGTCAGGAATATGTTTATAACGAAACCAAATTATCCGAAATTGATGTTACTAAATTGGATATGAATAACGGTATCGGCATGAAAGGACCAATGGCGAAATCTAGAATTCAATCACCGGTAATGCTAAAGTCACCCAGCGGAATGTATGTGAATATTTTTGAAGCCGCCGTAGTCAATTACCCGATTATGCATTTGGATGTAGATACGTCAACTTTTTTAATGCAATCGCATTTGGTACCCAATGCTATTGGTGACAAAGCGTATCTTCAAGCACCGGCCAATACGCCATGGAGAACTATCATGGTGAGTGATGATGCACGAAAAATACTAGCTTCAAAAATGACACTCAATTTGAATGAACCTTCAAAAATTGAAGATACTTCGTGGATAAAACCTATGAAATATGTCGGCATTTGGTGGGAAATGCACGTGGGAAAAGCTACTTGGGATTATGCCGGCTCACAAAATGCTCAGATGGCTCAGGATGCTGAATTAAAACCTACCGGAAAACATGGTGCTACCACTGAAAACACCAAAAAATACATTGATTTTGCCGCCAAACACGGTTTTGATGGCGTTTTGGTAGAAGGTTGGAATGTAGGCTGGGAAGATTGGTTTGGCAATTGGAAAGAAAATGTTTTCGATTTTGTAACGCCATATCCTGATTTCAATGTAGAAGAAGTTAAAAAATATGCACAATCCAAAGGAGTCAAAATGATCATGCACCATGAAACTTCGGGTTCGGTAGCCAATTACGAACGCCGATTGGACCGTGCGTTTTCGTTCATGAAAAAACACAATTATGATGCCGTGAAAACCGGTTATGTTGGCAAAATAATTCCGCGTGGCGAATGGCATGACGGTCAAACGATGGTGAATCATTTTAATTGGGTAGTAGAACGTGCAGCTGAATATAAAATCATGGTCAATTCTCACGAATCATCACGACCAACCGGTGTACATCGTACCTACCCCAATTACATTGCAGCCGAAGCCGCTCGTGGAAACGAGTTCAATGCCTGGAGTATAGGAAATCCACCTGCTCATGAAACGATTTTACCGTTTACTCGCTTTTTGGGAGGACCAATGGATTATACACCGGGGATTTTTGAAATCAAAATGAGTCATTATGATGCAGCTAAAAAAGAACAAGTCCATACCACTTTAGCCAAGCAATTGGCCTTGTATGTTACGATTTACAGTCCGTTACAAATGGCAGCTGATTTACCTGAAAATTACGAACGTTATCCGGATGCCTTTCAATTCATCAAGGATGTAGAAGTAGATTGGGACGATACCCGAATTTTGGAAGCCGAACCCGGAGATTTCGTTACTATCGCCCGAAAAACTAAAGGAAAAGAAACCTGGTTTTTAGGAGCCATCACCGATGAAAATCCAAGAAGTACTGAAATAACAGTAGACTTCCTAACACCGGGTAAAAAATACAAAGCCACCATTTACCAAGACGGAAAAGACGCTCATTGGGAAAAAAATCCTAAAGCATATACCATCAAAACCATCGAAGTAACCGCAAAGTCTAAAATAAAATTGAACCTAGCAGCAGGTGGAGGAACAGCGATTAGTTTCTTTCCTCTTTAAGGGAAATAGGTATTAGGAGATAGGCAATAGGCAATGGGTAATAGGTAATAGGTAATGGGTAATAGGTAATAGGTAATGGGTAATAGGTAATACGAAAGTGAAATTCTATCTTTTTGTCATTCCGCAAGATGACGAAGTCGAAATAGGAACCTCCTGCTTAGCAGGACAAAAAGCAAGATAATCCATCTTTTTGTCATTCCGCAAGATGACAAAGTCGAAATAGGAACCTCCTGCGAAGCAGGACAAAAAGCAAGATAATCCATCTTTTTGTCATTCCGCAAGATGACGAAGTCGAAATAGGAATCTCCTGCGAAGCAGGTCAAAAAGCTACGTAATAAATGAACAAAATATACCTCGATAACGCCTCCACCACCTCCATCCGTCCTGAAGTCATTCAGGAAATGGTAAAGGTGATGCAAACTGAATTCGGCAACCCGTCTTCAACGCACAGCTATGGTCGGGGAGCCAAAGTGATTTTGGAATCGGCACGCAAAAGCATAGCCAAGCAACTGAATTGTTCCGCTCAGGAAATTATTTTCACTTCTTCCGGTACAGAAGCCGATAATTGGATACTCCAAAATGCAGTACAAAAATTAGGAGTAAAACGCATTATTACTACCAAAATCGAACACCATGCTGTATTGTATCCGGTGTTGGCTTTACAAAAAGAATACGGAATTACAGTTGAATTTCTTTCCATTTTAGAAAACGGGCATATCGATTATCGCCAACTTGAACAATTATTAGAGACAAATATCCCAACCCTGGTATCCTTAATGCAGGTGAACAATGAAACCGGTGTGGTATTGGATATGGAGCGAGTGGCGTCACATTGTAAAGACCACAAAGCCTATTTTCATTCTGATACGGTACAATCCATTGGGAAAACAGAAATAGATGTACAACAATTACCCATCGATTTTTTAACGGCTAGTGCTCATAAATTCCACGGACCAAAAGGGGTTGGCTTTGCTTTTGTGCGAAAAAATACGCCCATGCAATCGCTGCTTTTAGGTGGTGAACAAGAAAAAGGTTTACGTGCCGGAACCGAATCAGTCCATCAAATTGCCGGAATGGCTAAAGCACTCGAAATCGCTTATCAAAATTTAGATACCGAACGAAATGCGATTTTTGAATTGAAAAAATACGCCATTGAAAAATTGACTGCTCAATTTCCAACAATTAAATTCAATGGGGGTTTGGAAACGTTTTACTCTATTCTGAATGTGCAATTGCCTTTACCCAAAGAAAAATCAGCGTTGATTTTGTTTGAATTAGACATGAAAGGAATTGCAGTTTCCAGAGGAAGTGCTTGCCAATCGGGAAGCAGTAAACCTTCTCACGTATTGGCCGAATTTTTAACGGTGGAAGAATTAGAATGCCCCAGTATTCGACTGTCCTTCAGTCACGAAAATACAAAAGAAGAAATCGATTATTTTGTGTCGTGTTTGGTAGCGATGTAAGCGGGATTCCTTATTTTTGTACCACAACAACACAACCATGTATAAACTACTGATTCGACCTCTATTATTCTGTTTCGATCCGGAACGAGTACATTATTTTACCTTTTCATTGATTCGTTTTTTACATCAAATACCCGGCATGGGAAAATTATTTCAATCACTGTATGAAGTGAAACATCCGAAATTAGAACGGGAAGTTTTCGGATTGAAATTCAAAAATCCGGTAGGATTGGCAGCAGGATTTGATAAAGATGCAAAGTTATATCAAGAGTTGTCCAATTTTGGTTTTGGATTCATCGAAATAGGAACCTTAACCCCAAAACCGCAAGAAGGTAATCCCAAAAAAAGACTATTTCGGCTCAAAGAAGATGCGGCCATCATCAACCGTATGGGATTTAATAATGGAGGAGTAACACAAGCAGTTGAGCGTTTGAAAAAAAACAAAGGCGTATTAATTGGCGGAAACATCGGGAAGAATAAAAATACACCCAACGAGGAAGCTACTTCTGATTACGAAATCTGTTTTGAAGCCTTATTCCCTTACGTGGATTATTTTGTGGTGAATGTGAGTTCACCAAACACGCCCAATTTACGAGCCTTGCAAGACAAAGAACCCCTTACGCAATTGCTGCAAACCCTTCAAAACCGAAATGAAACCAAAGCTAAATCTAAACCTATTCTTTTAAAAATTGCCCCTGATTTGACGGATGAGCAATTGTTAGACATCATAGACATTGTCAAATCCACTAAAATAGCAGGGGTCATTGCCACAAATACCACACTTTCTCGAGAAGGCCTAAAATCACAAAACAAAACCGAAATGGGCGGATTAAGCGGTAAACCGCTAACCAAACGTTCTACTGAAGTCATTCGCTTCTTGAGTGAGAAAAGCAATCGTGCCTTTCCTATCATTGGAGTAGGAGGGATTCATTCAGCAGATGATGCGATAGAAAAATTAGAAGCCGGTGCCAGTTTAGTCCAACTTTACACCGGATTCATTTATGAAGGTCCGAGATTAATAAAGGAGATTAACCAAAGGATTTTGAAGAATGGTAAATTTTAAATAATTAGTGATGAAAAAAATATTTAAATTTTCACTTATTACTGCAGTAGTTCTTTATTCAATTTATTTTATCCTAAACATAACGGGCGTTTTAAGTATTTATAACAATTCTACTGTTGCTAATGAGCCTAATTTGAAAATGAATTCTAAAATTCTGATTTCAAATTTGATAAACCCTATAAATGGTGATTTTGTATCATTCAAGTTTGAAGATGCTAAGTTTGGAAAAGCGGTTAGAATTTTCAGATTGTGTGGAAAAGAAAACGATATAATTGAAATTAAAAATGGAGTTGTATTTATAAATAACGAAAATAGAGATAAAGATGTAAACTTCATTCACAACTATTTTTTAACTTCTAATAATTATCAAAATTTAGCTTTAAATGAAAAGCAACATTACATATCTATTTCTCAATTCATTAATAATGACAGCCTAATAGTATCGATTGATGATAATTTTGCCAATAAAAAGGGTTTTGGTCATAAAAGAGTTACTGAAAAAGATACTGATAAGAATATAAAAAGTATTTTCAAACATGATTGGAATAAAGATAATTTTGGTCCGATTAAAGTACCTGAGGGTAAAGTTTTTCTGTTAGGTGATAACAGAGATAATTCTGAAGATTCAAGATATTTGGGATTCATAAATTTTTCGGATATTATAGGAACAGTTTTGTTTAATAATTAACTTTATTGAGTATGCTCAATAAACTGTGTCAAATATAAAAAATAGAAGGATGAATTTTTTAAATTTGATTTATTATGAGCGAACAATTCGATTTTGAGTCTTTCTCTAAGTCAGCTATAGAGAAATTAAAGCAAGGTAAACCCTTGACAGGTGCAGATGGTGTTTTTACACCGCTTTTAAAAATGATTTTAGAAGCTTCACTTGAGAGTGAAATAACAGATCACGTCCAAGAGACTAAATCAGAAAAAAATAGGCGTAACGGTAAAGCAAAGAAAACAATTACCAGTGGTTTAGGAAGTTTTGAATTAGAAACACCCAGAGACC
>NZ_AUDM01000015.1 GCF_000425465.1 Flavobacterium filum DSM 17961 | reverse complement strand
GGTTTGGTAATCAATTGATATTGGTTGAAACCTGAAACTTCTTTTTACTTCTGCTACCCTAGCCCCGATTGTAGTGAAAAGCCCGGATTGATGGGCTTGTGTGAGACTTGATTTACCAAAGCGACCAAAGGAAGCTCTTGGTAAAGCTTAGCCGAACCAAGCCCATCAAACGGACTTGTAACGAAAAGCGGGATGAAGCTTCTGAAAATTACTTTAATCTAACACTCCATTCAAAGTTAAGTTCCGCAACTTGGTCTCCTTTTTCATCAGTTCCAATGGATTTCATCCAAAATGTTTGTCCTTCATCGGTTTCAATTGCTTTTTTAATGGCTTGATCAATAAGAGAGCCTTCGCTACATATATATGTTATTCTACCACGAGCCTTTTTGGTAAAATTTCCATTGTTATTAGCTACTAACATGGATATATTTTTGCCGCTTTCTTTAATTTTTCCCATTACCAAAGCACCAGTCGTGAGTTCTGCCGCCATAGCTTGAACAGCAAAATACATGGAATTAAAAGGGTTTTGGTTGAACCATCGATGTTTCACAGTTACCACACATTCCTTATCATTTATTGACTTTACCCGAACACCACACCAAAAAGCAGATGGTAATTTAAAAAAAAGAAAAACATTGATATTAAAAGCTGAAAACCTCATGGATACTGAATTTTGATGTAAATATAATATTTTTCAATTAAATCAATATTGTTAATATTTTGTTAAATATAAGTACTATGCGTAACACAATACCTTCTTTTAGACATATATTTGCATAGGATATTATTATACACTTTAAATTATGACAGCACAAAACGAAAAAACAACAGCAGCATTATTGCATTTGAGTGCATTTGCTAAGTATTTAATTCCGTTTGCCGGAATTGTAGTTCCATTAATCATATGGCAACAAAAAAAACATGAATCCGAATATGTAAATGAAAATGGTAAATCTGTAGTGAATTTTCATTTGAGCATATTAACGTATAGCATTATTATAGCTATTGTATTAGGAATCTTTTTTATCGGTTCCATTGTTAACTATATTAAAATTGAAAATGCAGGCGGAGATGTAATTCCAGTAGATTTAATCACGCTAGGTATTATTACTGCTATAGTGGTTGGAATTTGGACAATTGCGGAATTTATTTTAGTTGTTATAGGAACTGTTAAAGCCAATGAGGGCACAATATACAATTATCCATTTACCATAAAATTTATAAAATAGAGTTTCAATCATCAATCAATCATCGCTGAAAGGCAATTAATCAAATCAAAAAACGAATCAGTTAAACTAAAAATCTTATCATGAATTATGAATATTGAAAACACAAAAGCACAGATGCGAAAAGGTGTTTTAGAGTTCTGTATCTTATCGGTCTTAAAAGAAAAAGAAGCCTACACCTCTGAAATATTAGATACCTTAAAAAACGCAAAACTATTGGTCGTAGAAGGCACGGTTTATCCACTGCTCACTCGACTTAAAAATGACGGACTACTCAATTATCGCTGGGAAGAATCAACATCAGGGCCACCAAGAAAATATTATGCTCTGACAGAAATAGGAAAACAATTTTTAAATGAACTCAATGGTACTTGGACAGAATTATCCAACGCCGTAAACACCATAACTAACCAAAACTAAAGTCATGAACAAAACAGTAAATATAAATTTAGGCGGTCTCTTCTTTCACATTGATGAAGATGCATATCAAAAATTAAATCGCTATTTTGATGCTATAAAACGTTCACTTTCTAATTCTTCTGGTCAAGATGAAATTATGAAAGATATAGAAGTAAGAATTTCTGAAATTTTCAGTGAGCATAAAGATTCTGATAAAAATGTAATTAATCTGAAAGATGTTGATGCCATGATTGCCATTATGGGTCAACCAGAAGATTATAGAATTGAAGAAGAAGGTGAATCAAGTCAATCCAATTTCACTGACACAAGCACAAAAACCAATAAAAAACTTTATCGTGATATTGATAAAAACATTTTAGGAGGAGTTTGTGCAGGTTTAGGTCATTACTTTGGTGTAGATTCTTTATGGATAAGATTATTGTTGGTTTTTATCGTAATTGCCGGAGTTGGCTCACCAATCTTACTTTATCTATTACTATGGGTTTTAATTCCTAAAGCTCAAACTACCGCTGAAAAACTACAAATGACAGGAGAGCCGGTGAATTTGAGTAATATTGAAAAAAAAGTACGTGAGGAATTTTCGAATATTTCAGAGAAAATAGAAAATGCCGATTATACTAAAGTAGGAAGTGCGGCAAAAACAGGAGCTGAAAGAGTTGGGTCTGCTATTGGAGAAATATTCATGACTATTTTTAGTGTCTTTGCCAAATTTATTGGAGCATTAATTTTAATCATCTCAATTTTTATGCTAGGAAGTATCTTAATTGGAGGCTTTACTTTTGGCTCAACTACATTTGTAGATATGCCATGGCAAAGTTATTATGACGCCGTTATTGTGAGCGAATTTCCAATTTGGTTAGTTGTCTTATTAAGTATATTTGCAATTGGTATTCCGTTTTTCTTTTTGATGATTTTGGGATTAAAATTATTGATAACTAACATGAAATCAATTGGAAATATTGCAAAATATACCTTACTAGCATTATGGATAATTTCAGTTGGTACTTTAATTGCATTTGGCCTCAAACAAGCAACTGAAATTGCTTACAACGGTAAAATTGTAGAAAAAGAAACGTTAACCATTTCACCAACAGACACATTAGAAATTCAATTTAAATTTAATGATTACTATGCAAAAGATTTTCATCACAATGAATTTGAGGTAACCCAAGATGAAAACGGCAATGACATCATTTATTCAAATGAGATTAGTTTAGAAATTCTTTATACTGATGAGCCAATGCCATATCTTCAAATTGAACGAAAAGCAGAGGGAAAATCAAATTCTGAAGCAAAGAAAAGAGCAGAAAAAATAAATTATTCCTATAAATTTGAGAAAAATAAATTAATTTTAGACAACTTTTTTATTACCGATTTAAAAAACAAATATAGAAACCAAGAAGTTGAATTGTATTTATACATGCCACAAGGTACTTACATTAAGCCTGATAGTTCTGTTCAACGCTTTGATTCATCTAACAATTCATTTTTTAATTTACATTACAGTTCTGACCAATACATTTATATAATAACTAAAGAGCAAGTTAAATGTATAAATTGTCCGGTTGAAGAAAATGAGTACAATGATGTTTCGAGTGATTCATCATCAACATCTGTAACAATTAACCGAGACGGAATACTCATAGAAGAAAAAAATAAAGAAATTAAAAACAAAGATTTCAAAGGACTCGAAATAAACAAGGAAGGTATAATCATTAAAACTAACTAATCATGATCAAGTTAATTGTTTACATTACCAGAACCATCATTGTTGTTCTTTTATCAATATTGATGAACTCCTGTCAATTTTCATTAGACCTAGGTGATAACATTAAAGGAGATGGAAATATAATTAAAGAGAATCGTCCTGTTTCAGGAGAATTTACAAATATTGAAGTTTCAAAAGGCATTGATGTATATATTACTCAAGAAGATGTTAAATCAATAGTTGTTGAAGCAGATAAAAATATTATTGAATATATTACAACTGACATATCTGACGGAATTTTAAAGATTAGCATCGAAAAAAGTGTTAAGTTTAGTAAATCAAGAAAAGTATATGTTTCGATGCCGAATGTGGAAAATTTAAGAGCGTCAAGTGGATCTTCAATAAACAGTAAAAACAAACTAGTTGTCAAATCAATTGATGCCAAAGCTTCAAGTGGAGCTGAAATTAATTTGACTGTTGAATCAGAAAAAACTATTTGTGAAACAAGTAGCGGCAGTGAAATTGAAATTGATGGCAAAACATTAAATTTAATAGCTGAATCATCAAGTGGTAGCGATATTGATGCAGAAAATTTACTTTCAAATGAAGTAACGGCAAAATCTTCTAGTGGTAGTGGAATAAAAGTTCACCCTATTGTAAGTTTAGATGCAAAAGCCTCAAGTGGAAGTGATATTAAATATTATAACAACCCAAAAACGATAACAAAGGCAACTTCATCAGGTGGTTCAGTTAAGTTAAATTAAAAATTTATTAATAGATTAGTTAAAAACATCCCGACAAAATCGGGATGTTTTTTTTATATTTGCTTCATTAACCCAATCTAAAATGAAAAAAAGTATCCTTTTGTTCACTTTTCTTTTACTAAGCACTATTGTATGGTCACAAAAAAAAGAAAAAATTAAAGCTTCTAAAATTGTAACTATCACCCAAAAAGAGATAAGTAATTTTGAAAATATTGAAATTGAAGATGAAATAGATGTATTCATTATTAAAGGTGATCAACCTAATGTAGAAATTGAAGCTGATGATAATACGCATGAATCATTTGACATTAAATTAAGTGGAACAACTTTGAGAGTCGGATTGATGCATGCTATTTCAGGTGCAAAAAAAACAAGTGTAAGAATAACCTATACTGACCAATTTAAAATGCTGATTGCAAAAGGGGAAGCAAAAGTTACAGCGTTGTCAGATTTAAAACTAAATCAAGCAACCTTTAAATGTTATGATGATGCCCGATTATTTTTAAATGCTGATTGTGATAATTTTACCTTGATTGCAAATGATAAATCAAAAGTGGAAATAAACATAAAATCAGATGATATTTTGTTTGAATTAAGTAAAAATACCAATGTAAAAGCATTGATTCGTTCATCTAATTTTAAATGTGATATGTATCAAAAAGCAACTGCTACCATTGAAGGTGATGTAAATAGTTGTAATCTTAGAATGGATAATAGTACCACTTTTACAGGAAAAAATCTAGCCACAAAAACAGCAGTTTTAGTAATAGAAAGTTCAGCTAAAAGCCACATTCAAGTATCAGATAAATTAACGTTAGAATCTTCCGGTAAGTCTGAAACTAACTTATATGGAAATGCAACCATTGAAATCAAACGCTTTGCAGACGAATCATCCTTAAACAAAAAACTACTCAAATAAAAAAAATCCAACTCTTCAGTTGGATTTTTTTGTTTTTATTTTTTCAACTTATTCTTTACTCGCAAGATAACGTTCTGCATCCAAAGCCGCCATACAGCCAGTTCCGGCAGCAGTAATCGCTTGTCTGTAAACGTGGTCGGCAGCATCTCCTGCAACAAAAACACCTTCTACATTAGTCAATGCTCTTCCCGGAACATTTTTAATATAACCTGTTTCATCTAAGTCAAGATAATCCGCAAAAATATCCGTATTTGGTTTATGACCAATGGCAACAAAAAATCCTGTAGCAGGGATTTCAGTTTCTTTTCCGGTTGTTCTTTCTTTCACCAAAACAGAGCTAACTACTTGACCGTCTCCTTTTACTTCAACAGTTTCTGTATTTAATAATATCTCAATGTTTTTCGTTTTGCGAACTCGCTCTTCCATAATTCTGGAAGCACGGAATTTTTCGCTACGCACTAACATGGTCACTTTTTTACACAATTTTGATAAGTAATGAGCTTCTTCACAAGCTGAATCTCCTGCTCCAACAATTACAACTTCTTGACCTCTGTAGAAAAATCCGTCACAAACCGCACAAGCTGAAACACCACCCCCCATTTGAAGGTAATGTTGTTCTGATGGCAATCCTAAATATTTTGCAGATGCTCCGGTGGAAATTATCACCGTTTCACAATGAATTTCTTTTGTATCGTTTACCCAAACTTTATGAATAGGTCCGGAAAAATCAACTTTGGTTGCCCACCCATCACGAATATCAGTTCCAAAACGTTTGGCTTGTTCTTGCAATTGAATCATCATTTCCGGTCCGGTTACACCATCAGGATAACCCGGAAAATTTTCAACTTCATTGGTGGTAGTTAATTGTCCTCCCGGTTGCGTTCCTTGGTACAAAACAGGAAACATATTGGCTCTTGCAGCATAAATGGCAGCTGTGTAACCCGCTGGTCCTGAACCTATAATTAAGCACTTAACTTTTTCGATTGTATCAGACATAATATTGATTTCTAAATTTGATTGCAAATGTAAGTTTTAAATAAAAAAGATTACTTAATTGTTGATTAGTTTTAATAATTTTTGAATAACCTAATTTTATTTAAAAATTGGTTTGGTAAAACTAATTATAGTACTATATTTGCACCCTCATTCAAGCATTGAATGCGGGGTGTAGCGTAGCCCGGTTATCGCGCCTGCTTTGGGAGCAGGAGGCCGCAGGTTCGAATCCTGCCACCCCGACCACCAAAATCCTTTTCACTTTGTGAGAGGGATATTTTGTTTTTAGAACCGTCAAGCTTGCTTGTAAGGTTTGAAAACAAAAAATAACGCTGTGCGAAGCTCTAAGGATTTTGGCGAGCAACATTTCCTATATTCAGGTTCATGAAATAATCCTGCCACTCCGACCACCAAAATCCTTTTCACTTTGTGAGAGGGATTTTTTGATTTCTGTATCGTCATGCTAGTTAATTATATCTAAAACAAATAAATTTAAGCCAAATATAATGTGTAAACATTTTTAAAAATTAATAATGAAAAAACAATATTTCTGCATTTATAATTTTTAACTTTGTTACACTTAAACAAACGAAAAAAAACATGTTGATTATTGGCATTGCAGGTGGCACAGGAAGTGGGAAAACCACGGTTGTACATCAAATTATGAACGAACTTCCGGAAACTGAAGTGGGCATTATTTCACAAGATTCTTATTATAAAGAAACGCACAATTTAAGTTATGAAGAACGAACAAAGATTAATTTTGATCACCCAAGAGCGATTGACTTTGATTTATTGGTTCAACATTTAAGAGAATTAAAAGCCGGTAAAATTATTGAACAACCTGTTTATTCTTTTGTCACCCACAATCGAACGGATGATACAATTATGACTCATCCAAGGAAAGTAATGATAGTTGAAGGAATTTTAATTTTAGCCAATCCGGAACTTAGGGATATGTTTGATATTAAAATTTTTGTGCATGCCGATTCTGATGAACGCCTAATTCGCAGATTAAAACGTGATATTGCTGAACGTGGTCGAGATATGGAAGAAGTTTTAAATCGTTATCAAAACACGTTGAAACCGATGCATCAACAATTTATCGAACCCACCAAGGCTTTTGCTGATATTATTATTCCAAATGACAAATATAATACAGTGGCAATTGATGTTGTAAGAGCCGTTATCAATCAACGTATATTATAATTATGAAATTTATTCAACGCTTAAAAGAAAAATATCCTTGGTTTAAATATGTCGGAAATCGATATGTTTTTGTATTTCTTTTTTTTGCGGTATGGATGCTTTTTTTAGATAATTATTCCTATCTGGAACATCGTGTTTTGAATGAAGAGCTCGATGAATTGGAAACCAACAAAGAATACTACCAAGACGAAATTAAAAAAGATTGTCTAGACATTAAACGCCTCAATAATCCTGATCAAATTGAAAAATACGCTCGTGAAAAATACTATATGAAACGAGATAGTGAAGATATTTATATCATAGAATTTGAGGAAGATATACTTCCAAAAGAAGAAGAAAACAACAAATCGCTATAAATTATGGCAAAAGAATTATTTAAAGAGTTTGAACCTGTTTCTACAAAGCAGTGGAAACAACAAATTCAGTTTGAACTCAAAGGTGCAGACTACAATGAAACGTTGGTTTGGGAAAGTCCGGAAGGCATTAAAGTAAAACCCTTTTATCACAGCGATGAAAATGATTTTAATTTTGAAACATCGGGTTCTGATGGATTTAACATTGTTCAGAATATTTATGTTCATGATGTAAAAAAATCGAATGAAAGAGCAATTGATTCTTTACAAAGAGGTGCGGAATCTATACGGTTTACGATTGAAAGTGAAGCGATTTTGTTGGATGAATTAATGATGAATCTTCCGAAAGAAAATGTAACGTATTACTTTAATTTATTATTTCTTTCTGCTGAATTTGTTAAAAAAGTTGGTGCTTTTTCGATTCAAAATGATTACAAAATTGTTGTTTTACAAGATCCAGTTGGTCAATTGGCAAAAGATGGAAATTGGTTTACTTCGTTAGAAAAAGATTTTAGTGAGCTAAATTTAATTTCTGGATTAAACATTCCATTTTTAAGTTGCAAAACCGATTTGTATCAAAATGCAGGAGCGAATATCATTCAGCAATTGGCTTATTCTTTAGCACATGTGAATGAATATTTCAATCGGATTGAAAACATTTCATCGCCCATTACATTTGAAGTTTCAGTTGGCACCAATTACTTTTTTGAAATTGCTAAATTGAGAGCTTTACGTTTACTTTTTAATGCGTTGGCAAAAGAATATAATCATACTTTTGATTGTCATATTGTTGTTACGCCAACCAAACGCAACAAAACATTATACGATTACAACGTCAACATGCTTCGCACCACAACCGAATGTATGAGTGCTATTTTGGGCGGAGCCAATGCGGTTTCTAATTTGGCTTATGATGCTATTTATCACAAAGACAATGAATTTGGAGATCGAATTTCCCGCAATCAATTATTGGTTTTAAAACACGAAAGTTATTTTAATGAGGTTAATAATCCATCTGACGGAGCTTATTATATTGAAAGTCTAACCGAACAATTAGCCGAAAAAGCCTTGACTCTGTTTAAAGATATTGAGGCCAATGGCGGATTCATTACTCAATTAATTGAAGGAACGATTCAACGAAAAATCAATGAAAGTGCTCAAAAAGAACAAGATTTATTTGATTCCGGAAAAGAAGTTTTGTTGGGAACCAACAAATATCCGAACAAAAATGACAAAATGGCCAATGACTTAGAGCTGTTTCCTTTTGTGAAAACCAATCCGAGAAAAACATTGATTACACCGATTATTGAAAGACGATTGGCTGAGAAATTGGAGCAGGAACGTTTATCTTCAGAAAAATTATCATGAGAAAAAACATCCAACATATAAAATTAGAAGGTAGAAATCAGAATATAGAAAAACCTCAAACAGATAACTTTCAAACCGCCGAAAACATCGAACTCAAATCATTCTACTCAAAAGAGGATGTGAAGGATTTGAAACATCTTGATTTTGGTGCCGGATTTGCTCCTAATCTGCGTGGTCCTTATGCTACTATGTACGTTCGCCGACCGTGGACCATTCGTCAGTATGCTGGATTTTCCACAGCCGAAGAAAGTAATGCGTTTTACCGAAGAAATTTAGCTGCAGGTCAAAAAGGACTTTCAGTTGCATTTGATTTAGCCACACACCGAGGATATGATTCTGATCATGAACGTGTGGTGGGTGATGTGGGAAAAGCCGGAGTTGCTATCGATTCGGTGGAAGATATGAAGGTTTTGTTCGATCAAATTCCGCTTGGTGAAATGTCGGTTTCCATGACCATGAACGGTGCTGTTTTACCAATTATGGCTTTTTATATTGTGGCTGCTGAAGAACAAGGCGTGGCTCCACATTTACTTTCGGGAACCATTCAAAATGATATTTTGAAAGAGTTTATGGTGCGAAATACGTACATCTATCCACCTACTCCTTCGATGAAAATTATTGCCGATATTTTTGAATATACGAGTAAAAATATGCCTAAATTCAATTCGATTTCGATTTCGGGTTATCATATGCAAGAAGCCGGAGCTACTGCCGATATTGAATTGGCTTATACCTTAGCCGATGGTTTAGAATACATCCGAACCGGATTAGCAGCCGGAATGGATATTGACACTTTTGCTCCTCGCCTTTCGTTTTTCTGGGCAATTGGGATGAATCATTTTATGGAAATCGCCAAAATGCGTGCGGGTCGAATGTTATGGGCAAAATTGCTCAAACGATTCAATCCGAAAGATGAAAAATCATTAGCGTTACGAACGCATTGTCAAACTTCGGGTTGGAGTTTAACCGAACAAGATCCGTTTAACAATGTAGCTCGAACATGCATTGAAGCCGCAGCAGCAGCTTTTGGCGGAACGCAATCATTACACACCAATGCATTGGATGAAGCGATTGCCTTACCAACCGATTTCTCTGCTCGAATTGCACGAAATACGCAAATCTTTTTGCAAGAAGAAACGAAAATCTGCAAAACGGTTGACCCGTGGGCAGGAAGTTATTATGTAGAAAGTTTGACCGATGAAATTGCCAAAAAAGCATGGGCTTTGATTGAAGAAGTGGAAGAATTAGGCGGCATGACCAAAGCCATTGAAGCCGGAATTCCGAAATTGCGAATTGAAGAAGCTGCAGCCAGAAAGCAAGCGAGAATTGACAGCGGACAAGATATTATTGTTGGCGTAAACAAATACCGTTTGGAGAAAGAAGATCCGTTGATGATTTTGGATGTGGATAACGAAATGGTACGCAAACAACAATTGGAACGATTGGCACAAATAAAATCCACTCGTGATACGGAAAAAGTAAAAGCAAGTTTAGCCAAATTGACTGAATCTGCAAAATCAGGTCAGGAAAATTTATTATCTTTAGCCGTAGAAGCAGCCCGAAACAGAGCAACTCTTGGCGAAATCAGTGATGCCTTAGAAGCCGTTTTCGGACGATATAAAGCACAAATTAGAACTTTTAGCGGCGTGTATAGTAAAGAAATCAAAAACGACGAAAGCTTTGAAAAAGCGAAACAATTAGCCGATGCTTTTGCCAAGAAAGAAGGTCGTCGTCCTCGTATTATGATTGCCAAAATGGGACAAGACGGTCACGATCGTGGTGCAAAAGTAGTGGCAACCGGTTATGCCGATGTAGGTTTTGATGTGGATATTGGTCCACTTTTTCAAACCCCACAAGAAGCCGCCAAACAAGCTGTGGAAAACGACGTGCATATTTTAGGCGTTTCGTCTTTAGCAGCCGGACACAAAACCTTGGTTCCGCAAGTGATTGAAGAACTCAAAAAATACGGTCGTGAAGACATTATGGTTATAGTTGGTGGCGTGATTCCTGCACAAGATTACCAATTTTTGTTTGATGCCGGAGCGGTTGCCGTTTTTGGACCCGGAACGAAGATTAGTGAGGCGGCGATTAGTATTTTGGAGGTTTTGATGGAGGAGTAGTTTTCAGTCGCAGTCACAGTAGACAGAAATATAGATTTTTATAAAACACTGACTGAGAGGTTGGTGTTTTTTTATAGGAATTTCTCATTCAATACCAAACAAAAAACTCCCTTAATTCATATCACAACCAAAAATCAATAACAACAATCACCATCAAAATAAACGAGCGAACAAAAGCGGGTAAAACGTTAAAGAATTTGATTGAATTATTTGCAAAAGAACTCAAAGTGGTTGAAATTGTTTCTGAAAAGAAGTATAAAAAGTAAGTGTAACGGTGGAATAGTTTTGATACGTAAACCTGACAGGTTTTTGAAACCTGTCAGGTTTAACAAATTAAACCGTTAAAATTTTTCAAAAAATAAAATACTTTATTAGAAGTTTTTTTTATTTTAGCCTAATAAATTAAAAGCCATACAGATATGATTCAACCGTTAAAATATGGTAAATACTACCATATATACAACAGAGGTATTAACAGTGATATTCTCTTTAAAGAGAAATCGAACTTCCAGCATTTTCTTAATCTTTACGATGAACACATTAATCCGATTGCAGAAACCTATGCTTGGTGTTTAATGAAAAATCATTTCCACTTTTTAGTTAGAATTAAAGAAATTGAGGAAATTACTTCAACCAAGAAAGTCTTGCCTTCACAAACATTTTCAAATTTATTTAATGCTTACACCAAAGCTTATAATAAATGGCATAATCGTCACGGTTCTTTGTTTGAAAGACCTTTTAGAAGAAAGCAAATCGATTATGATAACTATTTTCAAAATGTCATTTCATACATTCATAATAATCCTGTTCACCACAGAATATGTGAGCATCCGTTAGAATACCCTTGGAGTTCATACTTATCTTGTGTTTCAGAAAAGCCAACAAAACTTCAAAGAGAAAAAGTAATGGAACTATTCAATGGTTTAGAAAATTTTAAAAGTATTCATACGGAAAAAGTGGATTGTTTTGCTATTGAATCATTTTTAGGGATTTAAACCTGACAGGTTTTTGAAACCTGTCAGGTTTAAAGAGATTTCATATATTTACAAAAACAAACAAAATGCTCACCCTCTCCTTCACCCCATTCCCAATCCTCGAATCCGATCGTTTGTTGTTAAGAGCGGTTACTGTTGATGATGTCAACGAAGTAATGGAACTTCGCGGTAATCCCGAAACGATGAAATTTATTCCGCGACCGTTGGCAACTTCTCCCGAAATGGCAATGGAACACATTGCGATGATTACCGAAAAAATTGAAAACAACACCGGTATCAATTGGGCCATTACGTTAAAAGGAAATCCGAAATTATTAGGGGTGATTGGTCATTACCGCATTCAAACCGAAAATTACCGATCGGAAATTGGCTATATGCTTTTGCCGGATTACCAAGGAAAAGGTATTGTGAGCGAAGCCATCAACTTGGTTTTAGACTATGGTTTCAATGTGCTGAATTTTCATTCGGTTGAAGCAGTGGTTGATCCTGAAAACCATGTTTCCGGTATAGTTTTAGAAAAAAATGGATTTGTGAAAGAAGCTCATTTTCTGGAAAATGAATATTGGGATGGGAAATTTTGGGATTCGGTTGTGTATTCACTTTTAAAACGAAATTTTGTGAAGAAAATTTATTAAATTTAAACATATAAGCCATATAAG
Organism: Flavobacterium filum DSM 17961; assembly: GCF_000425465.1. Taxonomy (GTDB): domain Bacteria; phylum Bacteroidota; class Bacteroidia; order Flavobacteriales; family Flavobacteriaceae; genus Flavobacterium; species Flavobacterium filum. The sequence continues at coordinate 69,680 of NZ_AUDM01000015.1, read as the reverse complement.
CTTTTGATTAAATTGTTTCTTATATGACTTATATGGTAAAAAATAATGTAATGTCAAAACTCCCCAACACTCCAATAAGTATTTTCACCGTCATGTCTAAAATGGCAACTGATTATCAAGCGATAAATCTCTCGCAAGGTTTTCCGAATTTTCCGATTGATGTTCGAATGTCAGAAATTGTGGCTTGTTTGGCCAAAACCGACATTCATCAATATGCTCCAATGGCTGGTTATCCACCACTATTGGAAAAAATTGCTCAGTTAACATCGGATCATTATCAACGAAAAGTGAATCCGTCATCCGAAATTTTAATCACAGCCGGAGCAACCGAAGCGATTTTTGCTGCCATTCAAGCATTTGTGCAACCGCAAGACGAAATCATCATTCTCGACCCAAGTTATGATTGTTATGAAATGCCAATCATTTTGAGTAATGCCAAACCCATTCGGATTGCGTTAAAAGAAGATTATTCTCCCGATTTTGAAGCTATTAGTCAGCATTTATCAACGAAAACTCGAATGTTGATTTTGAATAATCCACACAATCCGTCCGGAAAAATTTGGACAGAAAATGATTTTATTCAACTCGAAAAAATCATCGAAAAGTACCCCAATCTATTGATTTTATCAGACGAAGTATATGAATTCATTACGTTTGAAAACAAACATATTTCCATTAATACAAGAGAAAAATTAAAAGACAGAAGCTTAATTGTTTCATCCTTCGGGAAAACACTTCACTTAACCGGATGGAAAATTGGTTATTTAATTGCTCCTGAAAATTTTCTAAAAGAAGTCAAAAAAGTACATCAATACTTAGTATTTAGTGTGAATAGTTTGGCTCAAGCTTCCATTAATGAATACTTGACTGTTTTTGATGTAAAGGAAGTGGCTGAATTATATCTTCAGAAAAGGAATCTCTTTCAAAACCTTTTAAATGAAACAGCTTTTGACTTGCTACCTTGCGAAGGAACTTATTTTCAAACCGCATCGTATCAAAACATTTCAGATGAAAATGATTTGGATTTCACGAAACGATTAGTGACCGAATTTGGTGTGGCAACAATTCCTCTTTCAGTATTTTATGGCAATCAAACCGATTTAAAACGCATCCGTTTCTGTTTTGCAAAAGATGATGAAATGTTGATGAAAGCCGCGGAGAGATTAATAAAATTGAAGCAAAAAATAATGTAACAATTTTGTTAGTTACAATTTTGTTAGTTACAATTTTGTTAGTTACAATTTTGTTAGTTATTAAATAAGTCGTAAGTTTGTAATTCAATTCATTAAAAATGAACTTACCATTCAAATACGGAAAAATAATTGATGATGATTTTTTTGTCAACAGAACAAGTGAATTAGATTTTTTAAAACGAAACATTAAATCAAAAATTAATCTTACACTTATCTCACCCAGACGCTGGGGTAAGTCGTCATTGGTTTCAAAAATTGCCCGAAGCATGGCAAAAGAGGAAAAAAAAATCAAATTTTGCTTTATCGATTTATACAACGTTAGAAATGAGGAGGAATTTTACAACTATTTTGCGACTGAAATTTTAAAAGCAAGTTATTCAAAATGGGATGAGCGAGTTGAAAACGCAAAATTATTTTTCAAGCAAATCATACCAAAATTTAGTTTTGGTTTAGACCCTAATCAAGAGTTTTCAATATCATTTGACTGGGATAACATCTCAAAAAATCAACAAGAAATTTTAGATTTACCGGAAGTTGTTTCTAAAGCCAAAAACATTCAACTTGTTATTTGTTTGGATGAATTTCAAAACCTGTCATTTTTTGATGATCCGTTAAGTTTTCAGAAAAAAGCCAGAGCAACATGGCAAAAACATCAAAATTGTAGTTATGTTTTATATGGTAGCAAACGGCACATGATGGCAGAACTTTTTGAAAACAAATCGATGCCGTTTTACAAATTTGGTGAAGTAATTTTACTTTCAAAGATTGAAACACATCATTGGCAAGAATACATTATCGAAAAATTCAAATCTACCAAAAAAAATATTTCCATAGAATTAGCAGAATTTTTGACTCAAAAAGTGGAAAATCATTCGTATTTTGTGCAACAATTAGCAAATGCGGTTTGGTTAGAAGTTAACAAAGCATGTTCGAAAGAGGATATTGAAAACGGATTAGATAAACTTCTGCTTCAATATGAACTGTTTTTTAGCAGAGAAGTTGATGGACTATCAAACTTACAACTCAATCTTTTGAAAGCTTTGGCAGCAGATGAAAAAGAATTGAGTAGTAAAAAAACAATAAAAAAATATAATTTAAGTTCTTCTGCAAGCGTTAACCGCTCAAAAGAAGCACTCATTCAAAAAGAAATTATTGACGTTTTTGAAAAAAAAATTGAATTTATTGACCCTATCTTTAAAATTTGGATTAACAACACTTATAATAAAAGACTATGAATTTTTCAGCAAAAATGCTTCGTGATAATGCCTTAGAAGGCAAAGTAATTGTTGTTACCGGTGGCGGTAGCGGACTCGGAAAAGCGATGACCAAATACTTTTTAGAATTGGGTGCAAAAGTTGCCATTACTTCCAGAGATTTAGACAAATTAAAAACCACCGCTGCCGAATTAGAAAAAGAAACCGGAGGAACATGTTTGCCTTTGCAATGCGATGTTCGCCATTATGAACAAGTGGAAGAAATGCTTCAAGAAGTCCTAAAAAATTTTGGAAAAGTAGATGTTTTATTGAATAATGCAGCCGGAAATTTCATTTCTCCAACTGAACGATTATCGGCCAATGCGTTCGATACAATCATTGATATTGTGCTAAAAGGAACAAAAAATTGCACCTTAGCTTTCGGAAAACATTGGATTGATTCCAAGCAAGAATCATCAACCATTTTGAATATTGTTACAACGTATGCTTGGACAGGTTCTGCTTATGTTGTGCCAAGTGCCACTGCAAAAGCCGGCGTTTTGGCGATGACCAGAAGTTTAGCTGTAGAATGGGCAAAATATGGAATTCGAAGTAATGCCATTGCTCCGGGACCATTTCCAACCAAAGGAGCTTGGGATAGATTGTTGCCGGGCGATTTAGCCGAAAAATTTGATATGGCTAAAAAAGTTCCATTAAACCGAGTAGGCGATCATCAAGAATTAGCCAATTTGGCGGCATTTTTAGTTTCTGACTTTTCAGCTTATATTAACGGAGACGTAATAACAATTGATGGTGGCGAATGGTTAAAAGGAGCTGGTCAATTCAATTTATTAGAACAAATTCCCGAGCAAATGTGGGATATGTTGGAAGCCATGATTAAAGCCAAAAAAAGCAAATAAAATCCATCGGTTTTCAGCTAATTAATTGTACATAAAACAATTAACATTTGTTAACAACTTGAACTTGAAAAACCCATAAATAATCGTAATTTTACGGCTCAAATTTAATCGAATCAATGGGCAAAATTATTGCAATTGCGAATCAAAAAGGAGGCGTTGGTAAAACTACTACTACAGTGAATTTAGCCGCCTCATTAGGTGTTTTAGAAAAAAAAGTATTACTAATTGATGCTGACCCTCAAGCGAATGCCAGTTCAGGGTTGGGAATTGATGTGGATACGGTTTCTATTGGCTCCTATCAAGTATTGGAACATAGCAATTCTCCTGCAGAAGCAGTCGTAAAATGCTCTGCTCCCAACGTTGATGTTATTCCGGCTCACATTGATTTGGTGGCTATTGAAATTGAATTGGTTGACAAAGAAAATCGTGAATATATGCTCAAAGAAGCATTGGCATCGATTAAAGATGACTATGATTATATTTTGATTGATTGTGCTCCTTCTTTGGGATTATTGACCTTGAATGCTTTGACCGCCGCCGATAGCGTGGTGATTCCGATTCAATGCGAATATTTTGCCTTGGAAGGTTTAGGAAAATTATTAAACACCATCAAAAGTGTTCAAAAATTACACAATCCGGATTTGGATATAGAAGGATTATTATTAACCATGTACGATTCCCGTTTGCGTTTATCTAACCAAGTGGTGGAAGAAGTTCAGAAGCATTTTAATGATATGGTTTTTTCAACCATCATTCAACGAAATGTGAAATTAAGTGAAGCTCCAAGTTTTGGCGAAAGCATCATTAATTTTGATGCAACCAGCAAAGGTGCTAACAATTATTTGAGTTTAGCAGAAGAAATTATCAAAAAAAATAGCTAGGATTTTATGACACAAGCCACAAAAAAACAAGCCTTAGGAAGAGGATTATCGGCTTTATTGAAAGACCCGGAAAACGACATCAAATCGGTAAATGACAAAAATGCCGATAAAGTGGTTGGAAATATTATTGAGCTTGACATTGAGGCCATTGAAATAAATCCGTTTCAGCCCAGAAGCAATTTTAACGAAGAAACGCTTCAGGAATTAGCAACATCTATCAAAGAACTAGGTGTTATTCAACCCATTACCGTTAGAAAATTAGAATTCAACAAATACCAGTTAATATCGGGTGAACGAAGACTCCGTGCTTCTAAAATGGCCGGTTTAACTGTTATTCCTTCATATATCAGAATTGCCAACGACAACGAGTCGCTAGTGATGGCTTTGGTAGAAAACATCCAACGTCATGATTTAGACCCAATTGAAATTGCACTTTCGTATCAACGTTTAATTGATGAAATTCAGTTAACGCAAGAACAAATGAGCGATAAAGTGGGTAAAAAACGCTCTACTATTGCCAATTATCTTCGTTTGTTGAAATTAGACCCGATTATTCAAACCGGAATTCGGGATGGATTTATTTCAATGGGTCATGGTCGAGCATTGATTAACATTGAAGACGAAGATGCTCAATCAGACATTTACCACAAAATCATCAGTCAGAATCTTTCTGTTCGCGATACTGAAACCTTAGTGAAAAATTATCAAGAAGGTTTAAAACCCAAAACCGGAAAAGCAAGCAAATCTGCTTCTGCTTTTGTAATTTCTGATTCAGATAAAAAAGAAATCGGTACCGTTTTAGGTTCAAAAGTAGATGTAAAAATAGATGCCAACGGAAAAGGTAAAATCACTATTCCGTTTAAATCTGAAGCCGATTTTCAACGAATCATCGCATTAATCAAAGGATAGTGTTGAAAGTAAAACAAATAGTTGTGATTGTATTTCTACTATTAGGAATACATTCCTCCTATTCTCAAGTTCAGATTGAAGAATTTAATAGCAAAACAGATTCTATTCAATACAAACCTATTGATCCGCTTGCACCATCAAAAGCAGCATTTTATTCTGCAATTTTACCCGGTTTAGGTCAAGCATACAACAAAAAATATTGGAAAATTCCAATCGTTTATGGAGGAATAGCAATTGGTTATTATTTCTACAATCAAAACAATAAAAACTATAAAGAATTTCGAAACATCTACAAACGAAGATTAGAAGGTTATACAGATGATGAATATTTTGGAATTTATTCTAATAATGTGTTGATAAATGCTCAACGAACTTACCAAAGAAACCGTGACATTTCGTTGGTTGTGATGTTAGGATTCTATGTTTTGAATATAATTGATGCCAATGTTGATGCTCATTTGTTACAATTCAATGTAAATGATAATTTATCTGTTCGTCCGGATATCTATCAAAATGACTTCAATAATAAACACAATGTTGGTATCGTATTAAATTTTAAGTTCTAATGAAAATTGCACTGCTCGGATATGGAAAAATGGGTAAAGTAATTGAAAAAATTGCTTTGGAAAGAGGTCATGAAATTGTGCTTAAAAAAAGTAGTCAAGACTCTTTTGAGGGTTTAAACAATGCAGATGTTGCCATTGATTTTAGCATTCCTGATGCTGCGGTGCAAAACATTACCGCTTGTCTGAAAAATAATACTCCAATCGTTTCCGGCACTACTGGTTGGCTAAATGATTATCATAAAATGGTCAATCTTTGTAAAGAAAACAATGGTGCTTTTATTTATGGTTCAAACTTTAGTTTAGGGGTAAATTTATTTTTTGAGTTGAATGATTATTTAGCTAAAATGATGGCTAAATTTTCGCAATATGATGTTTCTATGGAAGAAATTCATCACACTCAAAAATTAGATAAACCAAGTGGAACAGCTATTTCGCTTGCAAATGCAATCATCAATCATACATCAAAAAACAGTTGGAGTATTGAAAATCCAACACCGGATGATGTATTTATTGATGTGAAACGAATTGATGCCGTTCCGGGAACTCATAGTGTTTTTTATCAATCTGTTGTTGACACTATTGAAATCAAACATATTGCTCACAATCGAGAAGGATTTGCTTTTGGTGCTGTTATAGCAGCAGAATGGATTGTAGGTAAAAAAGGGGTATTTACCATGAAAGATGTTTTGGATTTAAAATAAAATGAACCTTTTTAGCGTAACATTAAACCTTTTTTAGGTACTAATTGCTTGTTAAATGTAATAATTATCAAATTAAAAATATACAAAAATGACTTTATATCAATGGTTTATTCTCTTTTTGGTTGTTCAAATTATCCACTATTTAGGAACTTGGAAATTATATAAAGCAGCAGGAAGAAAATCATGGGAAGCCGCCGTACCGGTTTATAATGCAATTGTTTTGATGAAAATCATCAATCGCCCTTGGTGGTGGACATTCTTGCTTTTTATTCCTATTGTCAATTTAATCATGTTTCCGGTTATATGGGTGGAAACCATGAGAAGTTTTGGTAAAAATTCAGCCTTTGATACATTTTTAGCTGTCATTACATTTGGTTTTATTATCTATTATTTTAATTATTCACAAGATCTTCATCATATAAAAGACAGAAGTCTTCATCCGAAAAACCCAACAGCTGATTTTATTAGTTCAATTTTGTTTGCTATTGTTGTGGCGACTACTGTGCATACTTATGTTATGCAACCCTTTACCATTCCTACTTCTTCCTTAGAAAAATCATTACTTATTGGCGACTTTTTATTTGTAAGTAAATTTCATTATGGTGCCCGAACTCCAACAACAGCAGTTGGTTTGCCAATGGTACATGATTCTATACCGTTAACAAAAAACAAATCGTATTTAAGTTGGCCACAATTGCCTTCTTTCCGTTTTCCGGGGATAGAAAGTATTGAGAGAAATGATATTGTAGTGTTTAATTGGCCTATAGATACCGTTTATCAATTTAGAGATCGTTCAGGAAGACGTGTTAATAAACCTTTAGATAAAAAATCAAATTACGTAAAAAGATGTCTTGGCATTCCGGGAGATAGTCTGGCCATTAAAAACGGAGTTGTTTATGTAAATGGAAAAGTTCTTCCATTGCACGATCGTCAAAAATTACAACATTTTTATAAAGTTGAATTTAAAGATAATAACCTAGGTGATTTTATCAATACCTATAAACTCACCGAAGTTAGATACTATTATACTATCAATCGAAAATATTGGGATGTTCCGTCCATTAAACACTATTTAACAAGTGGTAATAGTAATTCAAAGCTTGTTGAAGTTTATAAAGACAGTACTCAAGCTACTGTTGATGGTCAACTGGATGAAGAGGATTTTAAAAAATTAGAAATGGGTGTTTCTACAAAATTTGCTTATTTAAATTTAACGAAGGAACTAGCAGAAGAAATAAAAAAAGACAGTAGAGTAGTTTCTCTAAAATATGATATTGCAGAAGGTTCAACTGCTATCTTTCCCCATACAAAGCCAGATTGGAGCAGTGATAACATGGGGCCATTATACATACCTAAAGCTGGTGTAACGGTTGCTTTGAACAAAGAAACACTACCATTTTACAAAATGATTATCTCTGATTATGAAAAAAACAAATTAGAAGTAAATGGTGATGAAATTAGAATAAACGGTAAAGTAGCGAAAGACTACACATTCAAGTTAGATTATTATTGGATGATGGGTGATAATCGTCACAACTCAGAAGATAGTCGCTACTGGGGATTTGTTCCTTCTGACCACATTGTTGGAAAACCTGTGTTTATTTGGTTAAGCCTAGATCAAAATGTTCCCTGGAGTAAAGCTTTAGATAAAATAAGATGGGAAAGAATGTTTACAACTGTTGGTGGAAATGGCGAACCGGTATCCTATTTCATTTATTTTGTAATTGTTTTAATTGGATGGAATGGTTATAGTTTTTACCGCAAACGCAAGAAAAAACAAAGTGCATAATTGGTTATGAAAACCCTTTTACATCCCACTTATTTTCCGTCAATTAGTCAATATGCCGCAATTGTTCAAGCAGAAGAATTGGTGTTTGAAAAGGAAGACAATTTTCAAAAACAAACCAATCGGAACAGAATGTATATTTATAGTCCGAATGGAATTCAATTGTTGAACATTCCGATAAAACATTCCAAAACTGCTCATCAAAAATACAAAGACATCAAAATTGAACCTGCATTTAATTGGCAAAAGCAGCATTTTAAAACCTTAGAAGCCGCTTATCGCACCTCACCATTTTTTGAATATTTTGAAGATGATATTGCCCCTATTTTTGAAAAGCAACACACCTTTTTATTTGATTTGAATATTGAGCTATTCGAAATTGTAAATCAGTGTTTAGGCATTGCTTTTCAACCGGAATACACAGCTGAATATTTTCATGAAGTGTCAGAAGTGAATGATTTTAGGTATCTGGCAAATGGAAAAAAAGACACAACCATTTGTGAACCCTATCAACAAGTTTTTGCTGAAAAACATGGATTCATTAATAATTTAAGCATCTTAGATTTGTTGTTCAACGAAGGTAGATATGCTTTAGATTATCTTAAAAAACAATCCTTATAAATTATTCTTTATCAAAAGCTAACCTTGATACTATCGGAAAGTGGTCTGAATTTTTAAAATTCGGAAAAGATTGAAATTGTTTTACTTTAAACTGTTTGTCCGCAAAAATATAATCGATTCGAGCAGGATAATATTTAAAATTATACGTGGTACCAAAACCTTTTCCGGCTTCTTCAAAAGTATCGTTTAAATCACCTTTGATACTTCTGTACACAAACGAAAAAGGGCTGTTATTCATATCCCCACAAACAATAATAGGGTAATTACAATCTGATTTGTGCTTTTTGATGATTTCGGCTTGTTGTTGTTGAAGCTTAAACGAACTACTCATACGTCTAAAGATGCGTTTAGATTGATGTTGAGAAACACCTTGAATGTTCTCATCAATTTCGTGTACGTCCGGCGTAATTTTAATAGATTGTAGATGAATACTGTACACCCGAATCGTATCTTTTCCTCTTTTTATATCTGCATAAACGGCATTATTAGTAGAATTTGGAAACGGAATTACACCTTCATTTACAATTGGATATTTAGAAAAAATAGCTTGTCCCAATTTTGTATTCTTACCTTCAATAAAAATATACTTATGTTTATATATTCTAAAATCAACTTCATTTCGCTTTGAAAATTCTTGAATACACAAAATATCAGGCGTTTGTTCTTTAATAAAACCGGAAATTTGTTCGCTTACATCCTCTCGTTTAATCCAATCATACAAATTAAACAAACGGACATTATAACTCATCACCACAAAATCGTTTTCTTCTTTGGGTAAGTTTGTTTCCGAAAATTTATAAAATTTTGATACAAACGTAATGCCTAATAATAAAACTACGCCGGAAAGCAACATTTGGCGTTTGAATTGAAGTAACCAATAACCAAAAAATAACAAATTCAAAATAAGCATTAATGGCAAAAAAAGCGTAAAAACAGATAATAACGGAAACAGTTTGGGAGCCAAAAAAGGAAGTATATAAGCCATAAAGGTCAATATCGTGAGTACAATATTGATATAAAATATTCCTTTATTAAACCAGCCTAACTTATTCATACAACGAAACTAATTATTATTTCCGGCTTTAAACAAAAATTCCTTTTCTTCTTTGGTTAAACTTTCATAACCTGACTTACTGATTTTGTCTAATATATCATCAATCTGCTGTTGTGTTTTATCTTTTGCAACAGGTTTTGGTTTTGAATAGGTTGAATTCTTATGTACCTTCTTGAAAGGAGTCGATTTTCTTCCCTTAAATAAATTAACCAAACCATCTACAAATGAAGTAAATGATTTAGTAATATCTGTTCCTTTTTTAAGCTGACTACTATACAAATACCCAAACAAAGCACCACCAAGATGTGCGATATGTCCACCCACATTACTAAAAGAAAGGCTAATTAAATCAATAACTAAATAAAACAAAGCGATATGCCAAAGTTTAACCGTTCCTATCAGCAACAAACGAATTTGCATATACGGAGCATAAGTTGTGGTAGCAAAAAGAACAGCCATTATAGCACCTGAAGCACCAATTAATGTTGCATTTTGATTAATTAAGGCAGGAAAAATTAAGTAACTGATAACAAATATTAATCCCGAAAAAATGGCTCCCATCAGATACAAACTCAACAATTGTTTTTGAGTAAAAAAGGTCAAAAACAAACGCCCGGCAAAATTGAAAATGATTAAATTAAAGAGAATATGAAAAATATCCGCATGGAAGAAAGCATAACTCAAAACCGACCATGGTTTCCAAAGTAAATCAGCCGGAGTTGAAGATAAACTGATAAACTGCGTAAAATTAAATTTGATTCCAAAAAGAAATAATATTCCGGTTAGCACCCACGGAATCGCAAATAAAAATACATTAAGGTAGATTAACTTTTCTGTTACGCCACCCATACGGTACTGTTGCTTTATTTCATTTAAAATACTCATCTTTTTTCCAATTACCTTTTACCATTTACCTTTTACCTATTACCTATTCCTAATCCCATCTCCTATCATTAAACTGATTTTTCTTCCAAAACCACATCATCAAAAATCCGGTAACTGCTCCTCCAACGTGAGCAAAATGAGCTATTCCTCCTCCACCACCAAATATAGAACCCCCTTGAAGTCCCATAAACAAATCGCCCAAAACCAAAACAGGAACAAAATATTTTGCTTTGATTGGTATCGGTAAAAACAACAACATCAATTCGGCATTAGGAAACATAAAGGCAAATGCAACTAATATTCCATACAATGCTCCGGAAGCACCAACTGCAGTAGTTTGAAACTCCATCGCAGCTTTGGCAATTATATTATACTGATCTTGATTTGCATTCACTTTTTCAAGAATATCATTCAACTGCCCGGGTATAATTTTATTATTAGTATCAAAATGTTGAAAATGATTTGCCTTTAACAAATAATCAATTTCAGATGTAGTTAAATTTAAATCTGAAACTTTTGCCATCAAAGAATGAATTTCATAATAAGTCATTCCCATGTGCAACAAAGAAGCTCCTAAACCACAAGAAATATAGAAAAACAAGAATTTTTTCCATCCCCAAAAATGCTCTAAAGCTGAACCAAACATGATTAAACCAAACATATTAAAGAAAATATGCATCAAATTGGGCATTTTGGCATGCATAAACATGTGCGTGATAGGTTGCCACCATCTAAAACCTTCACTCAATGGATAGTGTAAAGCCAGATAATCGTAGGCAGCAGGTGCAATGGTATTAGAACCAATATAAAAGATTACATTGATGATTACCAATTGCTTAACGGTTTCAGTCATTCGCATCATATAGCAAATTTTTTATCTAAATCATCCACGCTAATGGTGATGAATGTGGGTTTATGAAATGGAGAAACATCTGGTTCTTTACAGGCAAATAAACTGTTGACAATGTTTTCCTGTTCTTTTTCGGTTAAATAGGTTCCTGTTCGAACTGCTAAACTTTTGGCCATTGATTTGGCAATGCTATCGTTTAAACTAAAACTATTTTCCGGAGTATCACTTTGTAAATCATTCATCAGTTCTTCCAACACAATAGAAACTTCACTTTCCGTAACGTGAACAGGAATACCTGAAATGATTACTTTATCATTTTCAATCGAATCAAAAACAAATCCGGTAGTAACTAAAGATGGTTTCAATTCGTTCAACAATTGAATCTCATGCACAGAAAAAAACAATTCCAATGGAAAAAGCAACTGTTGACTGGAAGCTTGATGAACAGTCATATTTTTTAAATACTGTTCATATAAAATCCGTTGATGAGCCCGTTGTTGGTCAATCACCATCATTCCGGATTTAATGGAGCTTACAATATATTTTTTATGAATTTGGTACGTTCTGTTTTGAGATTCTTCCAAATCAACATCATTAAACAATGAACTGGATACCGCCACTTGTTCAAACGAATGCACATCAATCTCTTGTACATCATTTTTTAAACCCACATACAAACTTTCCCAGGCGGGAGCATCTGCTCTTTTTTCTCTGTAGCTCGAACCAGAATATGATTTTGAAGGTTTATCATCAGCAAACGGATTAAAATTGGCATCTATCTGAATCAATGGAACAGAAGCCTCTTTCTCTTGATAATGATACGGTGTGTCTAAATTTGGATCCCGTTCAAAATCCAACACCGGAGCAACATTAAACTGACCTAAACTATGTTTTACGGTTGAACGCAAAATCGCATAAAGCGAATGTTCATCATCAAATTTAATTTCTGTTTTTGTGGGATGAATATTGATATCGATGGTATTCGGTGGCACCTCTAAATATATAAAGTAAGCAGGTTGCATTCCGTCTTTTAACAAGCCTTCGTAAGCAGCCATCACGGCATGATGTAAATAACCGCTTTTAATGAATCGATCATTCACAAAAAAGAATTGTTCAGTTCTGCTTTTCTTTGAAAATTCAGGTTTTGCAATAAAACCTTGCACTTTCACAATTTCGGTTTCTTCGGAAATCGGCACCAATTTTTCATTTGTTTTACCGGCAAACAGGTTTACAATTCGCTGACGTAAATTAGAAGATGGAAGATTAAACAACTCACTTCCATTATGAATAAACGTAAAATGAATGGCAGGATGTGCCAACGCTACCCGTTGAAATTCATCAATAATATGACGATGTTCAACCGTTTCCGATTTTAAAAAATTACGGCGGGCCGGAATATTAAAAAATAAATTTTTGACAGCAAAAGAGGTTCCTTTTGGTAAAACGGCAGGATCTTGCGAAATAAATTTACTCCCTTCAATGATGATATGTGTACCTAATTCATCATTTTCTTGTTTCGTTTTTAGCTCAACATGAGCAATTGCTGCAATAGAAGCCAATGCTTCACCACGAAATCCTTTGGTGTAGAGTGAAAACAAATCTTCGGCATGACGAATTTTGGAAGTAGCATGACGCTCAAAACACATTCTGGAATCGGTCACATTCATTCCTTGACCGTTATCAATCACTTGAACGAGCGACCTTCCAGCATCTTTTACTATTAATTTGATGTTGGTTGCTTTGGCATCTACAGCATTTTCCAATAATTCTTTTACCACCGAAGCTGGCCGCTGAACGACCTCACCGGCAGCAATTTGATTGGCTACATGATCGGGAAGTAATTGAATGATACTCGACATTATCGTTGTCTAAAGATGGATATATCGAAATCGATAACGATTAAAAACAATAATACTAACACTAAAACGATGGCAATTAACCTAAAATTAATCTCTCTATTCCCTCTGTGACGGCTTTCATTACGTGCATCAGACCAATGAGAGCGATAATCGTTATAATTTACTGAATCTCTATTTTTATAAAAAACAGAATCAAAATCATATAGATTACCTTGCTCCTTTCCTTCATAGTAGCGGGGAGTGTAATTAAAACTTTTGTTTCTAGGTAATTTAAATAATGATCGCTTTAACATGTTTTCAATATTAACATTCAAAGTTAAGCAATTCTGAAAAGACTAGAAAATATAACCGTGTGAAAGTTTTGTTAGTTTTTATATAAAGGTTGTTCTTATACCTGACAGGTGTAAAAGCATTAATTAATGAGATTTACAAGAAAAAAAGCCAAAATCATTCGACTTTGGCTTTGAATTGTAAATATAACATTTTTACAAAGCAGTCATTTTGATTGCTGCAACTGCTGCTTCTACTCCTTTATTACCGTGCTTTCCTCCACTTCTATCAAGCGATTGTTGCATGTTATTATCCGTTAACACACAAAAGATAACGGGCATTTTCCCTAAAAGATTCAAGTCTTTGATGCCTTGTGTAACACCTTCACACACAAAATCAAAATGTTTGGTTTCCCCTTGAATGACGCTTCCAATAGCAATAATTCCGGCTAAATGTGGATGCTTTTCCATCATTTTTTTACAACCATAAATTAATTCGAAACTACCGGGAACATTCCATCGAATTACATTTTCAGGCTTTACATTACAATCTAATAAAGTATCCAAAGCACCTTTAAAAAGTCCTTCAGTTATCGTTTCATTCCATTCAGAAACAACAATCCCAAACGAAAGTTGACTAACGTTTGGGAGTGAATTTTTATCGTAATGCGATAAATTTTTATTTTCGGTTGCCATATTTATTGAGCCATTCCGATTAATCCGTCAATATTTCTAGCTTCTGGTGTAGCTTCGTATTTTTCTTTAATTTCTGTAAAATATTTTAAAGCATCTGCTTTTTGACCTAAACTAAAAGCAGTTTGACCGGCTTTCAATAAAAAGCGAGGAGTAGTTAAATCATTTGGATTCATTTCTGCCGCTTTTTTATAATATTCTAACGCTTCTTTTAATTGATTTTTTTGAGCGAATGCATCTCCAACCGCACCTTTGGCTAAAGCACTTAAAATCATATCTTCAGAGGAAAATTTATCTAAGTAAGAGATAGCTTCAGTATTTTTTCCAGTATTTAAATAAGCCATTCCGGCATAATAATTCGCTAAATTTCCTGCATCAGTTCCTGAATATTCAGCAGCAATTTTAACAAAACCATATTTTCCATCCGCACCATTCAAGGCTACATTAAACAAACTATCTTGTCCGGTAGTAGCATCTAACGCTTTTTGGAAATTTTGTTGAGCTAAAAACATTTCATCTGCCGCTTCCAATTCTTTTGGTTCAACAATAAATTTTTGATATGCCAAATATCCAATCGTAACCAAAGCAATTGCACCAACAATTCCAAAAATATATTTTTGATTGCGAACAACCCACTCTTCTGCTCTTGATGCACTTTCGTCTAAGGTGTTAAAAACTTCAGCGGTTGTACTGTCTTTTGCATCGATATCAACTTCTACATCATTATCAATATCTTCAACTTCTTTAGGTTTAGGTGCTTTGAATCCTCTTTTGTTATAAGTTGCCATTTATTCTAAATTTAATGAGCGGCAAAAATAAAATTTTTATTCCTATTTAAAAGTAATTTTCGAGATATTTTTAAATTATTTAAAAGTCTTTCCATAATAGTGTAGTTATTACTTAAAATCCGATTATTTTTGCTGTTCAAAATTTAATCCGAAAAATTGTTCTTTTACCTTGTATTTAAAACGAATTTCTTTACTCAATTATAAAAACTTCTCCGAAATTGAATTCAATTTTGAGAGTAAAATCAATTGTTTTGTGGGGAAAAATGGTGTTGGGAAAACCAATGTTTTGGACGCCATTTATCATTTGGCAAACGGAAAAAGCTACTTTAATCCATTGGCCGTACAAAACATCAAACATGGAGAAGATTTTTTTGTAATTGAAGGCGATTTTGATAAAAACGATCGAACAGAACAAATTGTGTGTAGCCTAAAAAAAGGGTTCAAAAAAACCTTAAAACGCAATGGAAAAGTATATGAAAAATTTTCTGAACATTTAGGATTAATTCCGTTAGTGATTATTTCTCCTTATGATACGGATTTAATTATTGAAGGAAGTGAAACCCGAAGAAAATTCATGGATTCCGTTATTTCACAATTGAATCCAACCTATTTAAATCAATTGATTCACTACCAAAAAATTCTGCAACAACGAAATGCATTACTGAAGTATTTTGCTCTTAATCATACTTTTGATGGAGAAACACTTTCCATTTATAATGAACAATTGCATCAATTGGGGCATTCTATTTTTGAAACCCGAAAAGCATTTATTGAATTATTCTTACCCATTTTTAACAAACATCATCAATCCATAACAAATTCAGTTGAAGAAGTTTCTTTGCGGTATGAAAGCCACCTTTTTGATAAGGATTTACATCAATTATTGGACGAATCCATTCAAAAAGACAAAATAGTTCAATACACTACAATGGGCATTCACAAAGATGATTTAGCGTTTGAAATCAAAGGATATCCCATCAAAAAATTTGGTTCACAAGGGCAACAAAAATCATTTTTAATCGCCTTAAAACTGGCTCAATTTGATTTTTTAAAAAAACAAAGCGGACAAAAACCTATTCTATTATTAGATGATATTTTTGACAAACTAGACGAAACCCGTGTGGCTAAAATTGTAGAAATGGTCAATCAAGATGAATTTGGTCAATTATTCATTTCTGATACTCATGAGGAACGCACTGAATTAATTGTAAAAAAAACAAAACAAAAATATTCGCTGTTTACGTTATCCTAAACTTTTCAGTTTCCACTAAAAATTAATGTCGATTTCCACTCAAATTAAAATGGTTCTTTTACCTTTGTGTGCCTTCATCAAATAAAATAAATATGGCTTTAAAAGACGCATTTCAGTTTTTAGAAGAGTTGAAAAACAACAATAACAAAGAATGGTTTCACGACCATAAAAAGCAATATGAACTATTCAAAAAAGAATACCATTCATTGATTGCGGCATTGTTGGAGGAAATGAAAAAAGGTGAACCGATGTTGCATGATTTAGAAGTTAAAAATTGTACTTTCCGCATCAATCGCGACATTCGTTTTGCGAAAGATAAATCGCCTTATAAAACCAATTTAGGCATTTGGTTTTCCACTCGAAAAAACCATAAAAATGCTCCCGGATATTATGTTCATTACGAAAAAGGTAAAAGCTTCATAGCCGGCGGATTATATTGTCCGGAACCGGAAGATGTAAAAAAAATAAGAAAAGAAATTGCTTTTTTTTACGAAGACTTAGACGAAATTTTAAATGATAAAACGTTCAAAAATACTTTTCAAGCACTTGACCGCGAAGAACAAAATGTGTTGAAAAAAGCTCCAAAAGATTTTGAGACAAATCACCCGGCAATTGAACATTTAAAATTAAAAAGTTACACCGCTACTTTTGCTATCAAAGACACTGACTTTTTTGATGCTGATTTTACTAAAAAAATAGCAGATAAATTACTTTTATTAAAACCCTTGAACGAATTTTTGAACCGAGCATTAGAAACAGTTGAATAACAGAATCATGCAAATTTTAACCGATTTTTCATTAAAAAACTACAACACTTTTGGTATTGAAGCGAAAGCAAAAGAATTCGTTTCCGTGCACAATCAAGCAGAATTAAAAGAAGTGTTAATTCAATTTCCTTCCTTAAAAAAATTTATTTTGGGTGGTGGAAGTAACATGCTTTTAACGAAAGATATTGATGCTTTGGTCATTCACATTGATTTAAAAGGAAAAAAAATTATTGATGAAAATGATGATTTTGTGTGGGTAGAAGCACAAGCAGGTGAAAATTGGCATGAATTTGTGCTTTGGACAATCGATCAAGGTTTTGGTGGTTTAGAAAATCTTTCGCTCATTCCCGGAAATGTGGGTACCACTCCTATTCAAAATATTGGTGCGTATGGTGTTGAAATGAAAGATAGTTTTGTGCTATGCGAAGCCATGCATATCGAAACAACTGAAAACCTTATATTTACCAAAGAAAAATGTCAGTTTGGCTACCGCGAAAGCATCTTTAAAAATGAAGTTAAAGATGAATTTATTATCTTATCAGTTGTTTTTAAACTGACCAAAAGAAATCACCAACTGAATACTTCTTACGGTGCGATTGATACTGAATTAGCGAAAAACGGAATACTACAACCTACCATAAAAGATGTTAGTGATGCGGTTATTGCAATTAGAAAAAGCAAACTTCCCGACCCAAAAGAACTGGGCAATAGCGGAAGTTTCTTCAAAAATCCGGTAATTCTCAAAGCGGATTATGATAAAATTAAAGTGAAATTTCCCGAAATGCCAAGCTATACCGTTTCTGAAACGGAAGTAAAAGTGCCTGCAGGTTGGTTAATTGAACAAGCCGGATTCAAAGGAAAACGGTTTGGTGATGCCGGAATCCATCAATTTCAAGCCTTAGTTTTGGTTAATTATGGAAAGGCAACCGGAGCGGAAATTTATGCCCTTTCAAAAAACATTCAACAAACTGTTTTTGAGCAATTCGGTATTTCGATTGAGGCAGAAGTTAACATTATTTAACCCTTCTTTTTGAATTAAAATTTCTTTCTTTTTTGTACCTTTGCCCTCAAAAATTACCACACATGAAATTGATACTTCTTACGATTGGTCTTCTTGCTCTGGCTTTTGCCGGAATAGCAATAAAAATATGGTTGAAAAAAGACGGTAAATTTGCCGGAACCTGTGCCAGCCAAAGCCCTTTTTTAAATAAAGACGGTGAAAATTGTAGCTTTTGTGGTCGCACACCGGAAGAAATGAAAGATTGTTCAGAACCAAGTCATTCGTAAGCGATAAAAATTTATGCTGCACTTATTATTTTATGCTCTAATTGGTATTGGAATTGTTCAGCTTTTTTATTATTTAGTGGTTTTTGGAAAATTTTCTTTTCTGAAAAACAACGATTCTACACCAAAAAGAATTCCGATTTCCGTGATTGTTTGTGCTAAAAATGAGGAGGAAAACGTACAGAAGTTTGTACCCCTTCTTTTAGAACAAAACTATCCTGAATTTGAAATTGTATTAATTGACGATTCTTCTTCTGATAACACATTAGAAATTTTTGAAGCATTTGAAAAACAGCATTCCAATGTAAAATTGGTAAAAGTTGAAAACAACGAAGCCTTTTGGGGAAATAAAAAATTCGCTTTAACGCTGGGTATCAAAGCCGCAAAACACGAATATCTTTTGTTTACAGATGCCGATTGTTATCCAACTTCAACCAATTGGATAAAAGAAATGAGTGCTCAATTTACACTCAAAAAAACCATTATTTTAGGGTATGGAGCGTATGAAAAAATTCAAAATTCCTTTCTAAATAAATTAATTCGTTTTGAAACCCTGCTAACTGCTACGCAATATTTTGGTTGGGCAAAAATAGGTAAACCTTATATGGGAGTTGGTCGAAATTTAGCCTACAAAAGAGAAGAATTTTTCAAAGTAAACGGCTTTATTGACCACATGAAAATTCGCTCCGGTGACGATGATTTGTTTATCAATCAAGCGGCAAACGGAGCTAATACAACGATTTGTTTTTCAAAAGATAGTTTTACGTATTCAAAACCTAAAACAACGTTCAAAGAATGGTTTACCCAAAAAAGAAGACATGTTTCAACGGCCTCGTATTACAAAGGTTTTGACCGTTTTCAATTGGGATTGTTCTATTTTTCACAACTTTCCTTTTTGCTACTTGCTATTTTACTTTTGTCTTTTCAATATTTATGGATGATTGTTTTACCAATCGTATTGTTTCGCTATTTAATTGCTTGGTTAGTGATGGGCTATGCCGCTAATAAATTGAATGAAAAAGACGTTATCTATTGGTATCCATTTATGGAAATTGCTTTATTAATGGTACAATTAAATGTTTTTCTGAGTAATATTTTCTCAAAACCCGTCCATTGGAAATAAATAAAACCATACAAAAAGCCATCAATGGCGACCAAGTAGCCTTTACTTCCCTGTTGGATATGTATTGGAATGAAGTATATGGTTTTATGCTGAAAAGAACAGAAAATGAAACGGATGCAGAAGACATTACCATAGAAACATTTTCTAAAGCATTTGACAAACTGAACAGTTACAATCCGGAATTTCAATTTAATACTTGGTTGATTGCTATTGCCAAAAATGTACATATTGATGCGTTACGGAAAAAGAAAATTACACCATTTGTAGAAATTTCCGATGAAGAAAATCATCCAATGTATAATGTCGCGGATACTACTCCAACGGTTGAAGACAAGTTGATTACAGAACAAAATCTCTCCCGATTATTAGGCTATATCAAGGAATTGAAGCCCCATTATCAGGAAGTAATTCAACTTCGCTATTTTCAGGAATTAAGTTATCAGGAAATTTCAGAACAATTGAATGAACCTCTCAGCAATGTAAAAGTAAAACTACTTCGAGCAAAAAAATTACTCGCTGAAATCATTCAACAACGATAATACTATTTTGTTATTTTTGTTTTTCTCAACAAACAAAAAATGACAACTTTTACGCGAGCTGAAAAACTCAAACACCTTTTAAGTCTTCCTGTTATTGTGGCTGCTTTAGGCTATTTTGTAGATATTTATGATTTATTGCTTTTCGGAATTGTACGCGTGCCAAGTCTTATTGAATTAGGAATGAATGTTGACCAAGACGGAACAACAATTCTAAATTTTCAAATGACCGGTTTGCTGGTCGGTGGTATTCTTTGGGGAGTGCTTGGCGACAAAAAAGGACGTCTTTCTGTTTTATTTGGTTCCATTTTGGTGTATTCATTGGCCAATATTGCGTGTGGATTTTTACCTCAATTTCCAATAGAAGACAAAGTCATGCTGTATGCTGTTTTACGCTTTATTGCCGGAGTGGGTTTAGCAGGTGAATTAGGAGCCGGCATCACTTTAGTTGCAGAAAGTTTACCAAAAGAATTACGAGCTATTGGTACTTCAATTGTAGCGGGATTTGGATTGTTAGGAGCGGTTGTAGCCCAATTAACGGTTGAACTAGCCGGAAGTTGGACCATTGCCTATTTTATTGGCGGAGCCATGGGCTTAGCTCTTTTACTATTACGAATTGGTGTGGTGGAAAGCGGTATATACAAAGACATCCAACATCGTCAGCAGGTTTCAAAAGGTAATTTTATCTCATTTTTTACTAACAAAGATAGATTTATAAAATATCTACGATGCATTGCGATTGGTTTACCCACTTGGTTTTGCATAGGAATTTTAGCCGTCATGGCCAATCAATTTGCTGGTGTGATGGGAATTGAATCCATTCAACCCGGAAAAGCCATCATGTGGGCCTATATCGGAATTTCTGCCGGAGATTTTGCCAGTGGTTTTATTTCTCATGCTTTGCATTCACGAAAAAAAGCTATACTCTACATGATGCTATTCACCATTATTGGTGTTTTACTCCTTTTATTTAGTGGTCAAAAAACTGAAAATATGTATTATTTTTATTGTTGTTGGCTCGGATTGGGAACAGGTTATTGGGCTATGTTTGTTACAGTTGCAGCAGAACAATTTGGCACAAATATTCGAAGTACGGCTACTACCACAGTTCCCAATATGGTAAGAGGTTTATTACCGGTAATGCTGATCGGATTTGATTTTTTTAAAGTGGATTACGGTGTAATTTGGTCAGCAGCTATTGTTGGAACAGTTGTTTTTGGGTTGGGAATTTACGCTACATTAACTATCGCCGAAACGCACAATTCTGATTTAGATTTTATTGATTAAGTTCGCTTCATTCAACAAATAATAAAGAAATCCTAATTTTTGAGTTCTTGAGTTTACATTTCGTTTTTTCTTATCTTTGTACTTCAATAAAAAGATATGAATACTGTTTTAGACCATGTTCAACCACCGGTGGGAAAACCGAAATGGCTGAGAGTAAAATTGCCAACCGGACAAAAATATACCGAGCTTAGAGGATTGGTTGATAAATATAAATTGAACACTATTTGCACCTCAGGAAGTTGCCCGAATATGGGAGAATGCTGGGGAGAAGGCACAGCTACCTTTATGATTCTCGGAAATATTTGTACGCGTTCGTGCGGATTTTGTGGTGTAAAAACCGGTCGTCCGGAAACAGTAGATTGGGATGAACCGGAAAAAGTGGCTCGTTCCATCAAAATCATGAATATCAAACATGCGGTAATCACTAGTGTGGACCGTGACGATTTAAAAGATATGGGTTCCATTATTTGGTATGAAACCATTTTGGCCATCCGAAGAATGAATCCGCAAACTACCTTAGAAACTTTAATTCCTGATTTTCAAGGAGTGGAAAGAAATATTGACCGAATTATTGAAGCCAATCCTGAAGTAGTTTCACATAACATGGAAACAGTACGTCGCTTAACTCGCGAAGTGCGAATTCAAGCAAAATATGACCGAAGCTTAGAAGTTTTACGCTACTTAAAAGAAAAAGGAATCAGAAGAACCAAATCCGGAATCATGTTAGGATTGGGTGAAACAGAAGAAGAAGTCATTGAAACCATGAAGGATTTAAGAGCTGCCAATGTTGACATTGTGACAATTGGTCAATATTTGCAACCGAGTAAAAAGCATCTACCGGTAAAAGAATTCATCACTCCGGAACAATTCAAAAAATATGAAGAAATCGGGAAAGAATTAGGTTTCCGCCATGTGGAAAGTGGAGCGTTGGTAAGATCTTCTTATCATGCTCAGAAACATATTTTGTAATATTATTCCAACTGTAAAAATTCGTTTTTAGGGTATTTAACTTGATATTTTAATTGTACTTTCCTTTCTGTTTTGGAAGGTATAGTTAGGTTCCATTTAACAATATTTGTATTTTTATCGATTTCACCTTCATTATAAAATTGTTCTTCTAATATAATTTCTTTATTATTGCTAATTGGCAATTGGTCTAATACAGTTATATTTACTGCATAAGGCTTGTTGTTTTTAACAATAATATCATAGGCCCGACTTTCTTTTTTATAGTTGCTTAAAAATTGCTTGGAACTAAATTCTTTTAATTTTTTTCGCAGAATAACAATTCCTTTATCTTTCCCTAAAGAGATATCTAGGGTATCCGATGCTGATTGTAAATCTAAAAGTGATTTACCTAAATAAGCTCCTTCAAAAAATAAATTCAACTCACCATCAAATAAATTTAACTCTTGCCAATTGGTAACTTTTGCAGTTAAGTAAACACTTTCATCTAATTTTGGTACAGCATAATATTGATATTGAGCAGGTAACTCAAATCGTTTGATTTCGGCGGTATATTTTTTATTATCACTTAATATGGTATAAGGCTCATTTATTTCATAGGTAATGGTAGTAGGTTGATAATTAACTGCGGTTTGTAATGCAATACTTTCTTCCTCATATTGAACCTGCTTCTTTTTTGAACTATTATAACCACTCACAACCACTACTTCTTCTAATCGAGTATCACTATCCAAACTAACATTAATTACTTTGGAATTTGCGTTTACTAATTGAGACTTCATTCCAACAAAAGAAAATTCTAAAACACTATTTTGATTGGGTACTTTTATACTGTATTTACCATCAAAATCTGTTGATGTTCCAATTGATGTTCCTTTAACAATTACATTTGCTCCCGGCAATGGAATACCTCCCTCTGAAACCACACCAGTAATAGTATTACCAATTAATTGGCCATAGGCTTGTACTGAACCGGAAGGTTTAATGCGTTGATTTAAATTCAAATACCATGGTTGTAATGTTGGTGCTACTCCACTTTCCGTTGGATTTCCATTTGAAATGGTTAAAGAAACATCATTCCAATCTTCACCTGAACTTTGAAAAATATTGGCTTTAAATAACAACTCAATCGGATTTTTAATGTCTTCTACCCTCAAATCATAATTAGAATACCAACCTGCTTGCATGACATAATAGGTAATTTCGAAAGAGGCATTTGCAATTTCTCCTCTTGAAGATACCGTTACTACAATATCACTTGTTGCAGTTTCATTTGACTCATTTAATGACTTTAATTGTTTGTCTAATTTGGTTATTGTACTGTCTATAGATGACATTTTCGCTTCTACATCAGATTTTTGCTTCAATAAATCTATCAATCGTTGGCGTTGAAAATCAACAGCCTCTCTCAAATCTGTCATTTTCAATCCTGAATTTGTTCCCCCAATAACCTGATTTTTTGCTAAAATTGATTCCTCATTCTTTAATATGGTCAATACATTATTTTCAAACGTTCTTTTCTTATTTAGTTGCAATTTGGCAGATTGTAATTTTTCAATTTCCTCTCTGTTTTTTTGAATTGTTAAATGATTATTTTGATGCACAACAGATTGAATGGTAAATGCTCCTTTTCCTTTTACTTGTAAACTTTCTTTGTCAATTTTAGGAGAAACACCTGAAAAAACCAATTCAGTCTTACCACTTGAAAATGTTGCTTTTGCAGTTCTTACAACTTGAGCTCCCTCAGTAAAAACAATTACTTTTTCAATTTTTGAGGATATCGTTTTACTTTTAGTTTGTCCAAAAAGTGATACATTTGACACCAGTAAAACTAAAAAAAAGGTTAAATATACTTTCATAAATAAATCATTTAATACAAATATAAGTACATTATGGTTTGAATTCTTTTGAAAAACAAATAATTCGTATTTAAATCTGTACTTTTATAAACGAATACTATTTTTATGCAAAAAACAAAAATCGCCATCAACGGTTTCGGTCGAATCGGAAGAAATTTTTTCCGTTTATTGTTAAATCATCCCACGATAGAAATCGTTGCCATTAATGATTTAGCAGATGTAAAAACCATGGCTCATTTGCTTAAATACGATAGCATTCATGGTATTTTAAAGGAAGAAGTTGACTTTGATGAAAAACATCTGATTGTTGACGGAAAAAAAATTTCCTACTATTCAGAAAAAAATATAGAAAACCTAAACTGGAACGGAATTGATTTTGTTATCGAATCCACCGGAAAGTTTAAAACGTATCAAGCGGCTCAAGCACATCTGAAGGCCGGAGCAAAAAAAGTCATTTTATCGGCTCCTCCTGAAGATGATAGCATTAAAACAGTTGTGATGGGTGTCAATGAATCTATTCTTGACGGAACAGAAACTATTATTTCCAATGCGAGTTGCACCACCAACAACGCCGCTCCGATGATAAAAATCATTGATGAACTTTGCGGAATTGAACAAGCCTATATCACCACGGTTCACTCCTATACTACTGATCAAAGTTTGCACGATCAACCTCATCATGACTTGAGAAGAGCACGTGGTGCGGCACAATCTATCGTTCCAACTACAACCGGTGCGGCAAAAGCTTTGACAAAAATTTTTCCAAAACTAGAGGGAAAACTTGGTGGAAGTGGAATTCGAGTACCGGTGCCAAATGGCTCATTAACCGACATCACCTGCTATGTTTCCAAAATAGTAACGATAGAAGAAATTAATGCTGCTTTTTTGAACGCTTCTCAAAATGAATTTAAAAATATATTAGCCTACACAGAAGCTCCAATTGTTTCAGTTGATATAATTGGCAATTCACATTCTTGTCTTTTTGATGCTCAATTGACTTCAACAATTGATAAAATGGTTAAGGTTGTGGGGTGGTATGACAATGAAATTGGTTATTCATCGAGAATTATTGACTTAATTACATATATTTCAAATAAATAATTATTTTTATACGCTAAATAAAAGCACGCCTTTTAGTATGAAATATTATTTTTTAACGATATTTTTCTGTACAATCTCCCTTTTTGCACAAAAGAAAAAAGAAAAAGTGGAAATTGACAGTACTACTTATTACATTGAAATTGCCAATTTTCACAAAAAGAATAACAACTTTGGAAGTTCAATGGACTACATTCAAAAAGCCATTAAAGCGGCTGAAAAAAACAAAGATTATTTGGCTCAAGCCAATGCTTTTTCTTTTTTAGGAAATGTTTATTTTGAGTTGAAAAAAGTAAATGATGCCATTTTAATTTTCAATAAAAGTATTCCGCTTTACGCGAAACAAAAACCTACTGCAAATCAAGCTTATACTTTGTATAATTTAGGATTATGTTATTCTGAAAAAAAGGAATATTCAACAGCTGAAAACTATTTTAATGAGGCAGAGAAAATTTATGAACTCATCAATGTTCCAGAAGGGAAAGAATTAATTAATCTTCAAAAAGGAATCCTTCATCAAATCAAAGGTGATGATGACAAAGCGTTAACTATTTTTAGTACTCTAATTTCAAAACCGGATGATGAAGACCAATCAAAAATTAAGTCAAAAGCATACTATTATATTGGTCAAATAGAAGCGAAAAGAAATCGCAATAATTTAGCCATCAATTATTACAACAAAGCATTAGAACTCAGTTCTAAATATAAAGATTTACAATTGTCTGCTGATGTAGCTAAATCATTGAGTTTTATTTATGAAGAAATGATTGATATAAAACAATCGCATAAATACTTAAAACAACATTTAACTTTACGAGATAGCATCAGAGTCCTAAATAGTAAAAGAGTAGGAACTGAAGACTTCTTAAGTTTCAAAGAAGCCGAACGATTAAAAGCTGTTGAGCAAATGAATCGGGAAAACAAAGAACAACAAAGAGCTAATAAGTTCTCTAAACTCATCAGTATTTTGAGTATTGCATTGATTTCAATTTTGTCGTTATTGAGTTTATCGTTATACAAAAACAATATCATCAGAAGCCAAAGCAATAAATTACTACAAGATAAAAATCAAGAGTTAATTCAAGCAAAGGAAAAAGCTGAAAAAGCGTCGAAAGCAAGGGCAGAATTTCTATCTACCGTGAGTCATGAATTAAGAACGCCATTAAATGCCATCAACGGTATCACCCATCTTTTGTTAGAAGAAAATCCTAAAAAATCGCAAATGCAGTATTTAACCTCTCTTAAATTCTCGGGAGATTATTTACTGACCTTCATTAATGATATTTTAGAAATTAACCGAGTAGAAAGTGAAAACATTGAAATTGAAAAAATCAATGTAAACATCAAACAATTATTAAGTGACCTACATAATTCATTCAAAGATTTAGCGTCTAAAAATAACAATGATTTTGTGTTGGAAATGGATGAAAATATACCGGAAAATTTGATTGGCGATCCAACAAAATTATCACAGATTTTCATCAACCTCATCAATAACGCTTTAAAATTTACACAAAACGGAAAAGTATACGTTAAAGCATCCGTAACTGAAACAAAAGACGAAGAATGTACCATACATTTTGACATTGCCGATACCGGAATTGGAATTTCTCCTGAAAAACAATCCACAATTTTTGAAAGTTTTTCACAAGGCTCTGTAGAAATCAATCGTAAATACGGTGGAACCGGTTTGGGCTTAGCCATCGTTAAAAGATTAGTTGAGCTTTTAGGTGGTCAAATCAAATTAACCAGTTCAGAAGGAATTGGTTCTACTTTTTCGTTTGATGTAAACTTTATTGTTGGCGAACAACAATTTGTAGAAGTCAAAAAGCACTATGACGAAAGTGTTTTTGAAAACAAAAAAATACTCATTGTTGAAGATAACAAAATCAACCAAATGATTACCAAAAAAATGGTTGAAAACAAATCCATTCAATGTGAAATCATAGATAATGGAGAAGATGCCATTGAAATGATACGCAATCACCATTTTGATTTAGTGCTCATGGATGTTCATCTTCCGGGCATCAACGGAACGGAAGCAACGCAAAAAATTAGGGAATTCAATAAAACATTACCAATTATTGCCCTTACCGCCATTTCATTGAATGAAAACCGAGAAATGCTTTTATCCTACGGAATGAATGATGTAGTGACAAAACCTTTTAATCCGGATAATTTTTATCGATCGATAGCTCAACTGTTGAGTTAAAAATTCAATTCTCTTTCAAGGATGAACTTATCAGCCCGGGTAGTCCCAAAGTTTCGGGAGAAAACCCCGCAAGACTGAAAGCTAATTTTTCTTTGCTTTTTGGGGCGACCAAAGGAAGCCACGAAAAAGGAGTAGAAAAATAGCTTGAAGACTGATTCCGATAGCTATCGGGATGCAACGGATAACCGGAATAGCTTCCTACTCCTTTAGAATAAACTCTCTAATTAATTTTCTAACTACCGGTTCGGCTTTTTTGGCAGCTTGCAAAACCTCATCGTGGTTGACTTCATCAATATTATCTTCGTCGCCCATATCGGTAATAACTGAAATTCCTAAACAAGATAAATTCATGTGGCGGGCTACAATCACCTCCGGCACAGTGGACATGCCTACGCAATCAGCTCCTAAAATTTTGACCATTTTGTATTCAGCTAAGGTTTCAAAAGTTGGCCCTTGCAGACCTAAATAAATACCTTCTTTTAAATCAATGTTGTGCTGCAAAGCAATAGCTTTCGCTTTTTGTTGTAAGGTGCGGGAATACGGTTCGCTCATGTTTACGAAGCGTGGACCAAAACGCTCATCATTTGTACCACGCAACGGATGATCTGGAAACAAATTGATATGGTCTTTTATCAACACGACATCACCCACTTTATAATTCGGATTCACACCGCCGGAAGCATTGGAAACAATCAAATTTTGTATGCCCAAATAATGTAAAACTCTTACCGGAAAGGTAACCGTTTGCATATCATATCCTTCATAGTAATGAAATCTTCCTTGCATGGCCACCACTTGTTTGTTCCCAATTGTTCCAAAAACCAATGCACCCTTGTGTCCTTGCACGGTGGAAACCGGAAAGTTTGGAATTTCGGAATACGGAATGGTAAATTCGATGTCGATATCTTGTGTGAATGAACCCAAACCGGATCCTAAAATGATACCGTATTCAGGTGAATAATTGGTTTTTTCTTTAAGAAATTGGACGGTTTCTTGTACTTTGTTCCACATAAATGTTTATTTGTTGGTTGAAATTTTCGCCGTTAGAAAGAAAAACACTTTGAATGGGCAAATAGAATAATTGTGCCTGATTTACTTTTCCTCTTAGCCGAACGAAATCTTTTTCGGTGGTAATAATCGGTTTATTTTTAGATTTTTTTTGAATGGTTTGAATATCACTTTCTGTAAAATCGTGGTGGTCAGGAAATTCCAATTCCTCATCGTTGCCATCTTGCAAATGGTTGAAAAAAGGTTTGGGTTTGGCGATTCCGGCAACTAACAATTTATCAGTGTTATGTAGTGAAGCAACGGTACGATTTTCGGTTTCAGAATACAAAATTTCATCATACTGAATAGCCGAAAAATAAAGTTGTTGATGTGTTGAAAGATGTAACTTTTCTCGAATTTGATTTTGTTCAGCTTCGGAAAGTGTTGTCGGACATTTGGTCACCACAACGATATTTGCACGTTTTGCTCCACTCCTACTTTCCCTCAAATTTCCGGTTGGTAATATATAATCATTCGCATATAAATCATTATAAGCGGTGAGCAAAATATAAAAACCGGCTTTCACTTTGCGGTGCTGAAAAGCATCGTCAAGTAAAATGATATCAGGTTTGTTTTGTAAAGCCAATAACCGTTCAATCCCGTTTTTGCGATTAGCATCAACAGCCACTTGTATCGTTGGATATTTTTGTGCCATTTGAAAAGGTTCATCACCCAAACTTTCGGCAGTAGAAACTGAATTAGCCAATAAAAATCCGGAGGTTTTGCGTTTATAACCACGGCTCAAAACAGCCACTTTATACTTTGGTAAAAGCAATCGAATCAAATATTCTATTTGCGGTGTTTTTCCTGTTCCACCCACACTAAGATTCCCAACAGCGATAATCGGAATAGAAAATGAATACGACTTTAGCATTCCTTTATCAAAACACCAATTGCGAATGGCGGTAATCAACCCATATAAAATGGCAAAAGGAAAGAGTATTTTTCGCAACAAAATCATGTTACGAAGGTAGGGATATTTAAAGAAATTTTATCTTTTTTGTTTTGGATTTATTTTGAAATTTTAAAGCTTTTAAATGGAACACAGATTAAATAGATAAAACAGATTTTCGTTGATTTTATAGCTTTGCTATAATGGATTGGGAAGGATTCAATTTGAGTAAATTCTCTTTATTTAACGTGAGTTCGACGTAATTATATATAAATTTAGACACGAATTGCACGAATTTACACGAATCATAATTTTTAACAATTAAGTTTCACGAATTAAAATCTGATTTATCAGATTTTATTGGTATAATATTACATCTTCAATTCGTGTTAATTTGTGTAATTCGTGTAAAATGGTGAATGCTTCTTTAGTTTTTATATCGAACTCACGTTAAATAAGCAATTAATATCGGTATAATTCACTTTCAATCTCTCAAAAAATTTCATCTCAAAAAGAAAATACTATCTTTGAAAATCAATTTAATTCTATGCAACTTCACACCATTACCCCTATTTTAGAAGCATTAGCTCCTTTGGCTTATGCGGAAGATTTTGACAATGTTGGCCTTTTGGTCGGGAATCCGCAACAAGAAATCAGCGGCATTTTAGTGTGCCACGATGCTCTGGAAACGGTTGTGGACGAAGCCATTCAAAAAAAATGCAACCTGATTGTCTGCTTCCACCCGATTCTTTTTTCAGGATTGAAAAAAATAACGGGTAAAACATACGTGGAACGAGTGGTAATGAAAGCCATTAAACACGATATAGCCATTTATGCTGTCCATACCGCTTTAGACAATCATCCGGAAGGGGTAAACAAAATGATTTGTAACCAATTAGGATTGAAAAAAACGAAAATATTGGTGCCTAAAGAAAAATTCATTCGAAAATTAGTCACCTTTACCATTCCTGAAAACCATCAACAATTGCGGAATGCTTTATTTGAAGCCGGTGCGGGAAACATTGGCAATTATGAAGATTGCAGTTTTAATTCCAAAGGAATCGGAACCTATATGGGCAATGAACACAGTAATCCGGAAATTGGCGAACGCTTTGAGTTTGTAGAAAGTGAAGAAATCAAAATTGAAGTGACGTTTGAAAAGCATTTGGAAGCCAAAATATTGAAAGCTCTCTTTACCAATCATGTGTATGAAGAAGTGGCGTATGAAATTTATGAATTGCAAAACCAACACCAAAATATTGGGTTAGGCATGATTGGCGAATTGGAAAACGAAATGCCTGAACGTGATTTTTTACAATTGGTGAAAGAAAAAATGAAGTGTGAAAACATCCGTCATTCCGCATTTATGAATAAACCAATCAAAAAAGTAGCTGTTTTAGGTGGTGCCGGAAGTTTTGCCATTCAACAGGCAAAAAAAATGGGAGCCGATGCTTTTTTAACCGCCGATTTAAAATATCATCAATTCTATGAAGCTGAAAATCAATTACTTTTAGTCGATATTGGACATTATGAAAGCGAACGCTACACAAAAAACTATATTGTTGATTTTCTTATCAAAAAAATTCCTAATTTTGCCATCATTTTATCAGAACAGAATACAAACCCAGTTAAGTACTTTTAGACTATGACAAACGTAAAAGAAATGAGTGTTGAAGAGAAGTTGAGAGCTCTCTATGATTTGCAGTTAATCGACTCACGAATAGATGAAATCAGAAACGTTAGAGGAGAATTGCCTCTTGAAGTGCAAGATTTAGAAGATGAAGTAGCTGGATTAAAAGCTAGAAATGAAAAACTAAAAGCCGATTTAGAACAAATTGATGATCAAATCAGAGCTAAGAAAAACGCCATTGAAGCTCATAAAGAAGGCATAAAAAAATACACAGAGCAACAAAAAAATGTACGTAACAATAGAGAATTCAATTCGTTAACAAAAGAAATTGAATACCAAGAGTTAGAAATTCAATTGAATGAAAAGCATATCAAAGAATTAAAAGCATCTATTGAATACAAAAAACAACAAGTTGCTGATTCACAAGAAAAATTAGCTACTAAACAAAATCACTTAGAGCACAAAAAAGCGGAATTAGGTGATATTATGGCTGAAACACAAAAAGAAGAAGAGTTTTTGACGAAGCTTTCTACTGAATATGCAGCTAATGTTGAAGATCGACTTTTAGCGGCTTACAACAGAATCAGAAACAATGTTAGAAATGGTTTAGCCATCGTTTCTATTGAAAGAGGAGCTTCTACCGGTTCGTTTTTTACCATTCCACCCCAAACGCAAGTGGAAATTGCAGCCCGCAAAAAAATCATCACTGATGAGCACAGCGGAAGAATTTTGGTTGACAACGTATTAGCTGCCGAAGAAAAACAAAAAATGGAAAGCATATTTGCAACTATATAATCTAAAGCCCCGAGTTTCGGGGTTTTTTTATGACTGATTTTTTTAAAAAAATAATAGCAAAATCCATTGGACTTTACATTTCCATTTTGAGTTATGTATGGCCCAAAAAGGCTACTCAATTGGCCTATCGTTTTTTTAGTGAACCGAGAGCGGGAAGATTACAAGCGGATGCCTTGCCGGAAATTTTAAAAAAAGCTACTAGAGAAACTTTATCGATAAACGAAGAATATTTTGAAGTCTATCATTGGAGCGGAACAAAAGAACCGTTATTATTGATACATGGTTGGGAAAGCAATTCGTCTCGGTGGGAACCTTTACTTCCTTATTTACTTCAAAACGGTAATTCAATAATTGCTCTTGATGGTCCTGCTCATGGTTTATCGAGTGGAAAAGAATTCAGCGTACCCAAATTTGCTTCTTTTGTCAATAAAGTGGTAGAAGAATATCAACCAAAAACCATTATCGGGCATTCCATTGGTGGTGCTACTTGTTTGTATTTTCATCACCGATATCAACCAAAAAATATTGAAAAAATGGTGTTGTTGGGAGCTCCTTCTGATTTGGAAATTCTAATTGACAATTATACCAAAATTCTTGGATTGAACTCAAAAGCAGTGCAATTATTGGAAATGTATTTTGAACATAAATTCGACATGAATTTTACTGCATTTTCCGGAAAAACATTTGCTTCCTCTATAGAATTTGAAGGTTTTATTTCCCATGACAAATCAGATGATGTGGTACTTTTTGAAGAAGCAGTAAAAATTAGTTCTACTTGGAAAAGGGCAATTTTTGTAGAAACAAATGGTTTAGGTCACAGTATGCATGACAATGATTTATATCAAAAAATTCAAGCTTTTGTAAAGCAATAAATGACAGAATACTTTCGAATGAAGAGCTGAATTGCTACTTTTTTCAAAACACAAAAAAGTTTACCTTTGCGGGATGGAAACAACCGGAAAAAGAATCAATAAATTTTTATCGGAAACAGGTTTTTGCTCCAGAAGAGAAGCAGATAAACTGATTGAACAAAAGCGAGTAAGCATCAACGGTGCTATTGCCGAAATGGGCACAAAAATTTTAGACACCGATGAAGTGCGAGTAGACGGTAAACTAATCCGTGAAAAAAGAGAAAAACCAATTTATTTAGCTTTTCACAAACCGGTTGGAATTGAATGTACCACTAATTTAAATGTGAAAAACAACATTGTAGATTACATCAATTATCCCGAACGTATTTTTCCGATTGGAAGATTGGATAAAGCCAGCGAAGGACTAATTTTCATGACCAATGACGGCGATATAGTCAACAAAATTCTTCGTGCACGTAACAATCACGAAAAAGAATATATTGTGACGGTTGATCGCCCCATCACCGACCGATTCATTCAACGAATGGGAAACGGTGTTCCGATTTTAGATACCGTAACCCGAAAATGTAAAGTAGAACAAATCAGTAAATACATTTTCCGGATTGTGCTTACGCAAGGTTTAAACCGTCAAATCAGAAGAATGTGTGAATATTTGGGCTATGAAGTTACAGCATTGAAACGCACCCGAATCATCAATATTTCATTGGATATTCCGGTGGGAAGATACCGCGATTTAACTAATGCTGAAATCAAAGAATTGAATCAATTGATTGAACCTTCAAGTAAGACCGAAGAAGCCAGTTTGCCGAAAATCAAAGCACCATTTCAACCCAAAAAAAAGTAGCTTCAAAATTTTGATAATAAGAAGTTTAGGCTATTTTTGCATCGAACAATAAAAAACAATATCATGAAAAAATTAATTTTATCAAGTTTAGCAATTATTGCTATGTTTACTGCACTTTCATGTAGTAGTGACAGTGATTCAAGTAGTTCATCTTCAACTTTTAAAATTGACGGTGTAAGTTATTCTCTACCTCCAGCTCAAGGAATTGTAAACATTGTTAGTCCAAATGCTTATGAATTGGATGGTAACATTTACAATCGTAACACTTTTATTATCAATGGAATTAAAGGAATGACAGATGTAGCAACCGTTACCTTTGACTTATTTGTAAAAAATGGAGAATCTGTTGCCGGAACCTATCAAATTTCTACTGATCAAGATGAAGATACGTTTACGAGTATTGATAATATTCTTGCATCTGATGTAAGAGTTTGTATTGGTTGGACTTCATTAGTAGCTGTTACTAATTTAACTTCTGAGACAATAACAAGTGGAAATGCTCCAACGGGAACGGTTCAAATTATTTCAAATGGTGGAAATAATTATACTATTAAATTTACAGGAAATTTCAAAAAATTAGACCAGACAAACATTTCGGCTAATATCAATCTTACCGGAGCTGTTTCAAATGGTTCATAATTAAATTAAACAAAAGGAAAGCCCCAATAGTTTCAAATTATTGGGGCTTTTTTATGAAAGAAAATGAATTACTAAATGAAAATTTAAGGTAATGTGACCAAAAATAGTTGGTGATTTTATTATTTTATTTTGTTGGGATTCTTTTTTACAACAAATAGATAGACAATTGTAATTCTATCTTTATTTATTTCATAAAATACGGTTGTTTGCTTACTTAAAACAGCCTTTCTCAATCTAGGTTGAAATTAAGAAATTGGAAAAATTTCTGGAAAAAACAAAATAATATCTATATGCCTGCGAAGTTTTTCTTTGAAATCTTCTACTTCTCTGGTTGTCCATTTGTTATTTAAATAATCTAAAATATCTTCAAGATTATTTATCGATTCATTTGACCAATATAACTTATACTTTTTATAAGCCATATTTCTTTTTTATATCTTCATGAGAAACTATTCTTCCTGATTCAATATCTTTTATTCCTCTTTCTATTCCTGCTTTTTGTTCATGAGATAACTCATCCCACCAATCTTTCTGAGATGTAGTTTGATCTTTAATCACTTTTAAATACTGGAGCATGTCGTTATTATCAACGTGCATTAACCAATCCAATAGTTCTAGTTTTAAAGCTTCTGCTCCCATTTTACAAAATTTAAAGCTAAGATAATCATTTAAACTAAAAACCCAAGTTCATCACTTGGGTTTTTTATTCTATTTCAATTTCAAACGCTTCTGTTCTCTTGCCAATAAGGTGTTTTTCAGCAACATCGCAATCGTCATGGGACCAACCCCACCAGGAACAGGTGTAATGTAAGAGGCTTTTTTGCTAACAAATTCAAAGTCAACATCACCGGTAATACGGTAACCTTTTTCAGTGGTATCATCGGCAACACGTGTGATTCCCACATCAATCACCACAGCATCATCTTTCACCATTTCGGCTTTTAGGTAATTCGGTACGCCCAATGCCGTGATGATAATATCCGCTTGGGTGGTAATTTGTGCAATGTTTTTAGTATAACTATGCGTTAACGTAACTGTAGAATTTCCCGGAAAACCTTTTCTTCCCATCAAAATACTCATTGGTCTTCCTACAATATGACTTCTACCAATTACAACCGTATGTTTTCCTTGAGTTTCCACTCCATAACGCTCCAATAATTCTAAAATACCAAATGGAGTAGCCGGAATAAAGGTTGTCATATCCAACGCCATTTTCCCGAAGTTCTCCGGATGAAATCCATCTACATCTTTATTCGGGTCAATCGCCATCAACACTTCTTGCGTATCAATTTGTTTGGGCAATGGCAACTGCACAATGAAACCGTCTATGTTATCGTCTTCGTTTAATTCTTTAATTTTTTTGAGTAATTCCGTTTCAGAAGTGGTGTTGGGCATTTTAATCAGCGTACTTTCAAAACCTACTCGTTCACAGGCTTTTACTTTACTGCCTACATAGGTTAAACTCGCTCCGTCATTTCCCACAATAACGGCGGCCAAATGTGGAACTTTCTCACCATTATCTTTCATTTTCTGCACCTCAGCAGCAATTTCATTCTTGATGTCTTCGGAAACTTTTTTACCGTCTAAAATTTTCATAGTGTGTTGTTTTGGTTGTGTTGTGCTAAAAAAATAAGACGCGAATCATCGCGTCTCAGTTGTCTTTATTAGGGTCGCATTCCTTTCATTCCGCCCATCATTCTGGCTAGGTTTTTTCCGCCGCCGCCTTGCATCATCTTCATCATTTTGCTCATTTGATCAAACTGCTTCATCAATTGGTTCACTTGTTCTACTTTCGTACCGGAACCTTTTGCAATTCTTATCTTTCTTTTACCGTCAATAATCGTTGGTTTACTTCTTTCGGTTGGTGTCATCGAGTGAATAATAGCTTCAATGTGTTTGAACGCATCATCTTCAATCTCTACATCTTTTAATGCTTTTCCGGCACCGGGAATCATGCCTACCAAGTCTTTCATGTTACCCATTTTTTTGATTTGTTGAATTTGCACCAAGAAATCATCAAAACCGAATTCGTTTTTGGCAATTTTCTTCTGCAGTTTACGGGCTTCTTCTTCGTCATATTGTTCTTGAGCTCTTTCTACTAACGAAACCACGTCACCCATTCCCAAAATTCTATCCGCCATACGGGAAGGATAAAACACATCAATGGCTTCCATTTTTTCTCCCGTACCGATGAATTTAATCGGTTTATCAACTACGGATTTAATCGATAAGGCGGCTCCACCACGCGTATCACCATCTAATTTGGTCAAAATAACTCCGTCAAAATTCAAACGGTCATTGAAAGCTTTTGCTGTATTTACCGCATCTTGTCCGGTCATGGAATCCACTACAAACAAGGTTTCTTGTGGTTGAATGGCTTGATGAACATTCGCAATCTCATTCATCATTTGCTCATCAACTGCCAAACGACCGGCGGTATCCACAATCACAACATTAAATCCGTTGGCTTTGGCATGTTTAATGGCATTTTGAGCAATCTCAACCGGATTTTTATTTTCCGGTTCAGAATAGACCTCAACGCCTATTTGTCCTCCCACCACATGCAACTGGTTAATTGCTGCCGGACGATAAATATCACACGCTACTAAAAGCGGTTTTTTTCCTTTTTTTGTTTTTAGAAAATTGGCTAATTTACCCGAAAAAGTCGTTTTACCTGAACCTTGCAAACCTGACATCAAAATAACTGTCGGGTTTCCGGAAAGATTAATTCCTACCTCAGAACCACCCATTAACTCGGTTAATTCGTCTTTCACCAATTTCACCATTAACTGCCCCGGCTGTAACGAGGTCAATACGTTTTGACCGATAGCCTTTTCTTTAACGGTAGTGGTAAAATCTTTAGCAATCTTAAAATTCACGTCGGCATCTAATAACGCTCGACGAACTTCTTTTAAAGTATCAGCTACGTTTACTTCGGTAATTTTACCGTGACCTTTTAATATATGAAGAGCTTTATCTAATTTATCGCTTAAATTACTGAACATAAATCTGATTTTCTTTTAATGAAGTGCAAAGATAACATAAAGCAAATAAGCATCAAAAAATGAGATGAAGTAATTTTTTTTTAAAATAAGGTAGGGTAAAATAAAAGTAGATTGTTTTATGGGTATACAACAAAATTTACATACTATGAAAAACAAAAAAATTCTTTTAGGCCTACTAGCGGGAATCGTAATGGTTTCTTGTTCTAATGATGAAAATGAAACATCTAATGGAAATGACAATTTAAGAATTGTAGCCAAAGCCAGCTATTCCGGAAATACCGGTAGAAGTGCAAATGCTGTAGCCATTTCAGATTTTAAAATTAATTTAAAAGAAATTGAATTTGAATTGGATGATGATTTTTATGATGACGATGATGATGACTACGGTGATGGGTTTTATGGTGATGACGATGAATTCGAATTGAGCGGTCCATTTGAATTGGATTTGTTAAGCGGACAAACCACCATTACTTCCATCAATATTCCAAATGGTATTTATGAAGAAGTAGAATTCAAAATGGCCAGAAACAACAATTCAAACAGTGAATTATTTAACAAGTCGGTTTTGATTAAAGGAACTATTGGTTCAACTCCTTTTATCTTTTGGCACAACATTGATGAGGATTTTGAAATTGACTACGAAGATGCCGGTCAAAACCTAGTAATTGCTGACAACTCAGCCACTTTAGTGATAAACTTCAACTTAGACGCTGTTCTAGCCAATGTTGATTTATCGAATGCAACCGATGATAATGGTGACGGTTTAATCGAAATTAGTCCAACTGATAATGATGGAAACCGCAGCTTAGCCAACACCATCAAAGATAAAATTGAAGAATACACTGATTTGTTAGACGATTAAAGTTAGTTAGTTTCCAAATACCTCTTTTAACCTACTATGCGTAAAAAAGCTGCACAAAAATGCAGCTTTTTTTTTGTGCTCAATTATCAATTTTTCCTATTGAGTGTATGTTTAATTCAAAAATTATTCTGTGAATTTTACCGCGAATTCTCGAATATAAAAATAAGTGAACGTAATAATTTGTTCATCTTTGATGAAAATTCGAATTAGATCAAATAATCATGTTAAAAAAATTAGTGGCTTGAGCGTAGCGAACAGACAAAGTAGATTAGTGGCAATATTATTTCAAATTTTAATTACACCAAGCTGGTCAAACAACATTATGATTTTTAAAAAATAAACTAATAAAAACAAATTTCAGTATTTATGTAAAGCCAATACTTGTAAATAATTAAATAAATCCCTTTTGTAAATTGATGGTTTTGATTCAAAACCATTTTCAACTTGTGCATAGTTCATTTCAAATAAAACCAAAATAAACTACTATTTGAAAAGTTTAAAACATAAAAAAACCATTCCGTTACGAATGGCTTTTTAGTAAATTAAGAAATTAAATTAATTCTTTTCAAAAGTCAACAAATCAATACTCCCGTCTCCTCCACTAACATGTTTGAGCTCTACTCTTGTGGCGGTTGTTGATAAAATTCGCCAATCTTCACTGATTTCTTCAAATGGACCATTCGTTGCACTAAAATTGATAATAAATTTCGGCGTACTGTCATCCGTTCCGGTGGTCCAGGTCCCGTTCATGGTCGTACTACCATTATCGGCTATGAGTGAACCATTCGTTCCAAAAACAAAATCATAATTTGAAAATTGTGAGGTTTGGTTCGAACCATCTTCAGAAAATAAAGTCACTCGCCAAGTTCCATTGACCAATGTATTTTATGTTTGTGAAATAATGGCTCGATGAATTGTTGTCATCGTCGTCATTGCTACAAGTTGAAGCAACATTCAGCATAAATATA
Source organism: Flavobacterium filum DSM 17961 (assembly GCF_000425465.1). GTDB lineage: Bacteria > Bacteroidota > Bacteroidia > Flavobacteriales > Flavobacteriaceae > Flavobacterium > Flavobacterium filum. The sequence goes on along the minus strand of NZ_AUDM01000015.1, from coordinate 30,574 downwards.
CCGAATAATAAAGGAATTAAAAAAACTTTTTCATGCTTTAATAGGTTAAGTTAAGAAATTAAAAAAATAAGATATAAATCAAAAGCACATTAAAAACCCAAATCACCGCCTGCGTGAGAAAATAAATGATGTTATTTTTTCCAAAAAGAAAGTTTCGAAAAAGAGTCTTCATGTCCATTGCTTCTATATTTTAGTGAAACTCAAATATTCATTATCGCCCTCCTCTTTTAACTGAATTAAAGTAGAAGAAAACTCAAACAACTCCCAATCATCATCTAAATCATCTAACGGATCATCTTCAAAATCAATTTCCAATATATCTAGTCCATCGTCTTCATAAAATAACCAAGTCCCGTTATAAGTTGAACTGTCTTTAGTTATCGTAATCGTATTATTGATGTTGAATGTAAAGACAAAACCATTAAAGGTACTCGTTTCATCATCGTCGCCTTCATGATAATAGGAAATACGCCAATTGCCGGAGGTCAAAACGTCAATAAAATCATCCGTTGAACCGGAATTGGAACCGCATTGACCGATGGCACTTTCAATTACATCCTTCAGTTCCAAATTAGAATTAATCACTACATTTTGGTTACTCGGATTGATAAGCGAAATAGGATAATTAATCGAATAAAAAACACTAATATTTAAATTTATCAGGTAATTTATAAGTTGTGAATCACTGTTCATTGTCAAAACATTGGCGATTTGATTCTCACTATCGTACTCGTTAATTGTTAATGGATAAAGAATTGTGATACAACTGATGTCGCTCAAATCTTCATTCTGTGTTATAATCGTATTCAATTGTGTCAAATTATTAACTGTAATCTCCTCAAAATTTCGCAAAGAAACGGTAATCGGAAAGGTATAATTCACCACATCATCATCCGAAGTAGAGGCCGCTTTTAAATCGGAAACCAATTGATAATCAGCTACAGTGTTCAGCGTTAAATTCACTGAATTTAATGTTATTTGTACCGGAAGTTTCACTCTAAAAACACTCGTACCGTCCACGACATTATCTACAGAAGTATTGTTTTGAGCTACTCGAGATAAAAACTTGGTAGTCGGTGAAGTTGTATTTAAATTTTGAGTCGTATCTTGAACAATCGTATTTTCTTCTTCTTGACAAGAGACCAACAAAAAGAAACCGAAAAGCGTCAAAACAAATGGTAAAACTTTTTTCATAATCCATACATTTAAATCTAAAACAAATTAAAACCAAAATACCCTACCCACCTTACTTTTTTTTTATAATTTCACAAAGTTTTTAAAATTGCAAATGAATAGTAAATCACTCTCCGGAATTTGTGAAGAAGTCATTTTTAACAACTTTTTCAAAAACCACGTCAAAGCACTCCGAAATTATATGTATTACAAATTCGGCAATGCAGAACAAGCTGAGGATGTAACCCAAGAAGCATTTATCAAACTTTGGGAAAACTGCGAAAAAGTACCTTTAGACAAAGCTAAATCCTATTTATATACCATCGCTAACAATACGACACTCAATCAAATTGCCCATCAAAAAGTAGTGTTGGAATATGCCAAAGCTGCTCCAAAACAAGACAAAACGTTTGAAAGTCCGGATTTCCACATGGAAGAAGAGGAATTCAAAGCAAAATTACAAAAGGCTATTGCCAATTTAAACGAAGGCCAACGCACTTGCTTTTTAATGCACCGCATTGATGGTAAAAAATACAGTGAAATTGCCGAAGCCTTAGGCATAAGTGTAAAAGCCGTTGAAAAAAGAATGCATTTGGCACTCCTGGAATTAAGAAAAGAATTTGATTATTTTAAGTAGGGTTTTTGAAATCCAAACTGTTATAGATAAAAATCCAATGATATGGAAGAAAATTACCACTTAGCAAAATGGCTGAACAATGAATTGGAAGGTGACGAACTGAAAGCGTTTGAAGCCTCTAAAGATTTTGCCGTTTACCAAAGAATTAAACAGTACTCAGGCGAGTTAACTACTCCTGCTTTTGATGAAGATAAAATGCTACAAAGGATTTTACATTCAAAAAAAGCAAAACCTATTTCCATCCAAAAAGTGGTGCTTCGCATTGCTGCCGTAGTCATCTTAAGTTTCGGTATTACTTTTGCCGTGAAAAATTTTGCAAATTTCACGGAATATGCTCCAAATGGTGCCACAACAGAATTTTTGTTACCCGACAATTCAACCGTATTGCTCAATTCCGGTTCGGAGATAGAATACAAAAAATGGAATTGGGATAACGAACGTAAACTGAAACTCAACGGTGAAGCTTTTTTTAAAGTCGCAAAAGGGAAAAAATTTGAAGTGGCAACCGAATTAGGAAAAGTGACCGTATTGGGAACCCAATTCAATGTGAAAAACCGCAACAATCGCTTGGATGTAACCTGTTTTGAAGGAAAAGTACAAGTAAACTATCAAAACACTCAACTCCTTTTAACCAAAGGAATGACGGTTTCGTTTGAAGACGGTCAACAAGTGGTGGCAGCCCAAATCGCACAAACAGAACCGGATTGGCTTTCAAAACAAGTAGCGTTTACTGCCGCCCAACTTCCGGCTATTTTAGAAGAAATGATGCGTCAATACAACATCGATATTCAGATGAAAGGAAAAGCAACCTCACAACGATTTACCGGTACCATTCCGATGAATAACCTTGAAGTTGCTCTTGAAATTGTTGCGACCACGTATCATTTAAAAATGACGAAAATAAATGATTCAACCTATCGATTAGAGTAGTGAATGAAGATTAAAAAAGGGGAAATAACCCTATTGTTACTTTTCTTATGGTTTTTTGACCTTTCCGGTCAAGAGCTAGGATCCACTATGCCTTTAAAGGAAATCTTAAGCGAAATTGAAAAAAAACACCAAGTCACTTTTAACTATATCGAAGACGAAATTGTAGTGTATACACTCCCTTCTCCGGCTTTAAAAAAAACCTTAGAAGAAAAAATCGAGTATATCCAAAGTAAAACAACCCTTCGGTTTAAGTTTGTAAGCGACCGATTGATTACCATTTCCAATAACAAAAAACTAGACAAACCGCTTTGTGGGTATTTGTTAGACAACGATTCTAAAGTACCGATTTACAATGCAACGATTCGGGTTTCCGGAACTAATACGTTTGTGTTGTCAGATGAAAAAGGCTTTTTCCAACTTCCGGTAATTTCGCCCAACCCAATTGAAATCAGTCATGTGAATTACCAAGCTCAATCGGTTTTGATTAACGATTTGTATGTGGAAAATTGTCCCACATTTCTTTTGCAATACGCCATTCAGGAACTGGAAGAAGTGGTAGCCGATGCTTATTTGACGGTAGGTATTCGCAAAAAAACAAATGGAACCTTTGAAATTAAACCCAAGAAATTCGGTATTCTACCCGGATTGGTAGAACCGGATGTGTTGCAAACCATGCAGCAAATTCCCGGTATTATAAGTGCCGATGAAACCATTGCCAATATAAATATGCGTGGTGGTACCCATGACCAAAATTTATTCCTTTGGAACGGGATTCGACTCTATCAAACCGGACACTTTTTTGGTTTAATCTCGGCTTTACATCCGAATCTTGCTCATACCATTCAAATTTCGAAAAACGGAAGCTCTGCTTTTTATGGCGAAAGTGTATCAAGTGTAATTGATATTTCTTCTCGCACCAACACCGAAGAAAACACCTCAACTGTTGGAATGAACTTGCTGAATGCTGAATTTGCCTCTCGTATCAAAACCGGAAAAAACAACAGCATTGAAATTGCGGCCCGAAGATCGTTCACGGATGTTTTCAATTCGCCGACGTATAAAAATTACTTCAACCGTATTTTTCAAAACACGGAAGTGATTGATGTAACCAACAATCAAGACGTGAATTACGAAAGCGAAGAAGATTTTTACTTTTATGATTTTACCGTGCAATTCCAACAAAAAATAGGTAAAAAAAGTGAATTATTCATTGATGGAATTGCCATTTCCAATGCGTTGACCTTTACGGAAAGTACGTTGGCTAACTCGCAGTTGATTTCCAAAAACAGTAGGCTGAACCAAAACACTTTTGGCGGAACCCTGACGTGGAAAACCAAATGGAACGACAAAAACGAAACCGAAATCAGTGTGTACAGCTCCTATTATGAGTTAGAGGGCAAAAACGAATCGGTGGAAGACAATCAGGTGTTGGTGCAGGAAAACACGATTTTAGACAATGGTTTTCGTTTGCGAAACAGTCACAAATTGAATCAAAACCTTACGTTGCACAACGGCTATCAGTTCAATGAAATTGGAATCAGAAGTTTTGATGATGTGAATGTTCCTCAATTTACCAGAACGGTGAAAGAAGTCTTGATGAGTCACGCTTTAATTGCCGAGTTAGAATACCAATCACCCAACCAAAAACTGTACGCCAAATTGGGCGTTCGAGGCAACTATTTCGACAAATGGTCGATGACGTTGATTGAACCTCGTTTACATCTGAATTATGCTCTTTCTGACCATTTAAAAGTGGAAGTTGCAGCGGAGCAAAAAAACCAAACCACTTCGCAAATTATCGATTTACAACAAGACTTTTTAGGAGTGGAAAAACGCCGTTGGGTCTTAGCGAACAATGCAACCATTCCGATTCAAAAGAGCAATCAAGCTTCGGTTGGTATGGTGTTTCGCAAAAACAATTGGCTCATTCATCCCGAAGCCTTTTATAAAAAAGTAGAAGGCATCACCAGTTCCGGACAAGGTTTTCAAAACCAATTGGAGTTTGTAAAAGTGATTGGACAATACGAAGTATATGGTGTGGAAGTGCTCCTTCAAAAACAGATTGACCAATTCACCGGTTGGTTCAATTACAGTTTTAACAACAACGATTATACGTTTGAAGGCTACATTCCGCCGCAGTTTGCCAACAATTTTGAAGTGAACCACAGCCTAGCGTTGGGAGCTACTTATCAATGGAAAAATCTCAAATTGGCGTTGGGTGGTAAATGGTTTACCGGTCGACCCAACACTATCCCGTTGAGCAATACCCCTATCTTTCCTACTCCTGACAACCCGGCGATTGCCTACAGTTTACCCAATGCCGAAAACCTGGACGATTATTTTCAAGTGAATTTTTCCTCCTCGTATGCGGTAGCGTTGGGTAAAAAAACTAACCTCTTTTTGGGCGTTTCGGTGCTGAACCTCTTGAACCAACGCAACACGATCAATCGTTTTTACCGCATTAACCCCGGCAATACAGCCATTGAAGAAGTAAACACCTATTCATTAGAACTGACCCCGAATGCGTTTGTGAAAGTGAATTTTTAAAAATTGTACTTTTTTGTAAGAACGAATCACTTTTTTTATATCTTAGTATTTCCAAAAACAAATTTGCCGAGTGGCAAGGATACTCCTATTTATTTTTTTTAGTGCGTTACGGGAATCCGTAAAATGGTTTGGTGGGGATGGAATATCTTTAAAAAAAATACCATAGCACAGAATTAGAACTGTACAATCAGTTTTTTTTTAAAATAATTGAAAAAAGTTACATAAACTTGCGGATGTTTACTAGTTAGCAGCTATATATTACTCGAGACCAAAAAAATGAACAGAAAAAAGGTATTTATCGTTATTATCATTATCGTAAATTTACTATTTGCTTGGTCGGTTTTTAATATGTTTTATTATAAAAGAGCATCTTTTGACACTTCAGAAAAAGCAAAACTGAATCAATCTAATGTTGACAAAATTAATAATGGTGACGGTAGTTGGAAATGGAACGAAAAAGAATATGATTTTTATAAAGAATATTCCTTTTCATTAACTAAAAATGAGATTAGTGAATTTTGCAAAATAATAAATTCAGCAAACGCAAAATATATTGATAACATAAGACCTGAAAAATGGTTAGACATATACATTGTGGAAAAAAACGGAAAAAAAAGTTTAATTACTCTAAAACAAAGTAATGAAAACGAGATATATTTTGATATCAATCATAAAACATTTGATGGAAAAGAATTAGAAAAATATATACAAAAACATATCAAACGAAACTAAAAAGAAAATACAGCTGCTAACCACTATTTTGCATAATGCTGGCTAGTTTACAGAATTTAAACGTCTTACAATAATTAACTTTGGGCTTAACTGACAATAACGGGCTCCGAACCCCCACGCTCTCCTAAGTATTCTTTGTTTGCACGCTGCTCTGCGAATGCCTCTGACCTCGCAGCAAATTAACATTCCAATTTCAATATAACCATACTTATTCCTGCTCTGCGATGGTCACCAGCTCCCCTAAGTCTTCTTTGATAGCACATTGCCCCAGCTGCTCAAAGTCTAATCAATGGCACGCTGCTCTGCGATAGGTCCAGACTTTGCAGCAAATTAACTTTCCAATTAAAAACAAGTATAATTAACACGCCTTATTTTATTTTAACGCTTTTTTATTAACTATTATGCTTATGTTTGCACCCGTTTGGAAAATGCCACTCAACGATTAATTTCTTGAAATAGGCTCTTTTACACTATTCTTTTAAAGTAGAATTCAACTTAAAAAGTGTTGTGAAAAACTCCAAACAAGAAGCGTTTTAAACAATAAAATAATAACTATTAAATACTATTTACCATGAAAAAATTATCTTTTCTATTCTTTGCTTTGATTACAATTAGCCTTATGGGTTGTTCTTCGGATGATGATTCCTCAGGAGGTGGAAATCAGGATAATACCTTTTATCTTCGTTATACCTTAAATGGTGTGAATTATGATTTTGAACCGGAAACGCTTACTTCTTTGCGAACTTTAATTTTAGGAAGCGGAACTGTAAATAGTGATTTCTCAAGAATATCGTTATGGATGCCAAATGGAGCTACTGTTGGTACACATCAAATCACTGATGATTTTGTGTCTGATGATAATGTTGACACCCTATATTCAGCTGATGTATGGATTGGCGATGAAGTGATTGACGCTTCTTCCGGTACTTTAGTAATTACTGAATTAGGTGCTGATTATGTAAAAGGAACGTTTAGCTTTACCGGCACTAATGATGAGGGTACAACAGCTACCGTTACTAATGGAAGTTTTAGAGCAATTAGAGACTAATTAGAATATCGATAGACTTTCTATAGCTCAATAAAATTATTTTTAAAAACCGCAAATGTCAAATGACTTTGCGGTTTTTATATTTTAATAAACTTCTTTGTTGAATTCCACTAAAACTGAAAATAAATAAACGGTTGCGGCCCTGCTGATGCCGTGGCATAGACAAACCAATAAACAAAAGCTAACACAACAGCTTTCCCGATTAATGGTGTGGCGTCAAATCCTTTTTGAAGTAGTTTGATGTAATTATAGTGTCTAAATTGTCCTGTAAGATAATAACAAAAAAATAGAAGTAATTTGAAAATTTTATATTAAATAAATCGGATGGAATCTTAACAGTTTTCTTCTATCCACTTATACAAGTATTCAATTGTTAATCCCATACTAAAAAGATTAGTTCTAAGATGTAATGACGGAATTTCTTTATCCTTTTCACGATGTGTTATCGTTCATAAACATCCAGGACATTTGTAATGGTCATGCGAAGCTTTTGTGCGAAGATAAGTGCATTTATGTGCCTTTAGAAATGAAACCCAATCCTTTGTTTTAACTGGCCTGTTGTTACCCATTTACAAAAAATTAGCAAGCAACTTGGTATTGCTTATTTTTTTTAATGGTTACATTTTCTAAACCTTGCAACAATCCATTTTCGTCTACATATAATTTTGAAAAATTCTTGGAATGATATCTAACTTGCGTAAATCCTAGTTTAATTAATTCCGATTTTCTTTGATCTTGATTCAACTTCATGAAATCTTCACAAAAGGTTTCCATATTTTCATCAAGTGATTCCATTGCTTCCTCCTCTGTTGAACCATATCCACTAATCATTAAAGAAGGAATAATTGACACAAAATGTTCTCCTTCTTTACCGCTAATCACTGTTGCTTGAACTGTTAAAATACCACCTTTAATACGAACGGTATCTTCTTCAGGTCTTTTTTCAAGTGGAGTTTTAGTTAATGTAGCCATAAATTATAATGATAGTATAAGAAAATAACTTAACAAATATATGAATAAAAAATAAAACAAATCGCATTTTTTCAACTACCATAAGTCATCTAAGAACCGTATTGATCAACTTAAACAATTGATAGTTTTAGATATAACTTATTACTCTTTTTTAATAATTAAAAATGAATATTACATTTTTTTGCATGCAATTTTTATACCATTTGAGAAAATTTGAAACCCTCTAAAACTGAAAATAAATAAACGGTTGCGGCCCTGCTGATGCCGTGGCATAGACAATCCAATAAACAAAAGCTAACACTACAGCTTTCCCGATTAATGGTGTGGCATCAAATCCTTTTTGAAGTAACTTGATGAAGTTATGAGGAAGAAAATGCCAAACAAATCCAATGGCAATTAATAAAAATACATTTTGATAGCCTTGAGCAATAATCATCCATTGCTGTGGATTAAAGGTGATTTTGCCAATGTTTTGCATGATTTCAAAAGCGGTAGGAAAATCTTTTGCTCTAAAAAACAACCAACAAAACGCCACAAAATGAAACGTCAAGAAAATTTGAATGGTTCGCACGAAATAGTTTTTTGGCAATTTGATGAACATTCCAAAATAGCGTTCTACGGCTAAGGCCAACCCGTGTAAAACACCCCAAAAGACAAACTTCCAAGAAGCTCCGTGCCACAAACCGCCCAACAACATCGTGAGAAATAAATTGACATAGGTTCTGAATTTCCCTTTGCGGTTTCCTCCTAAGGAAATGTATAAATAATCCCGTAACCAAGACGATAACGAAATATGCCAACGTCGCCAAAACTCAGTTACCGAAGCAGACTGATAAGGCGTTCTGAAATTTGGTGGCAACCAAAATCCCATCAGTAAAGCTAAACCAATCGCCATATCGGAATATCCGGAAAAGTCGCAATAAATTTGAATTGCATAGCCATAAGAAGCCATTAAATTCTCAAAAGCAGAATAACTATTTGGTGCGTCAAAAACACGATCAACAAAGTTGATGGAAATGTAATCGGAAATCACCGCCTTTTTCAATAATCCGCCAATAATCAAAAACAAAGCGGCATTGAATTCTTCTTTGGTAAGTTTTAATTTCTTGTAAATCTGCGGAATAAAATCGCTTGCCCTAACAATTGGTCCCGCCACCAACTGCGGAAAGAACGAAACGAAAAACAAAAAGTCCATGAAACTTTTGGTCGGTTCGAGTTCCTTTCGATAGACATCAATCGTATAACTAAGTGTTTGAAACGTATAAAATGAAATCCCAACCGGTAGAATAATGTCTTGAAACTCAAAATTTCTATCGAAAAGTAGATTGGTATTGTCAATGAAAAAGTTGGTATATTTAAAGTAACCCAACAATCCTAGATTGACCACCAAACTGACCACTAAATAGAATTTTCGGTAAAACGTATCTTTTTCGTCATAAATCAATTTGGCTATGGCGTAATCCAACACCGAGGAAAAGATAATCAGCAAAAAGAAAATGCCACTCGATTTATAATAGAAAAAAAGTGAAAAAGCCACCACATACGCAATGCGAAGACGATGTGTTTTTTGGGTTAAAATATAGAAAAAATAAAACACCAGAAACAATCCCAAAAACAACGCACTGTTGAACAACAATGGTTTTTGTGGGTCAAATACAAACCAGCTTTGCACTTGTTCCCAAGTAGGGTTTCCAACCAAAGTTTCCAACCATTGACGGCTATTTGAAAGCAGTTTCACGTACTATTCTTCGATTAAAGTTTTAAATTCTTCATAACTTTCTAAAAAAGCTTCCATAAAAAGTTGTCCTTGCTTTTCATAGCCATTTTTGGTGTAATGCACTCTATCCGCTCCTATTAATCCGGCCTTTGCACTTTGCGAAATTCCAAACAAACCACCGGAAATGGAAAACATATCCCAAACCGTATAATTGTTTGTAGTGGATTGAGCTAAAATTTCTCTGGCATACTCCGCAACAAATGTATTGGGAAATTTGCGTTTAAATTGTGATGGTGGTGGCGTAGTAATCAAAATTGCCGTTTCCGGATTTTTAGTACGAATCGCTTCAATCATCAAATTAAGTTGAGTGATGTAATCAGGTGTAATCAATTTGTCAAAACTTTCATTTGTTCCCAACGAAATAATGACCAAATCAGGAGAAAGCACCTTTAATTGCTCAAAAAACAATGGAAATTTCGTAAAATCTGAACATTTTGCACCATTCACACCAATAGTATGGTAAACGACACCGGGTGAATTATTTTCCAAAACCAAACCGTTAAGAGCAAAATCGGTCTTTTCCATTGCCGGAATAAGATATACTTTATGCAACAACGAATCTGATTCAAACAAATGATACCCATTACTTTCTTTGGTAAGCAACGGAATAAACTCAGAACGTTCTACTACCTTTTTCTCCTTTTCGTTAGATGGAATTTTCAATGTTTTTCCCGCTCTGATGTTATTGTTTTTTAAACCATTAGCTGTTTTAATAGCTTGAATCGAGAGATTATACCTATCGGCTATTACCGATAAATTTTCGCCGCTTTTTATTTTATGAATGATATTTTTAGGAATATCCGATTCCAGTTTAATGATTTTGGAAGCCAAAGCTACATCAAACATTTTCTGGTTTTGAGGTGTAATGATTTTTAGAGAGGAAAAACCAAACGATTTATCCTTCAAATTCATTTCTATCGCAAAATCATTTTTCTTTGTAAACAAAGCAAAACCACTTAACCCCACCGGATTTCCAACATCCGGATAAATATTACGTTGACTTTCCCACGTTTGATTAGACGAAAACCGCACATCAGAAGTACCATTCGTTTTAGCCAACGCATGCGGAAAAACAAAACCTCTTCCCCCATTTCCGAATTTTTGCAACAAAATTGTTCGATTGTAGCCTGAAAATAAATCGGCTTGAATGTGTGAATCACCAATGTGAACAATGTTTACCTTTCCCTTTTTATTTTTTTCCAATTGACTCAATTTAGCAAAAACAGCCTTAATGGAAGAAGCATTGGTCAAAGCATTTTTGGTAGTAATCACAACAGTAGTATCAATCTCAACAAATAGAGAATCCGTTTGAGCCAAAAGTGAAAAGTGGCAGAAAAATAGAAAACACCATAATTTACTTTTCATGCTCAGGCTTTTTAGGTGTTAAAACGGAATCTGAAACGGTTTTGGCAGGTACAACTTTTTGACGCTTTCGTAGATTTTTATACGCAACATAACCTTCTTGTAACTGATTGTATAACAAGTCGGCAACTTTTTGAGCCCCACGATAACTGAAATGGGTATAATCTTTAGCTGCCATCGCCGGAACTTCCTCTTCTACCCATTTGGTCATAGAACCTTCTCCACCCATGGCTTCATATAAATTAAAAAAGCCTGATTTCGATTGAATGGCATATTTCTTTTGAGCCAAACTCAGCGGAACTACAGCTGAATCGGTTTTCATTTCTAAATCATATTTCGTTGCTTTATCGGCGGTAGAAATGACCATAATGGTTACACCCGGAAAGCAAGCTTTCAAATGATTAACAACTTGATTCATCTTGCGTTCATACCAAGTATAATTGTAAGAACCATAATTGAGTACGTTTGTTCCGTAATGTAAAATGATTAAATCATAATCAAATCGCTCTTGAAATTGATTCATCACATTCACATTAAATGTAGAAATCGGCAACCCGGAATTTCCTCGGTTAGAAAAATTATCAACATGCACACCTTTTCCATCATCAAAATTAAATCCGTAAATTGGAATAGAATCTGCCTTTTTAAAAGAAGCTTTCAAATATTTTAAACTCGTTGACAACGAAAGAGCATTGACTAATTTTTCAGGGTTTAATTTTTTTATCAATGTATCTTTTCCTGTTTTTAGGATAATCTCACCATTCTTGTTATCAGATTTACCATAAAACAACGTTGGATTGTCTAAATTAGAAGTGTGCAAACCTTTTCCTGCTTTATAACTTACCCAAGGTTGAGAAACGGTGTCATTGGCAAAAAACACATGACCATTCACCCCAAAAGGATTAAGTGGCCTTTTGACATTTAAATAAGATTGTGTCTTCCAATTGGGAGAAAATTGATGCACCACAGAACTTCTGGAATTGGCAGATTCAGAAGTAATCGGCACAAAACCAACTCCTTTCCCACCATATTGATTTTGTAACGCTCTGCGGAAATCTTGAACAATCATATCGCCATCAGTCATTGAATCGCCAAAATAAGCAATTCGAACATCGCCTTTTTGTTCGGTTTCCATTTGGTATAATTTCTCATAAAATGGAATCAAATATTGAAACCCTTTGTATTGTTCATATTCTTCAGCCGGAAAAGTTATGCCGTCGATTTGTTCAAAGACAATTTTCTTGCGACTAAAAGAATCCACTCCATTTTCTGCGGTTGAAATTTCCTGTTCCGCTGAGATGGTTTCTAATAAAATACTATCTATGGTAACATGTTTTGAAGCAATTTTTGTTTCAGAAAAAATTCGCTTAGGTAAAATGCTTTTGAATACTAAAAAGAAAACAGCCGACAGCAAAATGACGGCTAATGTTCTGAAAAAATATGTTGCTTTTGCTAACATTTATCCTTTACATTCTTTCCGGAACTTCAATTCCTAATAATTGGAAAGCAGAAGCGATAATTTCGCCCACTTTTTTAGACAATTGCACACGGAACAATCTTAAATTTTCGTCCTTTTCAGGTAAAATTGGAATGGCTTGATAAAACGAATTGTATTCTTTTACCAAATCATAAACATAATTCGCTACGATTGCCGGACTATACGCTTGAGCCGCATTTTGAATAACCGTTGGATAGGTTTCTATTAATTTCATGAGCTCTTTTTCTTTGGGTTGAAGAGCAAAATTGGCACATTCTTCCGTTACATCTACATCCGCTTTTCGCAAAATAGATTGAATTCGAGCATACGTATATTGAATAAACGGACCGGTATTTCCATTAAAATCAACCGATTCTTCCGGATTGAAAAGCATGGTTTTTTTCGGATCAACTTTCAACATAAAATATTTCAACGCTCCTAAACCAATGATTTTATACAATCGCTGTTTTTCCTCTTCTGAATAGCCTTCTAATTTACCCAATTCTTGAGCAATTTTTCCGGCGGTTTGCGTCATTTCTACCATTAAATCATCGGCATCAACAACCGTACCTTCACGTGATTTCATTTTTCCGGAAGGTAATTCTACCATTCCATACGACAGATGATATAAATTTTCTGCCCACTCAAAACCAAGTTTTTTCAAGATAAGAAACAACACTTTGAAGTGGTAATCTTGTTCGTTACCAACGGTATACACCATTCCGCCCACATCTGGAAAATCCTTCACCCGTTGAATGGCGGTACCAATATCTTGCGTCATATACACAGCTGTTCCGTCTGAACGAAGTACAATTTTACGGTCTAAACCCTCTTCGGTTAAGTCAATCCAAACCGAACCATCGGGATCTTTTTCAAAAATACCTTTCTCTAAACCAAATTGAACCACTTCTTTTCCTAACAAATAGGTATTGGATTCGTAATAATAACTATCAAAATCAACACCTAAGTTTTTGTAGGTTTCATTAAATCCATCATACACCCATTGGTTCATGGTTTTCCAAAGTTCGATGACTTCGGGTTTACCGGCTTCCCAATCGAGGAGCATTTGTTGGGCTTCGAGAATAATTGGTGCATTCTTCTTGGCTTCCTCTTCTGATTGACCTTTAGCTATTAATTCGCTTATTTCGGATTTATATTGTTTATCGAAAGCTACATAATAATTTCCGACTAATTTATCCCCTTTTAAACCGGTAGATTCCGGTGTTTCACCATTTCCGAACTTTTTCCAAGCCAACATCGATTTACAGATGTGGATTCCACGATCATTGATAATTTGGGTTTTATACACTTTTTTACCGGAGGCTTTGATGATTTCTGCCACTGAATAACCCAATAAATTATTGCGAATATGTCCTAAATGTAGAGGTTTATTGGTGTTGGGCGAAGAATATTCAACCATCACCGCTTTATCGGAAGTTGGTACAGCAACATGACCAAAATGGGAAGTATTGAGAATAGAATTAAAAAAATGAAGGTAAAATGTATCCGAAATAACGATGTTTAAGAACCCCGAAACCACATTAAATTTTTCCACTTGTTCAACATTCTCAACCAAATGCTGACCGATTTTTTGACCAATTTCAACAGGATTACCTTTGATTACTTTCAACAAAGGAAAGATAACCATGGTAATATCCCCTTCAAACTCCTTACGGGTCACTTGAAATTCAATTTTTTCAAATGAAACAGAAAAAAGTTCTTGAATGGCATTTTGAATAGGAACTACTAAAATATCGGATACTCGCATGATTTCATTATAAGGTTGCAAAGATAATTAATATGTAAAAACATGCAATTTTATCTTTATCATAATGGAAGTGTCATTAATTCCAATTTTATTCTAATTAAAAAGTAGAAAAAAGTTATACAAGTAGGTAAATTTTGTAAGTATTTTTCTTTATATTATAATTATTTTGTGTATTTCATCGATTTTATTTGCTTTTTATCGATTAATATCCATTTATTTGTGGTGTCAAAATTCAATAAATACTGTCAAACCCAAATTAATAGGTATGAAAACTAAATTACTTTACCTGCTACTATTGATTCCTATCATAGGAATTTCTCAATCTATTTCAGTCAATACGACAACCTACACCGTACCGGAATTAGTAACCAATGTTTTGGTTAACTCACCGTGTTTGAATGTAAACAATGTAAATTGGCGAACGGGAACTAATTTTGGTTCCTCCAACGGGATTGGGTATTTTCAAAACACCAATCCAAACTTTCCAATGCAAAGCGGAGTAATCCTTAGTACAGGAAACGTGATGAATGCGGTTGGACCAAACACTTCAATGTTAAATGATGGTTTAAACACATGGCCGGGAGATGCTGACTTAGAAAACACATTAGCCAATGCAGGAATTGCCATGACTTCAAAAAACGCAACGGTTTTGGAGTTTAATTTTACGGCATTATCTCCTTTCTTTGATTTTGACTTTTTATTTGCGTCAGAAGAATACGGAAACTTTCAATGTCAATTTTCTGATGCATTTGCGTTTTTATTAACGAATTTAAATACAGGAGTAACCACAAACTTAGCGGTTGTACCTGGAACAAACACTCCAATTTCAGTAGTTACGATTAGAGATTTTTTATATAATTCTGCATGTCCGTCTGTAAACGCACAATATTTTGGTTCGTTTAATGGTGGTGCCAATGCTCCGTTTTCACCAACCAATTTTAATGGTCAAACAGTAGTAATGAATGCATCAGCAGTATTAACACCTAACACACCATATAAAATTAAATTAGTAATTGCAGATAGAGTTGACCCACAATCTGACTCTGCAATATTTCTTTCAGCCAACAGTTTCAACATTGGTCAAAACGTACTAGGAAATGACTTAACCGTTGCCAATAATGCAGCAATATGTAGTGGACAGTCACATCTATTAAATAGTGGTTTAAATGCAGCTCAATATTCATTTGTATGGAAAAGAAACGGTGAAATTATTCCCGGAGCTAACGGAAGTACATTAACAGTTACTGAGCCTGGAACATATGAATTAATTTACACGAACATTGCGTTTCCTTGTCAAGTTATTTCTGATACTATAATTGTGGAATTTAATCAAGTTTTATCCATTCCAAATCCAATTGATTTGATGCGTTGTAATAATGGATCTGCTACCTACACCTTTAATTTAACTCAAAATAATTCTGTTGTAACTGCAGGAGTAACAGGACCTACGACCGTAACCTATCACGCAACAGAAGCAAATGCAATGAATGGAGTAAATCCGTTATCCAATAACTACACTAGTGCTGGTAATCAAACTATTTATGTAAGAGTTCAAAAAAACAATACAAGTTGTTTTGCGGTGAAAGCGTTTGAGTTGTTAGTTGTGCCACCACCGGTAGCTCATCAGCCTACTACTTTATACGGTTGTGCCATTTCAGATGCACCAAATAGAAGTCGTTTTAGATTATCATTACAGGATGAGCAAATATTAAATGGTCAATCTACTGATATCTATCAAGTAACCTACCATACATCATTAGAAAATGCAAATTCAGGTACAACACCATTAAATACAACACTTTACAACACCATAAGTAGAGTAATTTATGCTAGAGTACAAAGTATTTCTGATCCTACATGTTTTAGTGTGGTGTCCTTCAATATTGAGGTAGTACCATTACCATTGGTAGATGTACTGGAGAACGTATTTGTTTGTGAATATTATGTACTTCCTAGTTTGGTGAACGGTAATTATTTTACCGGACCAAACGGAACCGGTACACCTTTATTTGCTGGCGATATTGTTGATGAAACACAACGTATTTACATTTATAGTGTTGGTACTGTAGAACCATTTTGTACGAATCAGTCTAGTTTTATGGTAACCATCATCAAACCGGAGGAATTTATGCCAAACAATACAAACTTTTGTGATACATACAGTATTCCAAATTCTCAAATTGGAGGATATTTTACAGGTCCAAACGGAACAGGTCAATTAGCACCCGGAACTCAATTAACCTCTTCTCAGACAATTTATTTTTACTTTCAATCTTTGGAGCCTCCATTTTGTATCATCGATATTCCAATTAGTTTGTCGATAGTTCCTTCACCATCAGTAGGAAGCTTTCAAGATGTATTTGATTGTACCTCTTATACCTTACCTAACTTAACTAATGGAATGTATTTTGATGGTCCAAACGGAACTGGACAATCTATTGCACCAGGAACTGTAATTACAGAAACAACAACTATTTATGTATATGCGATAAATAATTTCTGTGAAAGTCAAGCTAGTTTTACAGTTTTCATTGGATTAGATGCTCCGACTTCTACTACTGAATGTGTGAGTTATACTTTACCGAACTTACCTATTGGAGGTTATTTTACCGGACCAAACGGAACAGGTCAACAAATACCGGCCGGTACTGTCATTTCCTCTACACAAACTATCTATGTTTATGCACAAAGCCAGTCTCAACCAAATTGTACTTCTAATCTAAATTTTACAGTATCCATCTCTTTGCCAGCAGTGGAAACCCCAGAAGTGACAACGGGTTGTGCATCTTACATTTTACCTCAACTGCCAGAAGGTAACTATTTTACAGGACCAAATGGTACCGGTACTGCTTTATTTGCCGGTGATGTGATTTCTACTTCTCAAACTTTATACGTATATTTAAATAATGGGTCTGGATGTCAAAATTCTGTAAGCTTTACTATAACTGTATTAACGCCACCAGTGATTGATTCACGCTCAGATATTGACGGTTGTAACAGTTATATTTTAACAGATTTAGTAAACGGTAACTATTTCACAGGTCCAAACGGAACAGGAACACAATTAAATGGAGGTCATGTGATCACTTCCTCTCAAGTAATTTACATTTATCGTGAAGTTGACGGTTGTTCAAATGAAACTAGTTTCCAAGTAAATGTATTTGAAATTCAAGCAGATTCTTTACCAAACGTAGTAGTTTGTGATAGCTATATATTACCTACTTTAACCTCAGGAAATGAATATTACACTCAACCGGATGGTCCGAATGGTTTTGGCTCTTTATTACCAGCTGGTTCAGTAATTACAACTAATCAAACCATTTACATTTATAAAGAAAATCAAATTAGACCGGCATTCTCTTGTATCGATCAAACTTCATTTACAGTTACCATCAATACTACACCGGTTATTCCAGCCATATTGAATGTAAATGCTTGTAATTCATATACGTTACCAGCATTGACAGTTGGAAACTATTACACAGCACCAAATGGAGGTGGAACTCAATTAACAGAAGGAACTGTTATAACTACCTCGCAAACTATTTATGTATATGCTGAAACCGGCACAACTCCTAATTGTTTTGATGAAAAAAGTTTTAATATCGTTATTTTTAATGTTGATGAGTTAGCAGATGTAACAACATGTTCTAGTTATGTATTGCCTGCATTAACTGTTGGAAGATATTATAGAGGTCCAAACGGAAGCGGAGGTCAACTTCAGGCAGGAAGTGTAATTACTACAACTCAAACGATTTATGTTTTTGCAAATTCCGGTTTTACGCCAAATTGCTCAGATGAAACATCATTTGTTGTAACTATTGTTCCAACTCCTGTTGCAAATCCGGTTCCATCATCCTTAACTAGAACATGTGATGAAGACGGTACAAATGATGGCGTAACTTCTTTTGATTTTACAACTTTAAACAGTGCTGTTTTAGGTACTCAAACCGGAACTGAATTTACGGTAGGCTATTATGCAACAATGGAAAATGCTGTAAGCCAAACAAATGGTTTTACTAATTCAACATTGGCAACAGTTTATGCAAGAGTAAACAATACTTTAGTAGCAGATTGTTATGCTATTATTCCAATTCAAATTACAGTACTAAAAATACCTGAACCAACTCCTCAAGACGGAATTGTGTGTATAGAAAGTGTTACAGGAAATCTATTGAATCCCTATACCATTTTTAGTGGATTATCATCATCAACACACACTTTTGAGTGGTATTTAGACACCACTTTAATTGCCGGTGCAAATGGAAGTTCATTACAAGTAACTGCTCCGGGTGTGTATAGTGTGATTGCAACAAACATTCAAACAGGTTGTTCATCAGAACCTACACCTGCAGAAGTTTTAGCTTCAGAACCTGCTGCAATCAATTTTACAATAAGTACAGCATTTAGTGATACCAATTCTATTACGATAAATGCAACAGGAATTGGAGGAAATTATGAATATTCTTTAGATGGTAGTCCGTTTCAAGATAGTCCGACTTTTGACAATATCACTTCCGGTTCACACACTGTAACGGTAAGAGACAAAAACGGTTGTGGAAGCGTAACGGATACCATTATTGTGGTGAATTATCCAAAATTCTTTACTCCTAACGGAGATGGATTTAACGACACTTGGAATATTACTGATTTGAGTGGTCAAGAAAAAGCGGTAATATATATTTATGACCGATACGGAAAATTATTAACCCAAATTTATCCTAGCAAAGGTGGTTGGGATGGAACCTATAACGGTAGCATTATGCCTTCAACAGATTATTGGTTTACAGTAACTTTTGAAGAAAACTACCAAACCAAAGAGTTTAAATCTCACTTTTCATTAAAGAGATAGTTTTATATTGTTTTGTTGTTTAGAAATGAAAGTCTTTCGGAAACGGAAGACTTTTTTTATTTATGGTTGTAACAAAAAATAGGTTTGATAGTCTATTACGTTAATCAATCAATCAATCAAAAAACATTAAAATGAACTTTAAAATGAACTTTAAACTAACACTACTCGCCTTATTCATTTCATTCTTTCAATTGCAAGCACAAAATACCGGAACCATTTCCGGTAAAGTTGTGGAGAAATCTAACAATTCTCCTATTCCTTATGCCACTATTGTACTAAAAAGTAATGATCAGATTGTTAATGGTGGAATAACAGATGAAAAAGGTGAATTTTCCATATCGAAAATCGCTTATGGAAATTATCAATTAGAAATTCAATTTATTGGATTCAAAACCGTTCAACTTCCAGCAAATTTAACAGCCAAAAATTTCCAAGTTAAAACAGTACAATTAGAAGAAGAAGCAACTTCATTATCTGAAGTTGAAGTGGTTGGAGAACGTTCAAGTATTGAACAACGAATCGACCGAAAAGTGGTAAATGTTGGTGCTGATTTAGTGAATGCCGGACCAACAGCTTCAGACGTTTTAAACAATATTCCATCGGTGAGTGTTGATGCACAAAACAATACTATTTCGTTGAGAGGTAATTCAAATGTTCAAATTTTCATTGATGGTAAACCTTCACAAATGAGTGCTTCTCAGGCCATTCAACAAATTCCATCTACCTCCATCAAACAAATTGAATTGATAACAAATCCTTCTGCAAAATATAATCCGGAAGGAATGAGCGGAATCATCAATATTATTTTGAAAAAGAATTCAAATTTAGGATTCAACGGGAGTGTAAATGCGGGAGTAAATTTTGGTATCACTCCAAAAGGAAATGGTTCATTAGATTTGAATTACCGCATTAATAAATTCAATTTTTATACTACCTACTCTATCAATCACGGTCAAAGAATTAGTGAAGGTTATTTAAATACAAAAGACATTTCTGATGATAATTTCAGTAATCGTTCAGATTTTTTTATTAAAAATTTAAATACGAATAATTTCATTAAAGCCGGTGTTGATTTTTATTTAAATGAGAAGAATACTTTTTCATTTTTTACCAATCAAATTTTTAATACTACCGAAGGTTATTTCTCAAACGATGTGAACTACTTTACCGGTATTACCCCTTCTATTACCCAATTATTCATTTCTGAAAACAAAAGCAAAAACGATGTTTACAATTTGAGTTATAAACATTTGTTTAAAAATCCGCAACAAACTTTAGATGTTGAATTGAATTACAATAGAAATTTCAGACCGGAAGACAGTCAGTTTTATGATGGAAATAATGTGCTATTACAAACCAATCAAGTAGAAACATTGGGTCAAAATTTTATTGCGAATGTTGACTATGTTCATCCTTTGGATGATAAAACAAAATTAGAAGTAGGATTAGAAAGTAGATTTGACGCTACCGATAATACTTTTGATCAAAATTTCACGTATTTCTCTGATTTTGATTATAAGCGTTCTATCTTGAGTGCTTATACCAATTATGGAAAGCAATTAAAAAAATGGAGTTATCAAATTGGTGCTCGTATCGAAAGTTTTGATGTTGAAGCAAATTTCAGAAGAGTTGAAACTACGCCCGGTCAGTTTAAAGATTACATTTTTACCGTTTATCCCTCTGCATTTTTCTCTTATACTGCAAATGAAAAAAACACTTACAATCTGAGCTATTCCAGACGTGTTGACAGACCTAATTTGAATCAAGTAAATCCAATTCGTGAATGGAGTAGTCCTACAATTGACCAAGAAGGAAATCCAAATTTAACACCACAGTTTACCAATTCATTTGAATTAAATTATACAAGAGTAACTAAAATAGGTTCTATCACAACCGGTGTTTTCTTTAGATACATTAATGATCCTATTTCACAGGTATTCATTCAAAGTCCGTATGACCCAAACAAAAAATTAATGACGTTTGACAACTTTGAAAACTCCACTCAATACGGTATTGAAACCTCAGGGAATCTTAGATTTAAAAAATGGTGGACTGCCAACTATGGTATTGATACCTATTTTAACAACATTCGTGGTTTTGTTGAAAATGCAGAAAATATACCGGTAGAAAAATCGGTTTTGGCAATCCCGTTTAATGCCAGAATGAGTCATGATTTTAATGTGACGAAAAATTTCAAAATTACATGGTTTAGCATGTATAGAAGTGCCGTTAAAGATGTTCAATTCAGCAACAAAGATATGTGGCGTACAGATTTTGGCATCAGACAAAATTTATTCAATAATCAAGGTTCTATTAGCATACGATACAATGATATTTTCAACAAAATGAGAGCTAGATTTGAAGGAGAAAATCCGGATAAAGTGGATGGGCAATTTCGTTGGGAAAGTAGAATGTTGAACATTACCTTTAATTATAAATTTGGATCCGGTAAAAACAGAGCATTACAACGTAAACAAAGAGATAAAAACGAAACACAAGGTGGAGGATTATTCTAAAAATTGGTTTTACTCCATTAAAAAACCCGAAGCAAAAACTTCGGGTTTCATTTTTTATAAATTTACCATCTGATTATAGCACTTCCCCACGTAAAGCCACTACCAAAAGCAGCTAGTACCACCAAATCACCTGATTTAATTTTACCCTTTTCCCAAGCTTCCGTTAATGCAATTGGAATAGAAGCTGCTGTTGTGTTACCATATTTTTGAATGTTGTTATACACCTGATCATCAGCCAATTTGAATTTTTGCTGGATAAATTGAGAAATTCTCAAATTTGCTTGATGAGGAATTAACATGTTTATATCAGACACGTTTAAATTATTGGCCATCAATCCTTCATTTATCACTTCGCTAAATCGGACAACTGCATTTTTAAACACAAATTGCCCATTCATATAAGGATAATAACTTTCGTCATTAGGGTCATTATCTTTAATAATATCAGTTACCCAACGTTTTCCCATACCCGGAGCGATCAAAGACAATTCTTCTGCATGTTGACCTTCTGAATGCAAATGAGTGGATAAAATTCCTTTGGTTAAATCGGTTTCACGAGAAACAATGGCAGCACCGGCTCCATCGCCAAAAATAACTGAAACCCCTCTTCCACGTGTTGTCATGTCTAAACCGTAAGAATGCAATTCAGACCCAATGATGAGTATATTTTTATACATCCCGGTTTTGATGTATTGGTCAGCAATAGAAAGTGCATATACAAATCCGGAACATTGATTTCTGACATCCAAAGCTCCTACCGTTCTTAATCCAAGTTCTTTTTGTACCAAAACTCCAGGACCAGGAAAATAATAATCGGGACTCAAGGTGGCAAAAATGATAAAATCAACTTCATCTTTACTTATACCAGAACGTTCAATGGCAATTTTAGCCGCCTTTACACCCATGCTAGTAGTCGTATCGCCATCGCCTCTAACCACATGACGGCGTTCTTTGATACCGGTTCGCTCTTGAATCCATTCGTCATTGGTTTCCATGATTTTTGATAAATCATTGTTGGTTACCACATTTTCTGGAACATAAAATCCTAATCCGGCTATTTTTGAATGATACATATTATGCTATATTAATAAAATTAGAATAACAAATTTAGCAATCTTTTAAAAACAGCTATCATTTTCAGCTCTCTTTTTTATACTCTTCAACTTTTTACAATTTTTAATTTGGCATTGTTATTGAGGAAATAATTTTCAATATTGGCAATTTATTAAGAGGCTAATATGCATAAAATTGTATTTTTGGGGTATGAAAACTTCACTTTCCATTTTGGTCTTACTTTGTTTTTCTCTTTCAGGGAAAGCACAATTTGACTCCGGCAAAAAATCAATCACGCCAAGTGGAAATTTTGGTATTTCTCCCAGCACTTCTAATTCTTCCATTTTTTCCCCAAAATCTAAAGAAGAAAAAAAATCTGATAACTATTACTCTCCACTTCGCAAGGAAAAAGAAATTGATTTGACTCAAAATTACGGTTTTGTAAAACCCGATTTTAACGTTCAACCCAATTTGAATGGTGAAAATGAAATGTTGGAAGAATACAAACGCGGTAAATTTTTTGGAAGCTTTATCAGCAAATCAAAATTTGTAAAAGTATTATGCAGAGACCATCAAGCCATTGACGGAGACCGCGTGAGTATCATTTTAAACGACAAAGTTGTTGAAGCTAATATCTATTTGGATGCCGAATTTTCTGTTTTTTATATTGAATTAGCTCCCGGTTTCAACAATATTGAATTTGTTGCCTTAAATCAAGGCACATCCGGCCCCAACACTGCTCAATTTGCTGTATTAGATGAGTTTGATGTAGTTATCATGTCCAATATATGGAATCTTGCAACTGGTGCTAAAGCTTCAATGAGTATTTTTAAAGAATAAACTACTTTAGAGCTTCTACCCTATTTTAACACATTTTTTAGAAGTTTGCGTTTTATTAGTCATACTTTAGGGGCACTAATAAATCAATATAAACTTTATGAAAATTAAGTTCCTTTTTATTTTATTTCTAAGCTATGTTGCTACAGCTCAAGAAAATTTATCTTATCAAAAACCACCAAAAGAAATTTTAGAATTAGCTGATTATGAAAGAGCTCCATCCGTTAATATGGATAGTAAAAAAGAGTACATGCTCTTGTCTTATCGAAGCACTTTCAAAACACTAGATGACTTGAACCAAGAAGAAATGCGTTTGGGTGGTCTTCGTATCAATCCGGTAACAAACATTTCCAGTACGGTAACTTATATTACAAATTTAAAAGTTAGAAAAGTAGCCGATAAAGTAGAAATGCAAGTAAAAGGTTTACCGGAAAACCCAAGAATAAGTAACATTGGCATGTCGCCGAATGAGAAAAAAATATCTTTTTCGAATACAACCACAAAAGGTGTTGAACTATGGGTCTTGGATTTAGCCTCAGCTCAAGCTACTAAATTGACTGATGCAACTGTAAATGCAAACATGGGTAATCCGTTTAGTTGGTTTGCAGATAACCAAACGATATTGGTTAGAATGTTAGTGAAAAATCGTCCTGCATTGATTGATCAGAAAAAAGATTTGCCAACCGGACCAATCGTTTCAACCGGTGATGGAAATGTTTCGCAAAACAGAACCTATCAAGATTTGTTAAAAAATCCAATTGATGAACAAAATTTTGAAACTTTAATCACATCAGAATTATATAAAGTAACATTAGACGGCAAGGCAGAATTATTCAAAAAAGCAGACTTGTATGCCAGTGAGAGCATTTCACCAGATGGAAATTTTGTGATGGTCACCACTATTCACAAACCGTTTTCATACATTGTTCCCTTGAGCAGATTTCCACAAAAATCGGTAGTTTATGACAAATCCGGAAAAGAAGTAAAAGTGGTAAATGAAGTTCCATTGACTGAAATAATGCCAAAAGGATTTTCATCCGTTAGAAAAGGAAAAAGAAGTATGAGTTGGAGAACCGATAAACCTGCAACTCTTTCCTTTGTTGAAGCCTTAGATGAAGGGAATCAAGCTAACAAGGTTGATTTTAGAGACGAAGTTTTCTTGTGGGAAGCACCATTTACATCCAATCCAACTTCATTTGTTAAAACTCAACAACGTTATGCCGGAATAATGTGGGGTAATGAAAATGTGGCTATTGTGATGGATCAATGGTATGATACCCGAAATATGAAAACGTATTTGATTAATCCATCCAATCCGAATCTGCAACCAAAAATTATTTCGGATAGAAACTACCAAGACATTTACAGCGACCCCGGAAGTATTGAAATGAAGAAAAATCAATGGGGTAAAATGGTACTAAATATTGAAAATAATACTGTTTATTTGGTTGGTGATGGTTTTACTAAAGAAGGACAATTTCCATTTATTGACGAATTGAATCTGACTACTCTCAAAACAAAACGTCTGTATCAATCAACGTATAAAGATAAAAAAGAAGACATTTTATCGGTTGAAGATGTAAAAAAAGGTGAAGCTTTGGTGATGATTCAATCAAAAAATGAATATCCAAACTATTACTACAGAAATTTTAAATCTAAAAGTAAGTTAACACAATTAACTTTCTTTAAGAATCCTTTTGAAAGCATCAAAAACGTGCATAAAGAAGTGATTAAATACCAACGAAAAGACGGAGTTGAATTATCCGGAACCTTGTATCTTCCGGTTGGATATGATAAAACTAAAAAAGAGAAAAAACCACTTTTAATTTGGGCTTATCCGGCAGAATTCAAAGATAAGAACTCGGCTGGACAAAGTGATAAAAACCCAAATGAATTTACTTTTCCAAATTATGGTTCATTTGTTTATTGGGTAACGAGAGGATATGTAGTCTTAGACGATGCATCTTTCCCAATAATTGGAGAAGGAACAACAGAACCCAACGATACTTTTATTGAACAATTGGTTGCCAATGCAGAAGCAGCAATTGATGCTGTGGATAAATTGGGATATATTAACCGTTCAAAAGTAGCAGTAGGTGGTCATTCTTATGGAGCGTTCATGACTGCTAATTTATTAACTCATTCTAATCTATTTGCTTGTGGAATTGCGAGAAGTGGTGCTTATAACAGAACCTTAACTCCATTTGGTTTTCAAAGTGAGCAACGCAATTATTGGGATGTTCCCGAAGTGTACAATACGATGTCTCCTTTTATGAATGCCAACAAAATGAAAACACCTCTTTTGTTAACACATGGTGAAGCCGATAATAATCCGGGTACATTTACTTTGCAAACAGAACGTTATTTTCAAGCGTTGAAAAATCTGGGAGCACCGGTTAGAATGGTTATTTTACCGAAAGAAAGTCATGGGTATGTAGCGAAAGAAAACATCCTTCATTTACTTTGGGAACAAGACCAATTTTTAGAGAAGCATTTGAAATAATTTTTAGAAAATAGAGAATAGAAATAACCCTGAAGTTGAGAAATTTCGGGGCTTATTTTTTGTTTAAATACACAACTGTTCCCATTTCAATTGAATTGTGATGCTCAAAGAAAATGGTGTTTTCAAGTTGTTTGGTTTCAATTAAATAATGTCCACCTCTAAAATAAGAGTGAACTACTTCAACTTTTAGGGTAGAATTTTCAACAATCGTTAATTGGTGAGGAAAAAGAAAACAGTTTTCAGCTTCATTAAAATATTGTCCGGAAATTTCATTTACTTCGCCGAATAAGGAAGCGGTATAGAATGAATTTGGATGTTGATAAAGTTCAGATGGCTTTTTCTGTACAACTTTTTCACCTTGTCGTAATACAAGAACTTCATCTGCAAAAGATAGCACATCTGTGCCATCATGAGTAGCAATAATAGTTGTGATATTTTTTTCTTTTAAATAGGAAAAAAGTTTACGTCTTAAACTGTTTTTTCTAAAATTATCTATATGACTGAACGGTTCATCTAACAATAAAACTTCCGGTTCTAGGGCTAAAACTCTTGCTAAAGCTACCCGTTGCATTTGTCCGCCACTTAGATTTTTTGCTTTTGTGTTGGCATATTCGGTCATTTCAACAATTTCTAGTAATTCAGAAATTCTTTCTTTCTTTTCTTCAGGATAAAAATTGGACAGATATTTACCAACATTTTCAGCAACAGTTATAAATGGCATCAGATCAAAATCTTGTGCCAAATATTTCATATATGACATACCGGGAATCAAATTATACTTTGGTCCAAGTACTTCTTGATCTTTCCAATAAATTTGTCCACTATTTAAATCATACAAACCATAGATCAATTTTAAAAGTGTACTTTTTCCACAACCACTTTCACCAATTATAGCAAAAATATGTCCTTTATTTATAGCAAATGACACATCATTTAATACATTTTTTTTATCATATTGGAATAAAACATTATTTACTATTAACATAAGAAAGTAATATTTGCAGATTTAAAATTAGAAAGTAAAAGAAAAGGTGAGGTTATGAACTCAAATTGTAAAATTAATGACAAAAATACACCTTTTAAAAAAGTATTTCCATATCAACATCTCAACAAAACAAATCTACTTTTAATAATCTTACAATTATTTAAAATGAAAAAAATAAGTCCATTATTCAAATTTCTTCTTTGTTACAAATTATATAATTTTTTATAGATTTTTTTTCATAAAGTAAAATTTTAAGCTAAAAAAAATATAAATTAAGTAATTACTTACGGTGAAATTTCATTCTAAAACCAAAATTACCGCAACATTAACTCAACATCAATAAAAAAACAAAAAAACAAAGAAGGTAAAATCTGTAAAAAACAAATCTGTAAAAACAAGCTAAACTCCTTTAAAATATGACTTTTATATATCTACTACAACTAAAAAAAAATTGTATAGTTTTTATACACTAGTTCGAAAACGTTTGAGTGAAATATAAAATTAAATTTGAGTGTCAATAAATCAATTTAAAATGAAAAAATTTACTTTACTCATTGCGATACTTTTTTCCAATATTGGAATTTCGCAAAATTTACTCACCAATGGTGATTTTGAAAATGGCACCGCGAACTGGTCATTTGGACCGCAGGGTACGGTGTCTAATGGAGAGGCATTTTACAACGAAACTAATTCGGCCGGTAATCTTTGGGATACGCAATTAGTGCAAGGTGGAATGTCGTTTACCTCCGGTACATCTTACACATTAACATTCAAAGCCCGTGCAGCATCCAACAGAAACATTACTGTCGCGATTCAAAATGTAGGTATTTGGAATGATCAATTCAGAGAAAGTTATGCACTAACCACTTCAATGCAAACTTTTACAGCAACTTTCTCAGCCCCATTTACGAATGGAAATGTTCAAATCGGTTTTTTAATGGCCGGTCAAGGTAGTACTGCATCTGTATATTATGATGATGTTGTTATAGAGGTAAACAGTGGTGGAGGTGGTGGTCCTACGCCACCTGCTCAACCTGTTGGTCTTGTTGTAAATACTCCAACTTCTTCAAGTGTGTTTTTAGCTTGTGGACCAAATAATGCAGGTAGTGGTGACATCGTTTACAGACTGTTTTATTCACCAACAGCTACTGCTCCAGTAAACCCAACAACTGCCACTCAATACACATTTGGTTCTACACCGGGTGATGGAAATGGTGTTAGTGCTTTTGGATTTGTGCTAACCGGATTGAATTCGGGAACACCTTATACTTTTTGGCTATATCAATTTGACTCTAGCTCAGGTTTATATTCTCCCCCAACATCAGTAACTGCAACAACAACTTCATCAGGTAGTGTACCACAACCAGTTGGGTTTGTTGCACAAGACCCTAGAACTTCAA
Source organism: Flavobacterium filum DSM 17961 (assembly GCF_000425465.1). Lineage (GTDB taxonomy): Bacteria > Bacteroidota > Bacteroidia > Flavobacteriales > Flavobacteriaceae > Flavobacterium > Flavobacterium filum. Next base: position 2,005 of record NZ_AUDM01000015.1, on the reverse strand, counting down.
CTAGTATTCGTTTAGCTGTTGGCCCTAATAATACGGGTGGAAATATCGTTTACAGATTATTCTATTCACCAACAGCTACTGCTCCAGTAAATCCTTTAACCGCTTCACAATATAACTTTGGTTCTACTGCAGGTGATAACAATGGTAATGGTGCTTTTGGATTTAACATTGGAGGACTTTCCCCTTCAACAGCTTATACTTTTTGGTTGTATCAATTTGATACTTCTTCAAGTATATACTCAACTCCTGCAATAGCATCTAATTCAACATTAAATCCTCCTCCGGTATTAATACCCCCTACAACAAATGCACCAGTCCCAACAAGAAATGCTGCTAATGTTGTATCCGTTTTTAGTAACAGCTATTCAAATATTGCCAATAATTATGACCCAAACTGGGGTCAATCAGGTCATACTTTAGTTAATTCTGCTTTTATTGCTGTTCCGGATTCTGGAAATACCATTTTACATTATCCCAACTTTAATTATCAAGGAACACAACTTAACGCATCAAATCTTTCTGATATGGAATTTTTGCATGTTGACCTTTGGACAAATGCTCCAACTTCAACTGCAATTGTTCAAGTTAGTCCAATAAATGCAGGTTCAGGACCTTCAGAAGTTTTAGTAACCATCAATCACGTTCAAGGACAATGGGTAAGTGTTGATTTACCTAAAAGTTTATTTACAGGAATGACTTGGGACAACGTAATACAAATGAAATTTGCTGCGAATGGTCCAGGAAGTACAACTCCAATTGATATTTACTTAGATAATATTTATTTTTGGAATAATCCGGGTGTAAGTACAGATGCAACGTTAAGTGATTTACAAGTAGATTTTGCACCAGTAGATGGATTTAGTTCGAATCAGCTTTCATATACGTACAGTGTTCCTTTTGGTACGACTGAAATACCTCAAATTACATCTGCTACACCAAATAGCGGTGCTGCATCAACTGTAATTACACAATCTACAGCTATACCAGGAAGTGCAACAGTTTTAGTTACATCTGAAGATCCTTCAGTTCAATTAACTTACACAGTGAATTTTGCATTTCCACCACCACCAACTCAACCTGTTGGATTTGTAGCTTTAAATCCAACTTCTTCTAGTGTATTTCTAGCTTGTGGTCCTAACAATGTTAATGGAACAATTATTTACAGATTATTTTATTCTCCAACAGCTTCAGCACCAGTTAATCCTACAACTGCTGCAGAATATACATTTGGAAGTACAGCTGGAGATGGTAGTGGAGCTAGCCCGTTTGGATTCAATTTATCTGGACTTAATTCTTTCACTAACTATACTTTTTGGTTGTATCAATATAATTCAGAAACAAATCAATTTTCTTCACCTGCCACAGCTTCATTAACTACATTATGCCAACCATTAGATTGGTATCTAGATAATGATGGTGATTCATATGGTAATTCCAGTACTTTAGTAACAGCTTGTACAGCACCAGGTTCAAACTATGTAACACAAGGTGGCGATTGCAATGACAACAATTCAAGCATCAACCCAGGAGCGACAGAAATCTGCTACGATGGCATTGATCAGAACTGTAACGGTAGTACAACCGATGGATGTCCGGTGATCTTAGCTCGTTTACGTAATGACAATTGCGGAGCAACATTAACAGCGATTAATCAAGCTTTACGAGGAGATTTCTTCTCATCAAGCATTCCAAATGGAGTGGCGTTAAATGGATACCGCTTCAGAGTAACCAATATGACAACCAATGTTGTTCGTGTAGTTGATCGTCCGAACTATGTATTACAATTATCCACTTTGGATATTGCACAGTATGGAACGGTTTACAATGTAGAGGTTGCCGTATTATTGAATACAGAGTGGATGCCATATGGCGACATTTGTAGTGTAGTTACTCCTGGTATTCCAAGTACAGTGTTAGCACCAAGTTCATGTGGAGCTACTTTAGCACAGATGAATAACATCATCAGAGCTACAGTAGTACCTGCAGCGGTAAACTATGAATATGA
>NZ_AUDM01000014.1 GCF_000425465.1 Flavobacterium filum DSM 17961 | reverse complement strand
GGTGGTGACCAGCTTCCGCCCGTTTCAGGATTGTTACCCAAAAGGGTGAATAAATCTACACTGGCACTCGTTTCACATAAAGTGATACTTCCATTACTTCCGGCATTTGGAATCGGATTAATCGTTACTGTTACGGTGGCTGAAGCAGGGGGACATTCAGTAGAAGAACTTACAGTATAAGTAAAAATATATGGACTTCCCGATAACGTTAATGAACTAACATCTAAAGTTCCTTGATGATTATTTGTTAGGAAAATTGGACCCGACCATACTCCCGTATTAAATGGAGATCCTCCCAAAGAATCAAATAAGTTGATTGGCCCACTAGATAATAACTGATCCTCACAAAATGAGACAGTTCCATTTGTACCAGCGTTATTTTGTGTTTGGATTGAAACAAGTACTTCAAATCGTTCAGAACTTTGACAAGGAGGATCAACGGTAGTAGCATAATAGGTTTGACCATCAACTAAAATAGTATCTAAAGGTAATGGTATTCCTGAAGTACTTGTTAAATACCAATTATTATTCCCAGATGCAATTAAATTAGCAACAGTAGGAGGATTTGAATTATCTTGACAGAAGATTTGAAGAGGAGGACCAGTTGGAACAGGCACAACTCCAAAAGTTACAAAAACTGTAAAACGAGATGTTTCACAACCGGTATCAGGATTAGTTTGGGATGCATAATATAACGTATTAGGAATCAAGACAGTTGAAGGATCTAAAGCTGTTCCTCCCGTAGGCACATTGTACCATCTAATATTATTTCCTACTAAAACTAAAGTAGATATAGTTGCAAGTTCAGGTGAATCTACACAAGGGCCTTGAAATGGAAGGCCTGTTGGAGCTGAATAAATTGTCACAACCACTCTAACTCGTGTACCACAATTTCCACCACTACTATCAGCAAAATAATCTTCTCCATTCACTAAACCAAGCCCAGATGCTAAAGGTGTCGTAGAAGTATCCGTTGCAAACCAAGCCACTCCACCACCATTGTTTGTAGCTTGTAAACTCGCAATTGTAGGTGATTGAACGTCACAAAAAGATTGACTCAAATTGGTGACTGTCGGACATTGAGCAATTGAAAAAGAGTAAAATAATAAAAACGATACATATAAAAATACCGTTTTCCAATTACCTTTGTTCCGATAAGTTTGAATTTTATTTTCTTTAGTTAAAAACATATATTGTCTAAACTTTTAGTTTACAATTTTTTTATCTGAATCAATATCATATTGAAGGATATAAGCTCCTTTATTAAAATATCCTCCATATTGATTTTTATAATATTGAAATGTATAATTTAACTGATTTGTTACTTCGTCTTTTGCCAACGTTTCTAAACTTTTATTTTGATAAAGTCGAATCAAAGCATCAAACGTAAGATCAAATCCTTGAATAATTATAGGCGAAGGAGCAATACCATAGTTTTGTTTACATTTATTTTCAAATACTTTTAAAGCAACTTGATTTTTTCTTTTGGAATAAGAAGGATAAATCATTTTCAACGCTTTAAATCGCATTTCCGACAAACTTTCATTGAGTACCAATTCTTTAGGTTTTAACAATGCTAATTGAATTTGATACTGTTGCATATCTTTCAATAAAGCGGTTGTTGTATTGAGAATCAAACCTGATTTATCAGTATTTAGCAAAACAAAATTAATTCTGTTCATTATTAGCTCTTTGTTGATTACTTCCTCCTCAAGAACACCTTTTGAGGAAGACTTGACAAATCTGGCTTTGGGAAAATGACTTTCTATAAAATCATGATTCAACGAACTTATTTCGTCACTTACAACAATTAGATTTCCATTTTTAGCAGCTATATAATTTAAAATCATGATAGCTAAATCATTTTGAGATGGAATACCCACATAAGTTGACCCAACTTTAGTATTACCTTCTTCAATTTGATTTACAATTAATGGAATATTGCTTTTGAGAGCAAAATCACTCAACTTCTCGGTATTTTTTTGATTTGAAAAATAAAACAATGCATTACTTTGCTGAAGATTTAATTTTTTCAAATTTGAAAAATCAATTCTTGCTTCCTTGTCAATTCCTAAAGTCACTAACTTTTCGTCTAAAGAAACTCCAAGTTTTTTTAAGGAATCAATGGCTATACTTGCTCCTAAATAAAATTCCATTTCTTCTTTGTATGAAATAGTTTGACTTGGTGATTTCAAATATGTCTCGTAACTTTCTTTTGAAAATGGAACAAGCAGAGCAATTTCTTTCTTCTCAATTTTATTTAATGAACTCACCAACCCTTTAACCTCGATGGTTTTTTCTAAAGCGGTACTTTTTTCAATTGAAGCTGGTTTACTTTCATTCATTTCAGTTTTTGCTACTACAGGAATAGCTGAAATTGCATTTGATGGTAATTTAATAATCGTTCCAGCTTTTACACCTTCATTCAAAATCGGATTAATTTCCAACATTTTCTCCTGACTAACTCCCGCTATTTTTGAAAGTCCAAATAATGTTTGTTTAGGTTGAATTTCATAATCTACCCAATCAGTTATGTTTGAAGCATTTGTTTCTTCAACAATAAGTTCTGATTTTGGCGTAGGTTTTACTTCACTATTTTCTGGTACTTCTTTTTTTGACTGAGCAGCTACTACTTCTTCTTTTGGCTCATCTTTTGCTGTTGAAATAACTTGTTTAGGAGTAATCTCATCTTTCTTAGTTATAACCTCTTGTTTTATTTCTTTAGAAGCAATTTCTTGATTTTTGGTGAAAGGTAAAACAACTTCATGACCAGTTTGCAACATTCGAACAATATGTGGATTCAAACGCTCTAACTCTTCAATGGTTACTCCATATCGTTTTGATAATCCATATTTGGTTTCTCCGGCTAAAACAATATGAACATTACTATGAGAAATTTCAGTTGTCTTTGTTTTTTGTTTTGTTGGAATTTTTAAAATTTGACCACTTCTTAAAATACTCTGCAAATTATTAACATCAATAAGCGTATTTACTGTTGTTCCATATCTTTTTGACAAACCATATAATGTTTCTCCCGGCTGAACTTCATAAGAAATATAATCAAAACTAACATTTGAATTTTCAGTTTGAATTGCTTTGGGCCTGCTATCTCTCCCTCCTTTAATTATTAGAAGATGACCTTCTTGAAGCATTCTCACAATATGTGGGTTTTGCCTTTCTAATTCTTCAATACTAACACCATATCTTTTTGAAAGTCCAAATTTGGTTTCACCTTGTTGAACGCGGTGTGATATTACTTCGTTTTCCTTATTAATTGAATTAGAAATTTGTTCTGGCTTATTCACAACTACCTTGGTCTGTGGAATAATTAAAACACTATTTTCTACAATTCCATTAACTAAATCAGGGTTGTTTTTGTAAAGATCATTAGGTGTAACTTTATATTTTTGAGCAATAGAAATTACTGTTTCATCTTTCTTAACAGTATGTTTTACAGCATTTTCTTGTGCTAAAGCGGTCCAACTAAACAATTGGAACACACCAAGAAACAGCCAGTAGTTTTTCTTCATAATTGAATTTGTAATCGGTAAATAAAAACTTACTTTTTAATCATTAAAAATACAAAAAAACCTCCAGAAGATAAACACTTCTGAAGGTTGTTATTAAGATTGTTATTAACAATTTTTTAATAGACAAAAATGGCTCTTTCGCCCATAAATTCATTTACTTGATCAGCCACTTCTTCAATGATTTCTTCATTAGTGTGGTTTTGAATTACTCTATCAATAAAGTCAACTACTGTTTCCATGTCTTTTTCAACCAAACCTCTAGTTGTAATTGCAGGAGTTCCAACACGAATTCCCGATGTAACAAAAGGTGATTTATCATCAAATGGAACCATATTTTTATTCACTGTAATTTCAGCCTTAACTAAAGCATTTTCAGCTTCTTTACCGGTAATATTTTTGTTGCGTAAATCAATCAACATCATGTGATTATCCGTTCCGCCGGAAATAATATCATAACCTCTTTTCACAAATGCTTCTGCCATCGCTTTTGCATTTTTTTGAACTTGAAGAGCATATCTAAAAAATTCATCAGACAAAGCTTCACCGAAAGCAACTGCTTTTGCTGCAATGATATGCTCTAAAGGACCTCCTTGATTCCCAGGGAACACTGCTGCGTCTAATAATGATGACATCATTCTGATTTCTCCTTTTGGTGTTTTGATTCCGAAGGGATTTTCAAAATCTTTTCCCATTAAAATCATTCCACCACGAGGTCCGCGTAATGTTTTATGTGTTGTAGTAGTGATGATATGACAATGTGGTACCGGATCATTCAATAATCCTTTGGCAATTAGTCCCGCAGGATGGGAAATGTCAGCTAACAAAATAGCTCCCACACTATCCGCTATTTCTCTAAAACGTTTAAAATCCATGTCTCGAGAATAAGCAGATGCCCCTGCGATAATCATTTTAGGTTGCTCTTGTATTGCTATTTCCTGAATTTTATCATAATTCAATCTTCCTGTTTCTTTCTCAACTCCATAAAAAACAGGTTGATATAATCTACCTGAAAAATTCACCGGAGAACCATGCGTCAAATGTCCACCATGAGATAGATCAAAACCTAGAATTTTATCACCTGGTTTCAAACAAGCAAAAAATACAGCTGTATTCGCTTGAGAACCTGAATGTGGTTGCACATTTGCATATTCAGCTCCAAATAAAGCTTTTGCTCGATCAATAGCAATTTGTTCAATTTGATCTACTACTTCACAACCACCGTAATAGCGTTTTCCGGGATATCCCTCTGCATATTTATTGGTCAATACAGAACCCGCAGCTTCTAAAACTTGATCACTTACAAAGTTCTCAGAAGCAATAAGTTCTAATCCATGAATTTGTCTGTCTTGTTCATCTAAGATGAGTTCAAAAATTTGTTCGTCGCGTTGCATTTGATAATATTTCGTTAAATTGAGCTCAAAAATACGAATTATGTTTGTTAAATTAATAGTAAACTATATATTTGATTGATAATTTTTCAACACAAAAAAATAAACAAAAATGCCCATAACTGCAAATAATCCTAATCGAAAATCTTGGCTTAACGTGCCTAAAGACAGTGATTTTCCTATTCAAAATATTCCATTTGGTGTTTTTTTAACCAAAGATGACATTATTACAATTGGTACAAGAATTGGAGATTATGCTATTGATTTAGGTGCCATGCAACAATTAAATTATTTTGAAGGAATTGAACTAACCGATGATATGTTCATGCAAGATACCCTAAATGATTTTATTTCTGATGGTAAAAAAACATGGCGATTGGTTCGAAACAGAATTGGAGATTTATTTGATATTGAAAACCCTAAGCTTAGAGATAACAAAGAACACCGAGATATCATTATTTTTAACATCAATGAAGTTGAAATGCAATTGCCGGTATTAATTGGTGATTACACCGATTTTTATTCCAGTAAGGAACATGCTACCAATGTTGGAAAAATGTTTCGTGACCCTGAAAATGCTTTGTTGCCAAATTGGTTACATATTCCTGTAGGATATCATGGAAGAAGTTCAACGATAATTCCTTCCGGTATTCCGGTTCACCGACCAATGGGTCAAACCTTACCGGCTGGAGAAACACAACCCGTTTTTGGACCATCACGTTTGGTAGATTTTGAATTAGAAACGGCATTTATTACCACTGATGCCAATATTATGGGAGAAAATATTCCGGTTGCAGAAGCAGAAGATTATATTTTTGGAATGGTATTATTGAATGACTGGAGTGCTCGAGACATGCAAAAATGGGAATATGTTCCGCTTGGTCCTTTTTTAGCAAAGAATTTTGCTTCTTCTATTTCACCTTGGATTGTAACGATGGATGCATTAGAGCCATTTAGAACAAAAGGACCAAAACAAGAACCTGCTCCACTTCCTTATTTACAACAAAAAGGAAAACACGCCTACGATATTAATCTAGAAGTTTATTTAACACCGAATAATAGCGAACCTAATTTAATAAGTTCTTCTAATTTTAAACACATGTATTGGTCAATGGCTCAACAATTGGCTCATCATACTTCTAACGGTTGTAAAGTAAATTCTGGTGATATGATGGGATCCGGTACCATTTCCGGTCCAACACCGGAAAGTTTTGGTTCAATGTTGGAATTAACTTGGGGTGGAAAAAATCCAATCAAATTATCCAACGGAACCGAACGAAAATTCATAGAAGACAATGATACCGTAACGATGAAAGGATATTGTCAAAATAGCCAAGTCAGAATTGGTTTTGGTGAAGTAACCAGTAGACTACTTCCAACGTTTGTAAGACAGTAAAATTTTGCTCCGGTTAATGACCGGAGTTTTTTTTAAATCTAATTTCTTTTTTCTATTCACTTTTTTCTATTCTCTTTTTTCTATTCTCTTTTTTCTGTTTTTACTTCTAATAAAGGCACATTTTAGCCCGGATTGAAGTGGGAAGCCTTTTGCAGGATTGTTGTATTTTTTCTTGCTAAAAAAGAGTGACCGCAGGAAACTCCTTTTTTGGCTTAGAAAAAAACAACAAGACAAAAAAGCTTGGAACGAAAAGCCGGATTAGCTTCAAAAAAATTATATTTGTAAGAAATTAAATCTCATGAAAAAAATTACATTTCTTTTATTGTTATTTTTTAGTTTTTCTTGTGGTGTAAAAAGCACGATGAAAATGCTCAATTCAGGTGATTATGACAGGGCAATTGCATCGGCGACCAGTAGTTTGCGAAACAATAAAAATGCAAAAGGGAAACAAGATTATGTGTATGTTTTAGAAGAGGCATTTGCTAAAGCTAAAGAGCGAGATTTACGAAATGTAGAAGCGTGGTCAAAAGAAAATAATCCAGCTAATTTAGAAAAAATATACAATACCTATCTTTCGCTTCACAACAGACAAGAATTGATTCGACCATTGTTGCCATTAAAACTTTTAAAGGAAGGTAGAGATGCCATTTTTCCGATGGATAATTATACAACTGAAATTTCAAACAGCAAAAATGCTTTATCTAATTATTTGTATACCCTTTCCAAAAACAATTTAAAGACGGCCAATAAATTACAAGCCAGAAAGATTGTGGATGATTTAGTGTATTTGAATCAAATTAATCCCGGATTTAAAGATGTAAACAATTTGATAGAAGAAGCCCGTTTTAAAGGTACTGATTTTGTACACGTTTATACAAAAAACGAAACCAATATCATGATTCCTAACCGCTTGCAAAATGACTTATTGGATTTTAGCACATACGGTTTAAACGATAAATGGACGGTTTATCATAGTAATAGACAACAAGGTATTACGTATGATTTTGGTATTATATTAAACTTTAGAGCAATCAATATTTCACCGGAACAAATCAGAGAAAAACAAGTTATTCAAGAAAAACAAATTAAAGACGGTGTAAAAAACTTGGTGGATGCTAATGGCAATATTGTACGTGATAGTTTAGGGAATCCTATAAAAGTAGATCGATTTATTACTGTGAAAGGAACAGCTTATGAATTTACACAATTTAAAGCTTGTCAAGTTACTGCGAAAGTGGATTACATTGATTTTAACAACAATCAATTGATTAACTCATTTCCCCTTGCAAGTGAGTTCATTTTTGAACACATTTATGCTACTTTCAGAGGTGATCGTCGAGCTTTTGACGAACAATATATCACTTATTTTGGCAAAAGAGGCGTTCCGTTTCCAAGCAATGAACAAATGGTTTTTGATACCGGTGAGGATTTGAAAATGAAGTTGAAGGATATTATTAGTAGGAATAGGATTAGAAGGTAATTCTTAAACAAAACGCTTCAAACTCTCTACATTTATTCCATCATGTGATTCATGATAAACACATTTTCCGTCTTTAATTAAAAGGATTTGTGGCGATTGATGCATCACTTCAAATCGATTTGCGATTTCGTTGGAAATGTTTCTGTATTCTAATAAGTCTAGAAAATACGATTGTAATTCTTCTTCTGAAAAATCATATTCGTTTTCAAAATTTTTCAATACAAACCTACTGATGCTGCATCGGGTGCTGTGTTTAAAAATCAAAACCGTTTGTTGATGCGATAACTCGATAAGTTCGTTGAGCTGACCTAAATCGGTGAGCATCCTCCATCCTACTTTGGATGGTTTTTCATTTTCTGAACTTCCGAATAAATTGGTAAAAAAACTCATTTTGTCTTATTTTAGGACATTTTGACTTGTTTTAGTCTCGATTTTGTGTGGCAATCAGTCATTTTGTCTTCTTTTTTGAATTGGAATACATATTGACATTAGGACAACAAAGATATTGAAAATCAATTTAGAAATCATCTGATAAAAATATAGTACTATGAATTTAAAAAATTTAACCATTAAATCGCAAGAAGCTTTGCAACAAGCTCAGCAAATTGCACAAGGTTTTGGTCAGCAACAACTGGAAAACGAACACATTTTCAAAGGAATTTTGGAAGTGGATGAAAACGTTGCTCCATTTATTTTGAAAAAAATGAACGTGAATGTGAACTTATTTTCACAGATTTTGGATAGCACAATTCAAAGTTTTCCAAAAGTTTCCGGAGGCGAGTTGATGCTTTCTCGTGAAGCAGGAACAATGCTAAACGAAGCTTCTATCCTTACCAAAAAAATGAACGACGAATATGTTTCTATCGAACATTTGATATTGGCCATTTTTAAATCCAAAAGTAAAGTTGCACAAATTTTAAAAGACCAAGGTGTAACCGAAAAAGGATTGGAAGCCGCCATTTCTGAATTACGAAAAGGCGAACGAGTTACTTCGGCTTCAGCTGAAGAAACGTATAATTCCTTGAATAAATACGCCAAAAACCTCAACGAACTAGCCAAAAACGGCAAACTCGATCCCGTCATTGGTCGTGATGAAGAAATCCGAAGAGTGTTGCAAATTCTTTCACGCAGAACTAAAAATAATCCGATGTTGGTGGGTGAACCCGGAGTTGGTAAAACCGCCATTGCCGAAGGTTTGGCACATCGAATTGTAGCTGGAGATGTTCCCGAAAATCTAAAAGAAAAAATCGTTTTCTCATTAGACATGGGAGCTTTGATTGCCGGAGCTAAATACAAAGGTGAATTTGAAGAACGTTTGAAATCGGTTGTAAAAGAAGTAATTAGTTCGGAAGGTGATATTGTACTTTTTATTGACGAAATTCACACTTTAGTGGGTGCCGGAGGTGGCGAAGGTGCGATGGATGCTGCCAATATTCTAAAACCGGCTTTGGCTCGTGGCGAATTGCGTGCGATTGGTGCAACGACTTTAGACGAATACCAGAAATATTTTGAAAAAGACAAAGCTTTGGAAAGACGTTTTCAGAAAATTATGGTGGATGAACCGGATACCGAAAGTGCCATTTCGATTTTGCGTGGAATCAAAGAAAAGTATGAAACGCATCATAAAGTGCGAATCAAAGACGAAGCGATTATTGCAGCTGTTGAATTATCACAACGCTATATTTCCAATCGATTCTTGCCGGACAAAGCCATCGATTTAATGGACGAAGCCGCTTCTAAATTGCGAATGGAAATCAATTCCAAACCCGAAGAATTGGATGTTTTGGATCGAAAAATTATGCAATTAGAAATCGAAATCGAAGCCATTAAACGCGAAAATGACGAAGCTAAACTGAAAATTTTAGGTCTGGAATTAGCCAACTTAAAAGAAGAACGCAACGAGATTTTTGCCAAATGGAAATCTGAAAAAGAAGTGGTAGATAACATCCAAAACGTGAAAATTGAAATTGAAAACTTTAAATTGGATGCCGAACGTGCCGAGCGTGATGGCGATTATGGAAAAGTTGCCGAAATCCGTTACGGAAAAATTAAAGAAGCTCAAGAGCGTTTGGATAAATTGCAAATGCAATTACAAGAAAATCAGTCGGGAACTTCCTTGATTAAAGAAGAAGTAACCCGAGAAGACATAGCCGAAGTGGTTGCAAAATGGACCGGTGTTCCCGTGACAAAAATGCTACAAGGTGAACGCGAAAAGTTACTAAAATTAGAAGACGAATTGCACCATCGTGTTGTAGGTCAAGAAGAAGCTATCGAAGCGATTAGTGATGCTGTTCGAAGAAGCCGTGCCGGATTACAAGACATGAAAAAACCAATTGGAACCTTTCTTTTCTTAGGAACAACCGGTGTTGGTAAAACCGAATTAGCGAAAGCCTTAGCCGAATATTTATTTGATGACGAAAATGCCATGACCCGAATTGATATGAGCGAATACCAAGAACGTCATGCCGTAAGCCGATTGGTTGGTGCTCCTCCCGGATATGTGGGATATGATGAAGGCGGTCAGTTGACCGAAGCTGTTCGACGCAAACCGTATTCAGTGGTTTTGTTGGACGAAATTGAAAAAGCTCATCCCGACACGTTCAATATTTTATTGCAAGTATTAGATGAAGGAAGATTAACAGACAATAAAGGTCGAGTAGCCGATTTCAAAAACACCATTATCATTATGACTTCCAACATGGGAAGCCACATTATTCAGGAAAAATTTGAAAATTTATCCGGTGGTACCGAGGCTTCGGTAGAAGCCGCAACCGAAGCTGCAAAAGTAGAAGTGTTGGGATTATTAAAACAAACTGTTCGTCCGGAGTTTATCAATCGAATTGATGAAATCGTCATGTTCACACCTTTATCCAATGCAAACATTAGAGAAATTGTGGGCTTGCAGTTAAAAAGTGTTACTAAAATGTTGGCTCAGCAAAACATCACGATGGATGCTACTCCGGAAGCCATTGATTATTTAGCCAAGAAAGGTTATGATCCACAATTTGGAGCCAGACCGGTAAAAAGAGTGATTCAACGTGAAGTTTTAAACAAATTATCTAAGGAAATTTTAAGCGGAACTGTTAAAACCGACAGCATTATTTTACTTGATAGTTTTGATAACGAATTGGTATTTAGAAACCAAAGTGAATTAGTAAAGTAAAAGTTTTCATAAATTGGTTAGTTAGGTTGAAAACACCAATTCAGCAATGAATTGGTGTTTTTTTTTATATCTTTAACAAAAGAAAACTTATGAACTATTTGTATTTATTTATCTTTTTTTTTTTACCGATTAGCCTATTTTCACAGGACTTAAACAAAGTGCCTAATCACTATAAATATGACAGTAAAACAATCAAATACCTTTTCTTAGATATTGATGGTACCGCATTAACTGAAGAAGAATATTATAAGAAATGGAGAGATACGAGTTTACATGTAACGGGTTGGCATTATATAAAAAAAGACAGTGGATATATTCATCGGCTTCACGATAAGGAGTTTAATTATTTTCAATTAGAATATCGTTCTTTCTTAGATTTGATTGAAAAAATGACGCAAAAAAAATTAAATGATAGTGCTTTAATCTTGATTGAGTATGTTTTTAAAGATGATTTATGTTCCAATAGTTCTACCAATTATTACCATAAAACTGCCATAGAAGAAAAAAAATATATGTCTAACCAGTATAAGAAGTTTTTTAAAAAACAGAACAAAAATTTGTATTATTTTGTTTTTTTTGAAGAGGGAATCGTTCTTCATAATTCTAAAAAAGAAGATGAATATTATTTTACGGATCAAAATAATGAACTTAAAAATACGTTCTTTAAAAACGAAACGCTTTGTGGTGCTTTAATGATTACCAATACAGATGCAAAAGCATTTGTTAGAAATGGAGAATTTCGTCCTGATCAAATGATTCATTATCTAAATCCAAAAGTTTGGAAAACTATTTTTTATGAAGATTAATATCAAATATTTTATTATTTTCTTGTTAATGTTTACTTCTGCCACTATAATAGCTCAAGAAGAACAATACCAGAAAAAACTTCATCATGTTAATACTGTAGAAAAAATCTTTTTGACTAATGAAGTAGAAATCCAACCCAAATTAATGTATGGCGAAAATGCGATGTATCGTTTCATGTCACGCAATTTTAAGTTTCCAAAAAATGAAAGTCCTGTAACAGAAATCATTTGTAGTTTTATTGTTGAAATAGACGGAACGATTTCTGACATCAAAGTGATTAATAATGTTCCTGAATCGTATCAAAAAGAGGTTATTCGCGTAATGAATAAGTTTGATGAACCTTGGTATCCGGCAGTAAAAGACAAAAAGCAAGTGCGATGCCAATACATACTTCCAATAAAAATCAACTTAATTTAAACCTTGAGAAGGTTAAAAAACCAATAAAGTTAGAATGAATTGACTTTAAAAAAGTAAATTTGTATTCATTCAAAAAAATTCAGTTGTGCGATTTACACTGCTTTTTATATTTATCTCACAATTACTTTTTAGTCAAAAGGTAAAATTTGAATCAGATATTAACGTGGCTTTTGATAAAGCAAAAAAAGAAAACAAACTTGTATTTGTTGAATATTATAATTCTACTTGTACTATTTGTTTAAGTATTGAACCTCTATTTGACAATGCAGAAATGGCCGATTTTTACAATCAACATTTTGTAAGTTACAAAATCAACACACGTGATGGAATGAAGTCAAAAGACAGTTTGTTTATGGCATCACAAAAATTAAAATTTCAAGGTGTTCCTTTTTTTCTGTTTTTTGATACGGAAAGAAATTTTGTGCATTATTCAGGTGCAAAAGCAGAAGTTGATTATCTCATCAATATTGGAAAAAAAGCTCTAAATCCGGAAGAACGAACAGGAAGTTTAGCAAAGAAATATAATAGTGGTGATCGAAGTATTAAGACACTTTACTCCTACTCAGATTTGGTTCAATTGTATCAAGATGTTGACTTGTGCAATACAATTTCAAACGAACTTTATCAAGTTTATCCAAAAGAAAACCTTAAGAATAATCAAAGTTATTTAATTTTAAAGAATACCGTAAATCATATAGATAATGGCTTTTTTCAATACTGGTATGAACATTTAGATGATTTAAAAGATTTTGAAAAAGGGGCTAAAAAAGGAACAGAAATAAAAGTTTTGGAAAAAATTCTGTTAGAATCTATCCAAAAAGATAAAGATAAATGGGATTTAGCAAAAATTCAAAAAGTAAAAGCTTACACTATCGGATTAGGATTATCCAAAACCGGAAATGATTTTTTATGGGAAGAAGAATCAAAAGCCTTAAAAAATGAAAAGAAAAGTGTAGAACTTTTTCAATTGATGTCTGAACTTTTAGAAGAAAATAAAAATAATGTATATGGAACATTATTTATAACTGAATTTTATTTAAAACTATTCAATAATAAAGTAGAATTGGAAAAATTATCTCTTGAATTAGATCATTTAAAATCAAAAGAAATGGAACCTGAACAAAAAGGAGATTGGTTCCTTCAAAAATTAATTATACTTCAAAAACTTCAACAAAAAGAAGCATTTTTAAAACTTAAAAATGAAGCTTTAACCTTTTATAAACAAAATCAATTGGATTTAAATTTAATAGAAAATTTATAAAAAAACACCAGCAATAAGCTGGTGTTTTACATTAAAAAAACTAACTAAAAATCCTCACCGGAAGGATAAATTCTATTAATTGGAATGTAAGTGTTTGATTTTAAAACAACTTTATCATCAGTAATACCCCAAATTGTTGTTTCCACAACTTTTTTAGAAGTATCATCTTCAAAAAATATGCGCATTTTATTGCGATACATATTTCCGTATGCCATACCTCGAACTAACTCTGCTATTCGTTTCCTTTTTAAAGATGTATCTTGTAAAACATCTTCTTCAGGAAAAGTATAATCACAGATTACCTCTTTCTCCACTGGTTCGAAGAAATATAAACTTGATGCAATCATATGATTTTAATTAATTGTAAAACTTAAACGTTTTGTATATTCTGTTTATGGGAATTCCTATACCACGCGTTAGAATAACACGATTTTTGGTTACACCACAAACTTTGGCTTCAACCACTTTTTTAGATTGGTTGTCTTCAAAGTAAATTTTGATTTTGAAATAATCCAAATTGCCGAAAGTAAGAGCCATCTTCAACTCGTTAAAACGTTGCTGAATTGCTTCATTTCTATTTAAAACATCTGATTTAGGAAAGATGAGAGATGAGATTCTCTCATTTTCAATGGATTCGTAAACAGTTGCCATAGTGCTAATTTTTGGTTAATAATAGATTTAAGGGGACTCAAATTTAACAAAAAAATAATATCTTTTACAAAAAGAACACTTTTTTTTAGCAGTTTTATTAATTTTTGTGGTTTACCGTAAAATATTTGTATAATTTAACATTCAAAACATAATTGAGATCATACAAAAATCAACAAAATAAAAAAGTGTATAATCGGAAGGATTATTAAAAAGAGAATAATTAAAAAATAAAAATAAAAAATCCCTTGAGCTTGGCTCAAGGGATTTTACTGTCGGGATGACTGGATTCGAACCAGCGACCCCTAGCACCCCATGCTAGTACGCTACCAGGCTGCGCTACATCCCGAAAAGAGATGGCAAAAGTAGTAGTTTAAAAGAATATCGCAAAAATTACTGAATAGAAATTTTCATTTTATTACTTTTATAAAAACTATTCTCATGAAATTTATTTTCTCATTTTTATTATTAGTTGTATTTCAAGTTTCAATTGCACAATCCGAAACTACTACCCTATACCTTATTCGTCATGCTGAAAAAGCAGATAGTACACAAAACCCTGAACTTTCTGATGAGGGTTTGAAAAGAGCTGTCAGGTGGACAAAATATTTTGAAAAAAAAAACATAGATTTCTTTTATACTACACTCACTCGAAGAACGCAAATGACTTGTAGTACAATAGCAACATCCAAACAAAAAGATATGATATTTTATGATGTAGCAAAATTTTCATTAAAAGAAATCATTGAAAAGCATTACGGTAAAACCATATTAATCGTGGGTCACAGCAACACTATTCCATCACAAATCAATGCATTTTTAGAAAAAGAAATTTATCCACAAATAGAAGATAATCAATTTGGAAATTTATATACTATTATAATTAGTGGAGATAAAATTGAGCACAAATTGACTCATTACAAATAAAAAACCACGAATTTCAAAATTCACACAAATTAATTTGTGCTTATTTAGGAAATTCGTGGTAAACTTTAAGCTATCAAGAATTATTGAACAGCAGTTAACGCATTGATAATTCCGTGACCAAATTGCGAATTTTTAGTTGGATAAAATTGGGATGATTGTTTCATTTTAGTCAACACTTGAGCTTTTGTCCAAGTTGGATTTTTAGCCCAAACCAATGCTGCTATACCAGCTGTTGTTGCAGTAGCAACAGATGAACCGCCTACGTAATCCGCTTGGTTGTTATAGTAGCTCAACACAGGTACTTTGTTTCCGGTTCCTGAACGTTCCATCATAATAGTAAAATCAATCTCAGCACCACTGTGACATACATCGCATTTTTGATAGGTTGATGCTTCTTTTATTCCAGTAACAGCAACAGTCTCCGGCATCCAAGCTGGAAAAATTACGCCTACAAAATTGGTGAATGAGGTTGACGTTCCTCCAGCACAAAAAATTAATTTTCCTTTGTTATTGGCGTAACGCACACCATCTTCTATTTTTCCAACAGAGAAAATATGCCCCATTGACATTGAAATTATCTTAACATCAGTACGATTTCCCAAAGCAGTGAAGGCATTTTTCACACCATTTTGTTCATGATATCCGTTTAAAACTACATCTGATGAAGCACGATAGGATACTAAATTTGCATTGTAGGCTACACCCATTGGTAAACCATTATTATTTCTTGGAGCTGTAGCAACTGATGCCATGCTTGTTCCGTGTCCACAAAGGTCATTTACACCATCTGTTGAAGTGGACCAAGGCCAAATGGAGTCAACATAAACACCATATTTTTGTACAAATCTTCCTGATGATTGACCCGTATTAAAGTTACCATTCATAAGCGTTTGTTGCGGAGATAATCCAGTATCAACCACACCAATTGTTACTCCAGCACCAGAAGATAAATTCCATGCCGATGGAATTGCGTGTTTATAAAATGCCCATGGAACTTGTGCATTTGGAGAAATTGTAGTTACATCTGAAGTACTAATTGTTGATGTACTATAACCACAACCAGAATCAGATTCCATTTGATTGTCTTCTGGATTTCCTTGATTTTCGATTGAAAAATAACGATAATCAGCCGGCTCAACATAACGAACAAATTTGTTTCGTCTTAAAGCCTCTAGTGTTTCTTGTTTGGTAATAACCACATCAATCAAATTCAAATATGTATCTTCTGAAAAAACCAATTTATCATTTTGATCTCCTTCATAACGTTTTAAAAGAGATACGATTTCATTTTGCATTTTTGTGGCATCCGGCGATTTTGTTCGGTCAAAATCATCTTTGTTTTTACCGAAACCAATAGTAACTAAATTTTTACTTTGTAAAACAGCACTCCAAAGCGTATGAGTATCAACCTCTCGCCAATAGAATTTTTTCCCATTTTGATTAAACGAATTAATTAAATCGTTGATTTGTCGAGCTGTTAATGGATCTTTTTGATTAGAAATCACGATTAACTCCTCACTTTTTTGATTTTCTTCTTGTGAACAAGAAATAGCAAATAAGCTAAATAAAACGGCTACTCTAAGTACATTTTTTATCATAAAATTAGTTTTTAATTCAAATATTAACGAATTTAATACTATTTTTTGAATTTTGAACGACAGTTAATAAAAAGTTAATAAAAAAATAAAGCCGAACGTTTTCACATTCGACTCTATCTTTCGGATTTACCCGATTACTAACCAATAATTTATTTAGAATTTCATTCCAAAACCTAAACCAATAATCCAAGGATTAATTTCAACTTCAGCTGGAATAGATAAACCTTCTGCTAAATTAGAAGCATCTACTGTTACATCCGTTTTTAAGAAAAGTCTTTTTACATCAAAATTTACAAAGTACTTTTCATTCAACATCACGTCAAAACCAACTTGTGCTGCAAACCCAATTGCATTATCATATTCAATTCCTTTAACAACATCTCCTTCTTTTACATTATAAAAAATTGTATAGTTGATACCGGCACCAACATAAGGTTTAAATTTTTTCTCTTTTAATGGAAAAAAATGATATTGAGCTGTTAACGTTGGAGGAAGTAACATTACACTACCTAAATCAACATCAAAACTAGTTGGACCGCCAATTGCAGAAATATCAGAACCAACTGTTCGAACATCATGTTTAGCTGTTCCTAAAATTAATTCAGCAGCAAAATTTTCAGTAAAGAAATAAGTGAAATCTAATTCCGGTACAATTGCGTTTGATATGTTTACATCTCCCCCAATAATTCCGATTGTTGCTTTTTCATTAGGAACAACACCAATTCCACGTAAACGAACTTGCCATCTACTAAAATCTTTATCACTTTTTTGCTCTTGTGCTTGGGTAAAATTTGTCATGAATAATGACGAAAGAATACATGCAATAACTATTTTTCTCATTTTGTATTTGTATTAAAATTACAGTTCAAATGTAAAATCAACTAATCTTATAAAACCTGATAAAAATCATTTACCAAAAAATAATTCTTAAGTAATAAAAGGGATAAAAAAAACACATTTTTATTTTACATTTGCATTCCTATGCAAAAAACAATAAACATACTCAATAAGCGAGCTAAATTTGACTATGAAATTATCGATCGGTATGATGCTGGAATTGTATTGACCGGCACCGAAATCAAATCAATTCGTTTGGGGAAAGCTTCTATTGCCGAAAGTTTTTGTGAATTTAGTAATAGTGAATTGTTTGTAATCAATTCAAACATCGAAGAGTATTCATTTGGCACGCATTATAACCATAAAGCAAAAAGCGAAAGAAAACTCCTTTTGAATAAAAAGGAATTAAAAAGTCTTGAAAAAGATTTACAAAACAAGGGATTAACAGTTGTACCTCTTCGTTTATATATCAACGAAAAAGGATATGCTAAAATGGAAATTGCTCTTTGTCGTGGAAAGAAAAACTATGACAAACGTGAAACCATTAAAGATCGCGACAGCAAAAGAGACATTGATCGGATAAAAAAGAATTTCTAATTTAAAATAAAGTTTAAAAAAGTATAAGATTATTTTGTATTTCAAAATTTATGACTAAATTTGTCATGACAAAATAATGAAGTATGAAAAACTTATTAAAAACAGCTCGTGAAAATAAAAATTTAAAAACTAGAGAAGTAGCTCAACTCCTTGGTATTGATCAAGCATTGATTAGTAAGTTTGAGAATGGAAACCGAAAACCTACTCGTGACCAAATAACAAAACTTGCCTCAATATTAGAAATAGATTATGAAACCTTGATGGTGGCTTGGTTAAAAGAAAAAATACTATATGAAATTGGAGATGATGAAAATTTTGGTCTAAAAGCATTGATGGTTGCCGAAAGCGAAATGAAATACAATGCCACTTTTAAGCGAGACACGATTTCAAATTCATTAAAAAGCATACTAAATGAAATTGATGTTTTAAAGAAAGTTTTAGATCAAAAAAGAGCATTTGACAGTTATAGAATTGCACAAGCACTAGAATTAGAATATACGTTTGAAAGTAATCGAATTGAAGGAAATACGCTAACACTCAGAGAAACAGATTTGGTTATTAATGAAGGTTTAACCGTTTCCGGAAAAAGTATGCGTGAGCATTTGGAAGCCATTAATCATCAAGAAGCGATTGGATATATTAAACAATTAATGGAAAAAGGATTTAGCTTTTCTGAACGAGAATTATTAACCATACATAATCTTATTTTAAGAGGAATTATTCCGGAAGATGCCGGAAGATATCGTCGCGTTCAAGTCATGATAAAAGGAAGCAGCCACATGCCACCTCAACCCTACATGGTTGCAAAAGACATGGAAGATTATTTTATTTGGTATGAAACCCATAAAAACAAATTGCATCCGGTGGTTTTGGCTGCAGAAATGCATGAACGATTGGTTACTATTCATCCTTTTATTGATGGAAATGGCAGAACCTCTCGTTTGGTCATGAATTTAATTTTATTGCAACACGGTTATGTTATTGCCAATATTAAAGGTGATTATGACAACCGAATGAAGTATTATAATGCATTAGAAACTGCTCAAACAAATGGCAATAAAGAAGATTTTTTGCTTTTTATTGCCCAAATTGAAAAGGAAAGTTTAGAGCGATATATCAATATTATTGGATAAAAAAAGCCCGCTTTTCGGCGGGTTTTGTTTTTACTTTTTGCTTAATTTCTTGGTTTGAATTTTATTTCCTTCTTTAATTTGGATTGTATAGATTCCTGATAGCAACTGATTTGTTTCGATGATTTCTTGATTAGTGATTTGTTTTTGTAAAACAAGTCGGCCTTGCATATCAAAAAGAGAAATTTGAGCAAAAGAGATTCCGTTTACAGAAAAACTTTTTGACATTGGATTTGGAACGACTTGAAAATTAGAAATGTCGAAATTGTTTGTTGCTAATGAACAATCAACTGGAGTTCCGGCAACAGACGCAAAAACACCATTGTTTACTGACCAATGTTCCCACGTTCCTCCTGAATTTGAACCACTTTGCCAATTGCTTAAATCAAAAAAATGATCTCCGGTCATTGTTCCTGGTACTTTATATACTTTTAAAGCTTGTCCGCCGTAATTCCAAGTCAACGGAGAGCCAGATTGAATAGTTTCTATATCGTTAGGATTACTACAATTGGCTTGCACAAAAAAAGCATATTCTTGATAGGCCGGATATTCGCCAAAAACTCTGGCTTTTCCGTTTTCGTCAATGCAAATTGCAACGTATTCATTGGCAGCAACTCCTTTTACTTCAAAATTAAAATCATTTTTAAATCGGGCAATAAAAGTGCTTTGTCTTCCTCTTCTGTCCGGATTATCATAATGCGTATCGGTAATCACATCTTCTAAAAACGGAACGGTAAGAAAATCATCGTAACCCAACGTTACATTGGGATGATACGGATTATTCATCGCCTGTGAAGATGTAACCGAACCATTTTGAGCATTGAAATATTTTCCACCCAAAATTGCCATTCCGGCACTTGTTCCGCCTATCGGTGCGTTTTTTACATTGATATGATGGTTTAATAAATCTTCTAAAGCATTATTTTTAAAATACGATACATAATTCCATTGATCTCCACCGGCAAACCAAATCATTTCGGCATTGGCTACTTTATCTAAAACGTAAGGATTTGTAGCTCCGGCAACGGATGTAATGACTAAGGTTTCTACAGAATTAACGGTAATACCTAGTTGTGAATATAAGTAATTATTGTACCCATTACTGCCCGAACTTCGCAAAACAAATACATCACCACCATTTGCTTTTTGAAGTAACCATTTCATGGCTTCATCATGTTCGGTAGCACCGCCCATTAAGCAAACTCCAAATTCTGGATTTGTGGTAATATTGGTTGTATTTCCGGTAAAATAGCTCGTATAACCTTGAGCATTTAAAAAGAATGGAGCAAGTAAAAAGAGTAATTTTCTAATCATAGCTTTAGTTTTTTATAAAAATAGTGAAAAAATCTTTTGGTTATTACGATATAATGGAAGTTGTATATTTTTTAGACCTGACAGGTTTTAAAAACCTGTCAGGTCTAAATTCGAAAATGAACAAAAGAAATTCAATCTTAAATTACATTCTAATTCTTATCTTCCAGCAACGGCACAAATCGAAATTCTCCAAATTCGTGTTTTTCAAATTGGGTTTCGTTTTTGCGAATTAGTAAGGTCATGATTTGCTCTTTTTCGCCGAGTGGAATGACTAACCTTCCTCCTATTTTTAATTGAGCCATTAATGGTTTTGGGATGATTGGTGCTCCGGCTGTTACAATTATGCTGTCAAACGGAGCATAGTTAGGTAAGCCTTTGTAACCATCTCCAAAAGTTAAAAGTTTTGGTCTGATACCCAATTTTGGCAACAATAAAGAAGTGGTTTTGAACAATTCGTTTTGGCGTTCTACGGAATAAATTTTGGCTCCCAATGTGCATAAAACAGCTGTTTGATAGCCGGAACCGGTTCCGATTTCCAGAATTTTATCGTCTTTTTTTACTTCTAATAATTGAGATTGAAAAGCTACGGTATAAGGTTGTGAAATAGTCTGCCCGGCACCAATTGGAAAAGCTTTGTCTTGGTAAGCAAATTGCTCGAATCCGGAATCAAGAAACAGATGTCGTGGAATTTTTTTGATGGCTTCCAACACATTTTTATCGGTTATTCCTTTTTCGGATAACAGCTTTACTAACTGATTGCGAAGTCCTTGATGTTTTTCTGTATCTCTCACTTGGGGTTTGGGTTTGTTTGGGTAAAATTAAAGTATAAATAGTGAACTTGCAAATGTTGGGAGATGGGAGTTGGGAGTTGGGAAAAACTGTGACTGATCCCGAAAGTTTTCGGGAGTGACTGAAAACTGAGACTGAAAACTGACTACTGAACACTCCCCTGCCCCCGATTGTAGTGGAAAGCATTTTGCAGGCCATTTGGTCATTTTCTTGACAAAAAATTGCGACCAGCGGAAGCACATTTTTTAGCTTAGAAAATGCCAAGTGGACAAAAAATCTTGTAACGAAAAGCGGGATAAGGCACAAAAAAATAGTGAATCAAGAATTTTGAATGATGATTTTTGAATTTTGATTGCAAGATGCTCTCATTATTACTATTTTTGATAAAATTTACATTTATGCTTAAAGTTGGCGTTTTGGGTGCCGGACACCTTGGAAAAATACACTTGCGATTACTTAATCAATCTTCCAAATACGAATTAGTTGGTTTTTATGACGAAAATGCTGAATATGCCGAGAAAATTGCGGCTGAATTTGGTTATAAACGTTTTGATACGATTGCCAAATTAATTCACGCTGTGGATGTGATTGATATTGTGACTCCTACGCTTTCGCACTATAAATGTGCTAAAGTTTCGATTAAATCGGGCAAACATGTTTTTATTGAAAAACCGATTTCTACCACGGTTGAAGAAGCGGAAGAAATCATTGCTTTAGCAAAAGAATACAATGTTAAAGGCCAGGTTGGTCATGTGGAGCGATTTAATCCGGCTTTTATTGCCGTGAAAAATCAAATTGACAATCCAATGTTTATTGAAACGCATCGTTTGGCGGAATTTAATCCGAGAGGAACGGATGTTCCGGTGGTTTTGGATTTGATGATTCATGATATTGATGCGATTTTGAGTGTGGTAAAGTCGAAAGTAAAAGCAGTTCATGCCAGTGGTGTTTCGGTGTTGAGTCAGTCGCCCGATATTGCCAATGCTCGAATTGAGTTTGAAAATGGTTGTGTAGCGAATGTCACTTCGAGCCGAATTTCGATGAAAAATATGCGAAAATCACGCTTTTTTCAAAAAGATGCGTATATCTCAGTGGACTATTTGGACAAAGTGTGTGAAGTAGTAAAAATGAAAGACGCACCGGAAGTTCCTGGAGATTTTGATATGATTTTGCAGAATGCTGAAGGTGTGAAAAAACAAATTTATTTTGACAATCCGGAGGTTTCGATGAACAATGCCATTTTGGATGAATTGGAAACCTTTGCTGACGCGATTAACAATAATACTACTCCGGTGGTAACGTTGGAAGATGGAACGGAAGCGTTAAGAGTGGCGTATATGATTATTGATTCGATGGAAGAAAAATAATTTGTTTCAAGTTTCAGGTTTCAAGTTTTTACGAAACCTGAAACTTGACACGAGCCTGAAAGGCGACTGGCGAAGCAAACCCGAAACAAAAACAAACTAAAATAAAATGAAAACAATCGCAGTAATTGGAGCAGGAACCATGGGTAACGGAATTGCCCACACCTTTGCTCAAAGCGGATTTACCGTAAAACTTATTGATATTTCTGAAAAATCGTTGGAAAAAGGAATGGCAACTATTGCATCCAATTTGGATAGAATGGTGACAAAAGGAACCATTTCGGAAGACGACAAGCATAAAACGATTTCAAATATTATTACTTATACCGACATCAAAGATGGTGTAGTGGGTACGGATTTAGTAGTGGAAGCCGCTACTGAAAACGTGGTATTAAAAATGAATATCTTTAAACAATTAAGTGAGGTTTGTGATCACAATGTGATTTTAGCAACGAACACTTCATCTATTTCCATCACACAAATTGCGGCTCAAGTGGTTCATCCAGAACGCGTAATTGGAATGCATTTTATGAATCCGGTGCCGATTATGAAATTGGTTGAAATTATTCGTGGTTACAACACTTCGGATGAAGTGACCAAAATCATCATGGATTTATCATTAAAATTAGGCAAAACGCCAACGGAAGTGAACGACTATCCCGGTTTTGTGGCCAATCGTATTCTAATTCCCATGATTAATGAATCTATTGAAACGTTATACAACGGCGTTGCCGGCGTTCAAGAAATTGATACCGTAATGAAGCTTGGAATGGCTCATCCGATGGGACCACTTCAATTAGCCGATTTTATTGGTTTGGATGTTTGTCTTTCGATTTTAAATGTGATGTATGATGGTTTCAAAAACCCAAAATATGCTCCTTGTCCACTTTTAGTGAATATGGTAATGGCCGGAAAATTAGGTGTAAAATCCGGAGAAGGTTTTTATGATTATTCGGAGAGTAAGAAAGCGGAGAAAGTTTCGAAGCAGTTTATAAAATAGAGTGATTAGTGAATAGTAATTAGTGATTAGCGGCCACTAATTACTATTCACTAGTTACTATTCACTTTAAATCATGAGCAAAATAATCCCCTTTAAAGCCGTTCGTCCCACTGCGGATAAAGTTGGCTTGGTAACGTGTAGAAATTATGACGATTACAGTTCGGCTGAGTTGGCGGCTTGGTTGAGTTTTAATCCGTATTCGTTTTTGCATGTGATTCATCCGGCGTATGTACATTCGCAAAAAATCACCTTAGATAAACGTTTCAAAGGTGTGGCTCATAAATACCAAGATTTTAAGACCGATGGTGTTTTTGTTGAAGAAACAAAACCCGTTTTTTTTGTATATGAAATTCATACGAAAACCAATTCATTTACCGGAATAGTAGCCGGAACTTCCATTGAAGATTACAAAAATAATGTCATCAAAAAACACGAAGACACGTTGCAATATCGTGTGGAATTGTTTAAAGATTATTTACATCAAACAGGTTTTAATACGGAACCGGTTTTAATAACTTATCCGGATAATAGTTCGATTAATCAATGGATTACTGAAAAGAAAAAAAGTATTCCACTATACAATTATTCCACCACAAACAAAGAGAAACATCAATTGTGGAAAATTGATAATGAAGCAGAAATTGAGTGGTTGCAAGAACAGTTTGACAAAATTCCGGAGTTGTATATTGCAGATGGTCATCATCGTTCAGCTTCGGCAGAATTATTACATGATGAATATAAAGCTGAAGGAAATGAAAACTTGAACTATTTCATGAGTTTTTTAATTGCCGAAAGTGAAGTAAAAATTTATGAATTCAATCGAATCATTCGCGATTTGAATGGATATGAAGTCAATGATTTTTTAGCCCAATTAGATGAACATTTTATCATCAAAAACAAAGAACAAGAATTGTGGAAACCGCAAAGTAAATTTGAGTTTGGGATGTATTTGGATGGGAATTTTTATGCTTTGTTTTATAAGTTGGAAAATAGTAATCCTACAATTTTAGAAAACTTAGATGCTCAAATTTTGTATGATAAAGTATTGCAACCATTACTTGGAATTGAAGATTTACGCAACGACGAACGCATCGAATACATTCCCGGAAAGCAATCCATTTTAACCATTAAGGAATTGATTGACGAAGGTGAATTTGAAGTTGGTTTTATGCTTTATCCTTCCGATATTTCAGAAATTAAAGCCTTGGCAGATAATAATTTGATTATGCCACCGAAAAGCACTTATATCGAACCGAAGTTTAGAAGTGGGTTGATGGTGTATGAGTTGTAGAGTAACGATTGATGATTAACGATTTTTGATTTAAGAAAAAAGAATATAGAAAAAAGAGAATAGAATATAGAAAAAAGAAATAGACAAATATTATAAACATTTTACGCCATGCAAAACACAATTGTATTTTATCAATCAGAAAAACAGAATGTAACTATCAATGTTACTTATCTCAACGAAAGCTTTTGGCTTTCGCAAAAAATGATTGCTCAACTTTTTGGAGTTGACAGAACTGTAATCACAAAACATCTAAAAAATATCTTTGAAACTAATGAATTAAACGAAGATTCAGTTAGTGCAATTTTTGCACATACTGCGGAAGACGGCAAAAACTACAATACAAAATTCTACAATCTAGATGCCATTATTGCCGTTGGCTACCGTGTCAATTCAAAAGAAGCGACACAATTTAGAATTTGGGCAACTCAAACATTAAAAGAATTTATCCTAAAAGGTTTTGTTTTAAACGATGAAATGTTGAAAAACGGAAAACCATTTGGTAAAGATTATTTTGATGAATTATTAGAGCGAATCAGAGAAATTCGTTCAAGTGAAAGAAGATTGTACCAAAAATTAGGCGATATATTTGAACAATGTAGTGCTGATTATGCTAAAAATGCGGAAGAAACTAAATTGTTTTTCAAAATGGTTCAAAATAAATTACACTTTGCTATTGCAGGAAAAACAGCAGCAGAAATTATTTATGAAAGAGCTGATAAAACAAAAGATTTTATGGGGTTAACCACTTGGAAAAACGCCCCAAAAGGGAAAGTTTTGAAAAGTGATGTTTCTATTGCTAAAAATTATCTGAACGAGAATGAAATAGGTGACTTGAATTTATTAGTCAGTGCTTTTTTGGATTTAGCCGAATTTCAAGCTCGTAGAAATCAAATCATGACGATGAAAGATTGGTTAGAACGCACCAACAAATTCTTAGAAAGTAATAGTTTAGATGTTTTACCAAATGCCGGAAAAATTTCACACGAACTAGCCATTGATAAAGCACATTCAGAATTTGAAGAATTTAGAATCATCCAAGACAAAAAATATATTTCTGACTTTGATGAAAGTATTAAAAATTTAAATAAATAAACTCAATTTTGTAATTTATAGAAGAAGAAATCACAATTAAAAATGAAAAAAATACTATTCTTTATTTTATTCATTAATTTTAGTTTTTCACAAAATGAAAAATTAACAATTACAAAAATTGATAGTATTTGTGAAGAAAATGGAATTTATGGAATATCAGAAGGTCATATTAAAATCAATAATGAAAAAAAGAAACTGATTGGATCGGGTAGATTTTCAATAAAAACATATTTAAATTACTATAATCAAGAATATTACAACAACTTAAGTCGAGAAGAAAAAAAAAGGTATAATAGAGAAAAAGACTCCGAATTAATTAGAGCAGATTACAATGAAAATATTTCATATGATGATAATAAACCGGAATCTATATTTGCTCAATTTTATTACTACAAGAACCAACTATTTTGTTTAAAATTAAAAATATCAAAAAATGAAAAAGTTTTAAACTTTTTACTTAATCAATCTGAAATTGAAAGTGAAAAGAAAATTAAGAATGAATTAGGTCTGGAATTAAATAATTGGATTATTGAAAAGAGTCGCGAAATACTCGAATTTCATAATAAATAGCATAAAATGTCAATATCAAAAAACCTATCTAAAATAAAATCTACCCTACCCTCCCACGTAACCCTAGTTGCTGTTTCCAAAACCAAACCGGTTGCAGATTTGATGGAAGCCTACCATGCCGGGCAACGCATTTTTGGTGAAAACAAAATTCAGGAAATGTCGGAAAAATGGGAACAAATGCCCAAAGACATTCAATGGCACATGATTGGCCATGTTCAGTCGAATAAGGTGAAATACATGATTCCGTACGTGAGTTTGATTCATGGTGTAGATAGTTTGAAATTGCTAAAAGAAATCAATCGTTTAGCTGCCAAATGGAAAAGAACAGTTGATTGTTTGTTGCAAATTCACATTGCGGAAGAAGACACAAAATTTGGTTTAGATGAAAAAGAAATACATGAAATTCTGAATTCAGAAGAATTGAAAACCTTTGAAAATATTCGTATTGTCGGTTTGATGGGAATGGCTACTTTTACTGAAAATCAAGAGCAAATTAAACGGGAATTTTTACATTTAAAAACTATTTTTGACCAATACAACCAACTGCAAACTGACAACTGTCAATTGACCACTTTATCCATGGGCATGAGTGGCGATTACCAACTCGCTATCGAATGTGGAAGTACGATGGTTCGGATTGGAAGTAGTATCTTTGGCGTTCGCTAATTTGCCAATTTGAAAATGTGCCAATTTGATAAGACTATAAACCGACAACATATAACAGACAACTGATTTGTACGCAATCTTAGACATAGAAACCACCGGAGGTCAATACAACGAAGAAGGAATCACCGAAATAGCCATTTATAAATTTGATGGTCATGAAGTCGTGGACCAATTTATCAGTTTGGTGAATCCTGAAATTCCGATTCAGCCGTTTGTGGTAAAATTAACCGGCATTAACAACGCCATGTTGCGTTCGGCTCCCAAGTTTTATGAAGTAGCCAAACGTATTATTGAAATAACTGAAGGTTGCATTGTGGTGGCTCATAATGCTTCGTTTGATTATCGAATTTTACAAACCGAATTCAGAAGACTGGGATTCAAATTTCAAAAACCAACGCTTTGCACGGTAGAATTATCCAAAAAATTATTACCTGGTCATGCTTCATATAGTTTAGGAAAATTGGTTCGTGCACTCGGAATTCCAATGGCCGACCGCCATAGGGCCAGTGGTGATGCGATGGCAACGGTGAAATTATTCAAAATGCTTTTGGCAAAAGATGTTGAAAAAGAAATTTTAAAAAGCTCCGTAAAAACCGAAATTAAATCGGGCATGTCGCCTAAATTATTGGATATTGTAGAAAATCTTCCCTCCAAAACCGGAATCTATTATATTCATAATGAAAAAGGGGATTTGATTTATATTGGTAAAAGCAAAAACATTAAAAAACGGGTCAATCAACATTTTACGGGTACCAATCGAAAAAGTAAAAAAATACAAATGGAAGTTTACACGGTTACGTATGAAGAAACCGGTAGCGAACTTATTGCTCTCTTGAAAGAAAGTGAAGAAATTAAAATCAATAAACCCATTTACAATCGGGCTCAACGAAAAACGCTATTTCAATGGGCTTTGTATCCTGTAAAAAATGAAAATGGGTACATTAGTCTTTCCCTCCAAAAAACAGATGGTCGTAAGAAAGAAATCACTTCATTTTCTTCCATTCAAGAAGGAAAAAATGCATTATTCAAAATAACAGACCAATATCATTTATGTCAAAAAATTAATGGTTTGTATGAAACACAAAATTCATGTTTCAAATATAAAATAAAAGAATGTGACGGAGCGTGTATTGGTGAAGTGAGTCCAGAAGAATACAACGAAAGAGTTCAGGAATTTATCGACAATAATGAGTTTGAGAGTCAAAACCGAATCATTATCGACCGAGGCAGAAGTTTGGAAGAACGTTCGGCTATATTGATTGAAAACGGTATTTATAAAGGATTTTGTTTTTTTGATTTGAATTATCAGATTACAAATGTAGAAGTGTTACAAAACATTATTATACCGATGCAAAATAATCGTGATACCAAAAATATCATCAATGGCTATTTGCGAAAGCACAAAGTCATGAAGATTATTCCGTTTTAATTTAAGTATATTTGTAGTAAAGCGTTGTAAAATGAAAGAAGCTAAATCGCAATTTGATGTATTCCGGCAAAAAGCCCATATCATCATTTATGGTACCAACACAGTAGCGGGACGCTTATTCGATTTAATTCTTTTAGCCTTAATTTTACTCAGTGTGGTTTTGGTCATGCTTGAAACCGTAACGGGCTTTGATGAAAAATACCATGACCAACTTATTTTATTGGAATGGACAATCACCATCTTTTTTAGTATCGAATATATTCTTCGGATTATTTGTATCAATAAACCTTGGCGATACATTTTGAGTTTTTATGGCATTATCGACTTAATCGCCATTTTACCGATGTATTTGTCATTATTTCTTATTGATACACATCTTTTTGTTATTATAAGAGCTTTACGATTGTTACGTTTATTCAAAATATTGAACCATCCTCACTTTTCGGGTCAGTCACAACATTTAAGAAAATCATTAATTGCCAGCAGAGGAAAAATTGTGGCATTTATGTATTTTGTTTTAATCAGTTGTATTTTGATTGGTTCGTTGATGTATGTTGTGGAAGGAAAAGAAGCGGGTTTTACCAGTATTCCAACGAGTATTTATTGGTGTATCGTTACATTAACTACAGTTGGTTATGGTGATATTTCTCCCATTACACCTTTAGGTCAATTTATTGCTTCGATTGTAATGATTATGGGTTACGGAATCATTGCCGTGCCAACCGGAATTGTTACGGCCGAAATAGCCAAAAATGAATACAAAAGAGGTCGTGATTCCAAAAGACATCATTGTATGAATTGTGGCAAAGATGACCATGGAGTTGATGCTAAATTTTGCTACAATTGCGGTGAAGAGTTAGACGAAAATTCATAAAATAGTGTGACAAAATCAAATTACCTAATTACAATTATTGGTCCAACGGCTATTGGCAAAACTGCTTTGAGTATTGCTTTAGCTCAACATTTTGGTTGTGAAATAATTTCGTGCGATAGTCGTCAATTTTTTAAAGAAATGAAAATTGGTACAGCTGTTCCCAATGATGAGGAATTAAAGGCAGCTAACCATCATTTTATTCAACATAAATCGATTTTTGAATTGTATAATGTTGGTGATTTTGAACGGGAAGCTCTTTTAAAATTGGATGAATTATTTGAAAAAAATAATATTCAAATTATGGTGGGCGGATCAGGTTTGTATGTAGATGCTATTTTGAAAGGTTTTGATGATTTTCCGGATATTGACCCAGCTGTTCGTGAGGAAATTAAAACAGATTATGAATCTAAAGGTTTGGAATTTTTACAGTACAAATTAAAAGAACTTGATCCTTTTTATTTTGAAAAAATAAGTTCTGAAAATCCGCAAACTTTGCAAAACCCGCAACGGATGATGCGATTTGTAGAAGTTTGTTTAGGAACCGGAAAACCGTATTCTTCTTTTTTGAATCAGAAAAAAAATAAACGAAATTTTATTCCGATTGTAATTGGGTTGGATGCCAATAGAGAAATAATGTATGAACGAATTAACCGAAGAGTGGATTTGATGATACAAGATGGTTTATTGGAAGAAGCCAAAAACGTGTACCCAAATAAACACTTAAATGCCCTGCAAACCGTTGGTTACAGAGAATTATTTGATTATTTTGAGGGTAAAACCAACTTAGATTTTGCCATTGATGAAATCAAAAAAAATACACGTCGTTTTGCGAAACGTCAACTCACTTGGTTTAAACGAACTGAAAATGTCAATTGGTTTGATTTTGAAACTGATGTGAATGAAATTATTATTTTTATACAATCCAAAATAAAAAAATAATGCCTATTTCAGCCCATTTTACCCCCGAATTTTCCAAGGAATGGGAAATCAATTTTATTCAATGCTATCCAAACGGACAGTTGAAACATACCGAATTGTGTAATATTTTGCAACTTACGGCAGGTTTACATGCCGAGTTGGGTGGATTGAGTTTTAGCGATATGCAAGTTTTTCATCAGGCTTGGGTATTGAGTAGAATGCGTGTAGAAGTGATTGATTTACCCAAATGGCGAGATGTGGTTACTGTAAAAACGTGGATTGTAGAAATGAAAGATTCGCGTTCGGTTAGGGCTTTGGAGTTGTATTTGGGTGACCAAAAATTGGCCGGAGCTCTTACTTATTGGGTGGTTATCAATACCGAATTACGGAAACCGGAAGCATTGGCTTTGCCATTTGAACATTTTACTTTTTATCCGGAGAGATTGCCGACAGTTAAATCTTTTGAGAAAATTGATTTGAATGTTGCTTTGCAATTTTTAAAACATAAAACCATTTTATTATCTGATTTGGATATTGTGAATCATGCCAACAATGTGAAATATTTAGAATGGTGTTTGGATGGTTTGAATGCCAATGTTATTTTGAAAAATAAAGTTCAGGCATTTGACATGAATTTTTTGAGGGAATTGCATTGGAATGACGAAATAGAAATACAAACTTCATTGGAAGAAAATCCGGAATTGATGACGGTGACCAAGAACGAAAAAAACAGTTTTGCACTGAAATTGGAATATAGCAGGTAATCCTACCCCAGATTGTAACGGAAAGCATTTTGGGTAAAAAAATCTAGAATTCTTAAAGCAAAAAAGCGACCAAAGGAAGCTCTTTTTGATTTGTAGAATTCTTTTTTTTTGACCAAAATCTTGTAGTGAAAAGCTGGAAAAAGGTTCAAAAAAAAGCTCCCAAAAATTGAGAGCTTTTCTAGTTACTAGGCAACTTTGTTTTTGATTACCAATCGGAAACCTTCGCCGTGAATGTTCAAAATTTCAACATCTTCGTCAGATTTAAGATACTTTCTCAATTTGGCAATATATACGTCCATACTTCTGGAAGTGAAATAGTTATCATCTCTCCAGATTTTGGTTAAGGCCAATTCACGTGGCATCAAATCATTTTCATGAAGAGCCAACATTTTTAATAATTCGTTTTCTTTAGGCGATAATTTGATTGGTTCATCATTACCAAAAGTCAAGAAACGTAATTTAGAATTCAAATGGAATTTACCAATTTGGAATTCGAATTTCAAATTATCAGTTTTGCTTTCTGATTGTTTGCGTTGCATAATGGCTTTGATTTTCATCAACAACACTTCAGAATCAAAAGGTTTGTTTAAATAATCATCTGCCCCCACTTTGTATCCTTTTAATACATCTTCTTTCATGGTTTTGGCAGTTAAAAAAATAAGCGGAACTTCCTTATTTTTTTCACGAATTTCTTTTGCAAGCGTATATCCGTCTTTGTAAGGCATCATTACATCTAAAATACACAAATCATAAGTGTCTTTTTTGAATTTTTCAAAGCCTTCCATTCCATTTTTTGCTAAAACAACATCAAAGTCGTTTAACATTAAATAGTCTTTTAATATCGCTCCAAAATTTGGATCATCTTCTACTAAAAGGATTTTTTTGTTTTCAGTTTCCATAGGTTAATCTATTAGTGGTATTTAATTTATTATAGGCAATTTAATAAAAAAGGTACTTCCTTTTCCCTTTTCGCTTTCAACGGATATTTCGCCGTTATGTTCTTCTACAATTCTTTTTACATAAGCAAGGCCTAAACCGTGCCCTTTTACATTATGAATATCACCGGTGTGTTCGCGGTAAAATTTTTCAAATATTCTTTTTTGAGCATTTTTAGACATTCCAGCTCCTTGGTCTTTTATTTTTATGATTAAAAATTCTTTTACATTTTCAGTATAAACGTCAATTTTTGGAATTTCGGGTGAATACTTAATAGCATTATCCAAAATATTAACCATGACATTTGTAAAGTGTACATCGTTTAAAAGTACGGTTGTTCGTATGGCCTCAAAATGTGTTGTAATGGTACCTCCTCTATCTTCAATAATTAGACTTACGTGATCAATAGCATCTTCAATTAACGCTAATGCATCATGTGGTTCTTTATTGATTTCCAATTCTTTCTTTTCTAATTTAGAAATACGCAACACATTTTCAACTTGAGCATGCATTCGTTTATTTTCATCTCTAATCATTTGAAGATAACGGAAAACTTTATCTTTGTCTTCAATTACTTTTGGATTTTTAATGGCATCTAACGCTAAATTGATGGTAGCAATAGGCGTTTTAAACTCATGCGTCATATTGTTTATAAAATCTGTTTTGATTTCAGAAATCTGTCGTTGTTTAAAAAACTGATTTAAGGCATTTACATAGGCAATAATAATAATGAGTGTAAACATCAACGAAATAGAAGCTATTCCGATTAAATCAGAAAAAATAAACTTCTTTTTTTCTGGAAAACTTACCAATAATTGATAGCGGCTAATTCCATCATTATCTGCAAAAACGGGAATGCTATAGGTATCATCCTTATTGAATTTAAAATTTTCAGACTTCACTTTAGTTGCGAGTCCGTTACTGTAAATTCCAAATTCAAATGGAGTAATTACACCATATTCATTTAATTCTCTCTTAAGAAGTTGTTGCAATTTTTCTTTTGAAACTCTACGCTGAATGGGATAAGTGGAGGCAATATCATTAAAGGATATATCATAAAGCAATTTATCCAAAATTTTTAAATCGCCTGATTTTTCAATCTTTACATCCGGATTTAATGCGTTTTGTAAATTATTTTTATCGATTCCGTTTAGATATACTTCTGTTTTTCTTTTGGAAGAAAAGCTTTTGACTTTTAAACTGTCACTTTTTTTATCAAAGAACGTAGGAGAAATAGTAAAATCTTGTGAACTTATACTATTCGAATAAATAATAGTTTCGTTGGTTTGAGCATTTCGTTGATAATAACCAAATTCTAAAAATTCTGAATTTAATTTATCACTTCCCGTACTATCTTTATATTCTTTTATTCGCTCTACAAAAGAGAGCACTTCTTGTTTTTGAAGCTGATCAGCAACGTTTCCCAACACTTGTTTGACATGAAACTTAAATTGCTCCTGATTGTTTTCTAAAGATGAATTGAACCAATAGACTTGAACAAAAATAATTCCAATAAGTGAAATACTCATTAAAAATATAAGTAGTCTAAATAACAATTTATTCATCGATACAAATTTAACATTTTAACATTTTGGATGTTAATAGATTAACCTAACATTAACATCCAAGCATTTTATTGTATTTTCTTCAACGCTTTAACAATTTCATCAACCTGATTTTCAGTAGATTCTAAAGTACTATTTTGAATAACATAATCACTATGCTTTATTTTAAAATCATCATCCAACTGATTTTTTATTCTATCCTTTATAGATTGTTCATTTGTGTTATCTCTACTAATAATTCTAGAAATACGTTCAGAAAGTGGTGCTGTTACGGTAATAACAAGGTCACAATCTTTGTTTCCGCCGGTTTCAAATAAGATAGCCGTTTCTTTCATTACAAAAGGGAAATCTCGATTTTTTTTAAGCCAACTCTTAAAATCTTCTTTAACTGCCGGATGCACAATTTGGTTTAAATCATTTAGTTTTTCTTTGTTGTTAAAAACTTTTTCTGCTAAAAATGTACGATTTATTTTTCCGTTATTGATGACTTCTTTTCCAAATTCATTCTCAATTGCTTGAATAATTTTGGATGTATTCATCAGTTTTTTAGCTTCCTCATCAGCGATATAAACAGGTATTCCTTTGGCGGCAAACATTTTGGCAACAGTTGTTTTACCACTTCCTATTCCTCCGGTTAAACCAATTAATTTTGACATGTTTTATTTTTTAAAAAATAATTCAGGTAAGGCTGATTCCGGTTTTCTTCTCAAAATTTGTACCAAAATAAATGATTTTAAAAAACCAATCCCGTAACCATAAAACTGAATAAACGTTGCGATTAAGGATAAAGACGCAATTTTTAAGCTTTTGTTACTCCACCATGAACTTATAAAAAGGGAGATGAAATACACTAAAAACACTAAAATTGGTAAGTAAAATGTAAAGAAAATTAACACTACAATTGAACCAATACATCCTAAAATAAAAATAGTTGGAAAGAAAAAAGTTAGTTTAGCATACTCCGGATACCAACTGTTTAAAATTGGTCTTGCCTTACCAAATTTATTAACTTGAGTAAGGAACTTTGACCAATCAATTCTTCTTTTATGATAAACAAAAGCATTTGGAATCAATTGAGTTTGAAATCCTAATTTCCACAAACGTATGGATAAATCAGGATCTTCCCCAGGATGAATATTTCCAAACCCATTTGAAGCTTCAAATGCTCTTTTTGAAATTCCCATATTAAAACTTCTGGGTTGAAACTTTCCAATTTTTTCAGATCCACCTCTAATTCCTCCAGTTGTAAAAAAAGAAGTCATCACAAAGTTGATAGCTTTTTGAATGTCTGAAAAAGAATCTAAAGCCTTATCCGGTCCACCATAACAATCTGTATAATTTTCATTTAAAACTGAATTTACTATTGAAAGATAATATTTTGGAATAATACAATCTGAATCAAAAATGATAAAATAATCACCATTTGCTTGCTGCATTCCAAAGTTTCTGGAATTACCAGGACCTGAATTTGGTTTAAAAAAGTAACGAATGGTTAATTGAGCCTTAAACTTTTCTACTATAGAATCGCATTTTACATTTGAACCATCTTCAACTATAATTATTTCATAGGGTTGATTATAATTTTGATGAACTAAACTTTCTAAAAGCTCATCTACTTCATCAGGACGATTATAGACCGGAATGATAATTGAAAAATGCATCTTAATGTTTTAACAAATATACGGCATAAAAAAAGCCACACAAATTGTGTGGCTTTAAAATTTAAAAAGATAAAACTATTGTTTTACAATTTTTATTGTTTTTTGAATATTGTCTTCAGTTGTAATTTTCACTAAATAAGTTCCAACTGATAATGATGATAAATCAATTTGGCTTTCATTAGCATTAATTGTTTTAGAAAGCAATTGTTGACCTAATAAATTTGTCACATTTACATTTCTAATTGAAGTTGAATAAGCAATATTCAAGATATCTTTTACAGGGTTTGGAAATGCTTTAAAATTATCTGCATCGAATGAAGGAGCACTTAATGATTCTCCACATAAAATTGTTCGAACACGGTTTACATCAGCTGTTTCACAATTGTCATTTAAGTGGATGTAAAAACGAATTACACCCGTAACATCTGATGTCCAAACAACTGGAGTTGTACCATAAACAATTGGAGTAGAACCATCTTCATTACCGATTGTAATAAAATCTGTAGCGACAG
The DNA here is from genome assembly GCF_000425465.1 of Flavobacterium filum DSM 17961. Classification (GTDB taxonomy): domain Bacteria; phylum Bacteroidota; class Bacteroidia; order Flavobacteriales; family Flavobacteriaceae; genus Flavobacterium; species Flavobacterium filum. The sequence continues at coordinate 71,237 of NZ_AUDM01000014.1, read as the reverse complement.
AACTATTGAAAGAATAAGTTTGACCTGAAGTAACATTCACATTAGAATATTCGCCAGCCCATGCATTATCGACAATTTGATTTGGAGTAGTACCATCACATGTTTGAGGTGTGTAAGTGGCTGCAGGGAATAATTCCCCGTCTAAACAGAATCCTGGCGAATTTTGAATAGTAAAACTCCATACCGGACAACCAACAGCAGTACCACCATCATTAAATGGAACGATTTGCCAATAGTAAGTTGTTCCATAAACTAAACCAGTAATATCAACAGTTAAAGCGTCTATAAATCCTAATAACACTAAATCATCAGGAGCTGTACCAAAATAAACATTATAACCATCAGGAATTCCACCTGTTGATGGTTCTGTCCAAGTAAAAGTTGCTCCTCCTCCAATCAATTCAACATCAACTTGACCGTCAGTAGGAGTAACAACATCTGAACAACCAGGTAATTCATTTAATGTCATGAATTCAAATGGTCCAGTCCATAAACTAAATCCGTCTCCTTCACAATTTGCTCTTACATAGAATGCATATGCTGTACCAGGTACTAAATCTGTCACAACATAAGGATTAACAACATTTGTAGCTGTTGGAGCTGTTGGCTCTCCACCACCTACTTCTCCTATATAAATATCCCAAGAAGTTTCGGCACATCCTGCATTCCAAGATAAAACTGCAGATGTTTGTGTAATTTGAGAAGCAGATAAATTTGAAGGTTGCGGACAAGCAACAGCGGCAGTAATTGTTACATCATAATCTTCTGTTTCACCCCAACCATAAGAAATACATGGATCAATTGAAGTACCTGTAGTGTTCCATACGTCTCTTACTCTCATTCTGTGTGTTCCTAGTGGTGGATTACAAGCTAAAGTAATTGAGAAAGAAGCAGAGCCGTCAGCAGGAATTGAAGCAGTTGTAAAACCAACTCTCTCTGAAGCTTCAAATAATCCATTGTCATTATAATCAATCCAAACTGCAACGTTTTGACCCCCAAATTCACCAACAGTAACATTTACAGTATAGGTGTTACCAGCTTGTAATTCTGCAGTATAATTTGGTTGACCAGTATAATATGTATAGGATGGACCTCCTGGTTCAGCACCAGAATTATTCGATAATGTAGTTCCGGTAATTTCGATATTTGAAATTAAATCTCCATCTACAGTTCCATTTGCATAAATTGGAGTACAATAACATTGGTTACCAGGATTTAATCCTACCATTACAGGAGTACTAGTAGTACTTGAAGCAGTAGGAACACAAGTTACAATACATTGATAATACGTTGCAGCATTTTGAGTCGTAGCATAAGTAGCATTTGTTGCTCCATTAATGTTTGTAAAATCTACACCATTAGCAGAAGACTGCCACTGATAAGTGATTCCACCTGCAGCAACAACATTTTGTAAACTCAAATTAAATGAAATTCCGGCACAAACAGAAGCTTCAGAAGAAACTGTATCTCCAGGAGCCGGAGCACCAGTACAATCAGATGAAGCTGTTACAACTAAAGTGTAATCTTCTACTTGGCCATAACCAGTTCCTAAACAAGGATTTAAATATTCAGTTGTTCCAAAAATCTTTTTTACTCTCATTCTGGTAGTTCCTCCCAAAGCACTGATTGGAACAACTAAATCTTGAGTAGCTTGAATAGCATCTAGACCAGTAGAATTTAGAATAGTTTGTGTAATTTCATACGTTTCACCTGGATCAGCAAAATCATTGTCTTGGTTCCAATCTACAAAAACCACAAAACGATTGGTGAAGTTTCCATCTGTATTTCCTTTTAAGGTAATGGTATACGTTTGACCAGCAGAAACTGCACCAGAAACTTGCGTATAATCTTCATGCGGTGTAGCACCGGCAACAACTTCACTTGAAGGACTATTAATCCCAGCAAAGTTAACAAGAGTAATTGGCTCAGTAGCAAACTGAAAAGCCAATGGCCCACAATATGGTGCGGGAAATTGGGCAAAAGCCAAATAACCGACCATCAAAAACAAATAAGTAATTTTTTTCATTTTTAGTTGTTTATTATTAATTCGATAAAGGTAAAAAAAATACCCATAATTGAAAAACTATGGGTATCATTTTTTATGTTAAATGTATTTATTCCTTTGTAAAATATTCCATAACATCTTGACTTACACCCATGTTTGAGAAACCACCATCATTGTATAAATTTTGTAATGTTACTCGTTTGGTCAAATCAGAAAACATGGCTACAGTGTAATTCGCACAATCTAAAGCTGTAGCATTTCCAAGTGGTGACATTTTATCAGCGTAGGTGATAAAACCATCAAAACCTTTTACACCTTGTCCCGCTGTTGTAGGGGTTGGCGATTGGGAAATGGTATTCACTCTAACTTTTTTATCTTTTCCAAAAAAGTATCCAAAACTTCTCGCGATGGATTCCAAATATGCCTTATTATCTGCCATATCATTATAATCAGGAAATACACGTTGAGCCGCCATGTAGGTTAATGCAACAATACTTCCCCATTCACTCATGGCATCTTTTTGATATAAAACTTGCATTACTTTGTGGAAAGAAACAGCTGAAACATCCCATCCTTTGTGCGTAAAATCATAGTTTTGATTGGTATAATGATTGCCTTTTCTAACGTTTACTGACATTCCAATGGAATGCAATACAAAATCTATTTTACCACCAAGTATTTCTGTAGCTTTTTCAACTAAATTTTCTAAATCTTCAAGTGATGTGGCATCAGCCGGAATAATTTGTGAACCTGTTTTATCAGCTAATGTTTTAATCGTTCCCATTCTCATTGCAATTGGGGCATTTGTTAACACAAACGTTCCTCCTTCTTCATGCACTCTTTCAGCTGTTTTCCATGCAATAGAATTTTCATCTAAAGCTCCAAAAATAATTCCTTTTTTACCTTTTAATAAATTATACATATGCTATATTTTTAATTGATAGACGGTTCAAATATAATCAAAAATTAGTTCAATAATGCTTTTGCATGATTAATAGCAGATTCAGAAATACTAGAACCGGAAAGCATTTGAGCGATTTCCAATACCCGTTCTTCAATGCTTAATTTTTTAATTTCTGTTTTTGTATTCAATTCATTATCAGATTTATAAACCTTATAATGCATATCCCCTTTAGCAGCAATTTGTGGTAAATGTGTAATGGCAAACAACTGCATTTTACCGCTCATTTCTTTCATGATTTCACCCATTTTATCAGCAATTTCACCTGAAACTCCTGTGTCAATTTCATCTAAAATTAATGTGGGTAAATTTGTATAATTCGCTAAAATAGATTTTACAGCCAACATAATTCGAGACATTTCACCACCGGAAGCAACTTTTTTCAATAAGCCAAAATCAGAACCTTTATTGGTTGAAATAAGAAATTGGATCGTATCTTTTCCGTTTGAATAAAAAACATTAGTAGCCGTAATTTTCAAATCAAATTGCACATTTGGCATACCTAATTGCACTAAAATTTTCACTAATAAATCATTCAATAATGGAATACTTTTTATCCTATTTTGATGAATTTTTGACGCTAATTCATTTAATTCTAATGTACAAGCTTCAATTGCTTTAAAAAGACTATCCTTTTGCTCTTCAAGAGTTGTAACAGAAATAACTTTGTTCTGCAATTCATTTTGAATTTGTAATAGTTCCTCAACAGAAGTAACCTGATGTTTCTTTTGTAAACTATTAATTACTTGTAATTTTTGATGGATATTTTCCAATTGAATAGGATCATGAACGACGGTTTCTGCCATTTGATTCATTTCAGCAACAATGTCTTTGAGTTCAATGGTCAAACTATCTATTCTATTAAAAAGCTCAGCATATTCATTAGAAAAAGTACTAATTTTTTGAATGGCCGTTTTCACTTCTTTTAAATGAACTAACAAACCAAATTGATCTGATTCTGCTAACGAAATTGATTTTTCAAATTGTTCTTTGATTAACTCAGCATGAGTCAATTTTTCTAAATCTGACTCAAGCTCAAGTTGCTCATTTTCAATTAACTTAGCCTCAACTAATTCATTGTATAAAAACGAATTATAATCTTGCTCTTTTAATGCAGCAGTTAACGAATTTTCCAACTCTTCAAATGAAGACTTTAATTTTCGAAACGCTTTTAACTTAAGTGTATAATTTTCTAGTAGAACTCGATTATCAGCAATGGCGTCAATTATGGCAAACTGAAAATTTTCTTCGGCCAACTCACTCGTTTGATGTTGTGAATGAATATCAATTAACATTTCACCTAATAAGACTAATTCTGAAAGATTTACAGGACTATCATTGATAAATGCTCTTGATTTTCCTGATGGAAGAATTTCTCTTCTTATGATTGTTTGTTCTTCATAATCTAATTCATTTTCATCAAAAAAAGACTTTAATTGATATTTTGAAATCATAAAAACACCTTCAATCACACACTTTTCGTCTTTGTTTTTAAGACTTGATAAATCAGCTCTTTTTCCTAATATTAATCCCAAAGCACCCAGCAATATTGACTTTCCGGCCCCAGTTTCACCGGTTATAATTGAAAATCCTTCCGAAAACGAAATGGATAATTCTTCAATTAAAGCAAAATTTTTAATGGTTAAGTGCGTCAGCATTAACAAAAAAAGGTTAGATTATGAAATTTATTCTACTAAAAAATTAGTTCTTAATTTGATTCCACTTAATGGAATTTGTAGGCGAAACTCGATTTAAATTATCGGTTAAATCAACCAAATCAACATTTGGTCCACCGCTAAAAATGGATAAAATTTCATCTGATTTTGCATCAAAAAAGACTCTTGTTAAATACGCATTTGGTCGTACTCTGTGAATCTTGAACAAGGTTGAAAGAGCCTCTTTAACGTTTTCTTTTCCTTTTTTTACATCATTTGCCATCTTATCCAATCCATTGGTATGGTATTCAAAAAAAGCTTGACGAACCGGATCAAAAGTTGAAGAAATCATATCATTTGCCAAAAAATAACGATTTAGCAAACCATCTGCTTGAGCCCATCCTTTATATCCTGAACCTTGAGCTAAATTTACAACATTTTGAGCCATATCTAAATATTGGTCTCCACCTCTAAACTCAAATGAATCTGCATCATAAGCCAAAATCATATAACTATAAAAGGCAATCATAGCAATTAAATTGGAATCAAAAGAATTAGGATTATAATTTAAACTTTCAAATTCTAAATATCTGAAGGAAAAATCTTTGTCATTAATATTCAAAATAGGAGTGCTATAAATGGAATTAAAAACCGGTCGAGAAGCTTGCACTTGAAGTGTAGCGGCAAAATTCGTATTATTTACTTCCGAAATATTGATAAAAAACGAACATTCAATTCTTTCGTTTTGTTCTATTGTTTGAGTGGTCCATTTTGTTTTGTTTATAAAATCATTAAGTGAGGTCTGTAATGTTTTAAAAACTTGCGGATTTACTGTAGTAACTTTATCAGAATTTATGGTTACAACAGCACTTAATTCTTGTGCTTTTCCTTCTAAAAGCAATGCTAAAAACAAGAAAGTGAAAACTTTATTCATTTTAAAATATTATTTTATCCAAAATATCTTTTGCTACTTCTTCTTTTGATTTTAGTGGCATCGGATTGATTTGAAATGATTTATCAATAAACGTAATTTTATTGGTTGATTTTCCAAATCCGGCTCCTTCATCATTGAGCGAATTTAAAACAATCAAATCTAAGTTTTTTTTCTGAATTTTCAACTTTGCATGCTCAATTTCATTTTCTGTTTCTAACGCAAAACCAATTAAAAATTGATTTTTCTTTTGTTCACCTAATGAAGCCAAAATATCTTTGGTTTTTTCTAATTCAATTGAAAAAGCCTCTTCTGTCTTTTTTATTTTTTGATTGGCTACTGATTTTGGACGATAATCAGCAACCGCAGCTGCTGCAATTGCAACATCTACCTCATTGTAATACCGATGACATGCTTCAAACATTTCTTCGGCGGTAGTTACTTTAATCAATTGCACATTTGAATGTTGAATGTTCAAATGTGAAGGTCCGCTGATCAAAATAACCTCTGCTCCTCGATTTGCAGCTTCCAAAGCTAAATCATATCCCATTTTTCCGGAAGAATGATTTCCTATAAAACGTACTGGGTCTATAGGTTCGTATGTTGGTCCGGCTGTAATCAGTATTTTTTTTCCATTTAATGGCAATTTACTACTTAAATCATTTTCTATGAATGCCAAAATATGTTCTGGTTCAGCCATTCTTCCTTCACCAGACAATCCGCTGGCAAGTTCACCCTTTTCTGCGGGAATCATACTATTTCCAAACAATTGTAGTTTATGAAAATTATCAATAGAAGTTGGGTGTTTATACATATCCAAGTCCATCGCAGGAGCAAAGTAAACCGGACATTTTGCGGAAAGATAAACGGCCATCAACAAATTATCACAATTACCGTTGGCCATTTTTGACAACGTATTAGCGGTTGCCGGAGCAATAATCATCAAATCTGCCCAAAGAGCTAGTTCCACATGATTGTTCCATAGCTCATTTTCTTCTTCGGTATAAAAAGTAGAAAAAACAGGTCTTTTAGAAAGTGTAGATAAAGTTAAGGGGGTCACAAAATCTTTAGAGGCAGGTGTCATGACCACTTGGACATCAGCACCTGCCTTTATAAAAAGTCTAACCAAATTTGCAGTTTTATAAGCGGCTATTCCACCGGTAACTCCCAGTAGTATTTTTTTACCTTTTAAAACTGACATAGGTTTTATTTTGTAGTATCTCTGTGATAAATCTTACCTTCTAACCATTCTTGAACGGCAAGAGCGTGTGGTTTAGGTAATTTTTCATAGAATTTAGAAACTTCAATTTGTTCTTTGTTTTCAAAGATTTCTTCTAAACTATCGTTGTAAGTAGCAAATTCATCTAACTTCTCGATTAATTCTTTTTTAATCTCAGAGTTAATTTGATTTGCTCTTTTGGCAATAATCGTAATTGCTTCATACACATTACCGGTATTTTCCTCTACAAGTCTTTTGTCATAGGTAATTGTGTTTACAGGAGCTGTTGTTTTCTTTAAATCCATGCTATCTTCTATTTAGAATATTGTTGTAAATTTTCATTAATTTTTGCCATCAAATCGTCGGCTTTTTCTGTGTATTCTTTTGTATTACTCATTCGAGTAAATTTTTCATATGCTTCCTTGGCGTTTAACAAACGTTCTTTCACTTTTTCAGGAACGCTATTTATGGCCAAATGATAAGCTGAATCAATTTTGTAATATAAAGCGGCATCTCTATATGGAGTTCCAGGATAATCTGCAATAAAATTTTCTAATGCAATCAAAGCCGATTTATAATCATAAATGGTATTGTATTGCTTGGCAATTTCAAATGCTTTCTTTTCTACTTTTTCTCTAAGCTCTTTAACAATAACATTTGCTTCAGACATATACGTTGACTCAGGATAATTATCGATAAATGCTTGCATTTTATCAATTGCTTTGTGCGTATCTGTTTGATCTAATGAATATCTAGGGGAAAGCTTTGAGTAGCAAAACGCTCCTAAATAAGCACATTCTTCTAATTTTTCACTTTTTGGATAGGAATTCGCAAAACTTTCAAATTGATAACCGGCTAAATAATATTGGTTGGTTTTATAATAACTTTGAGCAAACATATAAAACATTTTCTCGGCTTGAGGTTTACCTCTATAAGATGGTGCCATTTGCTCAAATAAACGTATCGCCTTATTATATTTACCGCTGTTGTATTTTTCCTCAGCAACACTATATTTTACTCCCATATCTTCACTTTTAAGTGCTTTCTGATAAGGAGTGCAAGATACAAGCACAATAAATAATAAAGATAACGTATAAAACTTATTCATTTGATGAATTTTAGTAATTGATTTTAATGCTAATTCAGCATCAAAAACCGAACTGCAAATTTAGTTATTAATTACAGACTACAAAACATTTTTTTTATCCTCTGAAATCGGTGTAAAAAAACAAAAAGATGCTCTATTAAAAGCATCTTTTATGTTTAGATTAACATTATTTTGCTGGTGGAGCTACCGGACTGACGAAATTTTTCATTTCATTGTCAAATAAGTACAATCCTCCTTTGTCATCACCAATTAAATTTATTTTATCTAATATATATCTTGCATTGGCTTCCTCTTCAATTTGCTCAGCCACATACCATTGCAAAAAGTTATGCGTAGCAAAATCTCTTTCGTCCAATGTAATACCAACTAAATCATTGATACTATTTGAAACTTTAATTTCGTGCTCTAACAATTGTTTGAACAATGCTTTATAATTTGATAAATCTAATTTAGGTTCTAAAGTTGCACAAACTTTAGCCTCTCCTCCTCTTTGGTTTACATATTTGATTAATTTCAACATGTGCATTCTTTCCTCATCAGATTGATTATACATAAAAGTAGAAATTCCTTCAAAACCTTGAACCTCAGCCCAAGAAGCCATGGCTAAATATACTTGAGAAGAATCTCCTTCCATTTTAATTTGAGCATTTAATGCTTCTAATACTTTATTCGATAACATGTTTTTATTTTTTTATTTAATTATTTACTTTTTTTACAAATTGTTGTAGTCGGTTCGCTAAATCTTCATTCACATTTACTAACGGTAATCGAACCACATTTTCACATAAACCTAATGCTTTGAAAACTTCTTTGATTCCGGCCGGATTACCTTGCTCAAAAATCATGTCAATTGCATCAGCTAGTTCGTAATGTAAAGCATACGCTTCATCTACCTTTCTATTCAAACCTAAGCGAACCATATCTGAAAATTGTTTCGGAAAACCTTCGCCAATTACCGAAATAACTCCTGCTCCACCCGCTAAAACCATTGGCAAAGTTACCATATCATCACCGGAAATCACAAGAAAATTTTTTGGTTTATGTTGAATCAATTTCATCGCTTGAACAATATCACCTGCTGCTTCTTTAATGGCTACTATGTTTTTAAAATCATTCGCCAAACGAATTACGGTAGATGGCAACATATTACTAGAAGTTCTACCCGGAACATTATATAAAATAATCGGTAAAGGTGATGCTTCTGCAATTGCTTTAAAATGCTGATAAATTCCTTCTTGAGATGGCTTATTATAATAAGGTGACACAGAAAGTACGGCCACAAAATCATTTAAATTTCTAGTTTTTAACTCTTCAACCACTTGAAGCGTGTTGTTCCCTCCTACACCTAAAACTAAAGGAAGACGATTTTTATTTGCATCAATTACCGTTTGAATGACCAATTCTTTTTCCGCAGAGGTTAAGGTTGCACTTTCAGCCGTTGTTCCTAAAACTACCAAATAGTCTATTCCATTATCAATTTGAAAATTCACTATTCTGGTTAACGCTTCAGTATCAACAGAAAAATCTTTTTTGAACGGCGTTATAAGTGCCACACCCGTTCCAATTAATGATTGCATATTATATTTTGTTAAGTATTTTTAAATATTTAAATAATTCTTCGGTAAAAAGTTGATAATTTTCCACTTTTGTATCAATCATAAAGTGATTTAACCTTTTGTCAACAGAAGAAAAACCCACTTTAAAATTTGCTTTTGAACCATGAGTGACAATGACCAAAGGTGTTTTTTTCAAATCATAATAATTGATTAACAAATCAAACGGTTGAGCTTTAAAATACACTACATCTTCTTTGTCAATGCTTCCCATCCAAGAAACATCTTTTTTACTGAAATGTGGATAATTAATTTCTTCCTTTTTTTTATACGCTTTTTTGTATGCTAAAACACTAATATTTTCTGGCAAAAAACCATATTCTACTAATAGTTTTATAAAATCATGTTTGTGTTCAAAATAGGTTTCATCAATCAAAACGCCAACTGTTTGAATTCGATTAGGCGAAATGTCGGTTGTAACATTTAATGCCTTTTTTTTAACGATTCTTTTTGCGGATAAATTCTTGAAAAACTTTAAAAACATTGTACCTTTACTTGAAATACAAATTTATTGAATTAAAGTCATTATTTAATGCGAAATCTTAAAAACAAAATCAATTTTATAAAACATTTAACCGTTTTCACATTTTTGTTCCTTTTATTGTTGGGTTGCAAAACTTCTTATCACAATTATAAAGTTGAAGGAAAACAAATTCCGATTGTCAATCTTCAAGAAGACCATTCCACTTTAGATGCATTTATTGCTCCATATCGCTCACACATCAACAAAGATTTGGACAGTATTTTAGCCTATTGCCCGGAAACGTTAGATAAAAGTAAAGGCGAATGGCAAACCAATATTGGTAATTTTATGGCCGATGTTTGCATGAAAGAAAGCAATATAATATTTGAAAAACGTTACGGAAAATCAATTGATATTTGTATACTCAATCATGGCGGAATTCGTTCGATCATTCCAAAAGGAAATGTAACTACCCGAACCGCATTTGAAGTCATGCCGTTTGAAAACAATATGGTTGTATTAGCTTTAAAAGGAAAAACCGTACGTGAAATAGTTAATTATTTATTGGTAGAAAAAAAACCACATCCTCTAAGCGGCATGGAATTAATATTGGACAAACAACTTCAAATCAAATCGATTTCCATTCAAAACCAACTTTTGGAAGACGATAAAACATATTATGTAGCAACCTCTGATTATTTAGCAAATGGGGGTGATAATATGGTTTTTTTTAAAGAGAATATTCGGTTTTTTGATTTAGAATATAAAATCAGAAACTTGTTAATAGATTATTTCAAAAAAGTGGATACACTTGAAATTTCAACCAAACCTAGAATAATTGTAGAATAAAATGAAAAGAAGAGATTTTCTTAAAAACACGTTAGCAAGTTCAACATTAGTTGGTTTAGGTGGACTTTCATTGAGTAGTTTTGACACACTAAAAACCAAAAAACTTACTATTTTGCACACTAACGATGTGCACAGTCATATTGATGCTTTTCCGGTAAACCATCCAAAATATCCTGGAATGGGTGGAGTGGTTCAACGTGCAAAACTGATTGAACAAATTAAAAAAGAAAATTCAAATGTTTTGTTATTAGATGCCGGAGACAGTTTTCAAGGCACTCCCTACTACAACTACTATGGAGGAGAATTGGAATTCAAACTGATGTCAAAATTGGGTTATGAAGCAACAACCATTGGCAATCACGAATTCGATAATGGAATTGATGGATTAGCCTCTCAAATGCAACATGCGAAATTCCAGATATTATCTGCTAATTATGATTTTAAAAACACCATCATGCATCCTTTTGTAAAACCTTATCAAATTTTTATGAAAGACGGTATCAAGGTTGGCGTTTTTGGTTTAGGAGTTGAACTAGCCGGATTGGTAGATAAAAAGATGTACAAAGAAACCGTTTATTTAGACCCGGTAGAAACATCAACTGAAATGGTTCGCATTTTGAAAAAAGTTGAAAAGTGTGATTTAGTGATTTGTTTGTCACATTTAGGATATTCTTATAATAATGAACCCAATAAAATTTGTGATCTAAAACTAGCTGAACTAACTCAAGATATTGATTTAATTATTGGTGGCCATACACACACTTTCATTGATAAACCGGTAATTGCAAAAAATGCAATTGATAAAGAAGTCTTAATTAATCAAGTGGGATGTTTTGGTATCAACTTAGGAAGAGTTGATTTTTATTTTGATAACGATTCCTCTATTGTTGCCAATGGAAAATCAATCCTTGTTTAGTTATTTATGTGTTTTTAAAGTATTCCATTATTTTTTTCCTTTTTAGATTCAACAAAAATGATGAATCGATAAAATGCGTAATAAGCAAAAGCGTTTAAACTCATCGCAATCGGTCTGAAAATTTTTAAATCGATATAAAATTTTTCAATGAAAATGATAAAATGCAGTGTAACAAATGACAAAACACAAATTAATAACCAAGAACTTACCGCACTATCATTCATTATATAGGTAGAAAGTGCCAATCCTCCCAATAACGAAATTAAACTATTGTGGACTATCATGATGTAATACACTTTTTCGTTTAATAAATCTGTATCAAAAAAGATGTAGAAAAAAATCAAGAAAAAAGGAACAGAAGCTAAGATTACTGGAATAAAATCTTTTATTTTCATCACTCTTATAATATAATAAATATTTATTAATCTATGAAAAATAAATACCACTAAACCAATGAAAATATAAAAAAGATCATTTGGTATAAACAACACATTCGTTAGTAAAGAAGTGGTGATAGTTAAGTAAAACAAAAGATCATTCTTTACAGAACTTTTAAAATATAAAACCATTAAAACAATGGAAATTAACGGTTTAAAAACATAAATCAAAGGTAAAATCCTGAAATATTCCGCAGTAACTTCTACTAAAGCTACACATAAAAGAAGAATGGTCCAAAACTTTAGATTTTTCATTTTAACAAGATTAAAAATCTGCTACTAAAATTACTAATTTTTTAATCAATATTAGTTTTATTTCAAAAAAAAGTAAACAAATAAAAAAAGTCAGGCAATAAACCTGACTTTTCTTTACTATCTGAATTTGAATTTTACTTCACTTCTTCAAAATCAACATCTTGAGTTTGATCACCACTTGCATCAGCTTGTGGTTGAGCTTGTTGTGCTCCTTGTCCTTCAGCTTGAGCTTTGTACATTTCTTCTGAAGCATTTTTCCAAGCTTCGTTGATTTTGTCTAATGCCGGTTGAATTACCGCAACATCTTTGGATTCAAATGCCACTTTCAATTCGGTTAAAGCCGCTTCGATAGGTTGTTTATTAGCATCTGATAATTTATCGCCAAACTCTTTCAATTGTTTTTCCGTTTGGAAAATCATACTATCTGCTTCATTCAATTTATCGGCTTTTTCTTTAGCTAATTTATCTGATTCAGCATTAATTTCCGCTTCTTTTTTCATTCTTTCGATTTCTTCCGGTGTTAATCCTGAAGAAGCTTCGATACGAATATCATGTGATTTACCGGTTCCTTTATCGGTTGCCGAAACTTTGATGATACCATTTGCATCAATATCAAACGTTACTTCAATTTGTGGTACACCTCTTGGAGCAGGCGGAATTCCATCTAAATGGAAACGACCAATTGTTTTATTGTCATTTGCCATTGGTCTTTCACCTTGCAACACGTGAATTTCTACCGATGGCTGATTATCAACCGCCGTTGAAAACACTTGTGATTTTTTAGTTGGGATGGTTGTATTCGACTCAATTAATTTGGTCATCACACTTCCCATAGTTTCAATACCTAATGAAAGAGGCGTTACGTCAAGTAACAATACATCTTTTACATCTCCGGTTAAAACTCCACCTTGAATAGCAGCACCAATGGCCACAACCTCATCCGGATTTACACCTTTAGATGGTTTTTTTCCGAAGAATTTTTCCACTTGCTCTTGAATAACCGGCATACGAGTTGAACCTCCTACTAAGATTACTTCATCAATATCAGAGGTAGATAATCCGGCATCTTTCAATGCTTTTGCAACCGGTTCCATCGAACGTCTTACTAAACTTTCAGCTAATTGCTCAAACTTCGCTCTGGTTAACGTTTTTACCAAGTGTTTTGGTCCGCTAGCGGTAGCCGTTACATAAGGTAAATTGATTTCTGTTTGCGTAGAAGAAGACAATTCAATCTTCGCTTTTTCAGCGGCTTCTTTCAAACGTTGTAAAGCCATTGGGTCTTTACGTAAATCTACTCCTTCTTCGCTGTTGAATTCGTTGGCCAACCAATCGATGATTACTTGGTCAAAGTCGTCACCACCTAGGTGTGTATCTCCATTTGTAGATAACACTTCAAAAACACCGTCCCCTAATTCAAGAACAGAAATATCAAATGTTCCTCCTCCTAAATCGTATACCGCTATTTTTTGATCTTTTCCGGCTTTATCCAAACCATAAGCTAATGCTGCCGCAGTAGGCTCATTGATGATTCGCATTACTTTTAAACCTGCAATTTCGCCCGCTTCTTTTGTAGCCTGACGTTGAGCATCATTAAAATAAGCCGGTACAGTGATTACCGCTTCTGAAACCGTTTGACCTAAATAATCTTCGGCAGTTTTTTTCATTTTTTGAAGCGTCATGGCTGACAATTCTTGTGGAGTGTAAAGACGACCATCAATATCTACACGAGGTGTATCGTTGTCACCTTTCACCACTTTATATGCCACATTTCCGGCTTCTTTAGAACTTTCCGAATATTTATTACCCATAAAGCGTTTGATTGACGCAATGGTTTTTGTTGGATTGGTCACTGCTTGTCTTTTGGCAGGATCACCTACTTTAATTTCCCCTCCTTCAACAAATGCAATTACTGATGGAGTTGTTCTTTTTCCCTCTGCATTTGCTATTACTACCGGTTCTCCACCTTCCATTACAGAAACGCATGAGTTAGTAGTTCCTAAATCGATTCCAATTATTTTGCCCATAATTATAAATTTGTATGCTTGTTTTTAATTTCGTTTTGTTAAACTTACTTCGCTAAATGACAAGTATTATGCCAAGACCAAAAACCAATAAAAATGTCATATTTTGACTGACGAATCAGAAAAAATATGACATTTTGACATTTTTTTTACTTTACTCTACCAAAAACAACGCGTTACTAAATAATAAATTGCCATTTTCCCAAAAACCTCTGAACAACGGATTATCAATCATGTAAATCACTTTTCCTTGTCCGTAATGATCAATAGCAAAAGTTACCGTTTCTTCTAATGACTTTTTCAATTTATAACCAATAAAACCGGAACTTTGATAATTTTTGGGGACATAAATAATATTTTGAGCTCCTTTCAACAACTTATATTTGTTTTCAGAAGTTTTCAAACTATAATATTGTTCTCCTAATCCATACGATAAAGGATGAGTTTTGTCTAATTTATTTTCAACAATTGCCCCCGGAACAAATGAAGAGATTGATCTTCTTTCTGCATTTTCAACTTCTAAAAACCGATCGGCAAGTTCTTGTTCTTCCAATATTTTTTGTGCTTGCGTTTTTTCGTCTTCGGTGGCAAATTTTGTTAAATGAAATCCTTCTCTGTCTTCAAATTGAGAAACTGCTCCGCCAATAGCAATCACTTTTCCTCCTCTGGCAATAAAATCATCTATTGTTTTCTTTTGGTTGTCTGAAAAAGAATACCATCCTTCCGGTAAAATTAAGGTGGTATATTCCGCTAAATTAACGCGATTAAAATTTTGAACATCAACAATACTGGTCGGATATTCAACCACTTGGTCCAAATAAAACCATACTTGTCCAAAATCAATGTTACTTACACCATTACCACTTAAAACCATCACTTTTGGAGCTTTTAACAAAGGATAATTTTCGCCTCCTAAATCGCCTCCTTTTTTAGCCATTCCGGTTTCAAGTACTTTATAATCGCTCTTTTCAGCTATAAGAGTAGCAACCTTTATTTCAAAATTTTCGACCTTACTATTATCACCTTTCGTCACAATTAATCCACCACGCTGAATCACAACATCACCAAAAGTGACTTCCTTTGAAGCATATCGTACTTTAATATTATTTTGATGTAAAAGACTCAGTACCCTTGCAGAAGAACGATTATTCCATGGAATATAGTACGCATAAACATTATTCGATTTTTCAGGATTAATAACTGACTGTTTTGATTTGGTTTTGAAGGCTACTTTACCTTTTAAAGCATAACTCTCAATTCCATAAGCATGAGGAAGCGACCAAGCCGTAATATCATAAGAAAGACTATCTGTTAATTTATGGTGAGGTTCAAATAAAACCTGAGCCAAAACTGCTCTTGGTTGGTCAACCGAAATGATAATGTCATTCGGTTCAACTGAAAATACTTTTTCAGCATTTGATTGATAATGATAACCGTTAAGTTTTCTTGATTCATCTGCAAAAGAAGCTTCAATTCGATTACGGTTTAATAGTTTTAAAAGTTCCGCATTTTTTGGATGATCTTTTACAATATAAGTTTGGTACTTTCCTTTTGGTTTAGTGCGACTGTCTTTGAAAAAATTTCTGAATTCTTTTGTTAACATTTCTTTTTGCACAAACGACAATTCAACTACTGCCAAAATTGCTTTGGTGTGGTGTTCCAAACGATCTTTTATGGTCAAAATATCGCCATTTTTCATCGTGACTGCTCTTCCTGCACCAATTCCACCTTGTTCATAGGTCATTCCAACCGCACCGTTATAGCAAGGATACGTATCGCCATAGCTTGGGTAAAATAAATCAAACCGTTCACCGGAGTAATACATCCATCCTTCTTTATCAAATTTTTTAGCGGTTAATTCTCCAATTTTTTTGTGAAAATCTCTCTGAAAAGGAGAAATTTGCTCATGATATGGCTCGGCTGCCGGTGGAAAAAAATAAGGTTCGTTATATCCCATTTCATGCACATCGGCATGCACCATTGGCATCCATTGATGGTATAAATCCATCCTCAACTGAGTTTCACGTTGGGTTTGCCAAGCCCAATCTCTGTTCAAATCATACACATAATGATTTTGTCTTCCACCCGGCCAAGGTTCCATGTGTTCGCGATCGTAAAGTCCGGGATGTGTTTTTGAACCGGAAACATCTCGTAACCAACTTGCATATCTGGAAAAACCATCCGGATTTAGACAAGGATCTAAAATAACAACAATATCTTCCAACCACTTTTTGGTTTCTTTGTTATTTGGATTTACCAACTCATACGCAACTGACAAAGCACTTTCAATTGCACCAATTTCATTTCCATGTACATTAAAACTTAACCAAACAACAGCTTTTGATTTATTATTGTTTTTGGTTGGAAACAATCCGATTTCATGTAAATGATTTCTTCGTATTTCCTCTAAATTTTTCAAGTTTTCAGGTGTAGAAATATAATAAGCATTCAGATTTCTTTCCTGGGTGGTTTCACCGTATTTTTCATGTTTTATCCAATCCGATTCTTTAACTAATTGTTGAAAATAAGCTTCAACTTGATGATAATGAGAAACCTGTTTTCCGTAATTAGGAAGAAATTCATAAGGTGATTTTGGCTGTGCAAAAGAGAATGTTATAATAAACAGTAAAATGGCAACTAAATATCGATTCATTATTTTAATTTTAAAAATCAAATATAGATTAAATTCTTTACGCTTTAACGATAGTAAAAGTTAAGAATAACAAAAAAATGATCAATGCAAAAATCCTATGTAGTGAATCATAAACAAAATCTTATATTTGCCTTACTCAAACGTTTTAGTTATGGAAGAATGTATTTCTGTTTTTGATATGTTAAAAATAGGTGTTGGCCCATCAAGTTCGCACACACTTGGACCATGGCGAGCCGCCGAACGTTTTTTAGCGGAATGTAGAACAGAAAACATGCTGAATCAAGCTATTCGAGTAAAAGTAGATTTGTTTGGGTCGCTTTCCTTAACGGGAAAAGGACATGCCACCGATTATGCTTTGATGCTAGGCTTAAGCGGTCAAGACCCGGAAACGATTCCGGTAGCCGATATTGATGGAATTGTTCAATCGATTAAAACAAACAAAAAAATCAATTTAGGAAATGAGATTCAACTTGATTTTGATGTTGAAAAAGATATTGTTTTCAACCGAAATTTTCTTCCTTTTCATGCCAATGGATTGACTTTTACATTATTTACAGCCGATATAGAATTTAGTGAAACCTACTACTCTATCGGTGGCGGATTTGTGGTAAAAGAAGAAAGAGAAAATGCCAAAAAGAAATTAGAAATAAAATGTGCTTTCCCCTATCCGATTCAAAAAGCAGATGAATTATTAGATTATTGCAAAAAAGAAAACAAATCGATTTCTGAAATTGTGTATGAAAATGAAAAATCGATGCGTTCCGAAGAAGAAATTAATCGCGAGTTGATGCGAATTTGGCATACAATGTTAGAATGTATTTACATTGGTTGTCATTCGGAAGGCATTTTGCCTGGAGGATTGAATGTGCGTCGAAGAGCGTATGATATGCATTTAGGGTTAAAAGGCGAACTTCCTTATTCTACTCCACAAGAATGGTTGGAAACCATCCGAAAAACAGAAGTAAAATTTCGACAAATTCTAAAATGGGTAAGCTGTTTTGCATTAGCTGTGAATGAAGTAAATGCTGCTTTGGGAAGAGTTGTGACTGCTCCTACCAACGGAAGTGCCGGTGTAATTCCGGCCGTTTTAATGTATTATTTAGTGATTGAAAACCACAATGCCGATGAAAAAGAAATCAAACAATTTTTATTGGTAGCCGGAGAAATTGGCAGTATCTTCAAAAAAGGAGCTACGATTTCTGCCGCTATGGGCGGATGTCAAGCCGAAATTGGCGTATCAAGTGCTATGGCAGCCGGAGCCTTGTGTGAATTAATGGGCGGAACACCGGCACAAGTAACGATGGCTGCCGAAATCGCGATGGAGCACCATTTAGGCATGACATGCGACCCGATTGGTGGTTTGGTGCAAATTCCGTGTATCGAACGCAATACAATGGGAGCGATTAAAGCCATTAATGCTGCTGAATTGGCCTTAGAAACCGATGCCAATAATGCGAAAGTTCCGTTAGATAAAGTAATTAATACCATGTGGGAAACAGCTAAAGACATGAACTCCAAATACAAAGAAACCAGCGAAGGTGGATTGGCTGTTGGGGTGAATTTAGCGGATTGTTAGTTATTTCCTCCTTGTATCCAAAATATAAACCACTTTCCAACCGTCATTTTCTTTATATAATTGAAAAGAATTTACTCCGGAATGGCTCAATTTATCATTTACATAAAACTCATAAGGCGTCCAAACGTGTGCCATTGTTCCATCAATTTGAACTTTGTAACTTAGAATTTTCTCTTCAAATTTCATGGATAATGGAATGGTGGCAATGGATTTATAAAAGTTAGCCGCTTTTTCAACGGAAAATTTTGCCCCTTTCTCCGATTCGGAAATAGAATGTAAAATCAAATTTTCGGAACACACTTTCTTTAATGCAATGGAATCGCGTTGATGAAAAGCGTTAAAAAATTTTCCGATTGTGAGTTGTATTTCACTTTCTTGAGAAAATGAAAATTGAAAAAATAATACTAAAATGAGGAATGAAACTTTTTTCATTTATCAAATTTTTAATGTGTTAGTAAATTTATAATCAAATACGTTACAATTCCGGCAACATATCCGGCAATGGCCAAGGGTGTGATTTTCTTTAAATACCACATAAATGTCATTTTTTCTTTTTCCATGATGGCGATTCCTGCTGCAGAACCAATAATCAACATACTTCCCCCGGTTCCTGCACAAAGTGCGATGAATTCCCAAAGCGAATGATCCATCGGATACTCAGAAAGTGTAAACATTCCTTGGGTAGCCGCTACTAAACTTCCATTATCAACTATTGAAGATAACACACCAATTGCAACAACCATAATGTCATTACTTGGTAAAGATTCTTGAAGAAAAAGAGACAACTTACTAAGGATTTGAACTTCCTGCAAAACATACACCAAAAGTAAAATTCCCATAAAATAAAGGATGGAACTAACATCTACTTTTGATAAAGCATAAGCAACAGAATATTTTTCTTTTTCATCTTGCGTTTTATTACGATGGTAAACAATAGAAACCAATGAAACAAATGCCAAAGCAATTAATACTCCAATAAACGGTGGCAATCCAGTTATTGATTTGATCACCGGCACCATTACTAATCCAAAAACTCCGGCTAGGAATACACTTAAACTTCCTCGCATTTTTTCCTCTTTAATTACTTCAGCCATAGAAAGTTGAACTCTTAAAATTGCAAATCCTTTCATTCGGTAACTGGCAATAAACAAAGGTACCAACAAACACATCAATGATGGTAAAAACAATGTTTTAACGATACCAATAGCACTTACTTGACCACCAATCCAAAGTAAAGTGGTCGTTATATCACCAATTGGACTAAAGGCTCCTCCAGCATTTGCGGCAATTACCACTATACCAGCCAAAATCATTCGGGTTTCACTCTTAGGCATCAACTTTTTAAGCAAAGTAATCATGATAATTGCAGTTGCTAAATTGTCTAACAATGCCGACATGAAAAAAGTAATTCCTCCAACAATCCACAATAATTTTAATACTGATTTGGTTCGAATTCTATTAGTGATGACAGAAAAACCTTTATGAATATCTATCATCTCTACAATAGTCATTGCCCCTAAAAGAAAAATCAATAGACCTGAAATTTCACCAAAATAAAAAAGTAACTTTTCAGAAACTTCATGCTTATCGCCTTCATAAAGCAAGGCATAAATAACCCAACACAATGAACCCGTAAGGATGGAAGTAATTGTTTTATTAATTCGAATTGGTGATTCAAAAACAATAGATAAATAGCCCAAAACGGCTAAGATAACAAGTATAGAAATCATTTTAATTTCATTTAGAAAAACTGAGCTAATGTAGTTAGTTTTCACATCCAAAATAAGGTTTCACTAAAATATTTTAAGACACTACTAAACATTCCTTACATTTGTATTTCGTTCCTTAAAAATTTAATAAAATGTCAACAGCAAAAAAAGATTACAAACGTATCACAACCAAATCCCTATTTGATATGAAAGCAAATGGCGAGAAAATTTCTATGCTTACGGCGTATGATTATACCATGGCTAAAATTGTAGATGCCGCTGGTGTTGACGTAATTTTGGTTGGAGATTCTGCCAGTAATGTAATGGCTGGACATGAAACCACTTTACCCATTACATTGGACCAAATGATTTATCATGCCAGTAGCGTAGTACGTGCATGCGAACGAGCTTTAGTGGTGGTTGACTTACCTTTCGGAACTTATCAATCTGACCCGAAAGAAGCTTTGCGTTCTGCCATTCGTATCATGAAAGAAAGTGGCGGACATGCCGTAAAATTAGAAGGCGGAAGCGAAATCAAAGATTCCATCAAAAAAATATTGAATGCCGGAATACCGGTAATGGGACATTTGGGGTTAACGCCTCAATCCATTTATAAATTTGGTACTTATACCGTTCGTGCGAAAGAAGAAGCCGAAGCGGAAAAATTAGTGGAAGACGCCAAACTTTTGGAACGAATTGGCTGTTTTGCTTTGGTTTTGGAAAAAATTCCAGCCAAATTAGCCCAAAAAGTAGCTGAAAGCATTTCGATTCCCGTAATTGGAATTGGTGCCGGAAGTGGTGTTGATGGTCAAGTTTTGGTTTTACACGACATGATTGGCATGACGCATGAATTTAGTCCACGATTCCTCAGAAGATACATGAATTTATATGAAGATATGACCAAAGCTATTGGGCAATATGTGACGGATATAAAAGCATTAGATTTTCCGAATGCGAATGAACAGTATTAATGTGGCAATGTGTCAATTAGGCAATGTGTCAATTAAATCGATGAGCTAATTTGAAGATGAAAATAGTTACAACCAAAGATAATTTACAGATTCTTCATGAAGATAATCATCTGATTGTTGTGAATAAAAGAGTTGGTGATATTGCTCAAGGTGATACTTCCGGTGACAAACCCCTACCCGACATCGTAAAAGAATACCTCAAAGAAAAATACAACAAACCCGGTGAAGTTTTTTTAGGCGTTGTTCATCGGCTTGACCGACCTACTACCGGCATTGTAGTTTTTGCCAAAACCAGCAAAGCTTTAACCCGCATGAACGATTTATTCAGTTCTCGGGAAACCCAAAAAACGTATTGGGCAGTAGTGAAAAACATGCCACCAAAAGAAGAAGATACTTTAATTCATTACATTAAACGAAACCCAAAAAACAATACATCAAAAGCTCATATCAAAGAAGTTCCGGAGAGTAAAAAGGCAAGTTTACATTACAAAGTAATTGCAACTCTAGATTATTATTATGTTTTGGAAATAGAATTGCACACAGGCAGACATCATCAAATTCGGGCTCAACTGCAAGCCATTGGCTGTTCCATTAAAGGCGATTTAAAATACGGTTTTGACCGAAGTAATCCGGATGGTGGTATTCATCTTCATGCACGAAAACTCAGTTTTATTCATCCGGTTTCAAAAGATGCTTTAACTATCGTGGCTCCGACTCCAAATGATGTCATTTGGAACACAATTAAAAACTAATTTCATTTTTTTTACGTTTATTTGTAGGGTAATTTTGATTTCAATTGTTTTACTTATAAACTTTATATCATGAAAAAACTAGTTGTATTGCTTTTAATTGGGTTAAATTTTTCAACATTTGCTCAAGAACATTTTGCAGGAATTGGAACTTCGAGAAGAATCAGTTTGTTAAATGGAACGTTTAATCCGGCTGAGTTTGCCAATTTGAGTTCAAAAGTTGATATTCAATTTTTTGCCACTAGTTTCAATGTTTCCAATAATAAAATTAGTTTTAGTGATATTTCAAGTGATGAAAACTTTGAAGATTTATTATTTAGAGGAAATGAGGCGGTTAATCTGAATTTTGAAGCTGAAATTCTTGGTCCTGGTGTTGCTTTTAGAATCAATAAATGGGGTTTTGGATGGAGTACAAAAGCATATGCAAAATTTAGATTAGTAGATATTGATGTAAATATTGGTGATGCCATTGTTAATGAAGGATTAAATTCGCTCTTGAATACGACTGTTTTAGATAGAAATAACAATCAAAGAATCATTGGAACATCTTATAGTGAAATGGCTTTTTCAGTAGCTCGAAATTTATGGGAAACTGACAAATATAAATTGAACGGAGGTGCAACTTTTAAATTATTGTTCCCGGGTTCTTATGCCAATTTTGGGGCTGATAGATTTAAAGGAACGATTACAACTATTGGTGGAAACACATTTTTATCTGATGCAAATGCCAATCTAAATTTTTCCTATTCCGGAAATCTTGCCGATGATTATTCTAATTTTGATGATTATTCAAGTTCTCTTTTTGGTGGATTAAATGGATTTGCGGTTGATTTTGGTGCAAGTTTCACGATTAAAGATGAAAAAGAAAAGGACGATTACAAATTTAATTCCGGATTTTCTTTTAGAAATTTAGGAAGTATGACTTTTAAAGATGATAATAATTCCAGTACCAATTATGCTTTAAATATTCCGGCGAACGAAAGCTTAAATTTAAATCAATTTGATGGTGTAAACAGTATTCGTGATATTGAACAAATTTTATTAGACAGTGGTTATCTAACTTCAACCACTCAAAATAACGACTTTAAAGTCAATTTACCTGCTGTTTTGAATGTTTATGCTGATTTAAAAATCATCTCAAAACTTTATGCATCAGCTTTTTGGCAACAAAAACTTACTGACAATGAAAAGAATGATCAAGTTACTGCACAAAATGTTTTTACACTAACACCACGATTTTCATTAAAACATTTTGAAATTTTTACTCCATTATCACAAACAGAAATTGCTGGTTTTAATGCCGGTTTTGGCTTAAGAGCGTACGGATTTTTCATTGGTTCAGGCTCAGCTTTTACAGCATTATTGAATGATAGCAAACAAGCTGATTTTTATTTTGGCTATCGATTGGGATTAGGAAAAATATAATTTATATATTTGAATTCATTCCCAAAAGTATCAAAATGAGTTCGCTCTCATCTGTTGAAAAAAGAAAAGTATTACTAAAAAAATTATTAGTTTCGATTCAAAAAAGAGAATCAGAGATTTGGAATGCTCTTCAAAAAGATTTCGGAAAACCCACTTTTGAAGGTTTTTTGACAGAAACCAATTATGTAATTTCAGATTTAAAATATACCATTGCTAATTTAAATAAGTGGAGTAAACCCAAAAGAGTTTGGCCGTCTATTCTAAATCTTCCTTCTTCTGAATTTATTTACAAAGAACCGTATGGAAGAGTTTTAATTATTTCTCCTTGGAATTATCCGTTTCAACTGGCTATTAGTCCGCTTGTTGCCGCAATTGCAGCCGGAAATTCGGTAGTTGTAAAACCATCTGAACTAACTTTTCATACCTCACAAATCATCACTAAAATTGTGGAAGAAGTGTTTGATGTAAAAGAAGCCGTTGTAGTTCATGGTGGTGCAGAATTTACGCAAACTTTATTAGCACAACGTTGGGATTATATCTTTTTTACAGGTAGTGTTGCTGTGGGGAAAATAGTAGCACAAGCCGCAGCAAAAAATTTAACTCCTGTAACCTTAGAATTAGGTGGAAAAAATCCTTGTATTATTGGAGAAGGTGCTGATTTAAGTATTGCCGCCAAACGAATTGTTTGGGGTAAGTTTGTAAATGCCGGACAAACCTGTATTGCTCCTGATTACATACTCGTTCAAGCGAAAGAAAAATACAATTTTGTTGAATTACTCAAACAAGAGATTACACTTGCTTATGGTGAAAATCCACAAGAATCAAAAGATTTAGCCAGAATAGTAAATGCACGACATTGGAAACGATTATCAGAATTAATTGACCCGGCCAAAATACTATTTGGAGGTCAAACAGATGAATTACAAAACTATATTAGTCCTACAATTATTGACGAACCAGAATTGGAAAGTCAATTGATGAAAGATGAAATTTTTGGACCAATACTTCCGATTATTTCCTATCATGACGAAAATGATTTACATAAAATCATTCACCGATATGAAAAACCTTTAGCTCTTTATGTTTATTCAAATGATAAAAAATGGGCAGAAAAAATAATTACTACCTTCTCTTTTGGTGGAGGATGTATAAATGATTGCATGATTCATTTTGTAAACAAACGTTTACCTTTTGGAGGTGTTGGTCATAGTGGCATTGGAGCCTATCACGGAAAGTTAGGTTTTGATACTTTTTCACATCATAAAGCAATCGTAAAAAAACCAACATGGGGAGATAATCCCATCCGCTATGCACCTTATAAAAATAAACTAAAATGGGTAAAAAAAATAATGAACTGGCTTTAAAAAAATAAATGATGAATAAAACAAATACTACTTTAAACGACGCACTTAACAAAGGATATGATTTAGATTTTGGAATTGTTTTTGAAAAAGCATTCGAAAATTATAAAAAAATTGCTTTAATCGGAGGTATAACCATCATATTAATTGTTATTCTTTTATTCGCTTTGTTTGGGACATTAATTGGCTCATTGGTGGGTTTAAATACCTTAACGGAAACCCTTACGGAGAATTCAATTTTAAATTTTGGCATAGAATACATACTGATATTTTTTGGAAGCATGGTGCTACTTTCAGCAATTTTAAGTCCAATAGGAGCAGGATTTTTAAAAATGGCACACTTAGCAGACCACAATCAAGACTTTTCGATTGGGACAGTATTTGAGTATTATAAAACAAAATATTTCAAAGAATTATTTTTCTCTACGTTTCTAATTACAATTGTTAATGTAGGTTTATCAACGGTATTAGATTATTTTGAAATACCCTTAATTGGAAGTTTAATTTCGTATTCCATTTCTTTTTTTACTTTTTTAACCGTTCCATTGATTATTTTTAGTGATTTATCTGCAATTGATGCCATTTCTACTAGTGCTAAACTCGTTACTAAACAACCAATCGTTATTATCGGTCTTGCTGTAGTAAGCTTTTTTCTGATTATGTTTGGGCTTATTGCTTTCTGTATTGGAGTCTTTTTCACGTTACCCTTTTGGTATTCATTAACCTATTCAATTTACAATCAGGCAGTTCCAATAAACAAAACATCAGAAATTGAAGAAATCGGATCATTTTTAGAATAGTTCATAAAATGTTGAAATAAAAAAAGAGTTGTAATCTGAATGCAACTCTTTTTTTTTATTTTTATAAACCAAATAAAATAAACAAATGCCCTTTATTGACGTATTGAAATTTATATTTCAACTTAAATGCTCTAGTATAGTTTCTCAACTGTATCCAAATTTTGTCCTATCAATTTCTTTAAAGTTTTTAAACATATCCGATTATATGATGAATTTCGCAATGTTAACATTGCTTTTTTTGCTAATCAGTATCATGATTTTGATTTTAAATAAACGAAAAACATCCATTTTAGATAGTTTCAAAACTGATTTTTCAGACATCACAAACGATGTGTATCTTTACCGCTTATATTTTTTATTTTTCGGTATATTAATTCCAACATGTGATATCGTTTTTGAGCTTTTCAACATCAGAAGTTACTCACTTTTACTTCAGAGTTTTACATTTGGCTCAGTCTTTTTAACTATCTATTTTTTAAGTTTTAAAATAAAATCAATTGAAAGACATCTAGCCGCAATATTTACATTCATGTATATTGTATTTTCAATTTTGGTTTTAATTAATTTTTTTACAAAATCATTTGAATTAGTTACCTACTCCGGAGTTTTAATCATCATTCTCTTTTCATATAATGTTTTCAATAATTATAAGTTCTATTTAGGATATATTTTAACAATTACCACTTTATTCATTTTTACTACTTTATTCCAACAAATTTCTACTAATATTGGAGTAATTACATTGGTTTATTGTTTATTGATTATTGTGATCAATCAAATGAAGCATTATGCCTTAATCAATAACAAAGAAAAATTTTACTTCACAAATGAAATTGTGAACAAAGGAAATTCATTAGTAATAGCTACAAAAAAGAATGGAGAACTAACCTATTGTAGCGAAAATGTAAAACATATTTTAGGATATTCTGTTGAAGATGTGCTGGGTATGGGTTTTTGGAAACTTACTGAAGACCCCGAATTTATTGGAGAAGCTTACCACAACGATTATCAAAAAGACCGAAATTACAGAAGGAAATTAAAGTGTAAAAACGGTCAATACAAATATATTCAGTGGGTTGATAAAGAATTTGGAAAAGACTTGTTTGTAGGAATTGGAATGGATGTTACCGTACAAATTGACATTGAAAACCAGTATAAAAACCTAGTTGAAACAGCCACCGATTTAATCTTTGAAACTGATGATGATGGTAAATTTATTTTTATCAATTCATTTACTTGTGAGCTTTTAGGATATAAATTAAAAGACTTAATGAATTTATATTTTGGTCAATTGGTAAGGGAAGATTACCGAGATAAAATTGTAAATTATTACACAGTTGATATTCTTGAAATGAAAGAAACTTTACCGTTAATGGAATTTCCAATTCTTAAAAAAAATGGTGAAGAGGTCTGGATATCACAAAAAGTCACAATCAAACGTAATGAAAATGGAAAAATAGTCGGATATACCGGAATTGCGAGAGATATTACCTTAATCAGAAGTCTAGAAATTGAAAGAAGCTCTCGTCAAGAAAAAATTAAAAAATATAATAATGCTCTTTCAAAACTCTCTACAACCAGCTTTGCTGTGTTTGAAGATATCACACCGGTAATTAAATTAATTTTTGAAAATGTTGCAAAAGCTTCCGGGATAAACAGAATTAGTTTTTGGAATTATTATTCAGATAGTATTCATTGCAGAGATTTATATGAATTAGATTTAGATAGACATAGCAATCACTTAATTTTATACAAAAAAGATTATCCAATCTACTTTGAATCCATTGAGAGAGAAGAAATTATTGTTGCCTCAGATGTTTCAAGACAAAAAGAAACTTCTGAATTTATTGACAGTTATTTTAAAGAACACAACATTAAATCTTTGCTAGATTACCCCGTTTTTATTGATGGTAAATTATACGGTATCATTTGTTTTGAAACTACCAATAGAAAAAGATATTGGGACAACGAGGACATTAATTTTACGCGTTCAGTTTCAGAAATTATTTCACTCGGTTTCGAAACCATCAAGCGAAAACAAATTGAAGATAACTTAGTTTATAAAAGTGAATTGTTGACTGCTGTGACAAAAATCTCTGAAAAAATATTGATCTCTAAAGATACTTTCAAAAACTTTGATGATATTCTTGCCACATTAGGAAATGCAACTAGAGCAGATAGAACTTACTATTTTGAAGCCGTTGAAGAGAAAAGAATAATATCACAAAAATTTGAATGGGTAAAAGGACAAATTGAACCTCAACTTGAAAATCCAGACTTGCAAAATGTTCCTTATGAGGTATTTTTAGATATTGTAATTCCATTAAAATCAAGTAAAGTTTACAATAAACTTGTAAAAAACATGTTCGAGAGTGATTTCAAAGAATTAATGAAATCACAAGATATATTATCTGTACTCATTTTTCCAATTCATGTAAAGAATAAACTTGTTGGAGCCATTGGTTTTGATGATTGCACTTCGGAAAGAATATGGTCTGAAGACGAAATAAACATCCTTCAATCGTTGATGAATAATATTTCATCTGCCATAGAAAGAGGTTTAAATGAGAGTCTTATCTATAGTAGTGAGGAACGTTTCAGGTTATTGGCAGATAATATTCCCGGAACCATTTATTTATCTAAATATGATTCAAAATTTACCAAAATATATCTGAATGATGAAATTGAAAAATTAACCGGTTACACAAAAGAACTATTTTTGAATAATGAAATTTCCTATTTAGATATTATTCATCCCGAGGATCGTGAAAGAGTTGTAAAAGACCAAAAATATGCCTTAGATAACAACCAAAAAATACATTTTATTTATCGAATAATTCATAAAGATGAGCGAATTGTTTGGGTAGAAGAATTTGGTGATGTGATAACAAAAAACAATCAAGTAGAATTTATCGAAGGAATTTTTATTGATATAACAGATAGAAAATTGCAAGAAGCAGCCATCAAAGAAAAAGAAATGGCAATTGCAGCAAACAAAGCAAAATCTGAATTTTTGGCCAACATGAGTCATGAAATTAGAACACCATTGAACGGCATCATAGGTTTTACAGACTTATTGATGAATTCTGATTTAGAAAAAGGGCAAGCAAAATACATGAAAACAGTAAATCAATCTGCCAAATCGTTGATGAGTGTAATTAATGATATTTTGGATTTTTCCAAAATTGAATCCGGTAATCTTGAATTGGTTATTGAGGAAACAAAAGTAAAAGAATTGGCCAGCGAAGTGATTGATACCATTAGATTTGAAGCCATTCAAAAGAAAATTGATGTTGATGTTCATGTCAATGCAGATGTTCCTAAAACGGTTTGGATAGATGCTGTGCGTTTGAAACAAATTTTAATCAATCTTCTTGGAAATGCTGTAAAATTTACTTCCAATGGAAAAGTTAAACTAAAAATTGAGGTAATAGATAGAATTACAACTCATCAAACCCGTCTTCGATTCTCTGTGATTGATACAGGAATTGGTATCAGAAGAGAAAACCAAGCCAAAATTTTTGAAGCATTCTCGCAAGAAGATAGTTCAACTACCAGACAATATGGCGGTACAGGTTTAGGTTTAAGCATTTCTAACAAATTACTTGCATTAATGAATAGTAAATTGGAATTGATTAGTGAACCTAATGTTGGCAGTACTTTTTATTTTGATGTTGATGTGCAATCGTCCAGTAAAGAAAAGATAACAAATCTTAATCTATTAAAAGTAGATGAAGAATTCGTTTATCAAAATTTTGATGCCTTACGTGTTTTAATTGTAGAAGATAATAACATCAATTCTTTACTGGCAAAAACGTTAATTAAAAAGATACTTCCCAATTCAAAAATCACAACAGTATCCAATGGTCAGGAAGCCATCGAAAAATTTGAAGTTGAACAATTTGATATTATTTTTATGGATATTCAAATGCCTTTGATGAATGGTTATGAAGCTACTAAAATAATTCGAACAATGAATCATGGAAAATCCATTCCAATTATTGCTCTTACTGCTGGAACTGTGATTGGTGAAAAAGAAAAATGCCTGGAAATTGGTATGAATGATTATGTTTCAAAACCAATTATCAAAGGAAGTTTGGAAGAAGTAATTGCAAAATGGGTTACATCCTAATTTTTTTGTACTTTTAATACATAAAACTATAAATTATGAAATGGGAAGGTAGAAGACAAAGCAAAAATGTAGAAGATCGCCGTGGAATGGGCAACACAGGAAAAGTAGTGGCTGGCGGTGGACTGATTGGTATTATTTTACTTCTTATCAATATGTTTGGTGGAGAAGGTGCTCAAAATCTAACACCAATATTAGAACAATTAAATCAACAACAATCTACAGAAAGCCCAGCACAACCTTTGAGTAAGGAAGATGAAAAAATGGGACAATTTGTATCAACGGTACTCGCTGATACCGAAGATGTTTGGCATAAAATTTTTGAAGAAAATGGTATGACCTACAAAGAACCTGGAATGGTGTTATTTAGAGGTTCTGTTCAAACTGAATGTGGTGGTGCAACATCCGCTTCAGGACCATTTTATTGCCCTGCTGATCAAAAAATTTATATGGATTTAGATTTTTTTGATGAATTACAAACGCGTTTCGGTGCCCAAGGTGGTGATTATGCCATTGCGTATGTCATTGCTCATGAAGTCGGTCATCATG
The DNA here is from genome assembly GCF_000425465.1 of Flavobacterium filum DSM 17961. Lineage (GTDB taxonomy): Bacteria > Bacteroidota > Bacteroidia > Flavobacteriales > Flavobacteriaceae > Flavobacterium > Flavobacterium filum. The sequence goes on along the minus strand of NZ_AUDM01000014.1, from coordinate 40,882 downwards.
TTCAAACCTTATTAGGAACTTCCGGTAAAGTAAGACAATTACAACAAAAATTAAGCAAAGCGGAAGGAAACAAACTTTCCGTTTCTTTAGAACTCCAAGCTGATTTTTATGCCGGTTTATGGACGCATTACAACCGAAAATATTTAGAAGAAGGAGATATTGAAGAAGCTCTTAGTGCCGCTCATGCAGTTGGAGATGATGCTATTCAAAAGAAAATGCAAGGTCATGTTGTTCCAGACTCCTTTACGCACGGAACTTCTGAACAACGAGTAAAATGGTTTGGAAAAGGATTTAAAACCGGAGACATCAAACAAGGAGATACGTTTGCAGCATTGAATTAATTTCAGTTTTCAAGCCTTTTATTGTTCATTTAAAAAATAAACCTTCCCTTTTTTTAAAACATTCGTAAATCGTTTTAAATTAGGGATTTTTTATGAAATGTTCTATCCTCAATGAAGCACACTTTAATACTTTTGCTTCCTAAAAAGCATTAAAATGAACGTTGGCATCGATAGTATTTCTTTTGATATTCCTAAACTCTATTTACCTATTTCTACACTTGCTAATAAGCGAAATATTGAACCTGATAAATTGATAAAAGGTCTCGGTTTACACAAAATGAGTTTTCCTGATCAACATCAGGACGTGGTGACCTTCGCAGCAAATGCAGGTTTAAAATTAATTCAACAAGAAAATATCAATCCATCTGAAATAGCTCGAATATATATAGGTTCAGAAAGTGGTGTGGATAGTTCAAAACCAATAGCTTCCTATGTTTTATCTTTATTAGAAAGTAAAGTAGGAATCGGTTCGTTTCGAAATTGTGATGTGGTTGATTTAACTTTTGCTTGTATCGGTGGTGTCGATGCTCTACAAAATTGTTTGGATTATATTCGTCTAAATCCAACAAAAAAAGCAATTGTCATTGCATCAGATAATGCCAAATATGATTTAGAATCCAGTGGCGAATATACCCAAGGTGCCGGTGCAATAGCAATGCTGATTTCTTCCAACCCAAGAATTTTGAGTTTCTCCAATGAAATTGGTATTTCCACCGAAGGTGTTTTTGATTTCTTTAAACCTAGAAGAAGTTTTGCTAAATCAGAAATAACTAACTCTAAAGATAATCCGGAATGGTTTGGTGTGTTAGAAAATGAAGTTTCTATTTATAAAGAACAGCCTGTTTTTGATGGTCAATATTCCAACCAATGCTATATCAATCGAATTACGGAAGCTTACGAACATTTTAAAAAAGAAAGCCAACAAACCGGAAAAGTCTATGAAAATTGGGTTTCCATTTTGATGCATCTACCCTACTGTTTTCAGGGAAGAAGAACATTCATTGAAATTTATGCGAATGAAAATCCTGAATTACTCAATAATCAAATTGGCGAAACTGAAAAAGACAAACTAAAAGCATTGACTAAAAGTTCAGAATATTTAGAACTCATTAATCAAAAAATTTATCCTTCTGAAATTGCTTCCGGTCAAGTAGGAAATATTTATACCGGTTCTATTTTCCTTGGGTTACTTTCTTCCTTATGCTTCCACGCAAAACAAAACACCAATTTAGAAAACCAAAAAGTAGGATTCATTGCCTATGGTAGCGGCTCTAAATCAAAAATGTTTGAAGCTACGGTTTGCGAAAATTGGAAAACAGTTATCAATCAAATTCATCTCTTTGAAACATTAGAAAATAATCACTCGATTGATTTTGAAACGTATGAAAAATTGCATAAAAAAGAATTACAACATTCTGTTTTAGCACCCAAAAATGAATTTGTTTTAGTTTCTATCGAAAAAGAAAATCCGGTTTTGGTGGGTGCGAGGTATTATGAGTTTATTGAGTAAATCATCCCAACCACCCATCTCTATCCAAACTCCGATATTGTATTGCCTCTGCAATATGATTCGGTTTAATATTTTCTGCAGCTTCTAAATCAGCAATGGTTCGGGCGACTTTTAAGATTCTATCATACGCTCGTGCGGATAAATTCAATCGCTCCATGGCTGTTTTTAATAATTGTAAAGAAGTATCATCCAACACACAAAACTGACGAATGTATTTACTTCCCATTTGGGCATTGTAGTGTAAATTTTCAAATGTTTCAAATCGTTGAGATTGAATTTGTCTGGCTTGTGTAACCCGCTTTCTAATTTCTGAACTGCTTTCAGCTTTTCGAGTTTCGGTTAATTTTTCAAACGGAACCGGATTTACTTCAATATGAATATCAATTCTATCCAAAAGCGGACCCGAAATTTTACTCAAATAACGTTGCATTTCTGCCGGAGAAGTACTAACCGGAGCATCAGGATCGTTAAAATAGCCCCCCGGACTCGGATTCATACTCGCCACCAACATAAAAGAAGAAGGATAAGTAATCGTAAATTTTGCTCTGGAAATGGTTACTTCTCTGTCCTCCAAAGGCTGACGCATGACTTCTAAGACTTCACGTTTAAACTCCGGTAATTCATCTAAAAACAAAACACCGTTATGGGCCAATGAAATCTCACCCGGTTGAGGATAACTTCCACCTCCTACTAAGGAAACCGAGGAAGCCGTATGATGTGGACTTCTAAATGGCCGTTGACTCATCAATCCGGCATCTTTAATTTTTCCGGCAACAGAATGAATTTTGGTGGTTTCCAAGGCTTCCTTCATCGTCATCGGTGGCAAAATACTCGGCATTCGTTTAGCTAACATGGTTTTTCCAGAACCAGGTGGTCCAATTAATATGATGTTATGACCTCCGGCAGCCGCAATTTCCATACAACGTTTGATTCCCTCCTGCCCTTTTACATCCGAAAAATCAAATTCCGGAAAATCTAATGTTTTTGAAAACTCCGTTTGTGTATCAATAACAGTTGGTTCTAAATCGCCTCTTCCTTCAAAAAAGTCAATGACTTGTAAAACATTTTCTACTCCGTAAACATCCAATCCTTCCACAATGGCGGCTTCTTTTACGTTTTGAATCGGAAGAATAAATCCTTTATAGCCCTCTTCTTTCGCTTTAATGGCAATTGACAATGCACCTTTTATAGGTTGTAATCCACCATCCAATGAAAGTTCTCCCATAATGATGTACCGATCTAATTCCTCCGCTTGAATTTGTCCGGTAGCAACCAAAATACCAATAGCAATCGTAAGGTCATAAGCAGAACCCTCTTTCCGCATATCAGCCGGAGCCATATTGATGGTGATTTTTTTAACCGGTAAAGAATAATTGTTGTTTTTTAGAGCGGCAGCAATGCGGTAACTGCTCTCTTTGATGGCATTGTCGGGCAATCCGACCAAGTGGTAGCCCACTCCTTTGTCAATATTTACTTCAACTGTAATCGTGGTGGCTTCAACGCCGAAAACGGCACTTCCAAATACTTTAACTAACATGGCGTATACATTTAATGTTACAAATATCACAAATTGATTTGAATAATTACTTTAATTTTGAAAAAAAAATTAAATGTGTAGTTCCAAATATCTCAAAATAGTATTGATTTTACTTTTACCCGCCTTTACTTTTTCACAAAATAAAATCACTGAAAAGCAACAAATTTGGTTGGGATATATCACACAAACTAAATTGACTAATCATCTTTCATGGTGGAATGATGCTCATTGGGTACCGGAGAGTTTTGGTATAGTTCGAACGGGATTAACTTATCATTTTGGAAAAAAAAAACAATTTACTACTACACTTGGATATGCCTTTGCTGAATTTTATCCACCCGAAGGAAAATCAACATTTAGACCGGAGCATCGACCTTGGGGACAATCAACTTATCAACATCAATCTAATTCCTTTACTTTTTTACTTCGATTACGATATGAAGCTCGTTATAGAGAAATTATTGTGGATGATAATTTACAAAATGAATTTAATTTCAATTATCGGTTTCGCTATTTGTTGCAAATGCGTTACTTTTTCAAAACAGAAAAAACCGGCAAACTATTTCTTACCGCTTTAGATGAATTACTTTTTAATGCCGGTAATGAAATTAAAAATGGCTTTCGATTGGACCAAAACAGAATTTCTGCCGGACTTGGATATCAATATAAAAATGTGACATTTCAACTAGCATACATGAATCAATTGATTGAATCGAATGTAGATAATACATTTAAATTGAACCACAATCTTCAATTTTTAGTTTTTCATAATTTTGATATAAGAAAAAAACAAATTAAAAAGTAAGTTTTTAAAACCATTGTTTGTGTTTTTTCGTAATTGGTGAAACCAATGAACATTAAATACACAAACTATGTTAACAGATTCAACCTACACAAAAGAAATTCAAAGAGTCAATGCCTTAAAAAGTTATTCAATTCTCGATACTCAGCCTGAAAAAGACTTTGATGATATTGCAGAATTAGCCTCACAAATTTGTCAAGTTCCCATTTCTGCCATTACGTTAATGGATAAAGACCGGCAATGGTTTAAATCAAAAGTAGGATTTGAAACCAATGAAATTCCTCGTGAAGAAGCATTTTGCAATCATTTAATGAATACAGAAGCTACTAAAATTGAGGTGCAAAATATGCATAAGGATAATAATTTCAATACGAATCCATATGTTGCAGGAGAGCCAAAAATTGCCTTTTATGCAGGAGTTTTATTGATTGATCCGGATGGTTATACATTAGGAAGCTTATGTGTGTATGATTTAGAACCCAAAAAGTTGACTGATTTTCAATTAAATGCTCTTGAAAAATTAGCCAACCAAGTCATTCAATTATTGGAATTGAGAAAGAAAAATGCTCAATTAGAAGAAAATAATGCCAGTTTAATGTCAAAATACAATGAATTAGAACAGTTTGCCAGAGTAGTTTCACATGATATAAAATCACCTTTAAATAATATTATTTCCCTAACAAATTTATTTCAAGAAGAATACGGCAACCAAATTGATGAAGCCGGAAACGAATATTTGGAATATATTTCGAAGTCTTCATTAGAATTGAAAAATTTTGTAGACGCTATTTTGATTTATTATAAAAGTGATACTATCAATACATCAGAAAAAGAAAAAATTGATTGGAAAGTTTTGTTTTCAAAAACTATTTCAATTTTAGACCCTAAAAATGAATATGAAATTACTTATCCATCTTTTGAATCGGTGGAATTATATTCTAATAAAATGGCAATGGAACAAATAATTTCCAATTTATTGAGTAATAGCATCAAATACAACGATAAAGAAAAGATCAAAATACAAATTGAATTAGAAGAAACCTCATCTGAAATACGATTAGCAATAAAGGATAACGGAATAGGAATTGCGAAAGAAGATTGCGAAAAAGTATTTTCATTTTTTACAACCTTGGGTAAAAAAGATCGCTTTGATAATGTCGGAACCGGAATTGGACTTTCAACTGTGCAAAAAATGGTTCACAAATTAGACGGTAGAATTGAATTAGAATCTGAAATTGGAGAAGGTTCTACTTTTACATTATATTTCAAAAAATAGTTAGTGAATTAGTTTACGTATTTAAATCGAAAAAGCCACTCTAAATGTGGCTTTTTGTATTTATTTTTTAAACTTGTCAATTCCGTTTCGTAACCATTTTTCGTATAAATCGATGTCTGGGTCATAACTTGCCGGTTCATCAGAAAGGGTATTTCCTTCAGTATCTAAAATCAAATAATACGGCTGAGCATTGGCTTTGTATTTAGTAATTTGAAAATCACTCCATTTGTTCCCGATGGTTTTGATTTTTTTGCCGGTTTCTTTGGAAACATATTTTTCGTTTTCAGCTAATTCCTTTTTGTCATCAACATATAAAGAAATTAAAACCACTTCATTTTTTAAAATAGAAAGTATTTTTTTATCTGACCAAACATAGTCTTCCATTTTACGGCAATTCACACATGCATATCCCGTAAAATCAAGTAAAATAGGTTTATTTATTTGTTTGGCATAAGCCAATCCATCCTCGTAATCATGAAAAGCAATAATTCCGTGCGGACCGGAATGAGCTCCTTTTGGCAAAGCTCCTGAATCTGATGAACCTCCTCCTCCACTCCCAATTCCGGTTGGACTTTCACTATAATTTAGTGGTGGTGGAAAACCTGAAATTATCTTTAATGGTGCTCCCCAAAGTCCGGGAATCATATAAATGGTGAAACTCAATACAAACAATCCCATAAATAATCTTCCAACGGAAATATGTGTGAGCGGACTATCATGAGGTAATGTAATTTTTCCGAATAAATATAAAGCCCAAGCTCCAAAAACGGCAATCCAAATCGCTAAAAAGGTTTCTCTTTCAAACCAATGTAATTGCAAAACCAAATCGGCATTGGATAAAAATTTAAACGCAAAAGCTAATTCTAAAAAACCAAGTGAAACTTTTACCGTATTTAACCATCCGCCCGATTTTGGTAAGGAATTCATCCAACCCGGAAATAATGCAAATAACATAAATGGCAATGCGATGGCTGATGAAAATCCTAACATTCCTACAATTGGAGCAATTCCGCCTTTGGAAGCCGCTTCTACAATCAAGGTTCCCACAATTGGTCCGGTACAAGAAAAGGAAACAATGGCTAACGCCAATGCCATAAAAAAGATACCAATTATTCCTCCTCTGTCCGCTTGACGATCGACTTTATTGGCCCAAGAATTAGGTAATACAATTTCGAATGCACCTAAAAATGAAGCAGCAAAAAAGACTAATAATCCAAAGAAAATAACGTTAAATGCCACACTCGTAGATAATTCATTCAATGAATCAGCTCCAAAGATTCCAGTAATTGCAGAACCTAAGGCTACATAAATTACGATGATTGAAATCCCATAAATGATGGCATTTTTAATTCCTTTGGCTCTGTCCTTGCTTTGTTTGGTGAAGAAACTCACGGTCATGGGTATCATTGGAAACACACATGGAGTCAATAATGCCGCAAAACCAGAGAAAAAGGCGATGATGAAAATGGTCCAAAGACCTTTTTGTTCTTCTTTTTTTGTTTCTTTATATATTTCGGTTTTTAATTCTTTTGAAGAAATATTCTTTTCGGCATTCACATTAACCTCAACAGAATCAATAGTTTCAACAACATTCTCTTTTCCAGGAAGTTGAAATTCAAAATTTTTAAATTGCTGAATACATTGTTCCAAGCATGCTTGGTATTCTACCTCAACTTTAATCGACTTTAAAGTAGGATTCGTAACTTTTACTAGTTGTGAAAATTGAGCTGAACCTTCAAACATGTATTCATCTACTTCGAAAATTTCGCTGTAAACTTTTTTATATTTACTTTCTGTTGTTTTACCGATTAATTGATAATTTCCTTTTGTATCGTTATAAATGAATACAGTTGGCAAAGAACCACCATCGGGAGTAAACTGTGAGAAAAAGTGCCAATCCTTTTGAATAGTTGCATCAAATTTTAAAAGAAATTCGGTATCTGATTTTTTTTCAATCGAAGTCTTCCATTTTACCGGATCTAAAATTTGTGCTTGTGTAATGGTTATTACAAAAAAGGAAAGTAAAGTAAAAAATAAATTCTTCATTATACTAATTGAATTTTTAGGATAGTTTGTGTGTTTTCGGTTATTTTAAATCGTACGTCCATTCGTTTTCCAACAAGCCAAACAATTTGATTTTTAGAACATAAAAGCCAAGTATTTCTCTTTTCGATCAGTGAAAATTTTTCGTCTTTAAAAAATTTACTCAACTTCTTTTTACCGTACATTCCAAAAGGGTAAAAATAATCACCTTCTTGCCATTTTCTAAGTTGTAAAGGAAACTTTAACGCATCTGCATCAACAAAGATAGTCTTTGTATCGGATTTTCCAATTTCACTTACATAACTTAACCGCATCTTTAAGGGAAAATTAAGTTCTGATTGGTTTTTATTAATAAAATATTCATCAAAAATTCTATCAGTTTTTGGTTCTATAATCAATGTTTCTCTGTCTTTTAGTAGACGAAAGTGTTCTGAAAAAATTTGTTTACCGGATTGAGCATTCACTAAATCATAAATATCTTGCCAAGCTGAAAATCCGAAAGGTTTCAGCCATTGATACAAATACGATTGATAATTAGGTAATTGCAGTAAATCGTTCAAATTGATTTTCTTTTGATTAGCAACATCTTGAACTACTTTTCGATACACAATTCGCGAAGCATCATCCACCAAACTTTGAGCTTGTTTGAGATTTTGAATGGTATTTTCAAACGAATCTAAAAAACTTGGATTCAACTCTTTTAAAAGGGGAACCACATGATGACGAATTTTATTTCGAAGATATTTATCCGAAGCATTACTGGAATCTTCTCGCCATTTTAACTGATTTTCGTTGGCAAATGTTTCAATTTCATCTCTGGAAAAAATCAATAACGGTCGAATAATTTTATCATTTTGGGAGGGAATTCCGGTGAGTCCATCCAAACCTGTTCCGCGAGAAAAATGGATTAAAAAAGTTTCCAATTGATCGTCTAAATGATGTGCAGTGGCTACAAAATCGAAATTTTCTTTGGCTAACAATTCATAAAACCATTCGTATCGCAACTTTCTGGCAGCGACCTGAATAGATAATTTTTCGTCTTCAACAAATTGCTGGGTATCAAATTTTTGAAAAAATCCCTGAATGGAATTTGCTTCACAATAGGATTTTACAAAATTTTCATCTTCATCACTTTCAACTCCCCTAAGTTGAAAATTGCAATGAGCCACCGCAAATTCTATATTTGTTTTTGAAATTAAATCCAACAAAACCATGCTGTCCAAACCACCACTCACTGCAATGAGTAATTTTGCCTTTTGCAGAAAAGGAAATTGTGCTGAAAGATGATTTTGGAATTTTGAAAGCATGCTCAAAAGTAAGGAATTTTATGGGAATGAAATAAATCTATTTCAACACCTCAAACATGGCCTTCGCTTTCAACAAGCATTCTTCATATTCGACTTCGGGAGTGGCTTCGGAAGTAATAGCACTACCCACTGAAAAAGATACATATTGATTTTTAGCATTATATAAAATGCTACGAATGACAACATTAAAATCAAAATCGCCATGGGGCGTAAAATAGCCAACTGCACCACTATAGAGTCCGCGTTTGGTTTCTTCTAATTCTTCTATAATTTTCATAGCCGAAATTTTTGGAGCTCCGGTCATGCTGCCCATCGGGAAAGTCGTTTTGATAATTTCTACAGCAGAAGTAGTATTTTCCACTTGAGAAACAACCGTTGAAATCATTTGATGAACTTGTTTAAAGGTATAAATGCCACATAATTCTTCTACCTCAACCGAACCTTTCGTAGATGTTCGTGATAAATCATTGCGAACCAAATCAACAATCATAATATTTTCGGCACGCTCTTTTGGATTATTTTCTAAATCAACTTTAGATTGCTCATCTAAAATGGGGTATGAATTTCTTCTGGCAGTACCTTTTATGGGTTGGGAAATTACTTTTGCACCTTTCTTTTTTAAATACCTTTCAGGCGAAGCCGATAATAAATACTGATGATAATTTTTAAAATAAACCGCAAAAGGTGGTTGTGAAATGGCGTTGAGCTTATGGTAAATTTCGATTGGATTAATAGTTGCGTCTTTCGCAAAAAATTCCATACAAAAATTGGCTTCATAAATGTCGCCGTGATGAATGTATTCAAGCATTTTTGAAACTTTTTGAAGATAAGCTTCTTTTGAAATGCGTTGCTGGATTTTAATTTCTCGCAAAGTCGCAAAGTCGCAAATTGAATTCGTATTAGAAATTGCTGAGAAATCTTCCTCTAATTCATCATCACACAAATTCAGATACTGCATTTCAACATGATTTTCTTTCAAAAAAAACAATTTCTTAGGTTGAAAGAAAAACAAATCCGGGAATGCTAACCCGTCAAAATTTTTAGAGGTCAAAGCTTCGGTATCATTTTTTAAATCGTACGACAAATAACCGAACAGCCAATCTTGCGTTTTACTTTGGTATTGATGTAAATCATCAAAAGCATTGTAAAAATCAGTTTTGATGGATGTAAAAGCATCCACAGCCAAAACTACCTCATAATTGGAATACTTTTGATGGTACTGGTTCGAATCCAAGAAAACAACTTCTCGAAATTGCTCACTCCAATGCAACAACTTCATTTTGAATTCTTGCGGATTTTCGATAGTAAAAACTTTTGAAGCTCTCAACATTAGGGTATTATTTACTGCAATCCGGCCTCAAATTGATGTAATTTTTCAATTACTTCTTTATTCATCGTAGGGTTGGATATTTTTTTATCCTCAATTGAAAAATTTTCATTAAATGACGCTAAGGCATGCGTATCTATAATTTCAGCACCAAATCGAGGAAGCATATTTTTAACCACTTCTAGTGAACTCATTCCGCCACGAGCTCCATTTGAAGTACTTAATAAAAATATTTTTTTACCTTCTAAAAACTTTCTGTCTAATCGGGATAACCAATCCAACACATTTTTAAAAAAGGCAGAAGGGTTACTATTGTGTTCGTTCACAGAAATAATGATACCTTTTGAAGCCTGAATGTGTTTGTATATTTGATTGATTGAGGATGGAAATCCGTTATCGCGTTGTTCATCCTCACTGTAAATTACCAAATCCATGTCGGATAATTTGAATAATTCAAACGAAGTATCTTTAAGTTGCGTAGTTAAATAAGTAACCAATTGATGGTTTATAGAGGTGGAAGAATTGCTTCCGGCGAAGGCAAGGATGGTTGACATAGAAAATATTTTTTTGTAAAATTACTGAAGAAATTTTGGATTACAATTTTAAATTTTTGAAATCATAAAAAACCCCGAAAAGCTATCTCTTCAGGGTTTTTCTATCTTAAACTTATTCTTTAAACATGCAAAGCTCTATTATCCGTAGCCGCTAAAGCTGCTTCTTTTATTGCTTCTGCAAAGGTGGGATGAGCATGACTCATTCTTGAAATATCTTCGGCACTAGCTCTAAATTCCATAGCAGTAACCGCTTCTGCAATTAAATCGGCACAACGCGGTCCAATCATGTGAACCCCTAAAACTTCATCGGTTTTGGCATCGGTTAAGATTTTCACAAATCCGTCTGTATCGCCACCGGCTCTTGCTCTTCCTAAGGCTTTGAATGGAAAACTTCCTGATTTGAAAGCAACACCTTCCTCTTTTAATTGTTCTTCTGTTTTTCCAACAGCGGCAACTTCAGGCCAAGTATACACTACACCCGGAATCAAATTATAATCGATATGTGGTTTTTGTCCGGCTAAAATTTCTGCTACCATTACGCCTTCTTCTTCCGCTTTGTGAGCTAACATGGCTCCACGAACAACATCGCCAATGGCATAAATGTTTGAAGCAGATGTTTGTAAATGATTGTTTATTTCAATCTGACCTCTATCCGTAACTTTTACACCGGCTTTTTCGGCATTCAATCCATCGGTATAAGGTCTTCTTCCCACAGAAACCAAGCAATAATCACCTTCTAAAGATAAGATTTCTCCTTTTGGCGTTTCGGCTTCCACAGTAACGGCTTTACCTTTTCTGGTTACTGATTTAACTTTATGGGAAGTATAGAATTTCATACCTTGCTTTTTCAACACTTTAGTCAATTCTTTCGATAATGACGCATCCATTCCGGGAATAATTCTGTCCATGAATTCCACCACAGAAACTTGTGCTCCTAAACGAAGGTACACTTGACCCAATTCAATTCCGATAACACCACCTCCAATGATAACTAAATGTTTTGGAACTTCTTTTAATTTTAATGCTTCCGTAGAAGTGATTACACGTTCTTTATCTAAGGAAATAAATGGCAGATTCGAAGGTTTTGAACCCGTTGCAATAATGGAATATTTGGCTTCAATCGTTTCAGATGAACCATCATTTTTGGTTACTTTCACGTGGGTAGCATCTTCAAACGAACCAACTCCTTCAAAAACGGTAATTTTATTTTTATCCATCAAAAACTTAATTCCGCCTGTAGTTTGATCCACCACAGCTTGTTTTCGACCAATCATTTTTTCAAGGTTAAGTTTCACTTTTCCAACTTCGATACCGTGCTCTTCAAAGTGAGCCACTGCATCGTGATAGTGATGAGAAGAAGAAAGTAACGCTTTAGAAGGAATACAGCCTACATTTAGACAAGTTCCGCCCAAAACCGAGTATTTTTCGATAATTGCAGTTTTAAATCCTAATTGTGCACAACGGATGGCGGCAACATATCCGCCAGGTCCTGAACCGATTACGGCCACGTCAAATTGACTCATATATTTTTATTTAGTAGTTGAAAATCAGTTAAACGATTGCAAAATTACGAATGTTTTTTGTGACTTCTATAGATTGAATTGTGAAACTTTAGCTAATTTGCTATAGTTCAATCAAACATTTAATAAAGAATTGATTTTCAATAATTAACATTGAAAACGTTTTCGTAGATTTCTTCCAAAAATGATATTTATCAGGTTTATTTAAAGTCTAAAGTCGGAAATTTGATTCAGAAATAAATGAAATCACAACCTTAATAATCAACTACTATGAAAAACATTAAAGTCATTCAGGAACTTCACGATTTAGGAATCACCGGATACCATGAAGTAGTGTACAATCCTTCTTATGAAGAATTGTTTCAAGCAGAGACTTCTCACATGAGAAAAGGATATGAAAAAGGTGCTTTAACCGATACTGGTGCTGTTGCCGTGAAAACAGGAATTTTTACCGGACGTTCACCTAAAGACAGATATATTGTAAAAGATGAAATTACGAAAGATACCATTTATTGGGATGACAAAGTAAACTTTCCAACCTCACAAGAAGTGTACAGTGAATTGAAATCATTGGTTTTAAAACAGCTTTCTACTTCCAAAAAATTATATGTGGTAGATGCTTTTTGTGGAACCAATCCAGACACCCGTTTGAAAGTGCGTTTTGTAATGGAAGTAGCTTGGCAAGCTCATTTTGTAACCAATATGTTCATTAGACCTTCTATTTATGAACTAGAAAATTTTGGTAAACCTGATTTTATTGTGATGAATGGTTCTAAAACCACCAATCCGAATTGGAAAGAACACAGTTTAAATTCTGAAAATTTCATTGTTTTTAATTTGACTGAAAGAATTCAAATTATTGGTGGAACCTGGTATGGTGGCGAAATGAAAAAAGGAATGTTTGCAATGATGAATTATTATCTTCCTTTAAAAGGAATGGCTTCCATGCACTGCTCTGCCAATGTGGGTGAAGAAGGCGATGTTGCCGTTTTCTTCGGTTTATCCGGAACTGGAAAAACCACTTTATCTGCCGACCCAAAACGCTATTTGATTGGTGATGATGAACACGGCTGGGATAATAATGGCGTTTTTAATTATGAAGGGGGATGTTATGCTAAAGTTATCGATTTAAGTGAAGAAAACGAACCCGATATTTGGAGAGCCATCAAACGTGATGCTTTGCTAGAAAATGTGGTGGTAAATGAATATGGCGAAGTGGATTATTACGATCATTCCATTACCGAAAATTCAAGAGTTTCTTATCCCATTTATCACATCAACAAAATCGTACTTCCTTCTAAAGCCGGACATGCGAAGAAAATTATTTACTTATCAGCCGATGCATTTGGGGTGTTGCCTCCGGTTTCTATATTAGACGACGACCAAGCTCAATACCATTTCTTATGCGGTTACACATCAAAATTAGCCGGAACAGAAAGAGGAATTACTGAGCCACAACCTTCTTTCTCTCCTGCCTTTGGTGAAGCATTTTTAACCTTACACCCAACGATGTATTCTAAAACCTTAATTGGAAAAATGAAAGAACACGGAGCCAAAGCCTATTTAGTAAACACAGGATGGAACGGAACCGGAAAACGAATTTCATTGAAAAACACGCGTGCCATAATTGATGCTATTATAAACGGTGAAATTGACAAAATGGAAACAAAACACATTCCGTTCCTAAATTTAACTATTCCGGTTGAATTGCCAAATGTTGACAAAGGCATTTTAGACCCAAGAGATACGTATAAAACAGAAGAAGAATGGGAAGTGAAAGCCAAAGATTTAGCTACTCGATACATTAAAAACTTTGAGCAATACACCAATACTGAAGAAGGTAAAAAATTGGTGTATGCCGGACCAACATTAGAAACGGTTTTAGCCTAACTTAATTTAACTAACGTAACTTTTTCAAATCCTGACCGTTTTTCTGTCAGGATTTGATTTTTTTAACGATAAATATTCTCTTGACTCAGAATATGTAGTACCTTTGCGGGCTATTTTATTGAAATGAGATTACATAGAAATTTAGTTTACACTACCATTGACTCGTTGAATGCTATTTTCAACGAAGGTGAATATGCCGATAAAGTGGTAGCAAGAGCTTTAAAAAAGGACAAACGTTGGGGAAGTTCCGACAGAAAGTTTGTTGCAGAAACCATCTACGAAATTGTGAGATGGAAGCGTTTATATGCTGAAATTGCCGAAGTAAAAGAACCTTATGACCGTGATGATTTATGGCGAATGTTTGCTACTTGGGCTGTTCTTCGAGGATTTACTATTCCCGATTGGAGACAATTGGAAGGAACACCACAACGCAAAATCAAAGGTCGTTTTGATGAATTATCAAAAATCAGAAAATACCGTGAATCTATTCCGGATTGGATGGATGAGTTGGGTGTAAAAGAATTAGGCGAAGAACTTTGGACCAAAGAAATTGCGGCTCAAAATCAGCAAGCTCAAGTAATTCTTCGTGTAAATACCTTAAAAACTACAAAAGAAAAATTACGTGCCATTCTAATGGATTTAGAGATTGCTACGGATTTTTTAAAAGACCAACCCGATGCTTTAGTATTGAAAGAAAGAGCCAATGTTTTTTTAACCGATGCGTTTAAAGAAGGTTTATTTGAGGTGCAAGATGCCAGTTCACAACTAGTTGCCGCGTTTTTAGATGTAAAACCCGGAATGCGAGTGGTTGATACGTGTGCAGGAGCCGGCGGAAAAACATTACACATGGCTTCGTTAATGCAAAACAAAGGTCAGCTAATTGCGATGGATTTATACGAAAGTAAATTGAAGCAATTGAAACTTCGTGCCAAACGAAATGGAGCTTTTAATATCGAATACAGAATTATTGATTCGACAAAAGTCATCAAAAAATTATATGACAAAGCGGACAGAGTTTTAATTGATGCTCCTTGTAGCGGATTGGGTGTTTTAAAACGAAATCCGGACAGCAAATGGAAATTGCAACCCGAATTTATTGACAACATTCGCAAAGTGCAAGCCGAAGTTTTAGAAAGTTATTCCAGAATTGTAAAGCCCGGCGGAAAGTTAGTTTACGCCACTTGTTCTGTCTTACCTTCTGAAAATCAAGAACAAGTTAAGCATTTCTTAACAACCGAAAACGGAAAAAACTTTACCTTTGTAAAAGATCACAAAATTTTAGCCTCAGAATCTGGTTTTGATGGGTTTTATATGGCCTTATTAGAACGAAAATTATAATTACTATGAAATTTAAAATTACCTTTTTATTCATTTTTTCAACACTTATTGCACTTGCTCAACCACCAGCTGGATATTATAATTCAGCTACCGGAACCGGATTTACATTAAAAACACAATTGTACGATATCATCAAAGATCATAACGACCAAGGATATAATATGATTGATAATTTTTTTCCAATTGCCGATTTAGATGTTTATTATGAAAATGATAATACAATTTTAGACATTTATTCTGAACGACCAACTGCTCAAGACCCATATAATTTTCTGGTATCCAATGCATGTGGAAACTACAGTGGCGAAGGAGATTGTTATAACAAAGAGCATGTGATTCCTCAATCTGTATTTAGTTCAAACACTCCAATGAGAGGTGATGCTCATCATTTATTACCAACTGATGGTCGCGTAAATGGTTTCAGAGGAAATTATCCTTACGGAATTGTCGGTTCCAATTTAATTTCTCAATCAGGTATTTCTAACCCAACTATGAATGGTTCTAAAGCAGGAAACGGTATTAATACCGGAATTGCAGCAGGTTTCTCGGGAGTCGTTTTTGAACCAATTAATGAGTTTAAAGGTGACATTGCACGCATTTATTTTTACTTTGTTACCCGATATGAAAATTTAGTTGCCAATTGGTCATCGTATGCCATGTTTGATGGAAGCTCGAATAAAGCAATTGCAGATCCTTTTTTGGCTATTTTATATGAATGGCACATTAATGACCCTGTTTCGCAAAAAGAAATTGATCGAAATAATGATGTTTTCCAATACCAAGGAAACAGAAATCCATACATTGATAATCCGCAATGGGTACAATCTGTTTGGGGTAATTTTTTATCTACACCAACGTTTAATGAGACAATGCAAGTGAGTGTTTATCCCAATCCAACCTATTCAAATGCGGTAATTATTGAAAGTGAAAAGGATATTTCTGAAGTTAACTTATTCAATTTAAATGGACAACTTGTTCTAAAAGTGCAAAAACCAAATCGAATGAATAATCAATATCGATTTGAAAATTTAACAAGTGGTTTTTATCTTTTAAAAATAAACGCTGAAAACGAAAGTGTCACAAAAAAGTTAATTGTAAATTAAAATATAGTAAAAACCTTCTCCAATGAGAAGGTTTTTTTATACTTTTAAACTTTAAATTTTAGCATGCAAAAAGTTTTCAATCAACTGATAAAATGGACTATTCTTTGTCTAATCATTGGAATTCTATCCGGATTAGCTTCTGGATTTTTTCTGTATAGTTTAGAATTAGTCACCCAACTCAGAGAAGAAAATCTATGGATTATTGCTTTTTTACCACTAGGTGGATTGTTAATTGGCTTTAGTTATCACAAATATGGAACGGTAGCAGTAAAAGGCAATAATTTAATTTTTGACGAATACAACCATCCGCAAAAAAAAATACCATTCATCATGTTTCCTTTGGTGCTTTTCGGAACATTAATTACCCATTTATTTGGCGGTTCTGCCGGTCGTGAAGGAACAGCAGTACAAATGGGAGCTGTTATTGCAGACCAATGCAAACGTTGGTTTACCGTTTCTTCGGAAGAACGAAGAATACTTCTTATTTGCGGAATTAGTGCCGGATTTGCTTCTGTTTTTGGCACTCCTTTAGCAGGAGCAATTTTTGCAATAGAAGTATTATTTTTTAGTAAAGTTAAATTCAAAAGCATTTTACCCTCCTTTTTGGTTGCTTATATTGCCTTTTATACCGTAGAGTTTTTACCCATTCATCATACCCATTATGCTATTCCAACCCTCCCTGAACTTTCATTGGAAACGATAGGTTGGTCTATTTTAGTTGGAATACCTTTTGGATTGACAGCTATGCTTTTTTCAAAATCTACACATGCTTGGCATCATCTATTCAAAAAATATATTCATTTTCCTCCTTTGCGTCCTTTTATTGGTGGAATAATGATTGCTTCCGTAGTATTTTTCATGGGTTCAACCAAATTTATTGGACTGGGAATTCCAACTATTTTAGATGCTTTTCAAAACCAACAAATCATTTATATTTTTTTGTTAAAAATCCTTTTTACCGGATTTACACTTGGAGCGGGTTTCAAAGGAGGTGAGGTAACTCCCCTATTTTTCATTGGAGCAACTTTAGGAAGTTTTTTGTCAACTCTTGTACCTTTGCCGGTAGCACTTTTGGCCGGAATGGGTTTTGTTGCCGTTTTTGCGGGTGCTACTCACACTCCTATTGCTTGTACAGTCATGGGTATTGAACTATTTGGAATTGAAGCAGGTGTTTATCTGATGTTAGCGTGTTCAATAGCTTACTTTTTTTCAGGTGAAATAGGAATTTATACCTCACAATTAGTGGAAGGTCCAAAAAGGAAACTATACAATAAATTTCGTAGAAAAATAATAGAAGACTTGTAACGAAATTTTCATTATTCTGAGAAAAAAAGTACCTTCGCAAGCTATGGAATTATATCAAATAGAGGAATTAAAAAAATTACTCGAAAAGCCAAAAAAAATTGCCATTATCCCTCATCGCAATCCTGATGGGGATGCTATGGGTTCTTCTTTGGCTTTATACAATTTTTTACTGAAATTAAACCATCAGCCAACTGTAATCTCACCAAATGAATTTCCTGATTTTTTGGCTTGGTTACCAAATTCAGAAAAGGTATTAACTTTTGAAAAAGATAAAGCTCACACCACAGAAGTGCTAAAATCTGCTGAACTCATTTTTACATTAGATTTTAACGCCTTGCATCGAACAGGAGAAATGGAAAAAGTATTGGCTGAATTGAAAGTTCCTTTTGTTATGATTGACCATCATCAAGCTCCTGATGATTATGCTTTAGTTACGTTTTCTGATACCAATTATGGTTCTACTTGTGAAATGGTTTTTGATTTCATTTCTGATTTGAATCAAAAAAATCTAATCGATACAACAATTGCAACGTGCATTTATACCGGAATTGTAACTGATTCTGGCTCGTTTAAATTTCCTAAAACAACTGCAAAAACACATCGTATTGTGGCAGATTTAATTGATGCCGGTATTAATAATTCAGAAATTCATCACTTATTGTTTAATAATAATTCGTATGAAAGTCTTCAATTACTCGGAAAAGCATTGCAAAATATGAAAGTACTTAAGTCGCATAAAACTTCGTATATCACGTTAACCCAAGAGGAATTAGATCAATTTCACTTCAAAAAAGGAGATACGGAAGGAATTGTAAACTCTGGCCTTTCGATTAAAAATGTAATTCTAACTGCCATTTTTATTGAAAACAAGGAAGAAGGTATTATCAAAATTTCATTACGTTCAACGGAAGATTTTGATGTAAATGAATTAGCAAGATTACATTTTAATGGTGGTGGTCATATCAATGCGGCTGGAGGAAAATCTTTTGATTCCATGAAAGAAACTATTTTGCGTTTTGAAGAAATTGTACGTAATCATCCAAATTTGAAATAATGAAAAATAAAATAGTTTTATTTGGATTTCTTTTTGGCTTACTTTTTGTCATTGGTTGTCAAGAACAAGAAGCTAGAAGACCTATAAAAAAATCAACGGGAAGTTTTATCAAAGAATCTATTCAACGCAACAAAAAATTGATTGCTTTGGAAGAAAAGAAAATAGATTCAATCATAAAGAAAAATCCTGACAAAGAATTTATTGCTTCTAAAAAAGGGTATTGGTATAGTTATGAGATTAAAAATGAAACCGATACATTAAAACCTAAATTTGGAGACATCGTAAAATTTGATTACGAAATATATGATTTAAATGACAATATTATTTATACCGCTTTAGAATTGAGACCTCAAAAGTATTATGTTGACAAACAAGAAATTATGATTGGATTACGAGATGCAATCAAACTAATGCATAAAAATGAAAAGATAATGTTTTTATTTCCTTCTCATTTGGCCTTTGGCTATATTGGAGATAAAAACAGAATTGGTCCAAATGTGCCAATTAAATGTATTGTTACTGTTAATGAAATTATTCACGAAAAAGATATTACCAACAAAACTAACTAATATAAATATGAGAATTTTAAAAGTTTATGTATTCAGTCTTTTTGCTTTATTTTTAACGAGTTGCGGAAAAGATTACGACCATTTAGGCGATGGAATTTTTGCTGTTTTCACCACTTCAAAAGGAGAAATTGTGACCCAATTAGCCTATGAAAAAGCTCCAATTACGGTAGCAAATTTTATTTCCTTAGCGGAAGGAACAAATACACATGTTACAAATGAAGCAAAAAAAGGGACTCCTTTTTATGATGGATTAACTTTTCACAGGGTTGAACCTAATTTCGTGATTCAAGGTGGAGATCCGGCCGGTGACGGAAGCGGTGGTCCGGGATACAATTTTATGGACGAAATTACGGATTTATCACACGAGGGTCCCGGAATTCTGTCTATGGCTAATGCAGGTCCTGGTACTAACGGTTCTCAATTTTTTATTACTTTGGCAGAAACTAAATTTTTAGATGGAAGACACACTGTTTTTGGTAAAGTAGTTGAAGGTCAAGAAATCGTGAATGGAATTGTAGCCGGTGACAAAATAGAAACGGTAAAAATTATTCGTAATGGAGAAAATGCCAAAAAGTTTGATGCGGTTAAAGTATTCAATGACCGTTTAAAAGTTGAAGCTGAAAACAGAAAAATAGCGGATAAAAAAGCTGCGGAAGAAAAAGCAGCATTTTTAGCTCAATTCAAAGATGTCATTGATGAAAAAATTGCCTTTTTTGAAACGCAGAAAAAAAATGCACAGAAGTCTTCAACCGGATTAGAAGTTGCAATTGTACAAAAAGGTAAAGGTAAAAAACCTTCAACCGGCAGTACCGTTTATGTTCATTATGCCGGATATTTTGAAAATGGTGAACTTTTTGATACAAGCTATGAAGACATTGCAAAAAAGTTTGGTAAATTCAACCAACAAAAAGCAGATGCTAAAGCTTATGTACCGTTCCCTTTTGAATATGGAAACAAAACCGGTTTGATTCCGGGATTTATTGAAGGTTTAGAAAAAATGAATATTGGAGACAAAGCTCTAATCTTTATTCCATCGCATTTAGGATATGGAGAAGCAGGAGCCGGTGGAGTAATTCCGCCAAACACCAATTTGATATTTGAATTAGAATTATTAGAAAACGCACCAAATAATTAAACCTATGAAAAAAATAATTTATGTTTTAATTTTTACCTTTTCAATTGTTGCTCAAGCACAAAAAGAAAATGGAATTTATGCCGAAATCAATACCATCAAAGGGAAAATCCTCTTGAAATTGGAATATGAAAAAACACCTATTACAGTCGCTAATTTTATTGCTTTAGCAGAAGGAACCAATCCTGATGTAGCAGAAAAATTCAAAGGAAAACCTTATTTTAACGGATTAAAATTCCACAGAGTGATTGCCAGTTTTATGATTCAAGGGGGCGATCCTGATGGAAATGGTTCAGGTGGACCAGGATATAAATTTTTTGATGAAATTACCGATTTAAAACACGATAAACCGGGTATTTTATCTATGGCTAATGCTGGTCCGGCTACAAACGGATCTCAGTTTTTCATTACTCACGTTCCTACTCCCCATTTAGATGGAAAACACACTGTTTTTGGACATGTAATTGAAGGACAAGAGGTTGTTAATGCAATTGCACAAAATGATGTAATGGATAAAATCACCATTATTCGTGTAGGTGAAGCAGCCAAAAAATTTGATGCTCCAAGTGTATTTAAAAGTCGTTCTGCCATTGAAGAAGCGATGAAGAAAAAGAAAGAGGAAGATTTAATTAAAGAAAAACAACAGTTTTTTGATTTTGTAAAGAAAACCTATCCAAAAGCAACTATTTTACCTTCTGGTTTAGCGTATATTCTTGAAAAAGAAGGAACTGGAAATAAAGCTGTTGCCGGAAATACTGTTTCTGTTCATTACTTAGGCGAATTAGCCGATGGTAAAAAGTTTGATAGTTCATATGACCGAAATCAACCCATAGAATTCAAATTGGGTCAACGAATGGTGATTCCGGGTTGGGAAGAAGGTATTGCTTTATTAAACAAAGGTGCCAAAACAAAATTAATTATTCCGTATTGGTTAGCTTATGGCGAAAGCGGAAGACCACCTGTTATTCCTGCAAAAGCAACCTTGATTTTCAACACGGAATTAGTTGAAATAAAATAAAAAAATAGAAAGCCGAAGATTTTTCTTCGGCTTTTTTCATGCTTAAAATTTCCAATCGAATTCATCTAAATTTTTAACGACTGCTCCCATTTCTACTTTAACAATTTCGCCAAATTCAACTTGAAAAATAATCCAATTGTCCTCGTTAAAAAAATTAGTTTGAATGTCGAAGGATTCTTTTTCAAAAGTATTTATTCCCTTTTTGGAAAGCATCGGTTGAAGTTCTTCAATAGATTTTCCGATGATTTGATACCCAAATAAAGTTGCATCTGAATGAGAACAAATGATATATCCTAAACGTAAATCTTCTTCTTCATAAAAAGTCAAACGCATTTTCAACTCATTATATACCCAAATTACATTTTCATCTTCGTCTTTAAAGATTAAATTTGGTTGTCCATAAAGAGATTTCACATTGTTTTCTTTCATTCCGAAAAGCAATTGATTTAATCCAAATGTTGGTTTTAGTTCTATCATTATTTTTCAGTTAAAATTAATTTTTTGGTCAAGTTATTAAATCGGATGAATAAAAAAGTAGCCGCTGCGGTAAGTCCGGCCAGTAAACCAATCCAAACACCAATCGCTTTTAAATCCGTGTATAATCCTAAATATATTGAAATAGGAAAACCAATAATCCAATACGCTACAAAAGTGATATACATTGGAATTTTCACGTCTTGCAATCCACGTAGAGCTCCTAAAACAACGACTTGTAAACCATCTGAAATTTGAAACAAAGCGGCTACCAAGAGCAATTGTGATGCAATCTCAACTACTTCAAGATTATCGGTAAAATACTTTGTTTGTTCCATATCTAAGAAAGTAAGAGGCAAAACTGTATGGAAAACTACAAATAGAATAGCGAATATAATTTCTAAAATAGTTGCCAATAAAAAAATAGAAATGGCTACATCTCTCAGCTTTTTATAATCTTGTAATCCTTTTTGATTGCCTACGCGAATCATGGCAGTAACGCTTAATCCCATCGCAAACATAAAGGTTAATGAAGCCAAACTTAATGCAATTTGGTTTGCAGCCTGACTAGTTGTTCCAATCATTCCGCAAAGCCAAATGGCTCCGGTAAATAATGCTACTTCAAAAAACATTTGCATAGCAGACGGAGTTCCTAAATTGATGATTTTTTTGATCGTAGATTTTGAGATTTCCTCCCAACTGAATTTTTCAAAATAAGGATGAAATTTCGGTTTTTTAACCATCACATAATGCATAAAAGCGAGCATCACAATACGTGAAGTAATGGTTCCGATTGCAGCTCCAACGATGCCCATTTGAGGAAAAATCCAAATTCCGAAAATCAGAAAATAATTAATGATTACGTTTACAATATTCCCAATAATGGTTGCCCACATCGAATATTTGGTTTCACTTTTTCCATCGGCAAATTGTTTATAGGCTTGAAACATGATCAACGGAATGAGCGAAAAAGCAACAATATCCAAATAGGGTTTTGCTAAATTCACCACTTCTTCCGGTTGTCCCATGAAGCTGATGATTGGTTTTGCGAAAAAAATCATTAGAAATAACATAATTCCCAGTAAAGTACACAAAAACAATCCGTTGTGAAAAGCACTTCTACCCTTTTCAATAGAGTTAGCTCCATCCGCTTCCGCAACAATAGGTGTAATGGCGGTGGAAAAACCTATTCCTAACGACATGGCAATGAAGATAAAACTATTCCCCAAGGATACAGCCGCTAATTCTTTTGGGCCAAGTTGACCAACCATTGCATTGTCTACGATACCAACGACTGTATGACCCAACATTCCAATGATAATTGGATAAGCAAGACGAAGGTTATATTCAAACTCAGCCGTATATTTTTTGAGATTCATTTTTTACAAATTGGGCACAAAAATACGGTTTTAATAATGAACTTAATGGCTCTTACATCAA
Source organism: Flavobacterium filum DSM 17961 (assembly GCF_000425465.1). Classification (GTDB taxonomy): domain Bacteria; phylum Bacteroidota; class Bacteroidia; order Flavobacteriales; family Flavobacteriaceae; genus Flavobacterium; species Flavobacterium filum. The sequence goes on along the minus strand of NZ_AUDM01000014.1, from coordinate 17,342 downwards.
TTTGTATTCGGAATTTTTAGCGAAAAAGAAACGGGTTTGTAGTCGATGAGTTTAATCAATTTTCTTTCATCTTTTGCTTCTAAAACTAAGAAATTTTGGTCTATTTTGTAATTTTGACACCACTCATATGGATGTAAAGAAGAAAATTTAAAAGCGTGAAAAAGGTTTAAATCATTCGGCTTTACAATCATTCTTACTTTACTTGTTGGACGCTTTTTTTGAGGAGATTTAAATATTTTAAGCGTCATTTTTTTATTTTCAACAACATCGTTTAAATCGGTCTCAATTATCATTACTTCATCTCGCATAGAAGACGTTAAAGGTTTTGTTTCCAAATATATAAAGTCAAAATCTGAATTGCCTATCTGATTAACTTTAAAAGTATGAAATGTATTTAATTTTAAATCATATAAATAGGCTGAAGTAAACTCTTTTTTTAGAAATACTGATAAATAATAAGTATTGTCAACTGAATTAATATAGCAAAGTCTATTTGTTTTTGAATATTCATTACTAACATTATAGTGAGTAAACACATCAAATGTATATTCTTTTTGGGCTTTTAGAGAAATTACAAAAAGAAATAAAAATAGGGAAATATATACTTTCAATCTCATTGTTCGGCTTCCAATTGTTGTTTAAAAATATGAATATGTTCTTTCACTTTATCATCCAATTCCGGTTCTTTAATTTCCGTATATTTTTGGAGCTCTTCCAAAATGGTTTTTGCTACAATATATCTAGCGGTTTCTTTATTATCGGCTGGTACAATATACCAAGGAGCATGCGATTTAGAGGTTTTATTTATAGCCTCTTCATAACACGTTTGATACTGTTCCCAAAGTGCTCTCTCTTTTAAATCACCAGGGGAAAATTTCCAGTTGTGTTTTTCTGTTTCTAATCTTCTTAACAAACGTTGCCGCTGTTCTTCTTTACTCAAATGCAAGTAGAATTTTAAGATAATTATACCGTTTGATGCTATATGTTTTTCAAAAGCATTTATACTTTCAAATCGATTCTCCCAAAAAGTAGGTGTGATAGCATCAACAGATTCAATACCGGGAATATTTTCGTTGAGAATATATTCGGGATGAACTCGCGTTACTAAAACATTTTCATAATGCGTTCGATTAAATACGGCAAATTTTCCTTTTTCGGGTAAAGCCAAATAATGCCGCCACAAATAATCATGTTCCAACTCAGTTGAATTTGGTGTTTTAAAACTATGCACCACTACTCCTCTGGCATTAAACTCTTTAAAAACTTCACGAATCAAACTGTCTTTTCCGGCTGTATCCATTCCTTGTAAACAAATTAAAACTCCATAACGATTGTGTGCATATAATTTATCTTGCAGTTTACTCAGTTTTTCTCTAGTTTTTTGCAACAACTTTTCTTTCTTTTTTTCAGAAGTTTCAATATCTAAAAAAGTTGGAGTATTAGCCAGACTTATTTCTGACTCTACTCTAAATTGTTCAGGTTTTATATTTTTCATTTGGAATGGATTAGATTGATTAATTTTACACCAAAGTACAAAAAAATATGGACAAAATTAAATTAGAATTATTTTTTAAACTTGTTGGTCTCGGGGCAACATCCGGATTAGTGATCGATGGAGACTCACTATTTCTGATTTCAGACAATGGTTCTTTTTTATATGAATACCATTTTCAATCCTCAAAATTGGAGAGCATTCGTCTATTTGAAAATAGTCAGGCTAACCTTTTGAAAAGCGAAAAACTCGACTTTGAATCGATAGTAAAACACAACTACTCACTATTTCTATTTGGTTCAGGTTCTACAGAAAAAAGAATGACAGCTGTTGAATATAATTTGAAAAACAAGAACATCAATACAATTGATTTAACACCTCTTTTTACTCAAATAAAAATCTCAACCGGAATTGACAGCAAAAACATAAACATAGAAGGAGTAGTAAAATACAATAAAAAGTGGCTTTTCTTTCAACGAGGAAATGGTACTGCGGCACAAAATGGTGTGATTCAGTTTGAGAATACGTTCATCAACCCAACAAAAATGAATTTTATTCCGATTGTTCTACCACAATTTAATAATGTGAATGCCACTTTTACTGATGCAATTCTAGTAAAAGATAAGATTTATTTTTTGGCAACTGCAGAAAATTCAAATTCCACTTATGAAGATGGAAATGTTTTAGGAAGCTGGATTGGCATATTAAATGCTGATACTTTACAACTTGAATTTTATGCTCAAATTAGTAACCAAAATAAAATGGAAGGAATTACATTGTATAAAAATTCAAAAGCAGAAATTGAATTTTTACTTTGTGAAGATAATGATACGGATATTTTAGAAGCAGCTTTTTACAAATTAACCATAAAAAAAACCACTCGATAACGAATGGTTCTTCTTAGGTTAAGGTAAATTCGGGGCAAAATTACCTTTTCATAAAAATGTTGGTGTAGTATTTTTTTCCGTTGTTAGGATTTGTTTTAATTGATATTCCAAAATGAGTATAATCACCTTCAATGTTTTCTTTGTGAGCATCACTAGCTAACCAAGCGTTTAATACTCCTCCATTAGATTGATAGTTGTAAGCAACATTCTCACTCACTTGTCTTGCACCAAGAACTTGTTTAATATTACTAGCTCTTTGCTCAAAATATTGGTGACCTACAACATCATTTTCGATCATGTAGTCGTTGTGCTCAGAAGATTTGTATGAAATGTGATTGATAGGTTGAAGCTCGTTTAAACCTAAACTAGCTCTATGCTGATTGATTCTACCCATAAGGTCTAATTCAGTGTCAGAATAAGAAAAATTTTCAACGATTGGAGCTGCAGTTTCTTCAGAAGAGTCAGAAGAACAAGATACCAAAGTGAACACGATTGCTAACGGCAACAATGCTCTTAACATTTTTGCTTTCATAGTAGTAGGTTAAGTTTTTAAAAGTAGATGTGGGGCAAATACCTTTATGTTGTTTTAATTATTTTTAATTAAAGCGTTAAAATAGATGTGGGGCAAATATCTTTATGCTATTAATAAGAACGTTTCGTTTGATTTGATGAGTCAATATTACTACTATGTCGTTAAAGTGCAAAATAAAATCGATGAAATGCGTGTTTTTTTTATATATTAATCTTTTTTCTTACATATTAAGGTGCTAATCTTTCCATTTTCCATGCGTAATCGGTTTGTAATTGATACCGAATTCGGTCATGTAATCGGTTCGGACGACCTTGCCAAAATTCTACTTCTTGTGGTCGCACTAAAAATCCGCCCCAAAAAGTTGGTCTAGGAATTTCTTTCCCCTCAAAAGTAGATTCCAAAACTTTCAACTTCTCTTCTAAAACAGTTCTGGAGGCAATTACCCTACTTTGGTTGGAAACAATTGCACCTAATTTACTTCCGTCCGGACGCGAATCAAAATAATTATCAGAAAGTTGAGCAGAAGTTTTCTCGGCAATTCCTTTAATAATAACTTGCCTTTCCATAGAATGCCAAAAAAAGGAAAGACAAACATGTGGGTTAACTTCAATAGCTTTCCCTTTTTCGGATTCGTAATTAGTGTAGAAAATGAATCCTTCTTCGTTGAATTTTTTTAACAAAACCACACGAGCTTTCGGAAATCCATCCAAACCGATAGTAGAAACGGTCATGGCATTGACTTCTTCAATATCACTTTGTTCTTCGGTTTCATAAAACCAACGGTGAAACAAATTGATAGGATCTTCCGGAATATTGGTTTCGAGAAGTTCACTTTTTTCGTATGATTTTCGGTAATTGCTAAGATCTTTCATTTTTTTGAGGTGATAAGGTTTTGAGGTACTGAGGTACTAAGGTACTGAGTGGCTAAGGTACGAAAAATGGTGAATAGTTTACAGTCTCAGTTGACAGTCTCAGTTGGCAAACAACAGTCTACAGACAACAGAAAACTGACAACAGACAACCGATTAAAACTCAAACACCTTTCCATCATCCGCTAAAAGCACATTAGGGAAAATAGTTTCTGCTTCAGTTTTGAATAACTCTATAGATTCGTAACGAGTGGAATAATGACCAAGCACAAGTGTTTTTACATTAGCTTTTAAAGCGATTGTAGCTGCTTGTTTGGCTGTCGTATGCATTGTTTTTTCGGCAAGATGTGCTTCTTTTTCTAAAAAGGTAGTTTCGTGGTACAAAACATCTACATTTTTAAGTTGAGGAATCAAATCTTCATCATACACCGTATCAGAACAAAACGCATAACTTTTTTCGTGTTCAGGATTAAATGTGATTTCTTGATTACGAATTAGTGTTCCATTATCTAAAGTAATATCGCCACCGTATTTTATTTTTTGGTAATAAACAACATCAATTCCGAGGTTTTGAATTTTATCGATATTGAGTTTTCGCTCTTTATTTTTTTCTTGGAATAAAAATCCGTTCGTGTAAATACGGTGTTTAAGCGGAATGGTTTTGACAATCACTTTTTCATCTTCAAATAAAATTTCACTTTCTTTTGAGTCTAATTCATGAAAATAAAGATTGTAACCTGTATAGGAATTTCCGGCACGCAATTGCAATAAAATCAACTCTTTGATTCCTTTTGGTCCGTAAACATGCAAATCACTTTCTCGATTGAGTAACATGAAAGTAGAAATTAATCCCACCAAACCAAAAAAATGATCACCATGCAAATGCGAAATAAAGATGTGATTGATTTTGGAAAATTTGATTTTGTTTTTCCGCAACTGCACTTGTGTTCCTTCTCCGCAATCAATCAAAAACATACGGTTTTTAATTTCTAACACTTGTGAAGTGGGATTCGTAATGGTGCGAGGTGTGGCGGCGTAACAGCCGAGGATGGTGAGTTTCACTATTTTTTTGTTTCAGGTTTCAGGTTTCAGGTTTCAACTTGAATAACTATGTTAAACATTTCCAACTCCTAACTTTTTACTCCCAACTAAAATTAAAATCCCAAATCCCGTTCGATTTCTTCCATCTCGATGATGTCGTGAGCTTCTAAAAGTGTGGGGACAACAGTTAATTTGGTCGGAATGGCATTAAAATCAATTCCATCAGCTACAATTACAAAAGATTTTTTTCCTTTTTTATGTGTTTTTGATAAATCGCCAAACAGCTTAATTTGTTTTAAGTCAACCGATTTATCCATCGACATGTCCAAAATCAAATTCTGATTTTTAAAACTGTTGTGTTGCGTGGTGACTTTTTCAAGAAAAGCTACACAATCGCCTTGAGTGTTTTTTAGAATGGTAGTATGTCCTTTTTGATCGACTTTCATGTATTTTGAGGTGCTGAGGTACTAAGGTTCTGAGGTTCTAAGTTACAAAAAATTATTTAATTTTTGAAGCCAAAAGATAAATAACTGCCATTCTAATCGCAACTCCATTTTCAACTTGTTCTAAAATAACCGATTGTTTGGAGTCGGCTACATCACTTGTGATTTCAACACCTCGGTTGATTGGCCCGGGATGCATGATAACGATTTCTTTGCTAAGTGAATCCAAAAGTGCTTTATCCAAACCATATTGCTGAGCATATTCTCGGGTGGAAGGAAAATAATTCACATCCATTCGTTCGTTTTGCACACGAAGCATATTGGCTACATCACACCATTCTAATGCTTTCCTCAAATTGGGTTCAACCGAAACGCCTAGACTTTCAATATGTTTTGGGATTAATGTTTTGGGGCCGCACACCTTCACTTCAGCTCCTTGCATTTGCAAAGCAAAAATATTGGAAAGTGCTACTCGGGAATGCAAAATATCGCCAACAATCACCACCTTTTTTCCTCCTACTTCGCCCAATCGTTCTCTGATGGAATAACTATCTAATAAAGCTTGCGTAGGATGCTCATGAGCACCATCTCCGGCATTGATAATACTTGCTTTTACGTTTTTTGAAAGAAAATAAGCTGCTCCGGGATTAGCGTGACGCATCACGACCATATCCACTTTCATTGCCAAAATATTATTGACCGTATCAATTAAGGTTTCTCCTTTTTTTACGGAGGATTGAGCCGCAGAAAAACTAATTACATCAGCAGAAAGTCTTTTTTGAGCGAGTTCGAAAGATAATTTGGTTCGCGTACTGTTTTCAAAGAAGATATTGGCAATGGTAATATCCCGCAAAGACGGCACTTTTTTTATCGGACGATTAATCACTTCTTTAAAATGATCGGCAGTTTCAAAAATAAGTTGAATATCTTCCGGTTGAAGGTATTTGATGCCTAATAAATGGTTGACGCTTAATTCTTTCATTCTAGATTTTTCGATTATTCGATTATTCGATTTTTGGATTTTTCGATTTTTGGATTTTTCGAACTTTCTAACAATCTAAAAATCCGGTAATCTAATAATCCTTTTAAACTAAATATACAGTGTCTTCGCCTTCATTCTCAGTCCAGCAGACTTTTACTTTTTCATTGTTGATGGCATCTACCTGTCTTCCTCTGTAATCGGGTTGAATGGGCAAATGGCGACTAAAACGTCTATCAATGAGAACCAAAAGCTCAATTTCACTTGGTCGTCCGAAAGATTGAATAGCGGTTAAAGCGGAACGAATGCTTCTACCGGTATATAAAACATCATCAATGAATATGACTTTTTTATCTTCTACAATAAAATCAATTTCGGTTTTGTTGGCTTCCAATGGCTTTTCGCCCCGACGGAAATCATCTCTAAAAAAAGTGATGTCTAACAAACCGAATTTTATAGTATTAATATTGTATTCTTCCTGTAATATTTTGACAATCCGTTTGGCTAAAAAAGAACCACGCGGTTGTAATCCTATAATAATCGTATCTGAGAAATCTAGGTGTTTTTCAATCAGCTGACAGGCCAAACGATGGAGAATGATATTGACTTCTTTGGAAGTGAGCAATACTTTTTGACTCATGGTAGTGTTGTTTGGAGTGTAAAGATATACTTTTTTTGTGACTTATTTTTTAAAAAAAATCCCGAAACAACGTCTCAGGATTCCATTTATAATTAGCTATACATTTTCTTTCTTAATTCTTTGATTTTATCATCTTCTAAATATTCATCAAAAGTCATGTAGCGATCTATTACACCATTTGGTGTAATTTCAACTACACGATTGGCAACGGTTTGAGCAAATTCGTGGTCATGCGTGGTAAACAAAACCGAACCTTTAAAATTCTTTAATGAGTTATTAAACGCTTGAATCGATTCCAAATCCAGGTGATTGGTTGGTTCATCAAGCATTAACACGTTGGCACGAAGCATCATCATGCGAGAAATCATGCAACGCACTTTTTCTCCACCGGATAAAACACGTCCGGTTTTAAGAGCTTCTTCACCGGAAAAAATCATTTTTCCTAAGAATCCACGAACATACACTTCATCACGTTCTTCTTCTGTTTTTGCCCATTGACGTAACCAATCCACTAAGGTGTAATCATTTTCAAAAAACGAGTGATTATCAGCTGGTAAATAAGATTGCGTAGTCGTAATTCCCCAATCAAACGTGCCGGAATCTGCTTTTAAATTTCCGTTCAAAATTTCATAAAAAGCGGTGGTAGCACGAGAATCTTTTGAAAAAACGACTACTTTGTCGCCTTTTGCCATGTTTAAATCAATGTTCTTAAACAATGTTTCACCTTCAAGTGAAGCACTTAAACCTACCACATTTAAAATTTGATCGCCGGCTTCACGTTCTTGGTCAAAAATAATGGCCGGATACCTTCTGCTGGACGGTTTGATTTCATCTAAATTTAATTTTTCAATCATTTTTTTACGCGAAGTAGCTTGTTTAGATTTAGCTACGTTGGCACTAAAACGACGAATAAATTCTTCAAGTTCCGCCTTTTTCTCTTCAGCTTTTTTGTTTTGTTGAGCACGTTGTTTGGCGGCTAACTGACTACTTTCGTACCAGAATGTATAGTTACCGGAATAGTGCGTAATTTTTCCAAAATCAATATCGGAAACGTGTGTACAAACCGCATCTAGAAAGTGACGGTCGTGTGAAACCACCAACACAGTATTCTCATAATTCGCCAAGAAGTTTTCTAACCAACCAATGGTTTCAAAATCCAAATCGTTGGTAGGCTCATCCATAATCAACACATCCGGATTACCGAAAAGAGCCTGAGCCAAAAGTACACGCACTTTTAGTTTTCCTTCCATTTCACTCATTAATGTATAATGATAATCGGCAGTAATACCTAAGTTAGATAACATCGATGCAGCATCAGAATCGGCATTCCAACCGTTCATTTCTTCAAACTGCACTTGCAATTCTCCAATTCTATCCGCATTTGAATCATTATAATCGGCATACAAAGCATCCATTTCAGCTTTAACGGCATATAATACTTTGTTTCCCATTAAAACCGTTTCTAAAACGGTATGCTCATCGAACATGTTGTGATTTTGGTTCAAAACTGACATTCTTTTTCCAGGCTCAAGAATTACTCTACCGGAAGTGGGATCCATATCTCCTGAAATAATTTTCATGAAGGTAGATTTTCCGGCACCATTGGCACCGATAATTCCGTAGCAATTGCCTTGTGTAAAGGTAACATTTACCTCATCAAACAAAATTCTTTTGCCAAATTGAACCGATAAATTTGAAACTGTCAACATGTTTTTTTATTTTTTAAAAAGCGTTGCAAAAGTAGAAAAAATAAAGCACTTTTGACACACCGTTATTTAGAATAAATATAGGTTTAATTTAACTGTCTGTTAACAAGCTTTAAACATTAGAAAAAATACTTTTGTTACAAATAATACCACAAAATGATTGCCTATTCAAAAAAAATACTCTTTCTCTTCTATAGCTTTGCCATCATATCTATTGTAGGATGCAAAAAAGATTTTTCAGAAGATAACTTTGTTGCCTATTTTGGTGGAGAAGTTATTAATCCGAAAAATAACTATGTGTTGTTTATGAAAGATGATGAAGTGATTGATACACTTTACTTAAACAACAAAAATCAATTTTTTAAGCAATTCGATTCATTGTCACCCGGCATGTACACTTTTAAACATGAACCGGAGTATCAATATGTATATTTTGATAAAAATGATAGTTTGATGGTGCGAATCAATTCAGTTGACTTTGACGAGTCAGTTGTTTTTTGTGGGAGAGGTGATGAAAAGAACAATTTTTTAATGGAATTGTATTTAAAAAACGAGGACGATAAAAACAAAATGTTTGATTTGTTCGACTCACCTGTAAATGATTTTATCAAGAATATCGATTCTTCTTTTAAAACCAGAAAAAGGTTTTATGAAAAGAAAAAAGAGAATTTGAAATGGAATGATGATTTTGACTTATATGCTAAATCCATGTTAGACTTTCATCATTTTGCCAAAAAAGAGATATACCCGATGGCTCACAAAATGAGAACGGGTGAAAATGTTACTTCTCAATTACCTCCTAATTACTATAACCACAGAGGTAAGATTGATTTCAACAACAAATTACTGACCACTTATTCTCCATTTGTTCGTTATTTGACACACATGATGAGTAATGTTTCTTTTCATGAATTAAAAGAAACAAATCTTGAGGAAGATGTTTTGGAACTTCACTTGCATAAATTAAATATAGCAGATACTCTATTTAAAAATGTAAAAACTCGCAATAAAATTTTGAATAATATTGCCTTCTCTTATTTGTTAGAAGACCAAGACGTTTCAAAAAATGCAGTTTTTCTTGAACGTTATAATCAATTGAGTTCAGATAAAGAAAAGATTAACGAAATAAATAAAATTGGCGTATCTATTCAACAATTAAAAAAAGGCAATGAATTACCTGAAATACCATTGATTGATTTAAATGGGAAGAAAATCAGTAGTAAATCTATTTTAAATAAAAAATCTGTTGTTTTCTTTTGGACCAAAAATGCAGATTCACACATGGTCTCTGCTCATAAGAAAGCATTGGATTTCATGAAAAAGAATCCTACCTACCAATATATAGCCATTAATATGGACGATAATCAAGGTGAATGGAAAAAAATATTGGAAACTCATCAGTTTGGTAATATTAATGAGTTTAGAGCGAATGACTTTGAAGAACTAAAAGAAAAATGGGTAATTACTAAACTTCACCGTGTAATTCTTTTAGATGAAAACGGAAAAATAGACAATGGATTTGTCAATCTTTTTGATGTAAAGTTTGAGAAATTACTTCACTAAAAAAAAATGCCTCAACTTTCATTGAGGCATTTTTAATTTATATAATTTGTTATTGATTTGCTTTCGCGTGATCAGCTAAAAACTGAGCTAAACCAATATCTGTCAACGGATGTTTTAATAAGCCTAAAATAGCTGATAAAGGTCCGGTCATCACATCTGCACCAATTTTAGCACAATTCACAATGTGCATCGTGTGACGAACAGAAGCCGCTAAAATTTCTGTTTGATATCCATAATTATCATAAATCTCTCTGATTTCTTCAATTAAGGCTAGACCATCGGTAGAAACATCGTCTAATCTTCCGATAAATGGCGAAACATAGGTTGCTCCTGCTTTTGCAGCCAACAGAGCTTGTCCGGCAGAAAAAACTAAGGTTACGTTTGTTTTAATTCCTCTGTCTGAAAAGTATTTACAAGCTTTCACCCCTTCTTTGGTCATTGGCAATTTTACTACGATTTGTTCGTGTAATTCTGATAACTCCTCACCTTCTCTAATCATTCCATCATAATCGGTGGCAATTACTTCGGCACTTACATCGCCATCTACAATGTTACAAATATCTACATAATGCTTCAATACATTATTCTTTCCGCTGATACCTTCTTTGGCCATCAAAGACGGATTGGTGGTTACACCATCTAAAACGCCTAATGCCTGAGCTTCTTTGATTTGTTCTAGGTTAGCCGTGTCAATAAAAAATTTCATATCTGAGTTGTGTTTTTAATTCGGTTGCAAAATTAGGAAAACAATTTCAATGTCAATATCAATGTCAATAACAAATTGAAAAGTCAATAGAATCTATTGCCACAAATTACTATTCACTAATCACAAATTACTTTAACTTATAGTGCTTCATCAACATTTTTTCATACATTTTATCCGGTAAAATGCGTTTTAAAACAACTGAAAATCGTTGGAGAAAACTACCCACTTTATAGTGTACATTGGGTTGAGCCGTTTCAATTATTTTATGAATAGCAAACGCCATTTCATTCGGGTTACTTCCGGAATCCACGTGTTCATCCATCATTTTTAGTGTATTTCCGTAGGGGATTTTATACTCAGAATCTTCTTTTAAAGGAGCATGATAACGACCGGAAGCTATATTGGTAGCAAAATCTCCCGGTGCCACATTGGTTAATTGAATTCCGAATGGTTTTACTTCCATGCGAATGGCTTCGGTGATGAGTTCAAGAGCTCCTTTAGAGGCGGAATACACACTTCGATACGGCAATCCCATATAACCGGCAATGGATGTAATATTGATAATTAAACCCGATTGTTGACTTCTCATTTGAGGCAAAACGGCTTTTATCACTTCAATCGGACCAAAGAAATTAGTATCAAAATTGTTTTTGATTTCTTGGGTGGGAATTTCTTCCAGCGGACCGGTAACTCCGACTCCGGCATTGTTAATGACCACATCCAACTTTCCTTCTTTTTGAATTAATTCAGAAACGGCAGTTTTGATACTATCTACATCACGCACATCCAATTGCAACAAAGGAAAAACGGAATCTTTCACTTGATTTGGATTTCTGCTTGTTCCATAAACAATATATCCTTTTTGATGCAAAAAAGTACCGATGGATTTACCTATTCCGGAGGAACCGCCTGTGATGAGAATTACTTTTGACATGGTTGGGTTAAAAGGACAAATATAGTGATTAGTGATTAGTGATTAGTAATTAGTGATTAGTTTATCCCCAAACCTGCATTTTCACTCAAAACCACTTCACCCTTTACAATTTTTGAACCATTGAAGGTATCATTTGCAATTAAGTTGGCTCCATCTAAATCGAGATAATCGGCAAAAGAAGCCAAGACTATTCCGGCAGAAATACCAACGGTTGATTCGGTCATGCAGCCGATCATGATGTTGAAATGCATTGCTTTTGCTTTTTGTAGAATAGCTAATGAGGGAGTCAATCCGCCACATTTCATTACTTTTATGTTTATCGTTTTGTAATGAGGTTTCAATGATTCCAAATCATCAATGGATTGCACATCTTCATCCGCCATCCAATTGGTATAACTGTTACGGGATAAATGTTTATAGTTTTCTGCCCCTTTTGGCATTGGTTGTTCAAAGTATAAGAATTTTGCTGAAAGTGGGTCGTTTTGAATCAATTCACACGTTTCCAACGAAAAACTGCCGTTAGAATCGATGCTGATGTTCTTTCCGGTGGCCAACAATTTATCCCGCAAGGAAGTGGACCACAAATTGACTTTTACTTTGCAATATTCCCAATCGGATTCGATAATTTTTTGGAGTTGAATGGCTTCCTCATCCATACTAATCGTTATGGAAGACTGTGGAAAATGAGTGATTGGCAAGTGGTTTAACTCGGCAAATGTTTTGTTATGTAGTTTTCCAAACACATCCCAAAACGCACAATCAATGGCGGATTGTAAAAAAGGATGCAAAGAGAAAGTTTGAAGTTTATTGAAAAAATCTAAAGGATGTTCAATGGGTAAGTGATTTACAAAAGGTTGGATTCGTTTCAAATCCTTGACAAAATCATCCAAATGAATGTGATAATAATCAATTTCGGTACATTCGCCGTAACCGGTTTTTCCTTCTCTTTCAATCGAAACAATCAATGCTTTTCTGAAATCATATACACCATAGGCAATTTTGAACGGTTCTTTCAGTTGGTGGTGGACTATTTTCCAATTTATTTTCATTCGTCAAGTTTAGAAAAATAAAAGTTAGTAAAAGAAAGGTAAAGAAATGAATAAAAAGTAAAACCGGATAATTTTTACCCTATACGTCACATAAGTTCAATACATAAAAATTGTTTACAAGTAAAAACTTATATGACTTACATGGTTATTAAAATGGTGATAATAAATTTGATTGAAGAGAAAAAAATGGCAAGCGACCTACATCGCACCGCTACAACCGCATACCTTTGCTGTGTTCCCACCCTGGAGGAGTTTGCAGGAGCTGGTCGTGTAGGACTTGCCGGTGCAAATATACAATCTTTTTATGTTTTTGCAAGGAAAATAGTTCGTTCAAATTGCTATATTTGTCCCACTTATACGATTTACCAACATGAAAAAACATAACTTATTAGCCTTCATTTTATTAGCTTCTCTTTTTATCGCTTGCGAAGACAAAGAAAAAGATAAGTCAGGATGGTTTGTGTTGAGCACTACCGACAACAAGGCTCAATTTACCTCTGATGAAACAGCCACGTTATCCATAACGAATACAAAAAATAAAACGGTTGACAGTATTGTTTTCTTTAGTAATGATCAACGAATTGGTGCGGTAAAAGGAACATCACCTTTTCAATATCGGTTAGCAGAGGAAAAACTGGGTTACCTCAACCTGAAAGCAACAATTTATTTTGAAAAGGAAACTGCTGAAAGTACGCATCGCATAGAATTGATTTCGAATATTGAGCCAAAGTTGTTGAAGTATACCTTAGTAAACACTTATCCTCATGACATCAAAGCGTACACACAAGGATTAGAATTTCATCGTGATACGTTATATGAAGGAACCGGAAACGGAGCCGGAAATACAACCGGAATTAAAGGAGTTTCGAGTTTGCGTAAAACGAATTATAAGACTGGAGAAGTCTATAAAATTGTTAGCTATCCTGATGCTATTTTTGGAGAAGGCATCACCATTTTGAATAATAAAGTGTATCAACTGTCGTGGCAAAATTTAGTGGGTTTTATTTATGATGCCGATACGTTCAAAGAAATCAAACGATTTGATTATGCCAAACGTATTGATGGTTGGGGTTTGTGTAACGACGGTCAAAAACTTTATCAATCGGACGGTACAGAAAAAATATATACGCTAAATGCTGAAACGCAACAAATTGAAGGACACATCAATGTTTATTCAGGAACCAATAAAATTAAAGCTGTGAATGAATTGGAATGGATTGACGGTAAAATCTACGGCAACATTTACCAAAAAGACGCTATTGCTATTATCAATCCAAAAAACGGTGCGGTGGAATCCGTAATTTATTTGGGAGATTTGAAGAAATTGGTTACTCAACATCCTGATATTGATGTGCTCAACGGGATTGCTTATAACCCCAAAACCAAAACCCTTTTTGTAACGGGGAAGAATTGGGATAAAATGTTTGAGATTCGGGTGGAGGAATAATTTGGCAATGAGCCAATTCGGCAATGTGGCAATGTGGCAATGTGTCAATTAAGCGATTTGGAAAAGTAATTGTAACTTGATTTTTAAGGTAATAATTTAAATTATTTCTTTTTCGAACCCTCTTGAATTTCATTATACATGTTTTTCATTCTTATTTCAGTAGTCTCTCTTTCATTACCACAAAAATAAAAAAGGCCATTGCTTTTTCTTCTATCTAAATATTGGAGAGCTTGTTCAAATTCATGTTCTTCAATTGCAATTGCTGCAAGTGACATTAAACTGTCATTGATCGTAAATTTCCATTTGTTATTTTCTAAATTCAAAATACTTAGAAACATTTCTTTCGCTGCTTTTTTATTGTCTAGTTGATATTCAAAATGAGCTTTCTCATAGAGAGCTAGCACATAATAATCTGAATAAGGATAATTAGTTATTAAATCATTAAAATAAACCAATGCCTGTGAAACAATAAAATTATATGTTTCTTGTGTTACTTTTTTCCGTTCAAGATTAGTTGAATTTAAATTTTCAAAGAAATAATAATCCTCATGTAAAAGAGCTATAATTGCCTGACCCTTTTCATAAAGAACTTTATCTTCCATTGACTTACTCTCTTGTCCAAAGATGAAATTTGTAATTAGTAGAAATAATATAACTGAAAGTTTATTCACATTTAGATTTTAATATCAATAACAGAACTAATTTATTGAAAAAATATTGCAATCTTATTTCTAAGTGACGGAAAACAAACAACAGACAACCGTCAACAGACAACCGTTTAATGAAACTCCCCAAACACCTTTGTGGCTTCATTGTAAGCACTTTCAAAACTCATTGGACTGGTGTTGGTATTTTCTTTTTGGGTGGTGAAATAGGATAGTAATTTTTCGGTAGGCATGTTTCCTGTGAGGTCATCTTTCGCCATGGGGCAACCGCCAAATCCTTGAATGGCTCCGTCAAAACGGCGACAACCGGCTTTGTAGGCCGCATCTACTTTTTCAAACCATTTGTTGGGTGTGGTGTGCAAATGGGCTCCAAACTCAATTTCGGGATATTTGGTAATCAGGTTCGAAAATAAATAATCAATGACTTCGGGTGTTGAACTTCCCACAGTGTCAGATAATGATAAAATTTTTACTCCCATGCCGGCTAATTTCTCCGTCCACTCCCCTACGATTTCCACGTTCCATGGGTCACCATACGGATTTCCGAAACCCATTGATAAATACGCCACCACTTCTTTGTTAGATTGGTCGGCTATTTCCAAAATTTCTTGTAAAGTGATGATGGACTCGGCAATGGTTTTGTGCGTATTTCGCATTTGAAAATTCTCCGAAATCGAAAACGGAAAACCCAAATACTGAATTTCTTTGTGCACCGTGGCCAGTTCTGCCCCTTTGGTATTGGCGATAATGGCTAATAATTTGCTGCGGGTTTGCGATAAATCCAATCGAGCCAATACTTCTGCGGTATCCGCCATTTGTGGAATCGCTTTGGGCGAAACAAAACTCCCAAAGTCCAGTGTATCAAAACCTACCCGCAAGAGCGATTGCAAATAAAGCACCTTTCGTTCGGTAGGAATAAAGGTTTTAATGCCTTGCATGGCATCACGTGGACATTCAATAATTTTTATTGGTTGCATAGATGCCCAAATATAAGGAAGAATTTTGGAAATTTAAAAAAGGTTTAAATGTTTAAAAGTTTAAGGGTTTAAAAGTTTAAAGGGAACACAGATTTTAAAAATTGGGGAAATTGGGAAAAATGGTTTAAAAGTTTAAGAGTTTAAGAGTATAAATGTTTAAAAGTTTAAGGGTTTAAGGGTTTAAAAGTTAAAAAGGGAACACGGATTTTTAAAATTGGGAAAATGGTTTAAAAGTTTAAAAGGGAACACGGATTAAAAATTAGGAATATGGTATAGTGATAAAAAAATTGCTAATTCATCGTTGTGAAACTTTGTGATTCCATTGTGAGACTTTGTGTAACCCTTAACTCAAAATCATTACTGCAATCCCTATAAATGCTACAATCTGAAACCATTTTAAAAAAACAGCAAACGTTTTATTGTTTCTGATAACTTTTGTTAGTTGGTCTGCTACAATACTCACTAATGTAAAAATGACAAAGGCTTGCATCATAAAAACCAAGCCCAGCATGTAGATTTGTTGTGTCACCTTTCCGGCTTGTTCGTCAATAAAACCCGGAAAAAAAGCCAGAAAAAAAAGGGTCACTTTTGGGTTTAATACATTCATGATAAACCCTTGCTTTACCAATGAAAAAAGCGATTTTTTGGTGTTTTGATGGGTCGATAATTCAATCGTATCCGGAGCTTTATACACTTGATAGGCAATCCAAAGTAAATAGGATGCTCCCGCTATTTTAATGCCTAAAAACAATGCCTCCGATTGTTGAATCAGAGCTGAAATACCTAAAGCAATTAAAGTAGTATGCACCAAAATCCCACTCACTAAACCAGCTGCGGTTGCAATGCCGTATTTTTTCCCGTTGGAAATGCTTTGGGTCAGGACGTAAATTATGTCCGGTCCGGGTGAAAGAGTTAAGGCGATGGATGCGAGGAGGAAGGGGAGCATTGATGTCGGTTGTCGGTTGGAGGTTGGAGGTTGGAGGTTGGAGGTTGTCTGTTTTCGGTTGTCGTTGATGTTTTAAAATTGAATCAATAAAAATCAATAGAAATAATAAAGTGGGAGTGTTCAATAAACTGTGTCATTTCATTTTATTCTATCACTAAAATACGCATTTAAATCATTTTGAATAGCAGACCAGTGAAAAATTTGTCCATTCCATCTAGTTTGTGCATTCATAATAGCTAAGTATACCTGTTTTAGGATTGCGTTTTCTGAAGAGAATGCACCTTTAGTTTTGGTTACTTTTCGTATCATTCTGTGATAACTTTCTATTGGATTTGTTGTGTACATTAGTCTCTTTAAATGAGGTGAATACTTGTAAATATTAGCTAGTCTATCCCAGTTTTTATCCCAGCTCCTAAATATTGCAGGGTATTTTTTATTCCATTTTTCTCTGGCAAGTTCAAGAGCT
>NZ_AUDM01000013.1 GCF_000425465.1 Flavobacterium filum DSM 17961 | reverse complement strand
AACTGCGAATGCCATTGATGTAGCCGTATAAATAGATTTTTAAAAATACGCGAGTATCAAAACTTGGTCGACCTTCTGATTTTAAAACTCTTGGCGTAAATCCTAATTTTTCTAAATCGATACTACCTACAAAAGCGTCAATAAATCGAACAGGATTGTCAGCTGATATAGTATCTTCTAAACTCGATACTTGTAACTGGTTACGGGAAATTCCTTGTATATATTGCATCACTAAATATACATAATTTACGTTTTTCTTACAAGTTTTTCGTTATATTTGTTAAAAAGATTGTGGAGGTTTTTTCACAGTCTGACGTTGTGTGCTATATTACAAAGACCTCACAGAATGAAACGACTGACAATAATATTTAGCTTAATTCTATTTGGACAAACTTTATTTGGACAAGGCAAAACAATTCAAAGAGATGTTTTACTTTTTGAGAAAGGGCTTGTTTTACACCAACTTGTTGATGAAGACCTTGATTTAGAGGAAATAATTAATTCAAAAGACAGCATTAAAGTAAAAAAAGAACTTGCAACTGAAATTAAGGAAACTATTCTTGAAAAAGCACTTGAATACTACCAAGAGTTAATTGACAGCTTTCCGAAATCCAAACTTTTATTTAGAACTTTAAATAACAAGGGATTTATTGAAATTGCTTTGAACAACAAAGAAGGAGCTAAAAGAACCTTTCAGAAAATTATAGATAGTAAGGCAGACGACAAAGAAAAAGGTGGAATTGGCTCAGGGATTATGGCAGAACCTTATGCAAACTATAAAAACAGAGCTTCAAAAGTCTTAGCTGATATTTTCATCAAGGACAGTAATTATACAGAAGCAATCAAATATCTTGACCTTACAAAAAAATATCCTTATAGACATTTTTGTGGAAATGAATACGCAGCAGACGAAATTTATATGAGTGAACTTTATGCAAAGTGTTACATTGGCTTAAACGATAGACAAAAAGCGATAGAAACTCTACTACCAAACTTACTTGAAAATGGTTTAGCAAATAATTCAGACCTTGTAAACTTAACATACCAAACTTTGCTACAAAAATATTCAAAGGACGATTTAAAAATCAAATTTGAACAAGCATTTAAAAACTATCAAATTGAAAAAGTAAAAAACAAAGACAGCGAATATGAAAAATATTTTATTACTTTTCTTGATACCAAAATTGAGTTGAGTTCGTGGCGACTTGACTATCTTAAACCCGAAGAAAGAGCAAAAGAAATTGACAAGACGTATAGAAATTCAGAATTTTATAAACTGTTAAATGAATAAATACAGCACACAACAGCCGTAACCGTTGCACAACCCCCTCCAACAACTAAATTTTCAAAAAAATCATAAAAAAACAACCTCGTCTAGTGCTTTCTAAGCGAGGTTTATTTTTGGGATGAAGTTACTGTTTCTAAAAACCCATGCTCCCTTATGACTTCTTTAATAGCACATGCTCTGAAAACAGCAATTCTTCAATAACAAAACAACAGCTGTTTTTTATGAGAAGTTGAAAAAGTTGCATAAATTTGAGGATATTTACTAGTCAACACACATTTGAGCAAAAAATATTTCATACACTTGATTTTTATATTGAATTTATTCTCTTCTTTTGCCCAAAACAGAATAGAATTAATTCTCAATGATTGTAGTCAAGAAAATGGATTTACAATGTTTCCGTTAGTCATAGCTAACCCAAATGTATTGACAGAACATAAAACCAAGTATACTGGAAAATATTTTGATAATAGTAAAATGATTATACTTAATTATTCTGACACTCTGAGAATTGAGTATAGAAATATTTATGGACAAATTATCGACACAACGTTTACAAACGCAAAAGTCTTAAGGATAGTAAAGTTATGCGTTAACAAATTCATTGATTATGAAAAAAAATCTTTAATAAATGAATCAATCCAAAAAAATAAAGTTTGGACCCTAAATACAATTTGGGGTGATTACATTTTTGAATCAGACAAACTAGTTTTAAAGCCTAAAAATGGATTTTTAAAGTTTGAATATTACAAAAACGGAAAAAGAATAAATCGTGGAAAAATAAAAATTACGAAATACATTATAGACAAAATAGCATTATTTGAGCGTAAACTTTATTTAATGCAAAATGCTGATAAAGGTTGTACATTTGGTATAAGTTATAAGCTTAATAATGGTATTGATGAAATCAATTTTCAAGACAATAGTTGTTATGGTTTTAATAATGAACAGCTACTAATTGAATTAAAAATTTTAAATTAAATAAACGTGTGTTAATCACTATTTTGCATAATATTGGCTAATTTACTAACTTTAAACGTCTTACAACAATTAACTAAAGGCTAAACTGATTGTGACGGGCTCCAAACCCAGAACTATGTAAAGTAGCATACGTCAGCAAACTGTTTACCCAACTCCACATCATTAACATGTCAACAGCTATTTTAACTGTTCATAAGTAGCTTTTGCTACTTTCGCTTTTAAACGTTTTGAGGGTTTAAAGACAATTTTATTTTCTTTGATCAGGCTTTTTCCACGGACGGTTGGTTCGGGTGAGCCTGTTGCCTTTAAGGTCAATTGAAACGTGCCTAAACTGTCGATGCGTACAATCTTGCAGTCGGTTAAGGCTTCACTGATGGCATTTGATAAGGCATACATTACCCCAAAACAGTCCGCTTCGGTTAAGGAAGAAGCGGCACAGATTTTTTGAGCCAACGATTCCAAGGTTTCTTCGCCTTGGTTCACCGCACAAGGATAATAGTTAACTTCCGGAGGTTGCACTAAATTGTTTCGTTTGGCAACCATTTTAAATTGTATCGGCATTGTTTTTAGCGGGTTAAGCGTTATTAATTAACGTGAGTTCAATATAAAAACCAAATAGACATTCACCATTTTACACGAATTACACTAATTTACACGAATTGATGATGGAATATTACACCAATAAATCTGATAAATCAGATTTTAATTCGTAAAACTTAATTGTTAAAAATTATGATTCGTGTAAATTCGTGTAATTCGTGTCTAAATTTAAATATACTTACGTCGAACTCACGTTAAATAATAAAATATCTGTTGTGCGGAAAATATGATATATACTTTTCGTTTTTTAGCTTTGCACCATGACGCAGCCTTCTCACTTTATTCCGTTTCAACACGACATATCCGCTATTGCCTTGCCGGAAAAATTCACCTTTCCGTTTTATTACGAACCACATGAACTGAGTAAAATAGCCGCTTCCGAATTGCAAGACTACTTGAACACCCAAACCGACTGGGAACACAATTTCGGATTAAAAGAAGGGCAGCAAGGGTTAGTCATCGGGAAAATGTTTGGCGTATTGGTTGTGCAAAAACCTACCGGAGAAGTGGGTTATCTCGCTGCATTTTCAGGAAAGTTGGCCGATAGCAACGAACACCGTCATTTTGTGCCTCCCGTGTTTGATATGCTCCAACAAGACGGCTTTTTTAAACAAGAAGAAAAAATCCTGAATGCCTACAACCGCGATATTGAAGCCTTAGAAAACGATGCGGAATACCTCGATTGTCAACAAGCTTTGGCCACTACCCTTTTGCAAGCCGAACACGACAAAGCCGAAAAGAAAGAACAAAGTCGCCTGAATAAAATACGTCGGGATGAATTACGGGTGAAAGCGGAACAGGAATTAGCCTTTGACGACTACAAAGCCCTGCAAAAAAGCTTGAGCAAAGAAAGCCAGCAGGAAAGCATACAGCTAAAGCAAATGAACCATCATTGGAAAACGGAAATCGAGAAAGCTCAACAAAAAGTAGCGGTTTTTGAAGCCCGTTTGCAACAGTTGAAAGACGAACGCAAAGCTAAATCGGCGGCGTTGCAACAAAAATTGTTTCAGCAGTATGCGTTTTTGAATCCGTTGGGAGAAACGAAGAGTTTAGGAGCCATTTTTGAAGACAATCCACCGGCAAGTGCGGGCGAATGTGCGGCACCGAAATTGTTGCAGTATGCTTATTTACATCACTTGCAACCCATTGCCTTGGCTGAATTTTGGTGGGGACAATCGCCAAAGTCGGAAATACGGAAACACGAGCATTTTTATCCGGCTTGCACGGGCAAATGCAAACCCATTTTGGCCCACATGTTGGTAGGGTTGAACGTGGACGACAATCCGTTGTTGCAGAATCCGGCGGAAGACAAGGAGTTGAAGTTTTTATACGACGACGCCTATTTATCGGTGGTGCATAAACCGGCCGAGTTTTTATCGGTGCCCGGCAAAGCGATACAGGATTCGGTGTATTGGCGTTACAAAGAAAAATTTCCCGAAGCCACCGGCCCGTTGATTGTGCATCGGTTGGACATGTCCACCTCCGGGATTTTGTTGCTTGCAAAAAGCACGGAAATCTATTTGCAGTTACAGGCCCAATTCATGAAACGCACGGTGCAAAAACGCTATGTAGCCTTATTGAACGGCAGGATTGAACACGACCGTGGCGAGATCAATTTACCCTTACGCGTTGATTTGGACAACCGCCCAAACCAGTTGGTGTGTTACCAGTACGGCAAACCCGCCAAAACGCAATGGGAAGTGGTAGAACGCCGGGAGCATACCACCTTGGTACACTTCTACCCCATCACGGGCCGCACGCACCAGTTGCGGGTACACGCCGCCCACCCCGAAGGCCTCAACACCCCAATTGTAGGCGATGATTTATATGGCACCAAAGCCGACCGCCTCTATTTGCATGCGGAACGCTTACGGTTTTGGCACCCGGTGTTGGGGAAAGAGATGGAGGTGATGGATGGGGTTGGGTTTTGATAAATAGGTTGATAAAATACAAGGAATTCTATTTTATTTTTTTGAAAATTATATAAATTTGATATCTTAAGTATTAAATACATGCAATTTTAATTCAAGATTATGAAATTTTCTGAAAGAATAGGAATACAAACAATAAAAGTTGAAATTCAAAGTGATTACATTGACGATGATTTACTAAATAGTTTATGGAGTCTATTTGATATGTATTTTGCTTCACCTTTAAAATCTCAAGACAGTAATTACTATCAAGCAACAAAATTTAAGAAATTTATTGAAAATCTATGGTTTTCATTTTTTAAAGAACCAATTGATACTATTCCTCGTAACAGTTATGATGTTATCCGAAATATAAGAGATAGATTTTTTTCATTTTATTGGTATCAAGTTTATGATTTTATAGAGTTTATTGCAAAAAACCCAGATCCTATTGATGGAAAACAGTTTACTAATGCTTGTAATTTTGTTTTAGGAAGGGAATTATCTGCTTTTAGATTTATAGAAAACGAACTAACTCCAATTACTGACGAAAATCAAATAGAACAAATTCAAAAAGCTATAGATGATACTGCCACAAATAAATTAAAAAGTGTCAATACTCATTTGCAAGCTTCTTTAAATAAATTATCAGATAAAATGAAGCCTGATTATAGAAATTCAATTAAAGAATCTATTTCTGCTGTTGAAAGTCTTGCTCAAATAATTTCAGGAGACAAAAAAGCAGAGCTAGGTAAAGCATTGAAAATTATTAAGGATAAAATAGGACTACATACTGCATTAGAACAAGGTTTTTCAAAGTTATATGGATATACAAGTGATAGTGATGGAATCAGACATTCGTTATCTGAAGAATCAACTTTAGATTTAGAAGATGCAATATATATGCTTACTAGTTGTAGTGCATTTATAAATTACCTTATAATTAAATCAGACAAATCAGGTATAAAATTGTAACTATAGAAGGGTATAGACTAGTATACAAAGGTGCCCCCAATTCTCCCTTGCTCTCCTAAGTCTTCTTTGATAACACATGCTCTGCGAAGGTCACCCCTAGCTCCCCTAAGTCTTCTTTGATAGCAGTTATAGAAATTATTAGGAAAAGCTTGAATAGTAGTTGAAAAGTTAAATAAGTTAAATAGATTTGAAGATATTTAGTAGTTATGCAACAGTTTTGCGAAACTCAACAGAAAATACAATGCGAGAAAAAATATTTAAATATTCAACGTTATCATTCATATTGATAAACTTTTGGACTTTGTATCTATTCTTTGATTATTTCACTGAAAAGAGAGGAATATTCGAGGCATTAGGTTTGTTCTTTCAGTTTGTTGGAAGCATAATGTATGCAGTTGGTTTTAGTTGTGTTTTGTTAATTATCAGATTGATTTTTCATCTAAGAAATAAAACGAATCCATTAAAAACTAATTTCTTTTATATTCTTTGTGGAATATTCAACCTAAATAATTTCATAATTTGGTCAATTTGTATAATTCTAAAGATTTTAGAAATAGGAAATGAGTTTTTAACTATTTTTATGATTAGTTCGCTCTTAATTTCGTGCTTTATAATTGTTGACATTTACAAATCAAGTTTCAATCAGAAAATAAAAACCAGCTCTCCTTAGTCTTCTTTGATAGCACTTGCTCTGCGAATGTCATTTTTAAAACACCAAAACAGCTTTTGATTTTTGTGAGCAATTGAAAAAGTTGTGTAGATTTGGGAAATTATACATACTTAAATGAAAAAATCCCATTTTATAGTATTTTTACTTTTGTTTTTTGTGGCTTGCGGACAAAATGGAAAACCAATGAAAACACCTGAAAATGCAGCGGAAAAGTTTGATGTATTCATTGCTAAGAAAAAATTTGATGCTCAACCCTACCCTAATTACTATCCCGGTTTAGCGGATGAAAAAATGCGACCTGTTTTTTACGGAGAAGATTAATCAAATTGCTTTGGATTTTAAAGAAGTGGCTTTGTCAAATAATCCAACAGATAAAAAATACCAAGAAAAAATAGCCGTTGGATTAGCACGTTTTTCTGAGATATATTTGGAAACAGACTCAGAAGATTTGGATAGAATTTGTAGTTATATAGAAGAAATCATGGATATTGTTGCTTTGGAAAGTTCTGATGGACAATTGAGTTCTTTTCGTTATGGTTTTGAACCGAAATGAAATAATTGTTCTGGTTTATCAGTTTGTTGAACTACACAAAAAAGTAGATAAATTTCTAAAATGAAAAACGAAGAATTAAATAAAATAATTGAACAATTAGAATCTGGAGCATCAAAAGAGAAAGCAACTTTTGGAATTTATTATCTTGAAGGAGAAGACGAAATGCATATAAAAGCGAATAAAGATGGTTTTGAATTATTTGCTTGTGAGATGTTGAAAGCTTCACGTGATTCTGAGGACGTAATTGAAAATAGTGAAAAAAAATATATTGATTTTGGTTACAAAGAAAAGTGGATTGAAGGAGAATTAATTGCTTATATAAAACCAGTTTCTGAGAGTAGGAATGAAATTAAAGAAGAAAAACCGTATCGAGAAACTTTTAAGGATTTAGCTTTTAAATATGGTTGTTTAACAATTATTGGAATGATAATTTTGAGCATTATTATTGGAATTTGCACTATTGTAAATTGGTTTCTGTAATTACAGCTCAATAAAGGTATATTAATTTCTAATAGAAAAAGAATTGAAGAGTAGTTCAAAATAAAATAATTCTATAAATGGAAATTCCTAATTCTTATATTTGGTTTATAAAGTTAAAATTGACAAAATTTATTCCATGGCAATTTGATGTTGAATTAAATTTAAATTCAATTAGTAATCAAAGGTTTAAAGAAGAGCATGGTTTAAATCGCGAAGTTTTAACTTTTGGAAGAAGACAAGACATGGACACATTTGCTGGATTTGAAATTAAAGATGGTAATGTTTGTGAAAATGTAATTGTCTTTCATCTAACATTTCAAAAAAATACACTAGATTGGAATATTATTGAAAATGAATATTCAGACTTTTTTGAATTCATAAGAAATCAAGTTTTGCCAGAAATGAAGGATTGGATTAAGGATGAAGAAATTGATTAATTGTGAAATTTAAATAAATATAACTGATAGCTTAACAAAGTCTTTATTTGATTACAATCTTTTGAGAGGTCATTAGAAAAAAATTTTTACACAATGTTTGAGAAGTTTAAAATTAAATACTTAGGAATTCAGCCCATAGGTAAAGTATCAACTAATCAACTTGAAGGACTAATTGCTAGAGAATTCCCTAGGTATATAGATGAGATTACATTAAAGTTTAACCGAATTAAAGCTGATAATCCAAATGCTATAAATAGAATTCAGCGGCAATTTTAAAGCTTTCAAACAAAGATATTTCAAAAATTGATGATTATATTGAACTAGCAAATAATGACAGTAGAGATGTTCTAGCTTTGGCAGAATATCCGCGGTATTCCAAACTTGGTTTCTCTGATTTAAATAATATTAGAAAAAAAACTATTTATTTGGAAGATTGGGATGAGTATTCAAAATGGATAAATGAGTAAAAATAAGAATATAAAATTTTTACTGTATTATTCGAGTTTACCTACTCTACAAATAGCATTTTCAATCCACAAAACAGCATTTAATTCTTGTGAGCAATTGAAAAAGTTGTGTAGATTTGGAAACTTGACAGTTATGTAGCATTTTAAAACACAGATAATATGAAATATTTACAGACCATTTTTGCATTGACAATAGTTTATGTAATGGCAAGTTGTTCAAACGGAAAACTTGATGAAAAAGGTTTTCAGGTAGGTTCAAGTTCAGACAATTCTGAGAACAACCAATCCAACGGACTAAACAGTGATTCTTTGAAGATTGACACACGACCAAGTAGCGTTTTGTTAACAGGCGTTCCAAACGTTCGGTTGACAACTATTTATAAAGTAAATGTGAACAAAGAAGACAATTCGACTTTCATTGGTTCAAACAATTTTCATTACAGATACGAAGAGACCGAAGAAAACAAAGGAAATAATTGGAATAACAATCTTATGCCGGGACTTCAAGCAGTTTATGGATATAATTTGGTGAATATTTCGCATTATGACATTAAAGAAAATAAACAAAAAAACTTTTTTGAGAAACCAGTTTTAGTTAAAACACTTTATTATCCGACTTTTACTAAAGATACACTAAATTTTAAACCAATTACTAGAGATTTCTTTTTGGTTTCTGTTTATAATGACGACACCAACAAAGACGGATTTATTAATCTAAAAGACCTAAGAAGACTTTACTTGTTCGACATTAATGGTGAGCAACAAAAAGCACTTATTCCAGAAAATTATTCAGTTTTTAAGTCCGAATATGATTCAGACAATGACTTTATGTTTGTATTTGCAAAACTAGACAGTAATAAAAACGGTCGTCAAGACGATGAAGAACCCATTCATATTTTTTGGATAGACCTAAAAGACCCCAGTAAAACAGGACGACAATACTAAATTGAGAAGAAAAAGCATTTTCCCTTAGTATTCTTTACTATCTCCAGCTCCCAACTCCCTTAGCCTAATTTGTTTGCAATTGCTATGTGAATTGCAAACACTTTCATTTGTGCTAAAAATTTAATAAACAATTACTTATATTTGATACGCTATACATCAACTATGAAAAAACTATTCTCTATTCTTTTCGTCCTTATTCTTCAAATCGGATTTGCTCAAAATGAGCAGTATAATGACGTAGTTCATTATTATCATTCGCAAAAAAATTTCAACGGGATTGTTTTGGTCGCTACAGATGGAAAAATTGATTACCTGAACGGAATTGGTATTTCCAACAGACAAACCGGCACAACGATGAATGCGAAGACAAAATTTAAAATTGCTTCTATAACCAAAACGTTTACAGCGGTGCTTGTGCTACAACTTCATCAGCAAGGTAAAATTGATTTGAATGTACCTTTCGGAAAATACTATCCTACCTATAAGGGTGATGCAAAAGATAGAGTTACGATTAAACAGTTGCTGACCTACAGTTCAGGCATTCCGAATGCGGTTGAAAATTTACACTTGAAGCCTTATCAGTTGCCTTTGACGCTTGACGAATTTATCGATCAATATTGTAGTGAAAAGGTAGCCTTCACCCTGGGAGAGAAAAGTAATTACAGCAATACAGAGTATACTATTTTGCATAAAATTATTGAGAATGTTTCCAAAACATCTTTTGCAAGTCTCTTGCAAGAAAACATTTTGAACCCTTTACAAATGGTGAACACCGGTATGTTGAATGCCAAAGATATCATTGCCGGACTTTGCAGCTCCTATACCCTTGAAGAAACCACCAATAAAATTACGGCAGACGAACCTTATTTTATTGAAAATTATTTTGGTTCCGCGGCAATGTATTCCACCGTTGAAGATTTGTTAACGTTTAATAATGCCCTTCTCAATAATCGTTTATTAAATGCAACCACTACTAACTTATTGCTCCAACCGAACAAACAATTAGACGGTGCAACCTTGGGCGGTATATGGTATTCTGATGGTTATGGTACTTTTAACAAGCCTTTTATTTACAGAACGGGTGGACTGTTAGGTTCTTGTTCCAATTGGATTCATTCTATGGAGGATAAAAAAACAATTATTGTTTTCAACAATGTAAACGGAACCAATTTATATGAGCTTTCCGAGCAATTGTATCGGGTCAGCACCGGACAAAAACCTACTATTTCTTCCTATGAAAAGAGAGAAAACAACAGTAAAACCGTGAATCTTGATGCCATAAAAGGGACTTGGGTATTGGACCTTCGACCGGACCCCAACAGTGCACCCTATTTCAAAGATTTTATTTTAACGCCAACCAAAGGCAATGAATTTAAAGGAGAATTTTATGGTACGCCCTTCACCTGTGGTTATTTCAACACCGATTGGGAAAACATATATTTTGCATTTACAACCGGCGATAAAGACAATGTTTACTACCATTCAGGATACATCATTGACAACAAGATTTTTGGAATTTCCTACAGTGAAGGACGAAAATTTACATCGCATTGGACGGGAGTGAAAAAGTAAAAGTGAAGAAGAAAATAGGAAATGTTGAATAACAACTTTGTTTTTTTATTTTAAGTACTTCACCAATTGAATTAAAATGTTCGAAATATTCCTAAAGTAAAAAAAATGCAAAAATTAATTTTTTTTAATTTGCTTTCAAGTAATAAATATATTCTAAAAATTTAATTGAATAGTCTATATTTGATATTATATAGTATTTAAAAAAAATAAAATATGGAATATTTAATCATCATTTACCTTTTGTTTCAGATTGGCATAGGCGTTTTATATTTCAGTTTTAACTATTTTGCTGTTGAAAAAGGAATTAAAGAAAGTAAAGAATTTTTGTTGTTAATTTTTCTTCCCTTATATGGATTTGGTAATTGGAAGTACAATAGAAAAATTCGTTTAAATGGTAAAACTGAACTACCTAAAAATTGGTACATTTGGAAATATATGATTCCTGTAAATACTTGGTTTATTGCAACATTAGCAATTGTATTACTGGTTTTTACAATTATTACTATGACTTCAGAAGTTTTTGATAGTAATGTAAGTTCAGACAATATTTATTCCGCTGTTTTAGAGGGTTTTGGTAATATGTTTATCGGATTAATAATCGTATTGATACTATTAGGATTATTCATCGTTTTGTTTGTAATTGGATTAGTATTGATACTTGTTCCTAAGTTAAATGTAAAATCAATTGAAAGCGAATATTACAAAAATAAATTTGAGTCGAATAAAACGGTGTAAATTTGTTACACGTTCTAACTTATATTATAAAATCCTCAGTAATAGTATATTTCCCTTGCCCTCATAAGTCTTCGTTTATACCATATGCTATGCGAATAGCTTAGAGAAACATATTAAATATGAAAGCAACAATTACTTTTAAAATGAAACCAATCTATCTCACCCTACTATTCCTTTCAATGTTTACAACAACAACAATGGCACAAAACAGTAGTACAGAACAAGTAGTTCAGATGAATTTAGATTATTATAACAACAGAGATATTGAAGGTTTTATGCGATGCTTTAGTGAAGACATTGCGATATACAGTTTTGCTGATCATACGCTCACAGCTAAAGGGCTTGATGAAGTACGAAAATTGTACACCGCCTTATTTGAGTCGTCGCCTACATTGCATTCCACCATTGTAAAACGTATTGTTTTTGACAACAAAGTCATCGACCATGAAAGCATAGTAGGCAGAAAAGGTTCTGCGGATATTTTAGAGTTAGTACTGATTTACGAAGTAAAAAACGATAAAATTTATAAAATTACGGTAATTCGAAAATGAGTTTTGGGTTTCAGTTGTTTGAAAATTGTTATTTGTTAAGTGGATGTTTTTGGGATGGTTGATAAATGACAAGGATTTGCTAAGTTTTCTTCGTATAGCAATGTAATACAAACTCCAAAAGCTATCGGAATTAACAACACATCTGAAAATTAGCACAATTGATAGTAAAAGTTAGTTACATTTGAACTTATTTATTAGAAAACGGAATCGTTTGACGATTCTGCAAACAAAAATAATTTGACAATTGAAATTAATTACATACATCAAAAATCTATTGCTAACAGAAAAGCATGGTTTAGAAAATGATAGAACTAAACTCATTAAGAAAATGAGAAAGCTCTATGCGTTTTTGGAAACGGATTTTGATTACTCTTATACCATTCAAAAAGAAACCGACAAGTATCCGGGCGGTCCGAAATATTACATCAACCGATACACAAACTATAAAGCACAACGACAAATTGAAATTACATTGCATCGCAACAGTACTCCTGTATACTTTTACCTAAAGCGACTTGAGGACAATCGAGAGCCTTCTTATTCGGACAACAACAATTGCTATACTTTTTATGAAATTGATTTGTATAATGGCATTGACGATCACAATAGACATCATCCTTATTTACCACCAGAATATGAGTTAGCTACTGTTAAAGTGGGACTTGAGATATTAAAATCAATTCCAACTATTCTAAATGGGAATGAGTGGTTTGACAGAAATAAACTGGATAAAATATTTCTAGAAACTAAAGGCTACAAATCAGGAAAGTATGAAAATCCAACTTTTGAATTGATTAAAAAGACATTTTCATTTTTAGAAACTGACCTTAACTTTAAAATTGTTTACGATTATGACAAATTAAGACCTTTTGAAAAAGGACTTGGCGGATCTTTAATTTATAGCAATGATAAAAACACAATTGGTTTTTCCGTTGATTTTCGTGACCGTTATTTTTCAGTATACTGGCTTGACAATAAAAACTACGACATAGATAATTTTTGGGAAATTGGTGAACAAATCGGGAGTGGAATGACAACAGAAAAAGAACTTATACATGTTAAAAGACAAGTTGATGCAAGAATAAGATATTACAATCGTTAGATACCCCTCCCTACAATTCATCTCATTTGGTAAACCAAAAACAATTAATTAACAATCGAATTTTCTTCTTTTTTATCATTGTTCAAGATATTGCTTTCCTCTTTCGCAAGTTTATTTTTGGTTGGAATTTTATAATTTAAGGTGATGCCTACACGTCGGGTATCGTTTTTACTGGCATAGACTAAATTTGTCCCTAAAGCATTAAATCCTTGTTCGTTGGTGTTAAAAACATCATTGCAATACACCGAAATAGCTAAATTATTATCTAAAAATTTCTTAGTAAATGTTACATCAAATTGTTGACCAAAAGGCACACGGTTCTCATAATAGAAATAGTTTCCACCGGTAGAAGAAGTGTTATAATTTGCCGTAAACGTAATTTTACCGGGCAAAACGATTTGCGACATGGCATTAAAAAACCACAAACCTTTGTTGGTTACATCCGGCAAAATATGCTTTTGGTGACCCACATACAAGTATAAAAAGTTGATTTCGTCGGGATTAAAATCAAATTTCAAGGTTTCGGTTAAGCCTTTCGTAAACAACATATACGGAATCGGTAACCCAAAATTAAAATTATGAATGGTTACTTGCGGAATATTTTCAGAAATACTAGCCGCACCATCGCCATTTGTAATGATGCGATTCATCACTTGGTTATTGGCGTCACTTCGAGAATAACTCACATAAAAATATTCAAAAGCACTGATTTTTACTTCATAATTATCAAAAATAGTTGGCTCTAAATTTGGGTCGCCAAAAAAGCTCACATTTGGATTTTGATAACTGGTATTATTTGGATTTAATGAAGCCGTATTAGGTAAACTAATTTTTTTATTGTAATTGGCATTTACAAATACTTGCGGAATGATGTTGTATTGAATACTTGCATTCGGAAAAAAGCGTGTTTGCTTAAACGGAATCAAATCATCGGTATCGGTTGTTCCGTCTATGCTATACGATTCTAACCTTCCGCCTACTACAAAATCAAATTTTTTATACGTCGATTGAAATTCAGTGTAGGCTGCAAAAGTCGTACGTTGATAATCCAAATTGGTACTTCCTTCATTTTGTGCTTCAAATTCCAATTGATCTGCCAACACACCGGTTGAAAACTTGGTCTTTTCTAAAAACGAAAACTCTTGTGAATAATCGGTTCTGAATTGATAGAACAACTGATCAAAACCATTGTCTAAAACTGAATTTCCAACACTTCTGTTGGTTAAATCAAATTGATTATCTACCGAATTGATGTTGAACCGAAAGTCTAACTTTTTAGTTGCATCGTCAAATCGCTTTTGATAATTTAAAGCAACGTCATTTCGGTTGAGTTTGTTTTTACTGACATCACTGGTTGTAAAGCCAAAACCATTGGCATCAATTAAGGCATTGTTGTTGGAAGTAGTAAAATCATAATTGACCAATAAACGGTCTTTTTTTAAATCGAATTTCAAACCGGTTTTAAAGAAGTAGAAGCGATTTTCTCTATCGGTTGTATTTTGCGATAAAACAAAACTTTCATTTCTAAAATTAGTGCGTTGATAGCCTTGATTGAAGTTTTGACCCAATTGAATTTGCCAGCCAAACCATTTATTTCGAGCGTTTAACAACACACTGTTATTAAAACGATGCCTTGATTTTGTGTATTTTGTATAACTATATCCGTTTGAATACGTTGCAGAAAGGTATTTTTTTGCGTTTTTAGAAGTAACAATATTGATAATGGCTCCACCGGAGGTAGCCGGAAATTCGGCACCGGGTTGAGTGATAATTTCTACTTTTTCAATCGAATTAGCCGGAAGACTTTCTAAATACGAAGTAAGTTCATTGGAAAATATATTTAAAGGTCGATTGTCCATAAAAACTTCCAATTGTTTTCCTTGGTACATCATGCCTGCTACATCAGAAACTATCAATCCGGGCAATTTTTTTAATCCTTCCATCACCGAACCGGAATTTAAATGACTTTGTTCAGAAAAATTAAAGATGGTTCGATCGGCTTTTTGTTCTATACTTTTCTTTTTAGATTGAACGACAACCTCTTTCAATTCAGTGGGTAAAATGCTATCTTTTTTGGTTTCCTCTTGTGCAAATGAAAATTGAAAAAAGATAATTAAACTAAAAATAAAAATGTTTTTCATGAAAATAGTTAGGTTGTTAGTATCCAAAAATAGAAAGAATTTCCTTAATGTTATAGTCGTCAAATGTAGTATTTATATTTTGGTTTTTATTGATTTTATTTCGCTAAGAGTATTATTTTAATCTATTCAATTAAAATAAAAAAACTAGTAATTTAACTGGTTTTATTGTGTATCAACATTCGAATTATTCTTTTTTTCTTTTAAAAACATATCTAGTTATAAATATTCCTGAACCATCATCTTTTCCGGCATCACTTTCTACACCACTGCTTACAAAAGCCAATTCCCACCCTTCTTGAGCATAGGCATTGAGCATACTTGATAATATGGCATCATTGCTGGCTATGTTTTGAAAATTTATACCAACCATCGAATAAAAATTTAATAAGTTGGTTTCTTTAAAGTTTTCAGCTTTATTTTCTTTTCTACTTTTTGTGTCTTTTTGTCGTCCGGCATTACTTGCCATCACTGGAGAAAAATCTCTTTCTTCATTATTTTCAATAACCCTAGATCTCCCCAATCCACCAGGTACAATAGATTCAACACTAGTGACAATTTTGAATTCATAGGTTTGGGCATAAATACCTGTTACACTAAAAACAGCTAAAATGGTGATGATAAATTTTTTCATTTTAATAAATGTTTAAATTTTAATTTGAATTATAAAAGTAAAAATTTTTAGATAAACAAAGTAGAAATAATTAACAAAGTAGAATGTCAAGGGAGTGAAAAATGATGAAATAAAAGCTAATTAATAATACTAAAACACTTGCAATCCACATTTAAATCAAAGAAATTACTTTTTCAGCTTTAATAAAAGTAATTTATATTTGATAAATATTATTAGTTAATTATCCTATTCTAATACAAAAAGAAAAATATGTATTCCATCATCAAAACAAATTCAGATAACAAAGCCTTTCAACAATTAGTCATTGAACTCGATAAAGAATTAGCCATTAGAGATGGTGACGAACATGCCTTTTATGATCAATTCAATAAAATTACAACAATTAAACATGTGATTGTAGTTTTTGAAAAAGAGATTGCGGTGGGTTGTGGAGCTTTGAAAGAATATGATACAAACACAATGGAAATCAAACGCATGTACGTGCCTTTGGATAAAAGAGGAAAAGGTATTGCTTCTATGATTTTAAAAGTATTAGAAAGTTGGGCAAAGGAAATGGGGTATTCCAAATGCATTCTGGAAACCGGTGTCAATCAACCTGAAGCTATCGGGCTTTACAAGAAAAACCTGTTTACTGTCATTCCTAATTACGGACAATATACCGGTATAGAAAATAGTGTATGTTTTGAAAAAGTATTATAATTCTAAATGTGTAGTTTGATTTAAATTTAATGTAAAGAGAAGTTATTATTTATAAACTTTATATGTCAAAAAAACAATTCAATATTTTACTTTTTATTACCTCTTTTTTTGGATACTTAGAATGGGGAAAGGACAATCATTCCTTTATATTTGAGGTGGAATGGGAAGTAATAGCTAAAGTATTCTCTAATCCGCTTGCTATAGTGCATCCTTTTATTTTGTTACCGCTTTTGGGACAAATGCTCATTTTTATTACGTTGTTTCAATCCATTCCTTCCAAAAAGCTAACGTACATTGGTATTGCATGTATGAGTATTCTTTTTGGAATGATGACAATAGTAGGATTGTTAAGCCTAAAGTGGACAATTTTGTTATCTACACTTCCCTTTTGGATAATAGTAGTGATGATTTTTCGGTTTAAAAAGCAATAGAGTTGTAACCACTAGGAGCACATAGAAGGCACAAAAGAACACGAAGATTTATTTGCATTAATCCTTAAACCATTAAGAAATTAAGCTTTATTAAGGAAAGATAGAAATTTAGGAAATCTTTTTATTACTTTTAGATTGTCGGAAAACTGAGTTCAGACAACCGTCAACCCAAAATAAAAAAAGCAACCCGTTTCCGAGTTGCTTTTCAGGGTAATTTATGTTAAGTGGAATTATTTCACATCAAAACGATCAGCATTCATGATTTTAACCCAAGCGTTTACAAAGTCGCGAGCGAACTTTTCTTTGTTGTCATCTTGGGCATACACTTCAGCATACGCTCTTAATATCGAGTTAGAACCAAATACTAGGTCCACACGCGTTGCGGTCCATTTGGTAGCTCCGGTTTTACGGTCAACAATGTTGTAAAGGTTTTCTCCAACCGGTTTCCAACTGTAGCTCATGTCGGTTAAGTTAACAAAGAAATCATTTGATAGAACGCCTTCATTGTGGGTGAAAACACCGTGTTTTGTTCCGGCATAGTTAGTGCCTAATACTCGCATTCCACCTAAAAGAACAGTCATTTCCGGTGCAGTTAAACCAAGTAATTGAGCTTTGTCTAACATCATTTCTTCCGGAGCAACGATATAATCTTTTTTCAGGAAGTTACGGAAAGCATCGTGCAATGGCTCAAGATCAGCAAATGATTTCACGTCGGTCATTTCTTGTGATGCATCACCACGACCGGGAGTAAAAGGAACCGTGATGTTGAAACCACCGTCTTTGGCTGCTTGTTCAATCGCAGCAGAACCACCCAGCACTATCAAGTCAGCCAAGCTTACTTTTTTAGCCAATCCGGATTGAATTTCGGTTAAGGTGTTGATTACTTTTTGCAAACGACCGGGCTCATTTCCAACCCAATCTTTTTGAGGAGCTAAACGAATGCGTGCACCATTCGCACCTCCTCTAAAGTCAGACCCACGGAATGTTTTGGCACTATCCCATGCTGTATTGATTAAATCAGCTCTAGTTAAACCGGAGTTCAATAATTTAGACTTTAATTCTTCAATTTCTGAAGCTGATAATGTGTAGTCAACTGTTGGTACCGGATCTTGCCAAATCAAATCTTCTGCCGGAACATCTGCTCCAAGGTAGCGTGATTTTGGTCCTAAATCTCTATGCGTTAATTTGAACCAAGCTCTTGCAAATACATCGCGGAAATACGCCGGGTCTTGTTGGAAACGTTCCGATATTTTGCGGTATTCCGGATCGATTTTTAAGGCCATATCCGCATCTGTCATAATCGGATTTCTGCGAACTGACGGATTATGAGCATCGATTGGCATGTCTTCTTCGGCTATGTTAATTGGCTCATATTGCCATGCACCTGCCGGACTTTTCTTCAATTCCCAATCGTATTTAAATAATAAATGGAAATATTCATCGTCAAAAACAGTAGGATGAGTAGTCCACGCTCCTTCTAAACCGGAAGTAACCGTATCTGTACCGTTTCCGTTCCCTTTTGGATTCATCCAACCAAAACCTTGGTCTTTGATATCTCCACCTTCCGGACTTTCGCCTAGAACTGAAGCATCTCCATTTCCGTGAGCTTTACCAACCGTGTGACCACCGGCAGTTAAAGCAACTGTTTCTTCATCATTCATGGCCATACGTTCAAAAGTAACACGCATGTCACGAGCTGTTTTTAGAGGATCAGGGTTTCCATCCACTCCTTCCGGATTCACGTAAATTAATCCCATCATTACAGCTGCAAGAGGATTTTCAAGATCGCGTTGACCTGAATAACGCGTTCCTTCACTACCGGATGGTGCAAGCCATTCTTTTTCTGAACCCCAATAGATATCCTTTTCAGGATGCCAAATGTCTTCTCTACCACCTGCAAAACCAAATGTTTTGAAGCCCATGGATTCATACGCCATATTACCGGCTAAAATCATTAAATCGGCCCATGAAATTTTGTTACCGTATTTTTTCTTGATTGGCCATAATAAACGACGGGCTTTGTCTAAGTTTCCGTTATCAGGCCAGCTGTTCAAAGGAGCAAAACGTTGATTTCCGGTATTGGCTCCTCCTCTACCATCAGCTACTCTATATGTTCCAGCTGCATGCCACGCCAAGCGAATCATCAAACCTCCATAGTGACCCCAATCTGCAGGCCACCAAGACTGACTATCAGTCATAAGGTTTTTTAAATCTTGCTTTAATGCTTCTAAATCCAATTTTTTGAATTCTTCGGCATAATTAAAATCTTCTCCAAGTGGATTGGTTTTTTTGTCGTGTTGGTGAAGAATGTCTAAGTTTAATGATTTTGGCCACCATTCCATTACAGACTGATTTGCATTTGAATTGGCTCCGTGCATCACAGGACATTTTCCGGATGCAGAAGGCGATGGAGTAGCTTCATATCCC
The DNA here is from genome assembly GCF_000425465.1 of Flavobacterium filum DSM 17961. GTDB lineage: Bacteria > Bacteroidota > Bacteroidia > Flavobacteriales > Flavobacteriaceae > Flavobacterium > Flavobacterium filum. The sequence goes on along the minus strand of NZ_AUDM01000013.1, from coordinate 110,623 downwards.
ATTGCTTGATGATGATGAGGGCATTTTCCTTCAGTTGAATTGTTCATAATACTATATTTATTGTTTATTAATTTGTTTTGAATCTTGATATCATTTATGCCTATAAATTTACGAAAATTAAAGCGATAAATAATGGATTTTTCTTTATTTAGCAATTAAATAACGTTACAAACGAGTTTACATTTAGTTATTAATTGCGGTACTAAAGTAATACATCATTTTCTATTCAAAAATAAAAACGAATAGATTTTATCTATATTAAAATTTAAATTCCTCTTTTCTTGGATTCATTAAATATCACATGAAATTAGAACTTTATCAAAAAAATCATAAAATTGATAAGTATTCCGTGAATTGATTTAATATTGTAGTATCAATATATAGTATCATGAAACATTTTTATGTCATTTGCTTATTCGTCACTTTTATTTCAACCGGTCAAAATTTCACCCGAAGAGATTCGTTACAAGGAAGTCTACGACCGGAACGAACTGCTTTTGATGTGCAACGCTATGATTTGAATATCATTATTCAACCTGAAACGAAATCAGTATCAGGATACAATGATATAACCTATAAATGGGTCAAACCTTCTAAACGAATACAGATTGACTTGTTTGAGAACATGCAAGTGGATAGTATTGTACTTCAAAAAAGCAAACTTTCTTATACTAGAGAATTAGATGCTGTATTTATTGATATTCCTAACGAATTACATGTCATTGCTGAAACAACCCTTCGATTTTATTATTCAGGTTCGCCATTAGTTGCCAAAAATGCTCCTTGGGACGGTGGATTTGTTTGGAAAAAAGACAGTAACGGAAAAGATTTTATTGGAGTTGCCGTACAAGGAACAGGTGCAAGTTTATGGTATCCGGTGAAAGATCACCAAACGGATGAACCGGATAGAGGAGCATCGGTGAAAGTAGCGGTTCCTAATGGCTTAATGAATGTTTCCAATGGTCGTTTTTTAGGAAAAGAAGACCTTAAAAATGGTTTTACGCGTTGGGACTGGGAAGTAAAAAGTCCGATTAACAATTATAATATTGTGATTAACGTGGCTGATTATGTGCATATTCATGATCATCACAAGGGTTTGGATTTGGATTATTATGTTTTACGGGAAAATGAAGCCAAAGCACGACAACATTTTGAAGAAGTCAAACCGATGATGGATTGTTTTCAATCGAAATTTGGCAGTTATCCTTTTGCAGAAGATGGCTTTAAGTTGGTTGAAACTCCTTATTTAGGTATGGAGCATCAAAGTGCTGTAGCTTACGGAAATAAGTATCTAAAAGGATATATGGGAAATGACATGACCGGCACCGGTGTGGGACTACTTTTTGATTATATCACCATTCATGAAACCGGACATGAGTGGTTTGGCAATAGCATCACTTCTAAAGACATAGCCGACATGTGGATTCACGAAAGTTTTACAACTTACACCGAATCGGTATTTGTAGAATGTCAGTTTGGATATGAAAATGCCATGAGCTATATCAACGGTCAAAAACGGATGGTAGGTAATAGAAAACCGATTATTGGACAGTTTGGCGTAAATTTCAAAACCGGAAATTCGGACATGTATTATAAAGGTGCGTTAATGCTTAATACTATTCGTCATATTGTTAATAATGATGAGAAATGGTGGACAATGTTACGTAAATATGCTGAAACTTATCGTCATCAAATCATTGAAACGAAAGATGTGGTGGACTTTTTTACTAAAGAGTCAGGATTAAACTTAACTCCTATTTTTGAACAATATTTGAAATATAAAAACCTACCGGAATTAGAATTTAGAGTGGAAAAAAAGAAAATAGAAGCTAGATGGAACACTGATGTAACCGGTTTTGAAATGCCGATTGAATATTATGCTAGTGGAAAAAGTTCGCGTGTTGTGGTTAGTAATGATTGGGTAAGAGTTCCTAATGCTACTGCTGTTGAAGACATTCAATTGTCATTGAATAAAATGTTGATTACGGTTAAGAAGTAATTTTTAGTAACTGATAAATTGATTAAAAATAAACCTGACAGGTTTTCAAAACCTGTCAGGTTTGTTTGAAAGTATTCAAGTAATAGCTAGAGCTTTAACTCATAAACTTCCCCAACGTATCTTTTCGAACAATTTTACCGGTTGGTGTTTCTTCAAAATGTTTCACAAAGTGAATTTCTTTTGGTTTTTCGTATTTGTCTAACACTTCAAAAACAGATTCTTCAATTGGCATAGGTTCACCTTCTACAATTAAAACCAGTCGTTCACCCAACACCGGATCAGGTTTACCGGCCACAAAATAACGTCTCGGGATTCGGGTGGCAAGTTTTTCTTCAATTTGTTCGGGAATTAATTTGATTCCGCCACTATTAACTACATTATCGTATCTACCTAGCCAAATGAATTGGTTTTCAGAGACCATTTCTACAATATCATTCGTTTCAATAATATCCAGAGAAACAGAAGGAGCTTTAATTAACAAACAGTTTTTATCATCCAACGACAACATTACATTTGGAAAAACGGTAAAAGCCTCCTCTCCCATTTTACGGGCGGCAATGTGCGTAATGGTTTCCGTCATTCCAAAGGTTTCATAAATTTCTGATTTAATTTTCAGTAATTTTTGTTCTAAAGGTTTAGTGATTTTCGCTCCACCAATAATGATTTTACGAACATGTTTTAATTTGTCTAATGAATATTGAGCCTGCATAGGTACTAAAGCTGCAAAGTCATAATCATAATCAATCTTCGCTAATGGATGTGAGCTTGGAGCTACGAAATCAATTTCTAATCCTAAAATAAATCCGCGTATCAACATCATTTTACCGGCTACATAATTGGCAGGTAAGCAATGAAGTACTTTATCACCCGGTTTTAAATCAAAAAAATCTCCGGTAGCCAAAGCCGACCGAACCATTGCTTGTTTGTCAACTTTGATTAATTTGGGTTTACCGGTTGAGCCGGAAGTATTCATTTCGATATAGCTTTTATCATCAAACCAGTCCAAAAGGAAATCGCCAACAGGTTTTTCAAAATCCTCCCCTTCTTTGATGAAGCTATATGCAAACGTACAAAGCTCTTCACGATTTAAGTGAAAACCGTTTAATTTGAATTTATTGTGTACGTTATGATAGGTAATTTCAGTATCAATCATTTGCTCCTATAGTATTAATTTGATCATTTTGCGGTAAATATTCATGGACTTTTCCGGTTAGTTTATCTTTCCAGTTTGTCCATTTGTATTTCTTACCAAAAATAAACAAAAGAATCGGAAAAATGACCAAAACCGGAAACAAAACATCAAACCCTGCGGATGGTTCAGATACATCTTTTAAGATAGAATGTGTTTGAAAAGCGGTCCAATCTGCCGTTACTAATAGTGCTCCGATTAAGTTGTTGGCCGCATGAAAACCCAACGCCAATTCTAAACCTTCATCCATTAACGTCATAATGCCTAAAAAGAAACCGGTTCCTATATAATAGACCATAATGATCATTCCTAGCTTACCTACTTCCGGATTGGCAATGTGCATTAATCCGAATGTAATTGATGTTATAAGTAAAGGAATTAATCTACTTTTAGTAACTACTCCAATACCTTGCATTAAATACGCTCTAAAAAAATATTCTTCAAAACTGGTTTGCAAAGGAATGAGCAATAATGCTAATAGTAAAAAAGGAAAAAATTTGATAGGATCAAAATTGATGACAAAATTCTCAGGTGACAACCAATACAGAATAAGGGTTGTGATTGCAGTAAAGCCTCCCCAAACAGAAAAAGAGAAAAACACGCGTTTCCAATCAATTTTTTCTCTTGAAGTGGTTAAGCTGGTAATGCTTTGACCGTGAATAAATTTGACCCACAATAATAAAACAAGGCAACAAAATGCCAATTGACCTACCATAAGGGCAAAAGTAAGATTGGTGCCAAACTTATCTATAATCATTTGTAGCAGTTCTTCAGTATTAACATCTGAGGTTGTAATAAAGTTTACGAGAACTAACCCCAAGAATACCAAAGGAATAGGCAAATAGAGAATTATATTAAATTTTTTGTTGTTAACTTGTTCTATATACATACAAACGATTTTTTATTTTCAAATATAAGTTAATTCTTTAAGAATAAGTTACATTTTTTTTAACTAAAAATGCGTTTCAATGATTTTACTTTGCCAAAAAAAAGCTAATGATTCGAATATTACATAATTCGCGATGTGGAAAATCAAGAGATGGAATTGCACTTTTGGAAGCATCCGGAAAAGATTTTGAAGTGATTAAATATTTGGAACATCCTTTAAATGAAGAAGAATTAAATGAATTAATCCAGAAACTGAACATTCGCCCCATTCAAATCGTTCGACAGAAAGAAAAACTTTGGATCGAGCAATATAAAAATCAAAACCTATCTGATAATGAAATTTTAAAAGCGATAGCAGCCCATCCTATTTTAATGGAACGACCTATTGTAGTTACCGATAATAAAGCAATTATAGGTCGACCTCCACAACAAATTATTGATATTATTTAGAATAATTCCATTCATCTTTTAACAAAGGTTTGTGATTTTAAGATTAAACCTACGTCTATTTTTGCAATCTTATTTTACATTAAAATAAATCTATGAAAAAATCAATCAACTTATTACTTATCTTATTTTTAACACTCTCAATTGATGCTTTAGCTCAACGTCCTGAACCTAAAAAAATTAAAGTTTCAGGAAAAGTAATTGACAAATCTACTTCTCAACCGTTAGAGTATGCCACTATTGTATTGCAAAGTGTTAGAAATCCTGAAATGGTAACCGGAGGAATTACAGATAGCAAGGGTGAATTCAGCATTGAGACGTTTGCTGGAAATTATAACGTTCGATTTGAATTTATATCCTTCAAAACGATTGAATATAAAGGACGTGCTTTACAAGCAGATACAAATTTTGGTACTATTACGTTAGAAGACGAATCTACACAATTGGATGGTGTAGAGTTAAGAGCAGAACGTTCAACTGTTGAAATTAAGCTTGACAAACGCGTTTATAACGTTGGTCAAGACATGATGGTGAAAGGTGGAACCGTAAGTGATGTGTTGGATAACGTTCCTTCAGTATCTGTTGATGTAGAAGGAAATGTAAGTTTACGTGGAAATGAAAACGTACGCATTTTGATTGACGGTCGTCCATCAAATGCGATTAATGTAACTGATGCTTTGCGTTTAATTCCGGCTGATGCTATTGATAAAGTAGAAGTGATTACCAATCCATCGGCTCGTTATGATGCAGAAGGTGGAGGTGGAATTATCAATATCATTTTGAAAAAAGGTAAGAATCAAGGCTTTAATGGTGTAATTACAGGTACTGTTGGGGACCCAAGAAATTATGGTTTAACGGGAAATATTAATTATAAATCTGAGCAATTCAATTTATTTTCTACTTTGGGTTGGAGTGATCGTAATAGTCCAGGAAATTCAAAAACCGATTCAAAAATTTTAAATCCTGAAACAGGAGAAATTATTCGTTATCAAAACGAGCGACGAGAAAATAATCGTATCAGAGATGCTTTTAACGGAAGTTTTGGTGCGGAATGGATTTTAGATAAATCATCCTCATGGACAAATACCTTTTCTTATCGCAATGACAATGGTTCAAATCCGGATGAAGTACTTTTCTTTAACTTTGATGCTGATAGAAATCCAACGGGTACAAGAAGACGTTTTAATAACCAAATCAGCAATGGGGAAAATATTGAGTTTTCTTCTAATTATGTAAAAAACTTCCAAAAAGACGGGCACAAACTAACCGTTGATTTTTCTGCATCAACCAATAAAGATAACGAAGATGCATTGATTGAAGATGACATTGATCAGACTACATTTAATGCTCAAAGACAAACTCGAAACTTAATTCAAACCGACTATGTATTACCATTGGGAAAAAATAGTCGTTTTGAAGCCGGATACCGTGGAGATTTTACCAAAATTCTTACTGATTTTCAAGTAGAAACATTTAACGAAACGAACAATCAATTTGAAATTGACCCTTTATTTTCAAATCTATTTGAATACAAGGAATATGTAAATGCTTTATACACTCAATTTGGTTCTAAGATTAATAAATTTTCTTATTTATTTGGATTGCGTTGGGAAGATTCTAATATTGGTGTAAATGTTATTTCGGATGATAATTTTAATACTAAAAAGTACAACAACTTTTTTCCAAGTGCCTTTTTTGCTTATGAAATATCAGACAAAAGCAATGTTACTTTAAGTTACAGCAGAAGAATTCAACGTCCGAGAGGAAGATTTTTAAATCCAACAGCTAATTTATCCAGTAATATCAATATTTTTAGAGGAAATCCGGATTTGGATCCTGCTTTAACACATGCCATTGATTTGGGGTATTTGAAAAGATGGGATAAATTAACATTTAATACGTCTGCTTACGTTAACAAAACGGAAGATGTATTTCAATTTATAAGAAGAGAATCCGGAGTAATAATTGACGGCGTTCCACAAATTTTGAGCGGTCCAATTAACTTAGCGACCGAATATAGAATGGGTTTTGAATTCACCTTGAATTACTCTCCATATAAATGGTGGCGATTGAACGGTAATTTTAATTTCTTTAGAAATGAAACCCAAGGCGAATATAACTATACTAACTTCTTAGGTAATGATGTAGTTATTGATTTGGATAATGTAGCAACGAGTTGGTTTGCTAGAATCAATTCTAAAATCACGTTGCCTTACAAAATCGATTGGCAAACCAATGCCACCTACAATGCTCCACAAAACAACGCTCAAGGAAGAAGTTTAGGTGTTTTAAGTGCCAACTTGGCCTTTAGCAAAGATATTTTAAAAGATAAAGGAACAATAGCGTTAAACGTAAGTGATGTGTTTAATTCCAGAAAAAGAATTTCTGAAGTGAATTTACCTCAAGTACAATCCTATAGTGAAATGCAATGGCGAGTAAGACAAATCAATCTTACCTTTACTTATCGTTTCAATAAGCAGAAAAACGAAAGAGAGAAAAATCAAAGAAGAGAAAATGGAGATGATGGTGAGTTTATGGGAAGACCATAAAAAAAGGGATGCAATCGCATCCCTTTTTTTTACAAATCAATATGGTTAAGAGATTTGTTCTTCTTTTTTAGCCTTTCTCTCTTTGATTAATTCCATGATTGCTCCGCCCAACCAATAGTGAACAAAACCAACCAAGAAAATCATTAACCAAAAACCAATGGTTAAAATGGTTAAGAAAAGTAAAAAGCCTAAATACTGTTGAAATTCAAACATGTTTTCCGGAATTTATCGAATTCAATTACAAATGTAATTTAACTATATCATTTTATCAAGATAAATTCAAAAATATTTTAAAATAGGAATGTTAATAAGTAAATTTGTGGTCGGTTATTGGTTGTCGGTTGTCGGTTGTCGGTTGTCGGTTATTGCTTGTCGGTTGTCGGTTGTCGGTTGTCGGTTATCGGTTATCAGTTGTTGGTTATTGGTTATCCGTAAACGGTTTCCATGATTGTGGATAAAGAATTGGTAATGAATGATGAAGAATATGATACAAATCCGTGAAAATCCATTACAACGAAGCTGTCAAAATCCGTTCCGATAGCTATCGGAATCCGTGTTCCATTTTTTAGTTACGGGTTTAAAAAATAACATATAATATTTACAGATTTTAAAGTTGTAAAAATCTGTGTTCAATAAAAAACAAATTAAATTATAAATATACATAACCATGAATTATCGTATTGAAAAAGACACCATGGGCGAAGTAAAAGTACCCGCCGATAAATATTGGGGAGCACAAACAGAGCGTTCTCGCAACAATTTTAAAATTGGGCCATCCGCCTCTATGCCAAAAGAAATTATTGAAGGCTTTGCTTACTTAAAAAAAGCAGCGGCTTATGCCAATCATCATTTAGGCGTTTTATCGATTGAAAAAAGAGATGCAATAGCAACTGTTTGCGACGAAATCTTAGCCGGAAAATTAGATGATCAATTTCCGTTAGTGATTTGGCAAACGGGTTCGGGCACACAAAGTAACATGAATGTGAACGAAGTAATTGCCAACAGATCACAAGTGTTAGCCGGATTCAACATTGGCGAAGGTGAGCAACTTGTAAAAGCAAATGATGATGTAAATAAATCACAATCTTCCAATGATACCTTCCCTACCGGAATGCATATTGCTTGTTACAAAGCGGTTATTGAGAAAACAATTCCGGGTGTTACGCAATTACGTAATACATTCAAAGCAAAATCTGATGCGTATATGAATGTGGTAAAAATTGGACGTACTCACTTGATGGATGCCACTCCCCTAACCCTAGGTCAGGAATTTTCTGGATATGTTTCGCAATTGGATCATGGTTTAAAAGCGTTGAACAATTCATTAGCTCATTTATCAGAATTAGCTTTAGGAGGAACAGCGGTTGGAACCGGTTTAAACACCCCTAACGGTTACGATGTAACAGTAGCCAACTACATAGCTGAGTTCACCGGATTACCTTTTGTAACCGCTGAAAATAAATTTGAAGCGTTAGCCGCTCATGATGCTATTGTTGAAACTCACGGAGCTTTAAAAATGCTAGCCGTTTCATTAAACAAAATTGCTAACGATATCCGAATGATGGCCTCAGGACCACGTTCCGGAATTGGTGAAATTTTGATTCCTGAAAATGAACCTGGTTCTTCTATTATGCCAGGAAAAGTAAATCCAACGCAATGTGAAGCCTTAACGATGGTTTGTGCTCAAGTAATGGGTAATGATGTAGCAATCACAGTTGGTGGTACGCAAGGTCATTATGAATTAAATGTGTTCAAACCGGTGATGGCTGCAAATTTCTTGCAATCCGCTATATTAATTGGTGATGCTTGTGTTTCGTTTGACGAACATTGTGCACAAGGAATCGAACCAAATTATGGAAGAATCAAGGAATTGGTTGATAATTCATTGATGTTAGTAACGGCTCTAAACACTAAAATTGGATATTATAAAGCGGCTGAGATTGCTCAAACAGCTCATAAAAACGGGACAACTTTAAAAGAAGAAGCTGTTCGATTAGGATATGTTACCCCGGAAGATTTTGATGCTTGGGTGAAGCCGGAAGATATGGTGGGAAGTTTGAAATAAACTTTATTTTTTCAAAATTTTAAGACTTGTGTTTATGCACAAGTCTTTTTTTTACCAATCAATTGTGGTTTTACTTTGCTTCCTTAACAACTCATTTACTTTACCAAAATGACCATTTCCAAACCATAATCCCCTATTTGCACTTAACGGTGATGGGTGACCACTTTTCAGAATAATATGCTTTTTTTCATCAATAAACTTTGTTTTTTGTTGAGCATAATTTCCCCATAAAATAAATATTAATTGTTCATTTTGATTGGATAATTCCTTAATAACATAATTTGTAAAAGTTTCCCATCCTTTCCCTTGATGGCTTCCGGCAAGATTTTCTCTAACGGTTAATGTGGCATTTAATAGCAAAACACCCTGTTCAGCCCAACGTTCTAAATTTCCGGAAATCGCAATTGGAATGTCTAAATCGCGTTCTAATTCTTTGAAAATGTTTTGTAAAGATGGAGGGAAAGCCATACCGTCATTCACTGAAAAACACAACCCATTGGCTTGTCCGTGACCGTGATAAGGATCTTGACCAATGATAACCACTTTCGTTTCAGAAGGTGGAAAATACTTAAAAGCTGAAAAAATCATTTCTTTAGGAGGATAACAGCGAAATGACACATATTCCTTCTCTACAAAATCTGATAAATTTTGAAAATAGGTTTGCTGTAAAGTCGACTCCAAAAAAGAATACCAATCAGTTGGGATGAATTTTTCCATACAATAGTCTATACTACAAATGTACATAATCCTAAACAATTCATATACTTTTCATAAAAAGGGAAACAATCAAAATAATGCGTAAATTTGCGTAAAATTGCTACACTACATGATTTCTATTTCAGATAAAACCCTGAAGGATTTAGAATTTGCCACCATATTACAAACGGTTTCTGACCGTTGTAACACCGAACTGGGAAAAGAAAAAGCATTATCCATTACACCTTATAAAGATAAAAATGTGTTGATGGATGGATTGCAACAAACATCCGAGTATTTATCTTCTTTTTCCAATAATAATGCATTGCCTAATCACGGTTTTGACAGTATTGCTCATGAAATCAAATTCATCGGAATTGAAAACAGTTTCTTAGAAGTAGGTAGTTTTAGAAAAATTGCCAATTTGTCTGAAACGGTCAACACAATGTTGCTGTTTTTGAAGAAATTTCACGATTATTATCCCACCTTATTTCAAAAATCTTCTACAATTGAATTTACTAAATTTATCATTCAAAAAGTAGATGAAGTGATTGATAAATATGGTGAAATTAAAGACAATGCTTCGCCGGATTTAATTAATATTCGCCGTGATATTAGTGTGGTGAGAGGTAAAGTGAACCAAAGTTTTGGGATGGCCATGAGCCAATATAACAGTCTTGGTTACTTGGACGAAATCAAAGAGAGTTTTGTTGAAAACCGACGTGTTTTAGCGGTTTTAGCGATGTATCGCAAAAAAGTGAAAGGTAGTATTTTGGGCAGTTCCAAAACCGGTAGTATCGCTTACATTGAACCTGAAGCTACGTTTCGTTATTCGAGAGAATTGAGTAATTTAGAATATGAGGAGCGTGAGGAGATTGTTCGCATCTTAAAAAAGCTCACCAATGATATTCGACCATTCAAAGAGTTATTGATTGACTATCAAGAATTTTTAAGCGACATTGATGTGATTGCTGCAAAAGCGAAATATGCCTTAAAAATTAATGCCATTCTTCCTACTATTGTGGAAGAAAAAAGAATGTTTTTTAGGGATGCCTTCCATCCTATTTTATATTTGAACAATAAAAACAAAGGAGAAACAACTTATCCACAGACCATTGAATTGGATAATACTAATCGAATTATTGTGATTTCCGGACCAAATGCAGGTGGAAAAACCATTTCATTAAAAACGGTTGGTTTGTTACAATTGATGCTTCAATCGGGGATGTTAATTCCGGTACATGAACGTAGTGAAACCTTTTTGTTTGATCGAATACTCACGGATATTGGCGACAATCAATCCATTGAAAATCATTTGAGTACGTATAGTTACCGACTCAAAAACATGAATCATTTTTTGAAAAAGTGCAATGCCAAAACCTTATTTTTAATTGATGAATTTGGAACGGGTTCCGACCCTGAATTAGGTGGTGCTTTAGCAGAAACTTTTTTAGAAGAATTTTATCATCGTGAAGCTTTTGGAATCATTACCACTCATTATACCAATTTAAAAATACTTGCCAACGAATTGCCATTTGCTTCCAATGCTAACATGCTTTTTGATGAAAAATCATTAGAGCCCATGTATAAATTGGTTTTAGGTCAAGCCGGAAGTTCATTTACGTTTGAAGTGGCTCAGAAAAACGGAATACCCTACGGACTCATTAATAGAGCTAAAAAGAAAATTGAAAAAGGCAAAATTCGTTTTGACCAAACTATTGCAACGCTTCAAAAAGAACGTTCAAAGTTAGAAAAAACTTCGTTGAATTTGAAAGAAGAAGAATCAAAAGCTCGTGAAGAAAGCAAACGAATGGAGACGATTAATGCAAAAATTCAAGATAAACTAGAGCGTTATCAAGAACTATACGACGCCAATCAACGGTTGATTTATTTAGGTCAGAAAATCGATGATTTATCATCAAAGTATTTTCAAAACAAAGACAAAAAAGTATTGATAGGTGAACTTTTAAAAATTGTAGAAATTGAAAATTCCAAACGGAAAAAGAGTTCAGCAAAAGAACAATCGATTGAAGTAAAAAAGCAGAAAGAAGTTCTCAAAGAAGTTCAAGAAAAAGTTGAAGAAATCAGAACAGATAAAAAAGAAAAAAAATTAAAAGCCATTAAAGCCGAAACAGAAAAACCAAAAATCGTCTTGAAAATTGGCGACCGAGTGCGAATGATTGATGGAAAAGCGGTTGGTACGTTAGATAGCATTGAAAAAAATAAAGCCACGGTTAATTATGGTTTATTTACCTCAAAAGTAAGTCTTGATGCTTTAGAATGGGTTGAATCAAAGAAATAAAAAATGTTGAATTTACCTGAAAATAAAAAAATTATTCTTTTTGATGGAGTTTGCAATTTATGCGAATCTTCCGTTCAGTTTATCATTAAACATGACCATAAAGATGTTTTTAGATTCACTTCCTTGCAATCTGAAATTGGTCAACAAATAAGCGAATACATTGGAGTTTCAAATCACAATCTAGATAGTATAATTCTTTATGTGCCGGGTGAAGCCTATTATGTGAAAGCAGAAGCCGCCATGCAAATTGCCAAAGAATTGAATAGTTGGCATAAGATTATTGGTTATTTATCCTTTACCGGAAAATTAGGAAATTTCATTTATGATTATGTAGCAAGCAATCGCTATAAATGGTATGGCAAAAAAGATCAATGCATGCTTCCTTCACCTGAATTGATGAAAAAATTTCTGAACTGATAAAAGTCATATTTTTTTGGTTTTACAAAAAGTAAATTTGCTTCATAAATCTTTTTGGAATGAAACTATCAACGATTGCTTTGTATTCTTGGGACAATGGTGCCATTATTATGATTGGTGTATTTGCACTTGTCATTATTGGTTTGGTTGGAGCATTAATGCTTATGATGAATAACGGTAAAAACAAAAAAGACTAAGCAAAAACTTAGTCTTTTTTTATGCAGTGAAAATTAAATTAGTTTTTCACAATCTTTTTTGTTGCAACACCTTCAGCTGAAGTAATGTTTACAATGTACATTCCTGAGTTTAATTCACTGATGGAAACTTGAGCTTCAGCAACTCCATCAAAATCTATTGACTTCACTACTCTTCCGTTTACATCAACTAATTGAACATTAGAAATCAATGCACTATTATGACTAATTGTCAAATTATTTGAAGCAGGATTTGGAAAAACAGAAAAATCCAATTCAGATGATTTTGGTAAGCTTAATACATTTCCTGTATATTTGAAGATACCACCGGTTGTTGCATTTTGAGAGAAACCTCCTGAAAATCCAATAGTTGTATTTCTAAATCTACAAATAGTATGTTGCACATTGTTGTCAATACCTGTCCAAGTTAAACCATCATTAGTACTATAAGATGAACCGGAATTATTAGTTGCTGAACCGGTAGAAACTACATTAGAAGTTCCCGGTACGTATGCTAAATCAGCTAAGTAAAAAGGTCCGGAGAAAGATACCGGTGTCCAGTTTTCACCGCCATCATTAGTTGACCATAATTGTCCGGCATTAGAACTTAACAAACCTTTAGTTGTAGATGAGAAAGTATAACTTCCGTTTTCTGATTGACCACCAAAATCATTTAATGGTGATTGGAATGCTACCCAATTTAAACCTCTATCAGAAGAACGAAAAATTCTACCATAATTAGTTCCAAACCAAATCGTATCGCCAATAACAGCATAATTATTTACATAGCCATATTCGCCGGCATCTGCAGGAGCAGGAATATTCGCACTTGGAACGCGTGTCCAAGTTGTTCCACCATTATTGGTTGTATAAATTTCATAATAACCACCTACAGGGTCTCCTTGACAAACACCATTGTTAGCATCCCAAAAATGAACAACATTAGCGAACGCCGCAGAATTATTAAAAAGTGCAGTAGTTTGCTTTGCCCATGTAGAACCTCCATTTGTAGTTTTCCAAATTCCACCAGCAGCTGAAGATGTGGGATGTGCAGCTACCCAAGCCGTATTAATATCTACCGAAGTAATACATGATAATGCCAATGAACCGGCTCCACTTGTTAAAGTAAAAGAAGCTGAAGTCCAATTATTTCCTCCATTAGATGTTTTTGCATATTCTTTAATTGTTTGTACATCAGAAGCTGAACCATCATATGCAATAATCCAAGTTACGTTATCATCCGGCATCGAAACACTTCTAACACCTCTGCTAGCCGCAGTAAATGAAGTAGCTTTTTCAGTCCAGAATTGAGCACTAACCGTAAAAGTAGTTAGCAAAGAAAATAGTAATAGTTTTTTCATAAATAGTTAATTTTAAAATCGATACGAATATACTAAATTTTTTTTAGTGACTTAATTTTTAATCGTTAATTTATTAACTGATTTTGCCACAACCGTTGAAACGGCAGCATCGCTGGTTACATTTACCACTGTTCTACACATATCCAAAGGACGATCAATAGCAAAAATAAGTGCCAATCCTGCTTCGGGAATTCCCGCTTGACCTAATACAATTACTAGCATTACCATTCCCGCACTAGGAACAGCTGCCGAACCAATAGAAGCCAAAGTTGCCGTTACAACTATCATCAATTGCGTTGGTAAATCCAATGGAATTCCCATGGCTTGAGCGATAAATACGGCGGCTACAGATTGATATAAACTGGTTCCATCCATATTAACGGTAGCACCAAGTGGTAAAACAAAACTTGACACTTCTTCATCTACTCCAACATGTTCTGTAACTCGTTCCATCGTAACGGGTAATGTTGCTGCACTTGAACTAGTAGAAAAAGCTAACAATTGAGCAGGAGATATCGCTTTAAAGAATTTTACTGGAGAATATTTTGCCAATACAATTAACATTGTAGGATAGAAAACAAATACCATAATCAGTAAACCTAACACTACGGTTAATGCATACACCAATAGAGCATTTAAAGTTGAAAAATCAGGAATTTCAACCATTAAAGCAGACATTAAAGCAAAAACGCCGATGGGTGCTCCTAACATAATAATGTCGATTATTTTTAAAATGACATCATTTAAACCTTTAAAAAAATCAACTACCGGTTTAGCTTTTTGTTCCTCTATTAAAATCAAACCGATTCCTATTAAAATAACAAATAAAATCACTTGCAACATAGAAGCATTATCGGTCATAGCTCTGAAAAAATTTTCGGGAACTACATCAACCAAAGGCTGTAGAGGTCCACTATTTTTAGCTTTGTCGGCTAATTCAATTTTTTGAGCGGCATCGCCTGCAAAATTTTCTAGCAAACTGTTTCGTGAAGCTTCATTTATGTAATTTCCTGGTTGTATGACATTAGCTAAAACCAAACCAATACTAACAGCAGTAACCGTTGTTATCAAATATAAAACTACGGTTCGTAAGCCTAGTTTTGAAAGTTTTGAAATATCTTTTAAATCTGATAATCCAACAATAAGCGAGACTACAATTAAAGGTACCGCTATCATTTTTAACAAGTTTATAAAGATTGTACCGAAAGGTTTAATCCAATCGACAACAATGCCTTTTAACTCTAAATTTTTCATGATAAAACCGAAAACTAATCCGAAAACCATTCCGATTAATATTTTCCAATGTAAGGCTAATTTCATATTATTTTTGATAACTGTTTTGAAGTAAATAAAAATCGGCTAACACTAAGGCTGCCATTGCTTCCACAATAGGAACTGCTCTCGGGACAACACATGGGTCATGTCGTCCTTTACCTTCAATGGAAACCACTTCTCCTTCATGATTAATGGTTGTTTGTGTTTGCATAATGGTTGCAACCGGTTTGAATGCAACTCTAAAATAAATATCCATACCATTAGAAATTCCACCTTGAATTCCGCCTGATAAGTTAGTGGAAGTTGTTCCATCGGGTTGAATCAAATCATTGTGTTCACTCCCTTTCATTTGTGCACCACAAAAACCACTTCCGAATTCAAAACCTTTTACTGCGTTTATGGAAAGCATTGCTTTTCCCAGTTGTGCATGTAATTTGTCAAAAACCGGTTCACCCCAACCAATCGGTACATTTTGAATTACACATGTAATGGTTCCACCAATCGTATCCCCTTCTTTGCGAATGGAACGAATTAATTCTTCCATTTTTTGAGCGGTTTCCGCATCAGGACATCGAACAGGATTTGATTCAATTTGAGAAAAGTCTAAGGCTTGATAGGGTTTATTAATAAAAATTGAGCCAACAGAAGAAACAAATGCATTGATTTTAACCTCTTTAATAATTTGTTTTGCAATGGCTCCTCCAACTACTCTACTGGCCGTTTCACGTGCAGAACTTCTACCACCACCTCTATAATCGCGATGACCATATTTTTTTTCATAAGTAAAATCGGCATGACTTGGACGAAAAGCGGTTGCCAAATGAGCATAATCGGTTGACTTTTGATTTGCATTTGGAATCATAAAGCCAATTGGAGCTCCCGTCGTTTTACCTTCAAAAATGCCGGATAAAAACTGAACTTCATCTGACTCTTTTCGTTGTGTAACAATGGCTGACTGTCCTGGTTTTCTTCTGTCTAATTCGTTTTGAATAGAATCAAAATTGAGATTAATTCCGGCAGGACAACCCTCTAA
Source organism: Flavobacterium filum DSM 17961 (assembly GCF_000425465.1). Taxonomy (GTDB): domain Bacteria; phylum Bacteroidota; class Bacteroidia; order Flavobacteriales; family Flavobacteriaceae; genus Flavobacterium; species Flavobacterium filum. The sequence continues at coordinate 94,208 of NZ_AUDM01000013.1, read as the reverse complement.
AATACCGCCAATGGCTTCACCGTGTGATTCACCAAAAGTGGTTAAAATCAAAAGTTTTCCGAAACTATTTCCGGCCATATAAATAAGTTTTTCAACAAAAATAAGCTTTTTCATTCAACTTTTGAAGTTATCATTAAAATTGAATTCACAAATTCATAACAATCAAGCAATTTCAATTAACCTTACCATAAACTTTAATTGTAGAAATCTTATTTCATTTGCAAAACCTTCATTCAATGTTGAAAAAGCGAAAAGTTGATTTAGTTGTTATTTCCGATGTACATCTAGGAACATTTGGTTGTCATGCCAAAGAATTGTATGCTTACTTATCCCACATTAAACCAAAAATTTTAATTCTTAACGGAGATATTATTGATATTTGGCAATTCCGTAAATCCTACTTTCCAAAATCACATTTAAAGGTGATAAAAAAAATCATTGATTTGGCTTCAAAAGGAACAGAAGTCTACTATTTGACTGGGAATCATGATGAAATGTTACGCAAATTTAGTGATGTATCAATTGGAAATTTTTCTATTTTGGATAAATTGGTTTTAGAATTGGATGGCAAAAAAGCGTGGTTTTTTCATGGAGATGTATTTGACTCATCTGTTCAACATGCCAAATGGATAGCTAAATTGGGCGGAATTGGTTATGATTTATTGATATTGGCAAATCGATTTATCAATTACTTATTGCAAAAAGCAGGAAAAGAACCGTATTCATTTTCAAAAAAGATAAAGCAAAATGTAAAAAAAGCGGTCAAATTCATTTCAGATTTTGAAACAACTGCAGCAGAATTGGCAATTGAAAATGGGTATCATTATGTAATTTGTGGTCATATTCACGAACCAAAATTAATACGAAAAGTCAATAAAAAAGGAACTACATTCTATTTGAATTCAGGCGATTGGGTTGAAAATCTAACTGCATTAGAATACCATAAAAAAAGATGGAAACTCTACCGATATGACAAAGATACCAATATGGTTGAAGAAGATTATTTTGAATTAGAAACAAAATTAAGTGAGCAATTAGTGGCTTCATTAATTTTTGCCAAAAAGTAATTTTTTTTTCTTTAATTTGTTTTCTAAACTAATAACTAATAAACAATTATGAAAAACAAATTAGTAGCTTTTTTATGGCTGGCTATTGCAAGTGTTTCTTGTTCCTCTGATGATGATTCAAGTGGAACTACAGCAGTTAATTATTATCCATTAACATCAGGTAATAGCTGGAACTATGAAGTGGAAGGCGAAACAGTACAAACAGATGTTCTAACGGTTGGTGATGACGTTACCATCAATGGCAAAACGTATAAAAAAATGTTGACTGAAACTACTCCAACCGGAATGTATTGTACATTTTTAAATAACAATGGATTACGTAAAAACGATAATAAAGTGCTTTTATCCGGAGCCATTACGTTTGATTTAGGTTTATCTGCTCCATTTGAGTTTCAGTTAGATGATTTTGTTATTTTGAAAGAAAATGCAACTTCAAACGAAACGCTTGCTACCAAAACCGGTACTATTGATCAAGATTTTGACGGAATACCCGTAACAATTGATTATACACTTAAAACTGTTGGTGTTGAATCACTACCAACATTTACTACTACAAGAGGTGAAGTTTATACTGATGTAAAAAAAGTAAAATTCACAATTGCATTGAAAGTAGTTGCGGTAATAACAATTCCAGGTAGCCCAATTCCTTTAAGTGTTACAATATTAAATACACAAGATGTTGTTACAGCCAATCAATATTATGCAAAAGAAATTGGAATGGTATATGCTGAAAACGTGATTAGTTATAACTTAGCTATTAATCCGGATGATTTTGATTTACCAATACCACAATCTGCAACCCAAACCCAAAAAGAATTTTTAACCACCTATATCGTTAATTAAATTTTAAATTATACGAATTTGCTTTTAGAAGCGTTAAATTTGTAATAATTTAAATTTATAAACCATGAAAAAAGTAGTTTTATCAACATTATTTTTAGTTCTATGTACCATTGGTGCAAACGCTCAGACATTTTCTAAAAATGCAATTGGTCTTCGATTAGGCGACAATGACGGTTTTGGAGGTGAAATTTCATATCAAAGAGGTTTTTCTGATGTTAACCGATTAGAAGTTGACTTAGGATGGAGAAACAGTAAAGATTGGGATGCATACAAACTTACCGGTCTTTATCAATGGGTATGGAACATTGAAGGTGGATTTAATTGGTTTGTTGGTGCCGGAGGTGGAATCGGAAGTTGGAATTATGAAAAAGGTCCTGCTAATGATAGTGGAACATTTTTATTTGCAGCCGGGGACATTGGAATTGAGTACCATTTTGACTTTCCTTTGATGCTATCGTTGGATTTTAGACCAGAAATTTATTTTGGTGACGGTTACAGAAACGATAGTTTTGGTCCGGATATTGCTCTTGGCGTTCGATATAAATTCTAATACATAAACCCTGATTTTTTCAGGGTTTTTTATTTAATAATGATATTCTTTTTAGAATTTATTTTTATAACACACATCGGATTGGTCATTACACTAGTAGCCATTCCTTTTGGTGCATTTTCCTTTATGGTTAAAATGATATTTTCATTGGTTTCTTCAGCGTTTTCAATAGTGAAATAATATCCTCCGGATGATTTCTGTCCCATATTTAAGATAATAAAATTAGCTTTTAAAATATCTTCTTGTTTTACCTTTTTCTTTAAATCTACATCATTTAGGATCATTTTAAATTCTTTCTTTTCCGTTACAATTTCATAAAATTGAAAAGCCGCTCCTTCATGCTCATCTTGCTTTAAGATTTCATAAAGTGGTAAATTTTCAGTTGTTTTGGGAGTTGAACAACCATAAATCAATGTCATCAAGAACATCATTAAACCTACTTTTTTCATATTTTTTCCATTATTGATTTTGCAAAAGCTTTTTCATAAATTGATTCATACATTGGTAAAATTTCAGCAATATCAAATTCTTTGGCTACTTCATAAGCTTGCTCTTTGAACCGATTTAAAGTATCTTCATCTTTTAATATATGTAAAGCATTGTTGGCCATACTTTCTATATCACCCACATTACTTAAATAACCTGAAAAACCATCTTTATTTACTTCCGGTAAACCACCGGTATTACTTGAAATAACCGGAACTTTACAAGCCATGGCTTCTAATGCTGCCAAACCAAAACTCTCGGTTTCAGATGGCAATAAAAACAAATCGGTAAAACACAAAATTTTATCAATCTCATTGCTGTTTCCAAAAAAAATGACTTGATTTGAAATTCCCAATTCTTCACACAATAATTCTGCTTTTTCTTTTTCAGGGCCCTCTCCCACCATCATCAATTTAGCCGGAATATGTTGCTGAATTTTATAAAATATCTGAATAATATCCGGAATTCTTTTTACTTTTCTAAAATTACTGATATGTGTAATAATTCGTTCGTTATCTTTAGCCATTAAAGAACGATAACAAGGAGTTCCATCTTCTGGTTTCGGTTTATTAATCTCTATAAAATTTGGAATGACCTCAATTTCTTTATGAATGGCAAAATGTTTCAAAGTATCTTCTTTCAAATTCTTTGATACTGAAGTTACTACATCCGATTGATTGATACTAAACGTTACAGCAGATTTGTAAAAAGGATGTTTTCCAACCAAAGTAATATCAGTCCCGTGAAGCGTTGTAACCATTGGAAGGTTGATTCCTTCTTCTTTTAACATTTGCTTTGCCATGTATCCAGCGTAGGCATGCGGTATTGCATAATGCACATGTAACAATTCAATTTTATGCAGTTTTACCATGTCCACCAACTTGCTGGAAAGAGCCAATTCATAAGGTTGATAATGAAACAACGGATATTCCGGAACATTCACTTCATGAAAATGTACATTCGGATTTAGTAATGCTAATCGAACAGGCTGTTTATAGGTAATAAAGTGAATCTCATGACCGCGTTGAGCTAATTCTAACCCTAATTCAGTGGCTACTACTCCACTTCCTCCAAATGTTGGATAACAAACAATGGCAATTTTCATGTGCTTTTTTTTGACAAACAAATCTACATTTTTCAAATCGGCAAATTCGTAAGAATTCGTTAAAATTATGGTTTATAACAAATCAAATTGAGTTGTATTTTTTAATTCTGATATCATAAAAGAACTATGCGTACTGCCAATATGCTTCAAATTGGTTAGTTTGGTTACCATAAATTCTCTGTATTCTTCCATATTTTCAACACAAATTTTAAGAATATAATCATAATCTCCACTAACATGAAAGCATTCTAACACTTCTTTCAATTGGGTAACTTCATGTTCAAATGTATTCAAATATTCTTTTGTATGCTGAATCAATTTGATATGACAAAAAACTACAAAACTCTTTTTAATCTTTGTTCTATTCAGTAAAGCAACATAATTGTGAATCACTCCTTCTCGTTCTAATTTCTTAATTCGTTCATATACAGCCGTGACCGAAAGATTGAGTTTTGTTGAGAGTTCTTTGGTTGTTTTTTTACTGTCTTCCTGCAAAAGCATCAAGAGTTTTTTGTCTATTAAATCAAATTCCATTTTCTAAATAATTAAATTTTCTAATTTGTATTAAAAAGCAATTCAAATATACAATTTTTTTCTATATAAATTAAAAATAATAGATATAAAATCTAATTTAATATAATACTATTGATTATTTTACTGTTATTTCATTATTTTGTAATGAATAGTAACATTATACTTATGAATAAAGAAACTTTTAATCCGGCTGATAAAATTCAAGATTTACAATATTTTGGCGAATTTGGTGGTGTTAATCCATCGATTTCAGATAGTTCAACTTATACTTTTCTATCTGCAAAAACGATGTTTGATACCTTTGAAGGAAATGCAGAAGGTTGTTATTTATATTCACGTCATTCCTCACCCATGAATCTTTATCTTGGTGAAGCTCTGGCTGCTATGGAAGGTACCGAAAGTGCCAATGTTGCCGCTTCCGGAATGGGTGCAATAACTCCGGTTCTTTTGCAATTGTGTGCAGCCGGTGATGAAATAGTTTCAAGTAGAACCATTTATGGAGGAACGTATGCTTTTATGAAAAATATGTTACCCAAATGGAACATTAAAACCTACTTTGTTGATATAACCAAATTAGATAGTGTTGAAGCAGCTATTACAAAGAATACCAAAGTGTTATATTGTGAAACCGTAAGTAACCCTTTATTAGAAGTTGCCAACATTGAAGCTTTATCAAAACTTGCCAAAAAATACAACATTAAATTGGTTGTTGACAATACTTTTTCACCGCTTTCTGTCGCTCCTGCAAAATTGGGAGCAGATGTTGTAATTCACAGTTTGACTAAATTCATCAACGGAAGTAGCGATACCGTTGGCGGTGTTGTTTGTGCAACCCAAGAATTCATCAATGATTTAAAGAATGTAAATAACGGTGCAAGTATGCTATTGGGACCAACAATGGATAGTATTCGTTCGGCAAGTATCTTAAAGAATTTAAGAACTCTTCACATTCGAATGAAACAGCATAGTCATAATGCGGCCTATTTAGCTGAAAAATTTGAGAATGATGGTTTAAAAGTGGTTTATCCCGGTTTAAAAAGTCATCCAAGTCATGAAGTTTACACCAACATGATCAACAAAGAATATGGTTTTGGAGGAATGATGACCGTTGATGTTGGAACGTTGGAAAAAGCAAACCAATTAATGGAATTGATGCAACATCGAAATCTAGGTTATTTAGCTGTAAGTTTAGGATTTTACAAAACCTTATTTAGTGCTCCGGGAACTTCAACATCATCTGAAATTCCATTAGAAGAGCAAAAAGAGATGGGTTTAACCGACGGATTAATTCGCTTTTCAATTGGTTTAGACAACGATATTGAACGCACATATCAAATGATGAAAGCTTGTATGATGGAATTAGGAATACTTTAAGAACATCAGCAAGTATAAAATTTCAAAATCCGATTCAATTGAGTCGGATTTTTTGTAATTTTGATAAAATCATTGTTATGAAAAAAATATTTATTTTTTTGTTTATTTCACTTTCAATAAATGCTCAAGTGATTGATTTTCATGATACTATTTTCAAAAATAGATTACTATCAGCCAACACAGCAAATGGAATAGCAAAGAATAGTTTTGGTCAAAACATTAAAATAGATAGTAATGACAATGGTCAAATTGAGGTATCTGAAGTTTTATTGGTTTTTGAATTGAATATATCAACCTCACCAATAAATACTGTTAATGATACGTATGATTTAACCGGAATTTCTAACTTTCAAAATTTAAAAATACTGAATTGTAATGGAAATCAACTCACGAGTTTAGATTTAAGTAGCTTGTCAAACCTAGAAGAAATCAATGCTAATAATAATCTTTTAATTGATTTAAACGTTTCCAATTTAGGACAATTAAAAACATTAAAATGTGCCTACAACAATATAAGTTCATTAAATTTAACCGGCTTAAACAATCTAGAAACACTTCGAGTTCATAGCAATAATCTTAGTTCTTTAAATATAACAGAAACACCAAATTTGATTCAATTTTACTGTAGCTCAAATAATTTTACATCATTAGATTTAACAGTTCTTCCTCAGTTAAAATATACTGCATTTGACCACAACAACATAACTTCTGTAAATATTGAAAACTTAGCATTTCTAGAAGAGGTTATTGGTTCTAGTAATGCCATTTCTTCTATTAACTTAAACGGATTGAATGCTTTACGTTTTCTAATATTATCCGAAAATAATCTCTCACAAATTGGAATATCTAATTTACAAAATCTAAATTATTTTGACATTTCTAATAATCCTTTAACCTCATTAAATTGTAATGGTTTATTAAATCTAATGTATTTATCTGTCAACGATACATTGATAAGTGATTTGAATTGCAGTCAAACAGGAGTAATTCAGCTTTTTTGTAAAAACAATCAAAATTTAACGCAAATTAATGTTAGAAATAATATTAATTCTAACTCCGATCCTGATATGTTGTTTTTTGCTTTTGATTTCAATAATCTACCTTTATTAGAATCGATTTGTATGGATGATTATGAAGTTTATAATCTAAACTATACTGACTATAATGTAAATGAAAATGTTTTGATTTATATTGGTGATAATTGTGATATTCCAACGCAAGTACCTGCTATGAATATTGATGGTTTTGAGATGCTAGCTTTGAATGTTTACCCCAATCCAACATTTAATTCATTTTCAATTTCATCCGATACTACTTTACTTATCAATAAGGTTTCAGTTTATAATTCTATAGGACAATGTTTGAAGGTGTTTTCTTCAAACCATTCTGATTATGACATCAGTAATTTTAGGTCTGGAATTTATTATGTAAAGATTGAAACAGATCGGGGAATGAAGAATCAAAAAATTATAAAAAAATAAAAATATTATCCGATTCCAACGAGTCGGATTTTTTATTTCTCATTTAAGCTAATTTTTATATCTTGCATCATTAAACATCATTCATGGAAAGTCAAGACATTAAACCATTCGACCCAAAAGACGAACAACTTATTGAAAATAAAAACCTTTCACTATTTGAAGCACTACTCCCGATTTTTCTTTTAATCGGAATTCTTGGTTATAATGTTTATGCGTATGAAGACAGTGCTACTTCCGGTCCAAATCAATTTGCCTTAATTATTGGTGCAGCTATTGCCGCAATGGTCGGATTTAGAAATAAAGTTTCGTATGCCGCCATGATGGAAGATGTATCCAAAAATGTAAAATCTACATCGGGAGCAATTTTAATTCTTTTGATGGTAGGAGCTTTATCGGGAACTTGGTTATTAAGTGGAGTAATTCCAACGATGATTTATTACGGATTACAAATTTTACATCCGGCAATTTTTCTTCCGGCTTGTTTAATCATTTGCTCCGTAATATCAATTGCAACCGGAAGTTCGTGGACAACTTCTGCTACGGTTGGTATTGCTCTAATTGGAATAGGTTCAACCATCGGAATGCCTTTAGGAATGGTAGCCGGAGCCGTAATTTCAGGGGCTTATTTTGGTGATAAACTTTCTCCACTTTCTGATACAACTAATCTTGCACCGGCAATGGCTGGAACGGACTTATTCACACACATTCGCTATATGACGTTAACAACCGTTCCAACAATGGTGTTGACGTTAATTATCTTTATCTTTTTAGGTTTGGCACAAAACACTTCCGGTGTGAGTGATTCTTCTGCCACATTGGCTTCTATCAAAGAAACATTTACGATTTCTCCTTGGTTGTTTTTAGTTCCCGGAATTGTAATTTTACTCATTATAAAGAAAACTGAACCCTTAATTGCTTTGTTAATTGGAACACTTTTAGGAGGTTTATTCGCTTTGATTTTTCAACCGGAATTAGTCGCTAAAATCGGTGGAAGTAACCAACTTTCTTTTATATCCGGTTACAAAGGCGTAATGAATGCCATAACTGTTGAAACATCTATTGAAACCACCAATGAAATGTTATCTGACTTATTTTCATCAAAAGGAATGAAAGGAATGTTGGGAACCATTTGGCTAATTCTTTGTGCGATGGTATTTGGAGGTGTAATGGAAGCCATTGGAGCTTTAACGCGAATTACAGATTCACTTTTAAAATTATTCCACACTACATTGGGCTTGTTTGCCAGTACAGTTACGAGTTGTTTAGCATTGAACTTAACTGCTTCTGATCAATATTTAGCTATAGTAGTACCCGGAAAAATGTTTGCTAAAGCGTATCAAGATAAAGGATTAGCTCCTGAAAACTTGAGCCGTTCGTTAGAAGATTCAGGAACGGTTACTTCAGTTTTAATTCCATGGAATACTTGCGGAGCCTACCAATCGGGAGTGTTGGGTGTTTCTACTTGGGCCTATTTACCGTATGCATTTTTCAATATTATCAGTCCGTTTATGACATTGACTTTTGCAGCGTTTAATATTAAAATCAAACAGCTAACTACTAAATAAAGTGTATATTTTGAAATTGATTTGAAGCATTTTTATTATTTAATTCTTTATTTATTTGATTTAACTCTTTTAATAGCATTGATTGTAAAATCATTTACAAACGAGGATTAACCTTTTTTTATTTAGCATCATAAATTTGGGAAATATTTTATATTTTTGAAGACTAAATTTAAATAAAAAATGGCAACAATTACATTAGGAGGAAATCCGATACATACCAATGGAGAATTACCTATAAAAGGTTCAAAAGCACCAGATTTTCAATTAGTAAAAACCGATTTATCAACAACAACTCTAAGCGATTATGCCGGTTCAAAATTAGTTTTAAATATATTTCCAAGTATAGATACTGGTGTTTGTGCAACTTCTGTTCGTACATTTAATCAAAAGGCTTCTTCCCTTCAAAACACCAAAGTATTATGTATTTCAAGAGATTTGCCATTTGCTCAAAAACGTTTTTGTGGTGCAGAAGGTATTGAAAATGTAGAAAATTTATCTGATTTCAAAAACGGAAGTTTTGGTGATCAATATGGTTTAACAATTACGGATGGTCCTCTTGCCGGTTTGCATTCAAGAGTTGTAATAGTTTTAGATGAAAACGGTGTAGTTTTACACGCTGAACAAGTACCGGAAATTGCTCAAGAACCTAATTATGATGCCGCTTTAGCTTGTTTATAACATGATAGACTTAAATAAAGACAATGGATTTGTTAAGGGTAGAATAAAAAGTTTAAAATTTGCAATTGGTGGAGCTTTTAAACTAATAACAACTGAACATAGTATTATGGTTCAGTCTTCTTTAGCTGTAATGATTACTATTGCAGGGTTTTATTTTCAGATTACAAAAGAAGAATGGTTGTTTCAAACACTAGCTGTAGGTTTAGTTTTAGCTATTGAAGGATTAAATACCGCTGTAGAGAAAATCGCTGATTTTATCCATCCTGATTATCATGAAAAAATAGGTTTTATTAAAGACATTGCTGCCGGAGCTGTATTTTTTGCTGCAGTTACAGCTTTATTAGTGGGTGCAATCATTTATTATCCGTATATTGCTCAATAAGAATTAACAATTCATCAAAGGAAAATGGCCAACGCTACAAATTCTTCCAAAAAAGAAACTGATACTGTAAAAACACCAAAAAAGCGATTTACGTTTACTAAACAACATCGTTTTTTATTAGGTGTAGTTTTGGTTCTTTTTTCTGTAGCATTATTTTTATCAATAATCTCTTTTTTCATTTACTGGAAACAAGATCAAAGTGCAGTAAACAGCTTGGCTGATCGTTCTGTTGAAGTACAAAATTGGTTAGGAAAAATTGGTGCTTATTTAGCTGATTTATTTGTTTATCGTGGTTTTGGAATAGCTTCTCTCCTACTGGTAAAATTATTTTTCTTAACCGGAATTTATCTTATTGCTAATTTTTCTCTTTCAAAATTAAAAGACATTTGGTTTTGGGATATTTATGCTATGATAAATTTTTCATTGCTATTTGGTTTTTTTTCTAACTATATTCCAGAATTGGGTGGTGTTATTGGGTTTGAAATGAATGCTTTATTTCAGGATTTTATGGGTAAACCGGGAACTTTGTTAGTGCTTTTGTTTACTTTCATTATTTATTTAATATTCAAAGTGAATATTTCGCCTGAAACCTTTGAAAAATTCTTTGAAAAGAAGAAAAAAGAAGTCAAAGAAGATTGGACAGAGGCCAATAATTCTCTAGACGAAATCAAAGAAAAAAAGAAAAAAGATAAAGAAGAAACGGAAGATGGTGTAATCAGCATTAAACCTACTTCAAGTTTTGAAATCAATAAAGAAGATTTAAAGCCAACAATTGAGCATTCATCTGAAATAAATTTAGAACCCAAAATTAAAATACTAACGCCTGAACCGCAACCAGTTGTTCGTGAGCCAGAAATAATTCAGACTGATGATGAACAATTTGTAATAGAAAAAGCACCAGAGGAAGAACAAATTGATGAAAATATTGCGGCTCGCTTAGTAGCTGACTTTGGTGAATTTGATCCAACGCTAGATTTATCAAAATATAAATTCCCAACGCTTGATTTGTTGAAAGATTATGGAAGTAGCGGTATTACAATTAATCAAGAAGAATTAGAAGAAAATAAAAATAAAATTGTTGAAACACTTCGCAATTATAAAATTGACATTGCTCAAATAAAAGCAACAGTTGGTCCTTCGGTTACACTTTATGAAATTGTACCTGAAGCCGGTATTCGAATTTCAAAAATTAAAAGTTTAGAAGATGATATTGCTCTTTCCTTATCAGCATTAGGAATCAGAATTATTGCTCCTATTCCGGGGAAAGGAACAATTGGTATTGAAGTACCAAATAAAAATCCAACAATGGTTCCAATGAAATCCGTTTTGGCTTCTCAGCGTTTTCAGGAAGCCGAAATGGAACTTCCAATTGCGTTAGGAAAAACCATTTCTAATGAAACATTTGTTGTTGATTTGGCAAAAATGCCTCACCTTTTAATGGCAGGAGCAACCGGACAAGGTAAATCTGTTGGATTAAATGCGGTGTTAACTTCATTATTGTATAAAAAACATCCTGCTGAAGTTAAATTTGTTTTGGTTGACCCTAAAAAAGTTGAGTTGACACTATTCAACAAAATTGAAAGACATTATTTGGCAAAATTGCCGGATACTTCTGATGCAATCATTACTGATAACACTAAAGTTATCAATACTTTGAATTCACTTTGTATTGAAATGGATAACCGTTATTCGCTTTTAAAAGATGCAATGGTTAGAAATTTAAAAGAATACAATGAAAAATTTAAGAACAGAAAATTAAATCCTAATGAAGGACATCGTTTTCTCCCATATATTGTATTGGTGGTTGATGAGTTTGCCGATTTAATCATGACTGCCGGAAAAGAAGTGGAAACCCCTATTGCTCGTTTGGCACAATTGGCTCGTGCAATTGGAATTCATTTGATTATTGCTACACAACGACCATCAGTAAACGTAATTACCGGTTTAATTAAAGCTAACTTCCCTGCTAGAATTGCCTTTAGAGTTACCTCAAAAATAGACTCCAGAACTATTCTTGACACACAAGGAGCGGATCAGCTGATAGGTCGTGGAGATATGCTTTATACTAACGGAAATGACTTAGTTCGTGTACAATGTGCTTTTGTTGACACACCCGAAGTAGAACGCATTACTGAATATATTGGTTCACAAAAAGCATATCCAAATGCTTATTTACTCCCTGAATATGTAGGTGAAGACAATGGCACAGTACTTGATATAGATATTTCAGAGCGAGACAGTATGTTTAGAGAAGCAGCCGAAGTGATAGTAATTGCTCAACAAGGTTCTGCTTCCCTACTCCAACGGAAATTAAAATTGGGATACAATCGTGCCGGACGTTTAATTGATCAATTAGAAGCAGCCGGAATCGTTGGCCCTTTTGAAGGAAGTAAAGCTAGAGCCGTAAATATTCCTGATTTAAATTCGCTCAACGAATTTTTTAATAATGAACAAAACAATACTTAAAATGAAACCCTTTTTAACGATTTTTATTTTCTTATTTACGTTCCAATTTGCCCTTTCGCAAGACAAAAAAGCAAAAAACTTATTAGATGAAGTGACGGCAAAGGTTGAAAGTTATGAGAATATTTCAATCGATTTTAAATACGCCTTACAAAACACTAATGAAAATATCAATCAAGAAAGTAAAGGAAGTGTAATCTTGAAAAAGAACTTATACTATTTAAATTTCATGGGAACAACAAAATTATACGACGGCAAAAAAGTATATACAATTGTACCGGAGGATGAAGAAGTGACCATTTCAAAAATTGATGAAAAAGATGAAAATGCGATTACTCCTTCAAGACTCTTAACATTTTTTAATAACGGATACAAATATTATTGGGATATTCTACAAGATGTAAAAGGAAGAAAAATACAATATATAAAATTGGTTCCAATCAGTTCAAAAGACCAAAGAAAAGAAATTCTTCTTGGAATAGATATTCAAACCAAACACATTTATAATTTGATTGAAGTGGGTAAAAAAGGTACAAAAACAACGCTTACTGTTAATTCTTTCAAAACCAATCAACCGTTATCGAAAAATCAATTTACCTTTGACGAGAGTAAATATAAAAATTACTACATCAATAGAATAGACTAATTCAAAGGTGAAAATTCTAGATCGTTATATACTGGTTTCATTTCTTCAAACATTTGCTACGGTATTTGTTATTCTATTTTTCATCTTTATACTTCAAGGAATTTGGCTGTTTATTGCTGATTTAGCGGGTAAAGATTTAGACTCGTTTTTGATAATAAAATTTTTATTGTTCTATTCTCCAAAAGTTGTTCCTTTAGTTTTACCACTTTCTGTTTTGTTGGCTTCAATCATGACATTCGGAAATTTTGCCGAAAACTATGAGTTTGCAGCTATGAAATCATCAGGAATTTCATTGAGAAGAGCAATGTATTCACTTACTGTATTTATAGCTTTATTGAGTTTGGTTGCTTTTGTTTTTGCTAACAATATTATTCCTCAAGCAGAATATAAATTTGTAAACCTAAGAAAAACTATTGCACAGCAAAAACCTTCCTTAGCTATTGCAGAAGGCCAATTTAGTCCGTTAGGGAGTTACTATATTAAGGTTAATAAAAAATATGGAGAAGATAAAAATAAGCTAGAAGACATAACGATTCATAAAATCTCAAATCTTGGAGTTGGTGTTTCTGTTATTATCAAAGCCAAAAGAGGAGAGATATTAAGTAATGAAAACACAAATTTTCTTCAATTGGTTTTATATGACGGAAATTATTATGAAGATATTACACCTAAACAATTTGAAGAGCGAAGTCGAATGCCTTTTGCAAAAAGTTCTTTTGAAAAATATATCATCAATTATGATTTAGCTCCACTTCAAAAAACAAATATTGATGATGAACAGGTAACTAATACTAATAATATGCTTAATGTAAATGAATTAAGCTATACATTGGATTCATTAGTATTAAATCGTAAGAAAGATTTAATTTCTTATACAGATAACATCCATGAACGCCAGACTGCTTTTTCAAAAAAAATAACTGTAATTACCAAAACAGATTCAGTCATAAATGAAGAAAAAAAACAGAAGTTAGTTAAAAAAGATACTATTTTTAAAGACTTGCTGTCCATTTTAGAACCTTATCAAAAAGTACAAGTGCTTTCTATGGCAAAAAGTAATGTCACTAATACAAAATATACTATTGATGGTGCTGTTTATGATTTTGAAAGTAAAACAAAAAATATCAATAATCACTGGCTTGCATTTTATGAAAAGTTTGTAATCGCTTACGCCTGTTTATTAATGTTTTTTATTGGAGCACCACTTGGAGCAATTATCCGTAAGGGTGGATTGGGTTTACCAATTGTTTTTGCCATGATTGTATTTATTGTATTTCATTTTATAAATGTATTTGGTAAAAAATTAGCTCAGGAAGATGGTATTCATCCTTTTTTAGGTGCTTGGATGTCTTCTATATTTTTAACTCCTTTTGCATTATTACTAACTCACAGAGCAACAAACGATATCGGTTTAATCAACATGGATATGATTTTGCAACCGTTTACTAAACTTTTCAAGAAAAAAGAAAAAAAATTATAAAATTATGGCTGAGTCTATCATATTAAACACCATTGAAGAAGCAATTGAAGACATTCGTCAAGGAAAAGTAATAATCGTGGTTGATGACGAAGACCGAGAAAATGAGGGTGATTTTTTGGCAGCTGCTGATAAAGTTACTCCAGAAATGGTCAATTTTATGGCCACTCATGGAAGAGGTTTAATTTGTGCTCCTTTAACTGAAAGAAGATGCAATGAACTAGATTTAAGAGCAATGGTTGTAAATAATACAGATCATATGGAAACAGCTTTCACAGTTTCTGTAGATTTAAAAGGACATGGTGTGACCACCGGAATTTCTGCTGCTGATAGAGCTAAAACAATACTAGCATTGGTGGACGAAGATACAAAACCATACGATTTAGCACGACCGGGACATATTTTTCCTCTTATTGCTAAACAAGGTGGCGTGCTCAGAAGAACCGGTCATACAGAAGCCGCAATAGATTTTGCTCGTTTAGCCGGATTTTCTCCAGCAGGTGTAATTTGTGAAATTATGAATGAAGACGGAACAATGTCTCGCCTTCCTGAACTCGTAAAAGTAGCTCAAAAATTCAACCTTAAATTAGTTTCAATTGAGGATTTGGTTGCTTATCGAATGCAACATGATAGCTTAATTCAAAAGAAAGAAGACTTTGAAATGCAAACTCGCTTTGGCACTTTCCGATTAAGAGCTTATCTACAAACAACTAATAAACAAGTACATATTGCCCTCACAAAAGGAAGTTGGAACAAAGGAGATGCTGTTTTAACTCGAATCAATTCCAAACAAGTTAATAATGATATTTTAGAAACCTTGACCCATAATACAGATTCAAGGTTAGAAAAAATGTTTGAAGCCATAAATCTTGAAGGAAAAGGAGCCATTGTTTTTATCAATCAAGAAATTCCACCTATTGAGTTGTTAACCAGAATTGGCGAATTAAAAACGTTACAAGAAAACGGTCAGATGAATGCTCCATCTATCAAAATGGATTCAAAAGACTTTGGTATTGGAGCTCAAATATTACATGATTTAGACATTTCTAAAATCAAACTACTTTCCAATTCAGAACAAACCAAACGAGTTGGGATGATTGGTTATGGTTTGGAGATAACAGAATATGTGAAGTATTAAATTTTTAATTAATTTTCAATATCTATCTCAAAACTCCTCAAAAAAGCAATTGAATTTTCAATGTCATAATGCAAAATGCGGTCTTCTTTTACAAACGGAACTTCGGTACGGTAAGAAGCTATAAATTGCTCAATAAACTCACTGGATTTCAATGGTTTTCTAAACTCAATCGCTTGTGAAGCATTCATCAATTCAATGGCTAAAATGCGTTCTACATTTTCAATAATTTTGAAACATTTTGTCGCCGCATTCGCACCCATACTCACGTGATCTTCTTGTCCGTTACTGGAAACAATGCTATCAATACTGGCTGGAGTTGCCAATTGTTTATTCTGACTTACGATGCTTGCAGCCGTATATTGCGGAATCATAAAACCTGAATTCAAACCCGGATTATCAACCAAAAATGCTGGTAAACCTCGCAGACCGGAAATCAATTGATAGGTTCTTCTTTCCGAAATACTTCCTAATTCGGCTAAAGCAATTCCTAGAAAATCTAAAGCCAAAGCCAACGGTTGTCCGTGAAAATTACCACCGGAAACAATAATATCTTCGCCAACAAAAACATTCGGATTATCGGTAACCGAATTGATTTCTGTTCTAAAAACTCTTCGCACATAATCCATTGTATCTTTTGAAGCTCCATGAACTTGCGGCATACATCGGAAAGAATACGGATCTTGAACGTGAACTTTCTTTTGATTTATAATTTCACTGCCCTCTAAAAATTCAGTGATGCGTTGAGCTGTTTCAATTTGTCCTTTGTGCGGACGAACCAAGTGAATCAATTCGTTAAACGGATCTATTCTTCCATCAAAACCTTCTAAAGAAATGGTTCCGATTAAATCGGCTAAATAGGATAACTTATACGATTTTAATAAAATATAAACACCATATGCACTCATAAACTGCGTACCGTTTAACAAAGCCAAACCTTCTTTGGATTGCAAAACAATTGGTTTCCAGTTAAAATGAGCAAGAACTTCTTTAGAATGGATTTTTTTACCCTCAAAAAACACTTCGCCTTCACCTAATAATGGTAAACTCAAATGGGCTAACGGAGCCAAATCACCGGAAGCTCCCAAAGAACCTTGCGTGTAAATTATGGGCAAAATATCGTGATTAAAAAATTCAATTAATCGTTCCACCGTTTCTAATTGAACACCTGAATTTCCGTAACTCAACGACTGAATCTTAAGTAACAACATCAATTTCACAATCGAATTAGGAACTTCATCACCCGTTCCGCAAGCGTGCGATTTTACTAAGTTTTCTTGCAATTGCGAAAGATTTTCATTCGAAATTTTCACATTGCACAGCGATCCAAATCCGGTATTGATTCCGTAAATCGGGTCGGTTTGTGATTGCATTTTTTTATCTAAATATTCGCGGCATTTTTGAATGTTAACTTTGGCTTCTTCCGATAAAGCCAACGATTTATTTTCAAGTAAAATTTGATTGATGGTTTCCAACGAAAGTACATCGGAACTGATATAATGATATGCGTCCATTTATGGTTTTGGTTGAGTTTTCAAAATTCCGCAAACGTTTGCATAAATGCAACATAATTGTGGTTTTTTTAATAACAAATTGTGAATTGAATTTTATACTTTTGAGAATCTAAATAATTATATGATGAAAAAAATTATCGCTTTACTCTCCGTAATTTGCTTTATTTCTTGTCAGGATAAAGAAATTATCACCACATTATCAGGAAAAATTACGAATTCTGATTCAAAAACAATCAAATTAGAAGGGTTAAATTTTTCAAAAGAAATCAATCTTAAAGATGATGGAACATTTTCTGATACGTTAAATTTGGATTATGACGGACTTTATTCATTGGTTTTAAATGATGAAAAACAACGATTCATTTATTTAGAAAAAGGCTTTCAATTGAATTTAGAAAATAATGCCGAAGAGTTTGAAAAATCTTTTGTTTTCAAAGGAAATGGTTCCGATGAAAATAATTTTATGTCTAAAAAACATCAAATAATTGAATCCATTTATGGTAAATTGAATAATATGGAAGGTATTAAACCATTATTCTCTTTAGACGAAAAAGCATTCATAGAAAAAAATGAATTATACAAAAAAGAAATTTTGAAAACATTGGATGAAGCAAAGTTAACCAATCAAAATTTTATAAAACTTGAAAAATTAGATGCCGATTATCATGTTTTAAAATTGTATGAACAATATCCGTCTTATCATGGTTATTTTACTGACAATAGAGAATTCAAAGCGTCAGAAAGTTTTCCAAAAGTGGGTGATGATTTTTCGATGGATAATGAAGAATTATTTAAATTTTCCTATTCCTATCGTAATTTAAGTGGAAATCACTTTTCTGAAAAAATGTATGCCGAAGCAGATTCAACAAAAACGCCAATTGAAAAAGGTTTTGCTACATTAAAAACAATAAAAAGTAAACTCATTCAAAGTGAAATGGTCAAAAATATGATGTATGAACTTAACGGTACAACTCCAAATTTAGAATCCGTTTACAAAGAAATGTTGAGTTATTCAATGGATGAAAAATACAAAGAAAAATTAACTGAAAAATATGAAATTTTAAAAAATATTGCCAAAGGTTTACCCTCACCTACTTTTGAATATGAAAACATAAATGGTGGAAAAACTTCATTAGAAAGTTTGAAAGGAAAATTCGTTTATATTGATGTTTGGGCCACTTGGTGCGGACCGTGTATTGGAGAAATTCCGGCTCTAAAAGCAGTTGAAAAGGAATACCACGGAAAAAATATCGAATTTGTAAGCATTTCAATTGATGATAAAAAAGATGTTGAAAAATGGAAAAAAATGGTAGCCGACAAAGAATTAAAAGGAATTCAATTGTTTGCCGATAATGATTGGAAATCTGATTTTGTTAAGAATTACGCAATTGACGGTATTCCGAGATTTATTTTAATTGACACCGAAGGTAAAATTGTGAATGCCGATGCTCCAAGACCTTCAGATGCAAAATTAAAAGATTTATTGAAGGAAGTTGGTTTATAAAATAATCATTTTATAACAAAACAATTTAGTTTTAATATAGTTCAAAAAAAAAGGAGCAACTTATAATTGCTCCTTTTTTTATTTAAAGATTTCTTATTTCAACGTAAAACTGGTTTTTCCAACTAATTCTCCTTTGTCAAAAATATTTACAAAGTAAGAGCCTTTTTCAAAATTTTCACCTGGTAAATTTTCAGACACATTTACAGTATTATTTTCGTATTGAACAGTTGTAATGAAGCTATACGTTAATGATTGATCACCAAATTCAATTAATTTTTTCTCACCTAACACATTATTTTTACTATCAATTACTTGAACATAGTATGATTTATCACCTGATTTTGCTACTTTATTTTCAGCAATAGTAAAACTCACTTTCAAAATATCTGCTCTTCGAGCTTTTTCAGTAGCTACTTCTTTACCTGAGCTTTTTACCTTGTAAGCTCCAGTTTTTAGATTCAAGATAGATAATTTTGAAGCTTTTTCAACCGTTTTAGATAATTCTTCATTTTGACCCGCTAATACTTGATTATATTGTTTAGCTTCTACCAGAATTGTTTTTGTACTATCAATTTCTGTTGTTAAATCTTGATTTAATTTCTTCAATGCGTCATTCTCTTGAATCAAAGCATTCATTTTAGATTGTAAATCTGCAATTTGTCTCTTGTAGTTGGCTAAAGTGCCTGAATCAACTTTAGCTTTTTTCAATTCTTCCATTAGCTTTACAACCTTATCTCTTTCTGCAATTAATTCCTCAGACATGGAGGTATTTTCAGCAATTGCAGCATCATACGTTGTTTTTAATTGAGCTAATTCATCTAAAGCTGTTTCTTTTTCAGTTGTTACAGAAGATAATTCTGTTTCAACTTTTTTAGCGTCTGAACTCATTTTAAACATATATCCCAAACTAGCTAGTAACAATAAGGATAATACTAAAATGATAGCTTTTAATTTTGAATTGTTGTTTTGATTTTCCATAAGATTAGTTGATTTTTAGGCAAAGTTAATTTTAATTTAGATTCGATATGCAATTTTCTAACGTAATTTATTTAAAAATAGTATTTTTGAGTACAATTTTTTTTATATGGAAAATCTGATTCCGTTCACTTCAATAGAATTAGGAAAAATTACCAACCACAGAAGTGGTGAAGTTAAATTTGGTGAAAAAATGCTAACGGTTCCAAAAGATGTGGACCCTGTTCAGTTTATCTCGGATTGTAAAGCTAAATTTGTTGTACTTGGTATTCCTGAAGATATTGGTGTTCGAGCCAATTTCGGACGTCCGGGAGCTTCAACTGCTTGGGAAAGTGCTATAAAAAGTATTGCCAATATTCAACACAATCGTTTCTGTAAAGGAAGTCAACTATTGCTTTTAGGGGCATTAGAAGTAAAAGATGAAATGAAAAAAGCTGAAAATTTAGATTTTCTCAATACCGAAGACCGTAAAACGTTTTCTACTCTTGTTGAAAAAATAGACAAAGAAGTTTCACATATCATTTTTACCATTGTGAAAGCCGGGAAAATACCGATTATCATTGGTGGCGGACACAATAATGCTTATGGCAATATTAAAGGAACTGCCTTGGCAAAAGGAAAACCCATCAATGCCGTAAATCTTGATGCTCACTCTGATTTTAGAATTTTAGAAGGTCGTCATAGCGGAAATGGATTTTCGTATGCTTTTGATGATGGATTTTTAAAAAAGTATTTCATTTATGGTTTACACGAAAGCTATACTTCAAAAAATGTATTGATGCGTTTAAAAGACTTGGAAGACCGTGTGCGTTTCAATACGTATGACGAAATCAGCATCAGAAAAGTGAAAAATTTTGAGCAAGAATTGAATCAAGCGTTGACTTTTATCAAAAATGAACCGTTCGGAATTGAAATTGATTTGGATTCTCTTCCCAACATTGCCAGTAGTGCCATGACACCTAGTGGTTTTTCAGTTGAACAAGCCAGACAATTTGTGCATCATTTTGGACAACATCCAAATGCTGCTTATTTACATATTTGTGAAGGAGCTCCGGATTTGGGGGAAGATAAAAATCCTCAACTCATCGGAAAATTAATTGGCTATTTGATAACTGATTTTGTGAAGGCGAAAAGTAGTTTGGAGGGATAATTTTATTCCAAATCAAATGTTAGAGTCGCAAAAATAATTACCCTATCTTTGCAGTCAATTTTTTTACTATGACGTTTCAAGACTTACATTTACTTTCAAATATTCAACATGCTTTATCGGATGAAGGTTACACTACTCCCACTCCAATTCAACAACAAGCTATTCCTATCATTTTAGAAGGAAATGACTTGGTGGGTTGTGCACAAACCGGTACCGGTAAAACGGCCGCTTTTGCTATTCCAATCTTGAATACTTTGCATAGAATTGTAGGATCTGCTCAAAAACGCAAATATATTCGAACATTAGTGGTTACGCCTACTCGTGAACTAGCCATTCAAATTGGAGAAAGCTTTGATACGTATGGAAAATATACCAACATTCGCCAACTCACTATTTATGGTGGCGTAAGTCAAGTGCCTCAAGTTGATCAATTAAAAAAAGGTGTTGATATATTAATCGTTACTCCAGGTAGATTATTGGATTTACACAAACAAGGATTTATCGATTTAGACCATTTACACACCTTAGTTTTAGACGAAGCTGATCAAATGTTAGACATGGGTTTTATCAATGACGTGAAAAAAATCATCAAATTAACCCCGGATAATCGTCAAACCTTATTGTTTTCTGCAACAATGCCAATTGCCATTCGTGAATTGGCTGATAGTTTTTTAAAACAACCAAAATATGTATCGGTAACACCAATATCTTCCACAGCTGAAACGGTGGAGCAACGTATTTACTTTGTAAACAAAGAAGACAAGCGAAAATTGTTATATCATTTGATTCGAAACGAAGGATTAAAACAATTGTTGGTTTTTTCGAGAACCAAACACGGTGCTGATAATGTGGTCAAAGCATTAAAGAAAAACGGTGTAAATGCAGAAGCCATTCACGGTGATAAATCACAGTCGGCTCGTCAAAGGGTTTTAGAAGCCTTCAAAAAGAATGAAATTTCGGTTTTAGTAGCCACCGATATTGCCGCTCGCGGAATTGACATTGAAAGTTTACCGTACGTATTGAATTTTGATTTGCCCAATATTCCGGAAACGTATGTACACCGCATCGGAAGAACCGGTCGAGCCGGAAATGGAGGAATTTCGATTTCTTTTTGTGGAAAAGATGAAGAAGTATATTGGAAAGACATTCAAAAGCTAGTCAAAGTGAATGTAAAAACCATAAAAGATCATCCGTATCCATGGACAACTGTTGAGGAAACAAAAACAGAAGAACCGGCAAAAAAAGATTATCGAAATACAAAGAAAAATAACGCTTCCCGAAAATCTGATGCTTCGAAAAAGAATAAAAAACGGTGGTATTAACGATTATTTCTCATTAATTTTTCAATACATTGAATCAATTTTGAGGGTTCAAATGGTTTTATTAGCACATCATTCATTCCAACAGCAAAAGCTTCATCTGTAATTTCATCTTTTGCAAAAGCAGTCAAAGCTATAATCGGAATGGTAATTTCTTTTTTACGAATGAGTCGAGTCGTTTCAAAACCATTGATAAGTGGCATATTAATATCCATCAACACCACGTCAAAATGTTCTTTTCCTAACGCTTCAATGGCCGCATAACCATCATCCACAATCAAAAACTTGAAGTTATTTTTCTCCATTATTTTGCGGGTCACCATTTGATTGATTTTATTGTCTTCCACCACCAAAACTTTGTAAACTTGCTCAACAGATAAATCTACCGAAATATTATGGATAATCTCGTCCACTTTTTTAGTGTCGGTTTCAAAAGCAATAGTGAAATAAAAACGAGTTCCTTTACCTTCTTCACTTTCAACAAAAATCTCACTTCCAAATATTTGAACTAATTTTTTAACGATCGAAAGTCCTAAACCGGCACCTTGGTAATCATCTTCTTTTCGGTCAATCTGAACAAACTTATCGAAAATTTTAGCTAAATCTTTTTGAGGAATTCCAATACCTGTATCACTTACTTCAAAGCGGATATTAGCGTGGCTACCATTTGTATTTTCTAATTTAACTATTATTCGAACTTCACCGTTTTGAGTAAATTTTAAAGCATTACTCACTAAATTCATTAAAATTTGAGATAATCGCAACTTGTCTCCAATGATATATTCAGGAATAGATTTATCAATTTCGGTAATGATTTTATTACTATTTCGTGTGGCAATAAACGATAGCGATTCTGCCACCATGTGAATTTCATCTTCTAAATTCATCGTTCCATTTTCTAAAACTACTTTGTTCTCTTCAATTTTATTAATTTGAAGTAAATCATTAACTAAAGACAATAAGTAGCGTGCAGAAAACTTCAATGATTTCAAATGCGGACTATCGGTTAATTCATTGTGTTCATCTGCCAACATATTGGTAATTCCAACCACTCCATACAAAGGTGTTCGAAGTTCATGACTAATAGTCGAAATAAATTGTGATTTTAATTTTGAAGCTTCTTCTGCTTTTTCTTTTGCTTCGTTTAGTTCTTTGTTCTTTGCTTCTAAATAAATATTAACTTTTTTTCTAAAAATAATATTGCGGTACAACATATATAACAAAAAGACCATCAATAGCAAAAAAACCAATGAAAGTGAGGTAATTATTTTAGTCTTTTTAAGATTTTCCTGTTGAAGACTTCGCTCTTTGTTTACTTTTACCAGTTCGCGTTTTGATTCTTCTAATTCAATTTTTAAAGCGGTAAGATTGATACTTTTTACGTTATCTGAATTAAAAATGCGATCCTTTACTTCTTCATGCAAATCCAATTGGATGAATGCATTTTTATAATCACCTTTTTTAAATAAATAGCGTGCATATTCTTCGTGAATATCCGAAAGATAACTATCCAATTGATTGGTTTTACTGATTTCAATTGCTTTCTGGAAATGATATTCAACCAATTCGTCATTGTTCAGATGACTATATTTTAAACCTAATAACAAATTCAAATAGGCTTCCGTATCCGGATACTTCATCAATTCAATGTTCTTTTCAGCAAAATCAACATTTTCAATGGCTTTTTTGTATTCATTTTGTTGAAAATAAGCCCAAGCTAAATTAATCTTTGTCAGAACTTTTGATGCTTCTTCTTTAAATTGGTCGGCATATTCAAGCGATTTTAAATAATAATCTATACCGGTTTTTGCATCATTTTTTCGATATAAATAAATATTCCCAATATTATTATAAAACCAAATTTTAAGGGTATCGTTTTTTGCCTTATCAGAATATTGAATTGCCTTATCGTAGTAACCCAAAGCTTTATCTATTTCTAATATTTCTTCATACACTCCTCCTATGGAATTATAAGACAATGCAATAAGATTATTTTCATTGAGTTGAATAGCTTTAGTTAAAGCTTTATTAGAAGAAACCAAAGAGTTCTTATAATCTGCCTTTAGCAACAAGCTATCAGAAACAGAAAGAAATTGTAAAACTTCTTTTTTGCTTTTTCCATTTGAAGAGGATTGAGAAAAAGCTACATTATAGAGCAGTAAAAAAATAAATAGTATTCTTGGGGACATTCTTCTTTAATATAATGCTCAAATATACTATTTTAAATAAAAAAATCCTGATTGCTCAGGATTTTAATTAAATTTAATTTCGAACTAATTTTTTGTATTTAATTCGTTTTGGTGTCAAATCACCACCTAATCGTTTGCGTTTGTTTTCTTCGTATTCTGAGAAGCTACCTTCAAAGAAATAGACTTGTGAATCGCCTTCAAACGCAAGAATGTGTGTACAAACTCTATCTAAAAACCATCTGTCGTGAGAAATAATCACGGCACAACCGGCAAAATTTTCTAAACCTTCTTCTAAAGCTCGTAAAGTATTTACATCCAAATCGTTGGTTGGCTCATCAAGTAACAACACGTTTCCTTCTTCTTTTAACGTAATCGCTAAGTGTAAACGGTTACGTTCACCACCGGATAACGTAGCTACTTTTTTATTTTGATCGCTACCACCAAAGTTAAAACGGCTTAGATAAGCTCTGGAATTTACTTGTCTTCCGCCCATCATAATTAATTCTTGTCCATCGCAAAAGTTTTCCCAAATCGATTTATCCGGATTGATATTGGAATGCGATTGGTCAACATACGCAATTTTTACGGTTTCACCTATTGTAAAAGTTCCTTTGTCCGGTGTTTCTTCACCCATAATCATTCTGAAAATGGTTGTTTTACCTGCTCCATTCGGACCAATAATACCCACAATTCCGGCTTGTGGAAGAGTGAAGTTCAAATCTTCATATAACAATTTATCACCATACGCTTTAGCAACACCTTTTGCTTCAATTACATTTGTTCCCAAACGCGGTCCATTTGGAATATACAATTCTAATTTTTCATCCAACTCTTTTTGGTCTTCATTCAAGAGTTTATCATAATTCTGTAAACGTGCTTTTTGTTTCGTTTGACGTCCTTTTGCTCCTTGACGCACCCAATCTAACTCGCGTTCTAATGTTTTTCTACGTTTAGATGCAACTTTTTCTTCTAATTCTAATCGTTTTGATTTTTGGTCTAACCAAGAAGAGTAATTTCCTTTCCACGGAATACCTTCTCCTCTATCCAATTCTAAAATCCATCCGGCCACATTATCTAAGAAATAACGGTCGTGCGTTACAGCAATTACCGTTCCCGGATATTGTTGTAAGTGTTGCTCTAACCATAATACTGATTCTGCATCTAAGTGGTTGGTTGGCTCATCTAATAATAAAACATCAGGTTGTTGTAATAATAATCTACATAAAGCCACACGTCTTTTTTCACCACCGGACAATACTTTGATTGGTGTATCCGAATCCGGTGTGCGAAGTGCATCCATCGCTACTTCTAATTTATTATCAATTTCCCAAGCTCCAACGGCATCAATCTTATCTTGCAATTCCGCTTGACGGTCCATCAATTTCTGCATTTTATCAGCATCTTCATAGACTTCCGGTAAACCAAACATATCATTGATTTTGTTGAATTCTTCTAAGAGAGTAAAAATTTCGGCTGCTCCTTCTCTCACAATTTCAATCACTGTTTTGTTTTCATCCAACTGTGGTTCTTGTTCTAAATAACCCACTTTATAACCGGGTGCAAAAACCAAATCGCCTTGAAAATTTTTATCTACTCCGGCAATAATTTTAAGCAAAGATGATTTTCCGGAACCATTTAAACCTAAAATACCAATTTTAGCTCCATAAAAAAAGCTCAAATAAATATCTTTTAAAACTTGTTTGTTTGTGCTTGAGTAGGTTTTACTCACTTTCGACATCGAAAAGATGACCTTTTTATCGTCTGACATTGTTGTTTAAAATTAAATTATACTCTTCCTTTTAAGGCATTAAATACCCATGCAATGGCTAAAAATCCTATGCCTACTGTGGCAAATCCCCAACCGGCTACATCGGCATAACGATAAATGCCTAATCCGATAAGAATTATTCCCATAATAATCATAATGAAAGTTGCCCATGCTAAGACTGTATTCTTATTCATGCTCATGATGTAGTTATTTTTTGTTTTTTGGAAATGCAAATATCGACAATAAAGTTTTAATACAAAATGAATTGAATGGAACAAATCACAAACAAAATAAAAATCTTTTTTCGACCCATTTGGAATTGGTATATTTGTCCTCATTTCAAAATTTACATCATGTTTAAAAATACTTTTCTTCTTGCTTTTCTTTGTTTGTCAACACTTTTGGTGGCACAAGAGAAACATTTAAAAAACATCAAACAACTCACTTTTGGTGGCGATAATGCCGAAGCTTATTTTAGTCCCGATGGAAAAAAATTAACCTTACAAGTTACTAATAAAGCGTTTGGTGTTCCATGTGACCAAATTTTTATGTTGGATTTACAGGAAAAAGAATTCAATGAAAAAAGTTTAAAATTGATTTCTACCGGAAAAGGAAGAACCACTTGCTCTTATTACATGCCGGATGGAAAGCACATTTTATATGCTTCTACGCATGCCGACAATCACGCGTGTCCCGCACCACCAAAATCAACCGATGGAAAATATCTTTGGGCGATTTATCCTGAATTTGATATTTACATTGCCGATTTAAATGGAAACATCACCAAAAAATTAACTGATTCTCCCGGTTATGATGCCGAAGCGGTAGTTTCGCCTGACGGAAAAAAAATTGCGTTTACCAGTATTAGAAGTGGTGATTTGGAAATTTATACAATGGACATTGATGGTTCAAACTTAAAACAAATCACTTTTGGATTAGGATATGACGGGGGATGTTTCTTTTCACATGACAGCAAAAAAATTGTATTCCGTTCTTCTTGCCCTAAAACAGAGGAAGAAATCAAAGAATACAAAGATTTATTGAGTCAAAATTTGGTTGCTCCATCAGAAATGGAAATTTACACTTGTAACATTGACGGGTCTGATTTAAAGCAAATTACTAACTTAGGAAAAGCCAATTGGGCTCCTTATTTTCATAAGTCAGACCAAAAAATCATCTTTTCTTCCAATCATCATTCTACCAGAGGATATGATTTTCAATTGTATATGATTGATATCAACGGAGAAAATTTACGTCAAATTACATGGGAAAGTGAATTTAATGCCTTTCCAATGTTTTCACCGGATGGAAAAAAGTTAGTTTTTTCAAGTAATCGTCAACAATCCAAACCCAGAGAAACCAATGTATTTATCGCGGATTGGGTAGATCAAGACGAGGCGGAATTGGCTCAACCAAAATCGTTGAAAAAACACATTTCATATTTAGCTTCTGATGAATTGCAAGGTCGATTAACTGGTTCAAAAGGCGAAGAATTAGCGGCTAATAATTTAGTAAAAGAATTAAAAAGTTTAGGTGTAAAGCCGTATGATGGAAAAAACTATATTCAAAAATTCGACTATAAAGTACGTTTGAATCCGCATGATTCCACACAAATCAAACAAAATTCAGGAAAGAATGTGGTTGGCTTTTTAGATAACAAAGCGACAAAAACGATCTTAATTGGAGCTCATTATGATCATTTGGGATTGAATGAGCACAATCATTCTTCTAAACCCAATTCAAAAGGAGAAATTCACAACGGTGCAGATGACAATGCTTCGGGTGTGGCGGCAGTTCTGGAATTGGCTCGTATGTATGCGAAAAACAAAACTACAGAGAATGTAAACTATTTATTTGCTTTTTTCTCTGGTGAAGAAGACGGTTTAATTGGTTCAAAACAATTGGCCAATGTATTAAAAAACAATCATCCGAATATTATTAGTATGATAAATTTGGACATGATTGGTCGCTTGAATGAAATGAAAAACTTGACAGTGGGCGGAATTGGAACCAATCCCAACTTCAAATCGATTGTAGAACGAAATAAACCGGCCGGATTTGCCGTTACGTTGGACGAAAGCGGTATGGGACCATCAGATCATACATCTTTTTATTTGAAAAATATTCCGGTTTTGTTTTTCTTTACGGGAACCCATGCCGATTATCACAAACCTTCAGATGATGAAGAAAAAATCAATTATTACGGAGTCCGCAATATTACCGATTATGTTTTTAGAGTGTGTAATGAAATTGCTGCTTTAGACAAAGTAGAATTTGTTCCTACCAAAACAGACGCTCCTAAAACCGCTCCAAAATACAAAGTTACATTAGGTATCATGCCTGATTACACCGACCACGGCGATGGTTTGCATGTTGATGGTGTAACTGACAACAGACCGGCTCAATTGGCCGGAATTCAAGGCGGTGATGTGATTTTAAAAATTGGAGATTGTGAGATAAAAGAAGTATATGGTTACATGAACTGTTTATCAAAAATCAATTCTGGTGATGAATTACTAGTTACATTCAAACGCAATGGGGAAACGAAAACAGTAAATGTGAAGTTCTAATTTCTTCCTAATACTATATCAACCATCAATCCCTCCGATTGATGGTTTTTTATTTTGTAAAAATGGTAGTCAGCAACTCTTTGTATAATTCTTCATCGTTGAGTTGATTGGCTCCTACTCCTTTGCTTTTCACATCAATTTCGCGGAGTTTGGCTACGATGGAGCTGACTTTTTTCATCTCCATTTGTTTATGTGTTCTACTTTGTCGTCAAATTGTGCTGCTAATGATTTTACTCTTGACTTTAAAAGTATTTTTCTTCCGTCAAGTGTCTTTGTAAAAATCAAGTCGCAAGAACCAACAAGTCTTTCCCATTGGTTTTTGAAATATTCCGCTAAATTCTTGTTTCGTCCGAGTATTTCAGGAACAGAATGATAGTCTTTTTGCTTAACAAATAGCATAAACGTGTTCTTTCTTATAAGAACATATCTTGGATTGTCAATTGGAGCAATTACTTCTTGTAGTGCGTTTATAAAAGTTGATTTATCGAAAGTCGTTCCACCTTCTAAATGACAGAAAACCGCACCCCATTTGTCAACCGAAGTTTCCACCTTTAATTTAGAATAGTCGGTTTTTATTGCTCCTGCTTTAATTAAAGAATTTAAAAGTGCGTCTCCTATATGTTGAATGTCTTTAGAAATGTCTCGGTATATGAAATACAATCTTAATGTCTTAAATGTCAGCCTACCAAAAATAGCCATTCCTATGACTCCGACAATTGCAAGGAAAGCATATAAGTCTTGAGTAGTTTTAATGTTTCTTGCTGCTCTTCCAAGTCCTTGTAAACTCTCTAAACCAAAACCAACTAAACCCGAACCTAAAGTAGCTAAAAGGTTACGAATTGTCTTATTCAAATACATTGACTTAACTGCTTTATATTCCTTTTCTTCGGGGAATGGAATTTTGATTTCTTCTACAAGATTAACGCCTGTTACAAGTGCCTTTTTCCATCTTTGTTTCAAACTTTCTCTGTCACCAGCTAGGGCTAACATTTCAATATTTTTCTTTTCGGCTTCTTCTTTCTGGAAAATGTTTTCTGGCAAATTCAATCTGCCAATTCCGTTTTCAATCCCAGATTCTTCGTTGAAAGAAACACCCACAAAACTTCTGAAACGTCTTTTTAGTAAATCAAAATCATCTCCGCCTGTTGGCGAGGTTGGGTCAATACAGACCAAATGCCAAATATTACCTGTCTTATCGCCATTTCCGTTTTGTGTTCTAATGGCTCTGCCACGCATTTGATTGGAAAGAACAAATGAACCTACAAAACTTGCCAAGATTAAAGAATTGATTGCTGGTGCGTCCCAACCTTCTCCAAGCAAAGATTTTGTTCCTATTAAAACTTCAATTTCTCCACGCTGAAAAATTTGAGTTACTATGTGAACAATATCGTGTTTGAGTTGCTCGGTTTGACTAATTAAAATGTAATTACTGTCAAAAGGAACAGGATTAGAATTGATTTGTGTAATTCCATATTTTGCAGCTTTAGCTTCAAATGCAGGATAGGCACTAATAGGAATGATAATCATTGAACCTGTCAAAACAGCAATTTTCTTGTTCTCTTTGTTTTCTCGTCTTAATTTTTCAAAGATTGGAATTACACCGATTTTATTTAGTTCAAGATTGTTGTCATGAGAGTTGATATAAAACTCTTTTCGGATGAAGTCGGAAAGAATTACTAAACGCAAATTGTTTCCTAAATTCTTGTATTCAAAATCAACAATTTCTTTGATGCCGTTTAGTTTGCTGATGCTTGAAGTCAAAAATCCTGTAACTCTCTTGTTATGCGAAAAATTGATTTGTCTTCTTTCAATTGCTCCGTATCTTCTCAGTCGGTTTTCAAGGTTTTTTTGATGTTCTTCAAATGTCTTAAAGTGTTCCTTTTCTTTATATAGATAAAAATCCAAAAGCGTTTCAATCCACTTGTAATCAAGTTTGGGAATTTTAAATTTTTTATCTCCAATTACTTCAAGATGTGTTTCGGGTATTTCTTTATCGTTAGTTTTTAGAAAAATTAAACAAGCTGAATAGCAGGAGAGGTTGTTGTAAATCCAATCTAAATGCTCTGTTGGGTTTTGCCAAATGGGATGTTGCTCAATAGCTTGAATAATTGTTTCATCACTTTTAATTTCCTGAAAAAGATTTTCAATGTTTTGTCTAAAGTCAACAATGCTTTGATTTTCTTTCTCAGTTGGGAGAGTGAAATAAACATAATCTTGATGTGGGCATAAATCACCTTCAATTACCAATTCAGGAACAGAAATTTCTGTATCAACAGGTCCGTTTAAGTCAATGTATCGTTGCCATTCTGTGGCTGTAACGTCATATGGCGGTGTGGCTGTCAAACCAACAATATTCGGGTCTAATTTTTCTTTAACTTTTGTCAGCGTTTGCCACCATTCATTTTTTAAATGGTGTGCTTCGTCAACTACAATGGTCTTTATTTTTTGGGCTTTTAATCCGCTTACAATGTTGTCAAGGTTGTGATTTGTAGCTCTGCCATTTCCGTTTGTTTCTTCTGTTTCTTCTTCTTCACTTTCAATTTCTTCTTCGTCAATTTTCCAATTGTTACAAGCTGCGTGAAGCCCTTGATAAGTGACAACAGTCATAAATTTAGGATTGCGAATGTCTCTCGAAATCCAATCAGGTGTCAAGTTGGTTTGAAGAAACAGTTCACAAAAATGTTGTATCCATTGATTGCGAATTGCGATTGTCGGGGCAAGAATTAAAGTTGGTTTATTTAGTCGAATAGTAACTTCAAGTCCTAAAATTGTCTTACCCGAGCCTGGTGGAGCAATTACGTGTAAATGTCCGTCATTTAAGTGGTCTTGTAAGTCGTCAAGAACTCTCTGCTGGTATTTTCTCCAACTATATTTAAACTCTATATCCTTTGGAAATTCTTTCAAACTTTTTTATCCTAAAATTAAATTTCTTCAAAAATCAAAATCGTTCCTCCTCCGATTGGTGGTTTTTTATTTTGCAAAAATGGTAGTCAGCAACTCTTTGTATAATTCTTCATCGTTGAGTTGATTGGCTCCTACTCCTTTGCTTTTCACATCAATTTCGCGGAGTTTGGAAACGATTGTACTAACTTTTTTCATAGGATAATTTTTCAAAGCAACATCATAATCTTTTAAAAAATACGGATTTACTTTTAAGACTTTTGAAACATTTCCCGGAGATTTGTCTTTTAAACCATGGTATTGCAATAATGCTGAGAAAAAGCCGAATACCATTCCAACAGTCAATACCATTGGGTATTCTTTTTTGTTTTGCGAAAAATGTTGTGCAATTCGATAAGATTGTAATTCGTTGCGGTCGCCAATAGCTTTTCGCAATTCAAACACATTATAATCCTTGCTAAATCCGATATTTTCTTCAATATGATTCGGATTGATGACTGTGCCTTTGGGTAGAATGATTTGTAGTTTGTCTAATTCATTGCTGATTCGACTTAAATCCGTTCCTAAAAACTCGACCAACATCGCGGCAGCTTTGGGTTCAATGGAATAGTCTTTTGGTTTTATCACTCTGGAAATCCAAGCGGCGACTTGGTTTTCATATAACTTTTTACTCTCAAAAAGGAGTCCGTTTTTTTCAATGGTCTTCGTTATTTTTTTGCGTTTATCCAACGTTTTATATTTGTATGCAATCACCAAAACCGTTGTGGGTTGAGGATTTTCGGCATAACTTTCCAATTTATCAATGGTTCTAGAAAGTTCTTGAGCTTCTTTCACAATCACCACTTGTCGTTCGGCCATCATTGGATAGCGTTTGGCATTGCCAACAATGTCTTCCACGGTTACATCACGTCCGTACAGCACCATTTGGTTAAAGCCTTTCTCCTCTTCAGACAATACATTATCTTCAATATATTCCGTTAATTTATCAATATAATACGGTTCTTCACCCATTAAAAAATAAATGGGTTTGATGTTTCCGTTTTTAATATCGTTTATAATTTTTACAATTTCATCCATGTTAGAGCTTGTCTTGGCGAATAAGTTGGCTTTTTATTTTAAATAAGTACATTTGCGGTATGCAAAAACTAAATTTTCCCGACTATTCGTTTCGCTTCAAAAATAGTGAAAATAACTTGTTGGTTTTTGATGAAATCAGGAAAAAATTTGTGGTGCTCACACCGGAAGAATGGGTACGCATTCATGTAGTGCAGTTTTTGATGGTCGAAAAAAACTATCCGAAATCGTTGATTAATGTTGAAAAAGTCATCAAAATTAACGGTTTAACCAAACGGTATGATATTGTTGTTTTTCAACCGAATGGAAATATTTTCTTGGTTATAGAATGTAAACAACCTAATGTACCGATTACACAAACTGTTTTTGATCAAATTGCCCGTTATAATTTGACTTTAAAAGCGAATTATTTAATGGTTACCAACGGATTGAATCACTATTTTTGCCAAATGGATTTGGAGAAGGAAAGTTATTTGTTTTTGAAAGATATTCCGGAGTATGGAGAGAATAGAGAATAGAGAATAGTGTATAGAGAATAGAATAAAGAAAATTGAGCTTAACTTAAATCTAATTGAAATTAATCTGAAATCATAATTATAAACATTTTATTTTTAGTACGATCCTTAAGAATTATTGAATGAAAAAAATTGCAGTCGTCATCTTGAATTGGAACGGAGCCAAACTTTTAAAAGAGTTTTTGCCTTCGGTGGTCAAATATTCGTCTGAAGCTACGATTTACGTGATTGATAATGCTTCTACAGATGATTCTTTATTGGTTTTGAAAGAAGATTTTCCGTCTGTTCAAATCATTCAAAACAAAGAAAATTACGGCTTTGCACAAGGTTATAATGAAGGTTTGCAAAACATTGAAGAAGAAATCTATTGTTTGGTCAATTCCGATATTGAAGTAACCGAAAATTGGCTTACTCCTATCCTTTCCCTTTTTGAAGAACATCAGAATGCGGCGATTGTTCAACCCAAAATTTTAGATTCCAAAAAGAAAACTCATTTTGAATATGCCGGTGCCGGTGGCGGATTTATTGACAAGTTTGGTTATCCGTATTGTCGTGGTCGTATTTTTGATACCATTGAAGAGGACAAAGGACAATACAATGACACTCTACAAATATTTTGGGCCTCCGGTGCCTGTTTTTTTATCCGAAAAAATGTCTTTTACGAATTAAATGGTTTTGATGCTGATTTTTTTGCCCATCAAGAAGAAATCGATTTATGCTGGCGTAGTTTTAACATGAATTACGATACTTTTTATTGTGGACAATCAACCGTTTATCACTTAGGTGGCGGAACTTTATCATCTTCCAATCCAAGAAAAACTTTTTTGAATTTTAGGAATTCAATGTTGATGCTTACTAAAAATTTACCTACTCAATCATTACTATTTATACTTTTTGGAAGGTTAATTTTAGATGGTATTGCCGGAATTCAATTACTATTCAAAGGAAAGTTAAAGCATTTCACATCCATTTTAAAAGCTCACTTTTCTTTTTATGCATTATTTTTTAAAACCGTAAAGAAAAGAAAATCAAGCAATAACTCTCTCTATTACTATAAAACAAGCATTGTTTTTGACTATTTCATCAAAAATAGCACGATATTTGAGGACAAAAATTAACAATAGTTTATCTATTTCTAATTTGGTATAAACAATAGTTAAGCGTTAATTTTGTAAAATCAAAAATCAATCCATATGAAAAAAGTCGTTTTAGTATTATCCGTGGTAGCATTAACCCTTACTTCTTGCGGTACAAAGAAAAAAATCGCTGAGTTAGAAGCCAAAAACAAAGAATGTCAAGATTTATTAAATTCCACGACAGTAAAATTAAATCTTTGTTTATCTGAAAAAGACTTGTTAAACAATCAAATAGCCGATTTAAAAAAATCAAATTCCGACTTAATCAGTAATGTGGGAAATATTACAATGTTATCTGCAAAAGGTGCTGAAAACTTAGAAAAATCATTAGAAAGTTTAAAAGAGAAAGATTTAAAAATATCACGTTTACAAGATGCTTTAACACGTAAAGATAGTGTTACTTTGGCATTGGTTACTAGTTTAAAAGGTGCTGTTGGTATTTCTGACCCGGACATTCAAGTGAATGTAGAAAAAGGTGTAGTAATGATTTCGATTGCGGATAAATTATTATTCAAATCAGGAAGTTATGAAATCAGTGACCGTGCAAAAGAAATTTTAGGTAAAGTTGCTAAAGTAGTAAACGATAAACCCAACTTTGAATGTATGGTAGAAAGTCATACTGATAATGTTCCTTACAGAAATGGAGTATTACTTGACAACTGGGATTTAAGTGCAAAACGTGCTACTGCCGTAGTTCGCGTATTAACTGAAACACATAAAGTAAATCCAAAACAATTGATTGCAGCGGGAAGAGGTGAGTTTTTACCTTTAGTGGCCAACAATACTGTTGAAAATAGAGCAGCAAATCGCAGAACAAGAATTATCGTAATGCCTAAAATCGATGAGTTTTATGATATGATTGAAAAAGAAATGAAAAAACAATCCAAATAATACCTAAGAATGAAGTAAAGAAACGTCTCAATTGAGGCGTTTTTTTTTGTTTAAAAAATATCAATATCTCCTTTTCCTTCTCGGATAACAACCGGTTCACCTTCCGATAAATCAATGATGGTTGACGGCTGATTATCACCATAACCGCCATCAATTACAACATCTACAAGATTTTGCCATTTTTCAAAAATCAATTCCGGGTCGGTTGAATATTCTAAAACTTCATCATCATCGTGAATAGAAGTAGATACGATAGGATTGCCTAATTGTTTAACAATTTCTAACACAATAGCATTATCCGGTACACGAATACCGACTGTTTTTTTCTTTTTAAATTCTTTTGGCAAATTATTATTTCCAGGTAAAATAAAGGTATAAGGACCGGGTAATGATCGTTTTAAAATTTTAAATGTTGGAGTATCAATTTGTTTAACATAATCAGATAAGTTACTCAAATCGTGACAAATAAATGAAAAATTTGCCTTTTCAAGTTTAATACCTTTTATTTTTGCAATGCGTTCTAAAGCTTTCGTATTGGTAATATCACAACCTAATCCGTAAACGGTATCTGTGGGATAAATGACTAAACCACCTTCTTTCAAAACCTTCACTACTTTTGCAATGGCTGCTTCGTTAGGATTTTGCGGATAAATTTTGATAAACTGTGCCATTTCAAAAATTTTGACAAATGTATCATTTATTTTCTAATCGGAATAAAAATAAAAAACCCTGCCAATTGACAGGGTTTGATATACTATACTGATAAAATTATTCAGCAATGATTTCGTATGGTAAGTCAATTACAACATTTCTGTGTAAACGAACAGTAGCACTATATTTACCGGTTCTTTTCACTGTACCTGAAGTGATGAATTTTCTATCAATTGGTTGACCTGCTTTTTCTAATGCCTCAGCAATATCAATGTTGGTAACCGAACCAAATAATTTTTCACCACCAGCTTTTGCTGTGATTTTAATTTCTAATGCTTTTAATGCTTCCGCTATTTTTTTAGCATCATCCACTAATTTTTGCTCTTTGTGAGCTTTTTGCTTTAAATTCTCTGCTAAAACTTTCTTTGCAGAAGGAGTAGCTAAACTTGCAAATCCTTGAGGAATTAAATAATTTCTTCCGTAACCTGGTTTAACCGTTACGATATCGTCTTTAAAACCTAAATTTTGAACGTCTTGTTTTAAGATTAGTTCCATGTTGATGTCCTTTTTTGTAGAAGTTAGCCCACCAATGGCGAGGCAACAACTTAATTAATTATTATTTTAATAAATCCGCCACATATGGCATTAACGCTAAATGTCTTGCTCTTTTCACAGCAACAGACACTTTTCTTTGGTATTTTAAAGAAGTACCTGTTAAACGTCTAGGTAAAATTTTACCTTGCTCGTTCACAAATTTCAATAAAAAGTCTGCATCTTTATAATCAATATATTTGATACCGGATTTTTTGAAACGACAATATTTTTTAATTTTGTTCGTATCAATATTCAAAGGAGTAAGATATCTAATATCTCCTTCTTTTTTTCCTTTTGCTGATTGCTCTATTGTTGACATAATGATTACGCTTTAACTTTTAATTTTTCTCTTCTTCTTTCTGCCCAAGAAACAGCGTGTTTGTCTAAACTTACCGTTAAGAAACGCATAATTCTTTCGTCACGTCTTAATTCAGTTTCAAAACCTAAAATTGCATCTGCAGGAGCTTTGAATTCGAATAAATGGTAAAAACCACTTTTCTTGTGTTGGATTTCATAGGCTAATTTTTTTAGACCCCAATCCTCTTTTGATACCATCTGTGCCCCTTTGGACGTAAGAAAATCTTCGAATTTGCTTACTGTTTCCTTTACCTGTTGTTCAGATAAAACGGGATTCAAGATGAAAACAGCTTCATAATGATTCATAATAATTTACTTTAAAAATGTTAAATTGGGTGCAAAAGTAATCATTTCTTTTTAATTAACAACCATAAATCAACAAAAATCGACATAACGCAAAAAAAACCGAAAAAAATTAGTTTTTATCGATGAAATGCACTATGTTTGTCTCACCAAATCTATAATTAATCGTATTATGAAACTAAATTGTGTTGTCGTAGATGATAGTTCGATTCAACGAATGATCATTACAAAACTAGTGAATAATCACCAAAACCTAACATTAATAGGTGATTTTTCTAATGCTATAGAAGCAAAGAGTTGTATGTCTATACACTCTGTTGACTTAATTTTCTTGGACATTGAAATGCCAATTATTAATGGTTTTGATTTCCTTGATGGTCTAAAAAACAAACCTCAGATTATTTTTATCACCTCAAAAGCGGATTATGCCGTTAAAGCTTTTGATTATGATGCCACCGATTACTTACAAAAACCAATTTCAGTAGAGCGTTTTGATTCAGCTGTAAAAAGAGCAATTGAATTGCACAAATTGCGTCATGAAGTAACCGAAGAAGAAGGTGATTACATCTTTATTAAAAGTAATCTGAAAAAGTTAAAAGTTTATACTTCTAAAATCAAATGGATTGAAGCGTATGGTGACTATGTAAAAGTTGTAACCGATGAAGATAGTAATTTAGTACTTTCTACCATGAAATCCTTTGAAAATGATTTATCTAAAGATCGTTTCTTACGTGTTCACAAATCATTTATCGTGAATATTGACAAAATTGAACGCTTCAATAGTAAATTTGCTGAAATCGGAGTAACTAAAATTCCGTTAAGCCGAAACAAAAAAGACGATTTGAAAAAAGCATTAGCTATCGCTTAACAAAAATCAACGTTTACCGTTCTTTTTACAGAACGATATTGCGGAATCACATCAAAACTATTCAGTATTTTCTGGATAGTTTTTTTTGTTTCTGCTTGTGACACGTTTTCAGGTAGTTTAATCAAAATGGTTCTCAAATATTCATTTCTGATTCTGTTAATCATTGGCTCTTCCGGACCTAAAACTGGAATTTTCATATTTTGAGACAGCACTTGGTATAACCATTGGGCACTTTCTTTGACTTTTTCAAAATCTTTGTGCTTCAGCGTAATTTTGATTAATCGATAATAAGGCGGATAGTTGAAAATTTGACGCTCATAAATTTGTTCTTTAAACATTCCAACATAATTATTGTGTGTTACTTGCTGAATCGTATTGTGATTTGGATTGTACGTTTGAATGACAACTTTTCCCTTTTTATCCGAACGTCCTGCTCTTCCCGACACTTGTGCCATCATTTGATAACTCCGTTCAAAAGCTCTGAAATCAGGAAAAAATAACATGTTATCTGCATTTAAAATGCCTACCAAACTTACATTATCAAAATCCAATCCTTTGGCGAGCATTTGCGTACCTACTAAAATATCAACTTCCCGATTTTGGAATTTATCAATGATTTTGTCATAACCAAATTTTCCACGAGTGGTATCTTGATCCATTCGTTGAATTTTTTTATTAGGGAAAAGCGTGGCTAATTCCAATTCAATTTGTTCTGTTCCAAAACCTTTGGTAGTCAAATCTACACTGGAACATTGATGACAATTGGTTGGTTTCGCAATCGAGTGTCCGCAATAATGACAACGGAGCTGGTTTTTAAATTTATGATAGGTCAAACTCACATCACAATTCGGACATTGAGGAACGTGACCGCACGTCATACATTCCAATAAAGGTGCATACCCTCTCCTATTCTGAAACAAAATCACTTGTTCTCCCAACGATAAACTGGCTGAAATTTCTTCTATCAACGTATCACTGAAATGTCCTTTCATTTGTTTTCGGAAATATTTATCCTTCAAATCAACCAAAACTACTTCCGGTAATGGTGCATTATTGTAGCGTTGAAAAAGCTCAACCAGACCGTATTTTTGAT
Source organism: Flavobacterium filum DSM 17961 (assembly GCF_000425465.1). GTDB lineage: Bacteria > Bacteroidota > Bacteroidia > Flavobacteriales > Flavobacteriaceae > Flavobacterium > Flavobacterium filum. Next base: position 55,050 of record NZ_AUDM01000013.1, on the reverse strand, counting down.
TTTGCACATTGTAATAGGTTTCCAAACTTGGCGTTGCAGAACCTAAAAGCACTTTTGAATGGTGAAATTTTGCCAAAACCGTCACGGCATCTCGAGCATGATAACGAGGAGCCGGATCAGTTTGTTTAAAATTGGGCTCATGTTCTTCATCAACAATTACCAATCCTAAATCAGAAAAAGGCAAAAACATGGCCGACCGAGCACCAATCACAACTTGAGCTTTTGGGGAGTTTTCCAACACTTGATTCCAAACTTCTACCCGTTCATTATTGCTGTATTTGGAATGAAAAACGGCAACTTTATTACCGAAAAAACGACGCAGTCGAGCTACTAATTGAGTCGTTAAAGCAATTTCAGGTAATAAAAAAAGGACTTGTTTTCCGGCTTCGAGATATTCCCAAATCAATTGACTGTATATTTCTGTTTTTCCACTGGATGTTACGCCGTGCAACAAACACACTTCTTTTGAAAGGAATTGTTGTTTGATTTCGTCGAATGCTTTTTGTTGTATTTCGCTTAGCGTGATTGATTTTTCTGCTTCATCAGAACTAAAATCTGTTCGATCTTGTACCAAATGATATTCTTCAAAAATTTCTTTTTCAACTAATTTTTTTAAAACAGACGAATCCACTTTTGTAAAATCAAGCAATTGTTTAGCCGAAATTGGTTTTTTATCTGTAGCTGATAATTGAAAAAATCCTAAAATCAATTCTTTTTGACGTTCCGCTTTTAAGGTTTGTAATAAAACATTCAACGCTTCATGGTCGTTATAATTTGGATGAAGTTTAATGTAGCGAACCAACTTCGGTTTGTATTGTTCATGAATCTCTTCCTGCAATTGAATGATATTTTTGTTCAAAAGCTTTTGCAACAAGGGGAAAATATTCTTTTTGTTCAAAATCGAAACCACATCATTTACCTTAATGGAACTTTGATGTTGAAGGGCTTCAAATACCAAAAATTCATCATCAGAAAGTTCAGTATCGTTGATGTTCTCATTTGATCGTAAGGAAATAATGGTTTCACTTTCCAACAAAAAACCCGATGGTAAAGCCGCTTTATAAACCTCGCCAATGCTACACATATAATACGAAGCAATCCATTGCCAATGTTTGATTTGAAATGAATTAACAATTGGTACTTCATCTAAAATCTGATGAATTTCTTTTGCTTCATATAAGGTTGGCGGATTTTCATGCGTATCAATAGAAAGAGCCGTGAAAATTTTATTTTTCCCAAACGGAACGGCAATTCGCATTCCGGGTTGAATAAACTGAAATTCTGTTTCCGAAATTTGATAGGTAAAAGTTTTATCGAGTGCGAGTGGCAATATTACTTCAACAAAATAAGGCATATATTCGTTTTTTGGCGTTGAAAATTAATCGTAAAGGTTTTTTCTTTTAAGTTTATTGATAGTCGCATTGAGTTCAAAACCCAACAATAAAACCATGCAATTTATCCAAATGTAAAACATTAAAATCAACAAGGTTCCGATTGAACCGTAAAGTTCGTTGTATTTAGCAAATTTCACCACATAAATTCCGAAAACATAGGAAGATAAAATAATTAGAATCGTTGTAAATACCGAACCAATACTAATGAAAGCAATTTTTGACGTTTGTTTGGTTCCGAATTTAAACAGCAACGATGTCGTGATTAAAATCATTAAGATAACAAAACCAAATCGAATAATTTGAATCAATGATATATCGGTATCAACGATTTCATGCAATTGAATTTTCTGAATGAATACTTCTGAAACTACGATGGCCGCAACTGTGATGATTAAAATAAGAGAAAATAGTATCGACATTCCTAATGCAATCAAATATTGTCGAATAAAACTGCGGGAAATGGTAATGTGATAAGATGTTTCAAATCCGCCAAGAATAGCGTTAATTCCATTCGACATTAAAAAAATGGACAAAATAAAACCGGAAGAAAGTAATCCTTTATAACTATTGTTCAAAATATCATCAATAATGGATTTAATGGCTTCAAACGTATTGGGCGGAACACCATCTTCTACGAAATGTAAAAAATCAACTTGAAAATTGTCAATCGGAATAAACGGAATTAAATTCAAAATGAATAATGCAAACGGAAACAATGCCATAAAGAAACTAAACGCAATGGCACCGGCACGATATGAAAAAGCACCTTTGGCAATACCTAAAATATATAACTCAATCAAATCATAAAACGACAAACCCTCTAACCAAGGTAATTTGATATTTTTCATCAACCTGACCAAATGGTTAATTACCGGAATTTTTTCGAGTTTTTCTTCTATTTCTAATGACATGTTTTTGTCTTATGAACTATTATTTTTAATTGTTTTGAAACGCAGATTCCGATAGCTATCGGAACAGATTTGCTAAAGCAAAACGCTGGTTAAAACTGATTTCTTAATTCCCAAATTACTTCTATAATTGAAAACTGCGACTGCGACTGAAAACTTCGACTGAACACTCCCAACTCCTAAAAAGCCTTCAAACTCAAATCCATATTATACACCGAATGGGTCAACGCACCGGATGAAATATAATTCACCCCACATTCAGCGTAGTGACGAATAGTTTTTTCATTAATGTTCCCGGAACTTTCGGTTAGGCATTGATTTCCAATTAAAGCAACGGCAGCTTTTGTCATTTCATAATCAAAATTGTCTAATAAAATACGGTAAACACCACCACTATTAAGGATTTCTTCTACTTCACCAAGATTTCTGGCTTCCACAATGATTTTTAAATCCAATTTGTTTTTGGTTAAATAATCTTTCGTTTTTTGAATTGCTTTTGAAATTCCGCCTGCAAAATCATTGTGATTGTCTTTCAGCATAATCATATCATACAACGCAAACCGATGATTTTCTCCTCCACCAATTTTCACGGCCCATTTTTCTGCTGCACGAAATCCGGGAGTAGTTTTTCGGGTGTCTAATACTTTTGTTTGGGTTCCTTCCAATAAATCCACATATTTTTTGGTCTTGGTGGCAATCGCACTCATGCGTTGCATCGAATTGAGCACCAACCGTTCCGCTTTTAAAATCGATTGCGAACTTCCTGAAACAAAAAAAACAACATCGCCATACTTGACAGAACTTCCATCTTGAATAAAAGTTTCCACATTTAAATCGGCATCCACATGATTAAAAATCATTTTAGCAAATTCAACTCCGGCAATAATTCCTTCATCTTTTACCAATAATTTCGCTTTTCCGGTCGCTGAGATTGGAATACAAGCTAAGGAACTATGATCGCCTTCGCCTATATCTTCTCTGATTCCGTTTTGAATGATAAGGTTTAACTCGTGTTGAAATTGGGCTTCTGTAATCATAAACTGTAATTGAATCGAATCGCTAAAATAGGAAATCGTTTGCTTATTTTATCACTTTTTTGCATAAAAAAACCACGAATATCCGTGGTTCAGTTCTTTATGGTAGCCATAAATTATTTCTTTTTCTTCACTTCGCAAGTGTTTTTACCCACCAAAGCATACAACGGACAAAAAGTGGCAAAAGCCGTAATGATTAAAATTAAGCTTACGCCCAAGACAATCCATTGTACCAGGTTGTTTTCTATTGCACCAGACATAAATAAAATCAACAGTATGATGCCAAACATGACTCTAACAAAGCGATCTGTATTGCCTACATTTTTTTTCATAAAGATTATTTTTTGGGTTATTGATTATAAAATTATGAAAAAAAAGAATAGAAAATACGATTTTATCAATTAGTTTGGTTCAACAACCGGACCGTTCCATGCTGAAATTCCACCTAAAAGGTTGAATGTTTTTTCAAAGCCTAGATGTTGCATGACTTCACACGCTTTTGCACTTCTGCTACCGGCATGACAATAGACGTAATACGTTTTTGATTTGTCCAATTCTTCCAATAGGTATATAAAACCTTGTCCTTTATAAATATCGATGTTGATGGCATTTGGAATCATTCCGTTTTCAAATTCTTCCGGTGTACGCACATCTAGAATGACTGCGTTTTCATCGTTTAGGGCATCGGCCCACCATTGTTGTTGTTGTAGATTCATTTTTTTTGAGGTGCTGATTTACTAAGGTTCTAAGGGACTAAGGTCATAAGGTTCTAAGATACTGAGGTTCTGAGGAGAAAGTGTTATAAAATACAAATTTAGTAAATTTACCTTAGTCCCTCAGTGCCTTAGCACCTTAGTACCTCTTCTATGCTTTTATCGAACAGCCTATCGCTTTGGTTGTTTTTATTCTTACTTCTTGATTTTTTAATAATGCATCAATTGCTTCTTCCACGTATTTTTGTTTTACGGCTGATGCATCACTGTGATTATCGTCGATGGCACCAATATATTGGACTACGTTTCCTTTTTCTGTTTTTTGTAGAATGTAAACATGTGGGGTTTTGGTTGCTCCGTATTGCGGATAAATTTTTTGTCCATCATCAAATAAATACGGAAATGTAAATCCTTTTTCTTTGGCACGGACTTTCATTTTGTCAAAGCTATCATCTTTTTGTTTTTCCGGATTATTCGGATTAATAGCAATAACCGGATAACCTAACTTTTTATATTTTTTGTCTAACTCGATAATTCTATCTTCATAGGCCACAGCATACGGACAATGATTGCAGGTAAAAATGACAATAAAACCTTTGGCATCTTCAAAATCTTTTAATGAGACTTTTTTATTATCTACATTTTTAAGTGAAAAATCGGTGGCGATTGATCCAATTTCATAACCACTTGGATTCAACGTTGTAAAAGCCGTTATAACTCCAATAGTCAATACAAAAAAAGCAATTTTAAATTTTTTCATCGTTTCAATTTTTAGTTAATAAATGATTGTATTTCTGTTTCTAATTCTTGTTCGGTAAAGGATTGTTCATAGAACTTTCGCGTATCATTTCTATATATAACCGTTGCCGGAATGGCTCCCGACCACTCTTTGGCTACTTTTTCAATCCAACTGTTGGCATCAGGATCATTCAAAACAATCACTTCTGCTTTTAATTTTTTTTGTTTAATGAATGGTATCACTCGGCTTTCAATCATTTTTGGAAAATCTAAACTTACTAAAATCATTTTAAACTTTCCGTTTTTGTATTTTTGGTTTAGCTTTTCAAAATGAGGCAATTCTTTCACACACGGTACACACCAAGTGGCCCAAAAATTAATCACATAAAGCGTATCATTCTTTTGATTTAAATACGATTCTATACCCTCAAAAGTAAACGATTTTGCTTTAATTCCGTCTTTTTCGTATACTTTTAATGATTTAGGAATAGATTTCTCTTGTGAAAAACCATTCAAAATGCATACAAATTGAAACAGAATTAATAAAATTATTGTTTTATATCGTTTCATTACAGTACAATTATCCCATAAAATTAAGCCTTCACCGCTCTGCTAAAAAATCTTTAACAAAAATTTAATAGACATTTGTATATACAATTAATTTAAACCACTACATTTGTACATACAAATTTTGTAATTACAAATGAAGATAGAAGAAATCATCAAATCCAATTCTCCCATCAGCGTTGAAAAGCGAACAGTGTTAAACATTATGTTCACTCAAAATGTGATTGCGGATGCGTTTAATGAGATTTTAAAATCCTTTGATTTGTCAGTTGAACAGTTTAATGTGTTGCGTATTCTTCGTGGGCAAAAAGGAAAACCTGCCAACATGTGTGTGATACAAGAACGCATGATTGCTAAAACGAGTAACACGACACGTTTAGTAGATAAATTACTTTTAAAAGGATTAGTAAACAGAGAAATTTGCGAAGAAAACAGACGCAAAATGGAAGTGACCATTACTGAAAAAGGTTTACAACTATTAGCGGAGTTAGATCCCAAAATTGAAGCACACGAGAGGTTGTTTTCCAATAATTTATCTTCAAAAGAATTAGAAAATTTGAACAATTTATTAGAAAAATACAGAACAATTTAACTTAAAAAAAAATGAGCGATTTTATTACCAATCAAAAATGGCGTTATGCTACGAAAAAGTTTGATGCTTCCAAAAAAATTTCAAATGAGGACTTTGAAACGTTAAAAGAAGCCATTCAATTGAGCACTTCTTCTTATGGCTTACAACCTTATAAAATTTTAATTATTGAAAATCCTGAAGTAAGAGCACAAATTCAACCGGCTGCTTGGGGCCAAACCCAAATTGTGGATGCTTCTCACCTATTGGTTTTTGCCAACATCACTAACTTTGGAGAAACTGAAATTGACAATTACATCAACTTAATGTCAGAAACCAGAGGAATTTCTGTTGAAAGTGTGAAAGGTTATGCCGATTTCATGAAAATGAAAATTACAGGTTTACCGGAAGAACAACGCAATGTGTGGACATCAAAACAAACCTACTTAGCATTAGCTAATTTAATGAATGCTGCTGCTGAATTAAAAATTGATGTTACTCCAATGGAAGGTTTTGAACCGGAAAAAGTGAATGAAATTTTAGGTTTGCCCGCAAAAGGATTGAACGCCTCTTTATTAGCCACAATCGGTTATCGTCATGAAGAAGATGCCACGCAACATTATGCAAAAGTGCGTAAACCTATTAACGAATTATTTATCAATTTATAATCAATAACTTTAAAACTAGAAAACAATGAAAAATTTAAAAACAATTGCATTAGCTTTATTTGTAGCAGCAACCACATTAACGGCTACTGCTCAAAACAAAAAAATTAACCTTGAAAAAAGTAAAATTACTTGGGTTGGAAAAAAAGTAACAGGACAACATGATGGTACCATCAACTTTAGCTCAGGAACATTGGTTTTCGAAAAAAACAAATTAAAAGGTGGTTCTTTTGTGGTTGACATGAATTCTATTGCGGTAGCTGACTTAGCAGCCGGAAAAGGAAAAGAAAAATTAGAAGGTCACTTGAAAGCAGATGATTTCTTCGGAGTAGATAAATTTGGTACTTCAACTTTAGAATTCAAAAAAATTGCTGCAAAAGGAAGCGATATTTATACCGTTACGGCTGATTTAACCATCAAAGGAAAAACATTACCTGTAACTTTTGACCTTGCAATTGGTGCTGGAACTGCTAGAACTTCATTCAAAGTGGACAGAACAAAATATGACATTAAATATGGTTCAGGTTCGTTCTTTGATAATTTAGGCGATAAAGCTATCGATGACAATTTCGAATTGACGGTTACCTTAGTGTACTAATCATAAATGGGAAAAATTGCAGAATCCTGATACGAAAGTGTCAGGATTTTTTTGTTTTATAGGTTAATTTATTGCTACTTTTACTTTTCTAAAATTCAATATGAAAAAAGTAGTCATCATCGACAATTACGACAGTTTCACCTATAATTTAGTACATTATTTAGAGGATTTAAATTGTCAAGTTACCGTTTATCGCAATGATGAATTTGAATTGGATGAACTTGAAAAATTCGATAAAATATTGCTTTCTCCTGGTCCGGGTTTGCCATCAGAAGCCGGATTATTGAAAGAAGTAATACAACACTATGCTCCGTCAAAAAGTATATTAGGCATCTGTTTAGGACTTCAAGCAATTGCAGAAGTATTTGGAGGTAATTTACTTAATTTAAATAAAGTACATCACGGAAAATCTTCTGAAATTACCCTTGTATCAGAAGATTCACTTTTTAATGGTTTACCTAAAAATATTCTTGTTGGAAGATACCATTCATGGGTGATGAATCCTGATGCTGTTCCTGAAGTTTTGGAAGTAACTTCAATTGATGAAGAACAACAAATCATGTCCATCAAACATAACAATTTAGATGTTAAAGGCGTGCAATTTCATCCGGAAAGTATTTTAACACCGGATGGAAAAACAATACTAAAAAATTGGGTAGAATTAACATCATCTTACAAATGAATTCTTTTTTTGTAACATTTTGTAAAACTCCACGTATAAAAGTTGTAACTAAACTTTAACATAACATGACTGAATTTTTTGAAGGATTAGATCCGTTACTTAAAACCTATTGGTATATTGCTCTGCCTACCAGTATCTTTTTTCTTTTGCAAACTATTATGACATTTATGGGTGTTGGTGGAGATGCAGAATTGGATATTGTTGAAGGTCACGATTCCGGGGATGCTCCTTTTGAATTGTTTTCATTAAGAAATTTAATCAATTTTCTTTTAGGTTTCAGTTGGACCGGAATCTCGTTATATAATACCATTGAAAACAAAACGTTCTTAATTATTCTTTCCGTTGTTATCGGAGTCATATTTATTGGCCTTTTCTTTTTTATTATTAAACAAATTTTAAAATTAGGTGAAGACAATTCATTTAAATTTGAACAGACAATCAATCAAACAGCAACGGTTTATTTAACTATTCCGGAATCAAAATCAGGCGTTGGAAAAGTACAAATAAGTGTAAAAGGTTCTGTTCATGAACTACAAGCGATGACCGAATCTGTTGAAAAAATTCCTACCGGAAGTGTTGTAAAAATTTCAGCTGTTGAAAATTCTATATTAATTGTCGAAAAACTTTAAATCCTTATTCTATGACCGAACTTATTATTATTGTTGTTACTGTTTTTGTATTTTTTGTTTTATTCGTAACGCTAGTTTCACGTTATAAACGATGTCCGTCTGACAAAATTTTGGTTATTTATGGTAAAACGGGTGGTTCTTCCGCCAAATGTGTTCATGGTGGTGGTGCCTTTATTTGGCCTGTTATTCAAGATTATCAATATTTAGATTTAAAACCGCTTTCTATTGAAGCCAATCTAACGAATGCTCTTTCCAGACAAAATATTCGTGTGGATGTTCCTTGTCGTTTTACGATTGCCATTTCAACAGAAACAGATAGTATGAATACCGCTGCAGAACGTCTTTTAGGACTTTCTCCGGAGCAAATTCAAGAGTTAGCAAAAGATATTCTTTTTGGTCAATTGCGTTTGGTAATTGCCACCATGACCATTGAAGAAATCAACTCCGACCGTGATAAATTTTTGGATAACATTTCTAAAAACGTGGATTCTGAATTAAAAAAAATCGGATTGAAATTAATTAACGTGAATGTTACTGACATTAAAGACGAATCCGGCTATATTGCTGCATTAGGAAAAGAAGCCGCTGCAAAAGCAATAAACGAAGCAAAAATTTCTGTAGCCGAGCAAGAAAAAATCGGGGAAACCGGAAAAGCATTGGCCGATCGTGAAAAAGACGTGCAAATTGCCGAAACACATAGAGATCGTGACGTGAAAATTGCTATTACTAACAAAGACAAAGAAGTAAGTATTGCAGAAGCCTTTAAAGATGAAAGTATTGGTAAAGCAGAAGCCCAAAGAGATACGCGTGTAAAAACCTCTGAAGCGAATGCAATTGCTATTCAAGGGGAAAATGAAGCTAAAATTGCCATTGCACAATCAGAAGCAACCCGAAGAGAAAAAGAAGCAGAAGCATTACGTATTGCTTTAGCATCTGAAAAAGTGCAACAAGCAAAAGCATTGGAAGAATCGTATGTTGCTGAGCAAAAAGCAGAACAAGCACGTGCGGAAAGAGAACGTTCAACTCAAAATGCTAACGTGGTAATTCCGGCAGAAATTGCGAAACAAAAAGCTATTATTGATGCTCAAGCCGAAGCCGAAAGAATCAGAGTACAAGCCAAAGGCGAAGCTGATGCCATTTTTGCCAAAATGGAAGCCGAAGCAAAAGGTTTGTATGAAATCTTGACCAAGCAAGCAGAAGGTTACCGTGATGTGGTAAATGCTGCCGGTGGCGATCCAACGAAAGCGTTTCAGTTGTTGTTAATTGAAAAACTTCCTGAGTTGGTAAAAACGCAAGTGGAAGCCGTTAAAAACATCAAAATTGATAAAATTACTGTTTGGGACTCAGGAAATAATATCGATGGAAACGGTTCTACTGCCAATTTTGTTTCCGGTATGATGAAAACCGTTCCGCCGTTGAATGATTTATTCAACATGGCCGGATTGAATTTACCAACTTATTTAAAAGGTGAAGATAAAGTGGAAGACGGAAAAGCAAACTCAAATTCGTATGATAACACTTCTACCGAAGAAGTAAAATAATTAAAATAGTTTCTTTACAAATCCCAAAATCAAATTGGTTTTGGGATTTTTTATTTTAAAATAGAAGATTACAGTATTTAATAAAGTTGAAAAATAAAAATATTAAACAATTTATTACGATTTCAACTCCAAAAAAACTTTCCCTAAATACTTTATAATATCCGAAGCAATAAAACCTTCATAACCCATATCATTCATGGCAATATCGGCAGTTCGTCCATGAAAATAAACCCCTAAAAGAGCTGCATCAACAGCTAAATAACCTTGAGCTCGAAAACTCGTAATCATGCCTGACAAAACATCTCCACTTCCTCCAGTTGCCAAAGCTTGATTTCCTGAAGAATTGACATATACATTTTTTTCATCAATTATTAAAGTATAAGCACCTTTGATTAAAACGACCAAATGATAGGTTTTAGCAAAAGTTTTTACTTTTTCAATTTTATCAAAATCGTCATTCCATGATCCAATTAGTCGTTCTAATTCTTTTGGATGAGGAGTTAAAATGGAATTTTTAGGCACTAAACTCAACCAATTTTGATTTTCAGAAAGAATATTCAAAGCATCGGCATCAATCACCAACGGAATGGAATTATTTTTTAAAAAATGATGAAAAGCTTGAGTTGTTTCGTCATCTTGACCAATTCCCATACCAATACCGATTGCTTTTGGCTGAAAATTAAATTCAATGTTAGTTATTTTATGATAATTTTCATCGGTAATTACCATGGCTTCCGGGGTTGCAGTTTGCATAATTTCATAACCACATTTCGGAACAAAAACCGTTGCTAAACCACAACCGGAACGCAAAGCCGCTTGCGAGGCCAAAACCATTGCTCCTATTTTGCCAAAACAACCGCCAATTAATAAAGCATGACCTTGTGTTCCTTTATGCGAAAATTTTGAAATAGGTTTGTATCGCTTTTTTATCTTATTCAAATCCGTGTAATAATAAGTAGAAGGAATTGATTCGATAGATTTTACATCCAAATCAATAGGAAGCAGAACAATTTCAGCAATAAAATTTTCATTATCAGGCAGATAAAAAGCAAGTTTTGGAAACTGAAACGTGAGAACAACATCAGAATGAATGGCAATCGTTGTTTTTTTATCTAAAAATAAGCCGGATGGAACATCAATAGAAACTTTAAACGACTGATGATAATTTATTTTTTGAATCAATTTTTGAATCCAACCCGCTAATTCTCTCGTTAATCCAATTCCAAAAATAGCATCTATAATAATATGATTTTCGCCAATATTAGGAAACTCTGTAGCTTCGCTAATCACTTCATACTCGAGGTTACATTCCTTTAAACGGCCAAGATTTGAATTAAAATCGGTTGAAAAGTTCTCATTAAACGGAACAATGTACACGTGAACATCAAAGTAATTTTGTTTTAGCAATCGGGCAATCACCAGTCCATCTCCTCCATTGTTTCCATCGCCACAAAAAATATGATACACCGTTTTTTTATCCTGAAAATGATTAACTAACCATAAAAAAGCTTGTAAAGCGGCTCTTTCCATCAAATCTAAAGAAGTGATTTGTTGCTTTTCAATTGTCAATTTATCAAGTTCTTTAATTTTTTCTGCATTAAATATTTTCATTTGTAATAGATAGTAGTGTTTATTGAAAAATTCGTAAAAAGATTAAAATTACTTTTTCCTTTACGTAAATTTATTACATTTGTTTCAGATGAAATCACAAAAGAACATATTTTATTCAAAACCATCCTTCAATTTATTGAACGGATTTTCTTTTGGCACATCTTCTACAACTACAACCCCATTCGGGGTATAATTTTCACATATCATCCGCATCTATGCTTATTCGAAAGAATAAAATAAAATCTATGTTTTCCAGTAAAAAATAATCAAATGAAGGTATTAAAATTCGGCGGAACTTCGGTTGCCAATGCTCAAAATATAAAGTTAGTTCTCGATATTGTTCAACAGAAATCGAAAGACGATAAATTAATCGTGGCAGTTTCTGCTTTTAGCGGCGTTACCGATTTGTTACTATCAGCGGCACAAAAAGCTGCCTCAAAAGATAATTCATATCGCGAGGTTGTTTTACAAATTGAGAAAAAACACCTCGAAGCCATAAAAGAATTAGTTCCTGCAAATGAGCAAACGGCCTTGTTGCACTATTGTAAAAAGAACATTTCGTTGTTAGAAACCTTGTTAGATGGTTGTTATTTATTAGGCGAATTAACTTCCAGAACATCGGATATGATTGTCAGTTTTGGGGAATTATTATCTTCTTATATTATTGCAGAAGCGATGAAACAAAAGGTAGCCAATTGCAATTTTAAAGACAGTCGCGAACTCATCAAAACCAACAATAACTTTGGAAAAGCAGAAGTTCATTTTGAAATTACCAATAAAACCATTTGCAATTATTTTCTAGAGAATACTACTCAAGTCACGATTATACCCGGTTTTATTGCATCGTCAATGAACAATAACACAACTACTTTGGGTCGTGGTGGTTCCGATTACACTGCTGCAATTGTAGCTGCCGCTTTAAATGTTGAAGAATTAGAAATTTGGACTGATGTGAATGGTATGTTTACTGCCAATCCGAAAATTGTAAAACAAGCACAGCCCATTGAGAAAATCACGTATGAAGAAGCAATGGAATTATCGCATTTTGGTGCAAAAGTGCTTTATCCCCCGACCATCCAACCGGTTTTAAGCAAAAACATCCCGATTTGGATTAAAAATACCTTTGAACCGCAAGCGTTTGGAACGTTCATTTCATCACAATCTGTTACAAATGGAAATCCGATTAAAGGAATTTCGCATATCGATAAAATTAGCTTGATTACATTGGAAGGTTCAGGAATGGTGGGTGTTGCCGGAGTTTCAAAACGTTTGTTTGAAGTACTTTCCAATCATGCCATCAATGTCATTTTCATCACACAAGCTTCTTCAGAACATTCTATTTGTATCGGAATTTTAAATGCTGATGCCGATTTGGCAAAAACGGCGATTGACAAAATCTTTGAACTGGAAATTGCACAACAAAAAATCAATCCGTGTGTAGTTGAAAAAGATTTGTGCATCGTGGCTTTGGTTGGTGAGCAAATGAAAAATCACCAAGGAATTAGTGGTAAAATGTTTAGTACGTTAGGCAAAAATAACGTAAATATTCGGGCGATTGCTCAAGGTGCTTCGGAACGAAATATTTCTGTGGTAATTAATGAAAATGATGTAAAAAAAGCTCTGAATACGTTACATGAACGCTTTTTTGAAGAACAAACCAAACAGTTGAATTTGTTTGTAATGGGTGTTGGAAATGTAGGCGAAAAATTTATTGAACAAATTCACCAACAAAAGAAATTCTTAAAAGAAAATTTAAAAATAAATCTCCGAGTAATTGCTCTTTCTAATTCAAGAAAAATGGTTTTTGAGGAAGAAGGAATTGCCTTAAAAGATTGGAAAACTGCTTTAGATGGTGGTGAAAAAGCATCAAAAGCTGATTTTATTGAAAAAACAAAAGCACTCAATCTTCGCAACAGTATTTTTGTAGATATTACGGCCAATGCCGAAGTTTCAAAAACCTATGAACAGTATCTTCGTAAAAATATTGCCGTGGTAACTTGTAATAAAATTGCTTGTTCATCAGAATACGATAATTATTTGAATTTAAAACGCTTGTCACGAAAGTACAATGCACCCTTTTTGTTTGAAACCAATGTAGGTGCCGGTTTACCCATTATTGATACGTTAAAACATTTGATAGCTTCCGGAGATCGAATCCATAAAATTCAAGCGGTTTTATCCGGAAGTTTGAACTTTATTTTTAATAATTTCAGTGAAACCTACAATTTTCATGATGTGGTGAAAGAAGCCGGAGTCCAAGGATTCACGGAGCCCGATCCAAAAATTGATTTAAGTGGTGTAGATGTAGCCCGAAAAATTCTGATTCTCATTCGCGAAAGCGGTTATCAAATGGAAATGGAAGACATCGAAAATATCTCTTTTTTACCAAAAGAATGTATGGAAACCACCAACAATGAAGACTTCTTTAAATCTTTAACCAAACATGCCAGTCATTTTGAAAATCTATTGAAAGAAGCGAAAGAAAAAGATTGCCGATTGAAATTTGTCGCTAAATTCGATAACGGAAAAGCAAGCGTTGGTTTGCAATTCATTCCAAAGGAAAGTCCGTTTTACAATCTCGAAGGAAAAGACAATATCGTAGAATTTTTCACCGATCGTTATGTTGATCAACCGTTAATCATCAAAGGAGCCGGTGCAGGAGCTGCCGTTACTGCTTCTGGTATTTTTGCAGATGTAATTCGGATTGGAAATGTTTAATAAAGGTGCTGAGTAGCTGAGAATCTGAGTGCCTGAGTTTTTTAATTCAGAGTTTAACTCAGAATCTCAGCTACTCAGGCACTCAGTAACTCAGAAAAAAATGAACCAAATAAAAATATTCTGCCCTGCCACCGTAGCCAACTTATCCTGTGGATTTGATGTGTTAGGATTATGTTTAGAGGGTATTGGCGACGAAATGATTATTCGCAAAAGCGAGCAAAAAGGACTTCGAATTACCAAAATAACCGGAGCCGATTTGCCTTTAGAAACCGAAAAAAACGTGGCTGGTGTAGCCGGAATGGCATTATTAAATCACTTGGATTTAGAATTCGGATTTGAAATTGAAATCCATAAAAATATCAAAGCCGGAAGCGGAATCGGAAGCAGTTCTGCCAGTGCCGCCGGAATTGTGGTAGGAATCAATGAAATCCTAGGTAATCCGTTGTCTCGAAAAGAATTGATTTCGTTTGCTATGGTAGGCGAATTTTTAGCCAGCGGAAGTTATCATGCTGATAATGTTGCTCCGGCCATTTTAGGCGGATTTACGTTGGTTCGTGGTTATGATCCGTTGGAAGTTATCAAAATTAATAGTCCGAAGGATATTTATTTAACCATCATTCATCCGCATATTGAAGTTAAAACTTCCGAAGCACGAACTATTTTGCCGAAAGAAATTCCATTAAAAACGGCTATTACTCAATGGGGAAATTTAGGCGGATTCATCAGCGGATTATATACCGAAGATTATGGTTTGATGAGCCGTTGCTTGCAAGATGTTGTAGCAGAACCTTACCGAAAAAACTTAATTCCGGAATTTGATACGATTAAAATAATAGCATTAGAAAATGGTGCGTTAGGTTGTGGAATTTCGGGGTCGGGACCTTCTATTTTTGCGATGAGTAAAGGAAAAGATACCGCTGAAAATGTAGGCAACCAAATGAAACAAATCTATACCAAAACCGGAATTGGATTTGATGTGTATGTTTCTAAAGTATGTGATATGGGTGTGAAAGTTGTTTAATTATATTACTAATTTCACTACATTTGTTTTATGTTAACAAAGAATCAAATACAAATTATCATTGATATTTTAAAACCTTACAATCCAAAACGTATTGGTTTGTTTGGTTCTTTTGCTAGAAATGAAGAAAAAGAATCCAGTGATATTGATATTTTATTTTCATTACACCAACCTATCGGTTTTTTTACTTTGGCAAAAATTCACGATGATTTAGAATTGAAACTTCAAAAAAAAGTTGATTTAATATCTGAAAATGGATTAAATAAGTTTATTAAGGAGAAAGTTTTAAAAGAAGCTACTTATTTTTATGAAAACTGATTCAAATAAACTTTACTTCCTTCATATTTTGGAAGCAATAAACAAGTTAGAGTTAATTGCTAAAACATATTCTAAAGATGAGTTTCTATCCGATTGGCTCAAACAAGATGCCGTTTTGAAAAACTTTATTGTTATTGGTGAAGCTGTGGCTCAAATTGATGAAGAATTTAAATTGCAAAATTCTGAAATTGATTGGCGAGGTGCAAAGTCGATGAGAAATTTTATAGTTCACGAATATTTTTCTGTGGATTTAAATTTTGTTTGGGAAACCATTTTTGAAACTATTCCAACGTTTAAAAACCAAATTCAAAATCTTCTAAATCAACTTTAATTTTGTATTGATTCTTTTAGATTAGAAATCAAATCTTCAACTTCCTTTTTATCAACTTTAAATAATAAAATTTCAATTTTTGAATTCTTCAGTTGAACGAATAATTTGTCTTTTTCTTTATAATTATTAAAACTAGTTGAATCAAAAATAAAATCAATTACTAAACTGAAAAATGATACAATCCAAATTAGTTTTTCCTTTAACTAAATCAACCGAAATAATTGAATTAAATTTGAATTCACCATTATTTGAAGGATGATCTTCATCAATCAAATGAAAATCACTATCATTTAAAGTAAATAATAGTTTCGGTTTCTTTCTTAATTCGTAAACTTTTGTCGCCATCAATTATTCCTCTTCCCTATTCTGAAACTTTGTTCGTTTACTACCTTCGTAAATATCATATTTCAGCAATCGGGCTTCCAATTTTCCGTTGAATAATTTGATTTTTCGGGAAGGTTTTAAACCCACAAATTTCAAGGCTTCCAAATTGGCGGTAATAAACCAAGCTTGTGTGTTAGGATAACTTTGTTTGAATGTATCGCCAATTTCTCTATAAAATCTTTCCATATTAATATCCAATCGTTCCCCATACGGTGGATTAAAAACCATGTGTAGCGGACCTTCCGTTTGTTTCTCTGATGCAAAAAAATCTTTTTGTTCAATGGTAACGTAATCTTCCAAATTGGCATTTTGAATGTTATCTTGGGCTTTACGAACGGCACTTGGAGCTTTGTCAAAACCTTTGATGGTATAATGAAATTCTCTGGTTTTCTTCATCAAACTATCAATAATTTGATCAAATAAATCATTGTCCCAATCG
Source organism: Flavobacterium filum DSM 17961 (assembly GCF_000425465.1). GTDB lineage: Bacteria > Bacteroidota > Bacteroidia > Flavobacteriales > Flavobacteriaceae > Flavobacterium > Flavobacterium filum. The sequence goes on along the minus strand of NZ_AUDM01000013.1, from coordinate 38,191 downwards.
TTCCATTTTTCAAAAGCAAACTCTTTTCGGTTGATGTTTGCCGGAATATTACACGCAATCATGGCGGCTTCCGCTAAAATAGTTCCGCTACCGCACATTGGGTCCAAAAAATGAGATTTTCCCTCCCAACCGGATAACAATAACATTCCTGCGGCTAAAACTTCGTTTATGGGAGCAATATTCGTAGCTGAGCGATATCCTCTGTGGTGTAACGAATCACCGGAAGTATCCAAAGAAACCGTACATTGGTCGCGGTCTAAATGAATGTGTATTCGCAAATCCGGAAAATCTTTATCAATACTCGGACGAACACCGGTTTTAGCTCTAAATTGATCTACAATTGCATCTTTGGTTTTTAAAGCCACGAATTGGGAGTTATTAAACGCTTCAGAATACAACGTAACATCCACCACAAAAGTTTGATGTTCATTCATATATTGACTCCAATCAATACTTGAAACACTGTCATATAACCCCTTCTCATTGAATACTTTAAATCCTTTGATAGGTTTTAAAATTTTAAGGGCTGTACGCAACGACAAATTAGCTTTATACATAAATCCTTTATCACCGTAAAAAGTTACCACACGCGTTCCGATTTGTACATCTTGTCCGCCTAATTGTTGCACTTCTTTCGCTAAAATTTCTTCAAAACCAAAAAAGGTCTTGGCCACCATCTTAAAATTCTTCTCCATGATTGTATAAAACTGTAAAACTTGGCAAAAATACACTAAATTTGCACGTTCTTAAAGCATCTAACCAATTAATGTCAGAATCGAAACCACTCATACCTCAAAACCCATTTCCAATTACTGATAATTGGTATGCCTCTTGGTTTGATACACCTTATTATCACATTCTTTACAAAGATAGAGATTATGCAGAGGCTCAATTGTTTATGGATAATCTTACCGAATATTTGAACTTACCGGAAGAAGCCAAAATTTTAGATTTAGCTTGTGGAAAAGGACGTCATTCCATCTATTTGAATCAATTAGGTTATGATGTTACCGGGGCTGATTTGTCTGAGAACAGCATTACAGAAGCCTCAAAATCTTCTAATGAAAAATTGCATTTCAAAGTGCATGACATGCGAATCCCTTTTGATGAAAAATACGATGCCATTTTCAATTTGTTTACCAGCTTTGGCTATTTTGAGGATGATGCTGATAATTTAATTACGTTAAAAGCCATTCGAGATAGTTTGACGGAATATGGATTTGCCGTGATTGATTTTATGAATGTAGATTTTGTTTTGGAAAATTTAATACCGAAAGAAACTAAAACTGTAGAAGGGATCGATTTTCATATTAAGCGATATGAAAAAGACAATCATATCTATAAAGAAATTTCGTTTTCGGATCAAGGAAAAGAATTTCATTTTACCGAAAAAGTACAAGCTCTTCGCCTTTCTGATTTTGAAAAAATGATGGATGAAGCCGGAATCTATTTATTAGATGTTTTTGGCGACTATAAACTCCGAAAATTCTACAAATCGCAATCTGAACGTTTAATTATGATTTTTAAATAATGCAATACATTATCACTTTTTCGGCCGTTATTTTTGGGTTTTTAATCGCATTATTTTTAAAACCGCAGAAGAAAAAAAACATCAAATTATTACTAGCTTTTAGTGGAGCTTTTTTGCTTTCACTAACTGTTTTGCATTTGTTACCTGAGTTATTTCACGAAGGTCATCACCACGTACACGAAGGCGAACACAAACATTACACACTTCCGGTTGGTGTTTTTATCATGATTGGGATTTTATTCCAAATCATTCTTGAATTTTTCTCCAAAGGTGCCGAACACGGTCACGTTCACGTGCATACTGATGAAAATAATGAAGTACATCATATTCCGTGGTTGTTGTTTATCAGTTTGTGTATTCACGCGTTGTTAGAAGGTTTTCCGATTCACGAAAACACCAATTTGGCGTATGGAATTGCGGTACACCACTTCCCTATTGCTATTATTCTAACGCTATTTTTTGTGAATGCAAAGATGAATAAAATGATGGTTTTTGCCTTTATGTTTTCATTTGCATTAATGACACCACTAGGAACATTATTAGCGGAACAATTGCATTTTGCACAACATTATTCCAAAGAAATTTCGGCTATTGTGGTGGGTATATTATTTCATATTTCTTCTACTATTATTTTTGAAAGTAATGAAGGTCACAAATTCAATTTAGCCAAAATCACGATGATTGTGTTAGGATTTTTATTGGCTTATGTGATGGAAATGGGGCATTCGCATTGAGTTACCCGTTATCGGTTGTCAGTTGTCGGTTTTTGTAATTACGCTAAATTTCATCTTCAAAAACTAAAAAACCTAAGTTTCTCAGCTACTCAGTAACTCAGCAACTTTCTTTTGCGACTTAGCTTCTTTGCGAGAAATGAAAATCTCGTATCTTTGAGTGAAATTTTGCACTATGTCTTTTACCAAAACCACCGAACAATCCTCAAAATACGAACATCTGGAAAAGATGTCGGTTTCCGAATTATTGCAAAGCATCAATAACGAAGATAAAACCGTTCCATTAGCGGTTGAAAAAGCGTTGCCACAAATTGAAAAAACGGTTGAAAAAGTAGTTAGTCAATTAAAAAATGGCGGACGACTTTTTTATATTGGAGCCGGAACTTCAGGTAGATTGGGCGTTGTAGATGCTTCGGAATGTCCGCCAACGTTTGGAGTTTCATTTGATTTGGTAGTAGGAATTATTGCCGGTGGCGACAAAGCCATTCGGAAAGCAGTAGAATTTGCCGAAGATGATACAGAACAAGCTTGGAAAGATTTATTGGATTTCAAAATCAATCAAAATGACTTTGTAATTGGAATTGCCGCTTCCGGAACTACGCCTTATGTTATTGGTGGTTTGGAAAAATGCAATCAGCAAAACATTCCAACCGGTTGTATTACTTGCAACGAAGGAAGTCCGCTTTCACACGTTTCTAAATTTCCAATTGAAGTTGTGGTTGGTCCGGAATTTGTAACCGGAAGTTCACGCATGAAAGCCGGAACGGCTCAAAAGTTGGTTTTAAACATGATTTCAACCGCTACGATGATTCAACTTGGAAAAGTGAAAGGCAACAAAATGGTGGATATGCAATTGAGCAACAACAAATTAGTGGATCGTGGTATTCGAATGATTATGAGTGAAATTCCGGTGAGTTATGAAGAAGCAGGAGTTTTATTGGAGAAGTTTGGTAGTGTACGGAAAGCGGTGGAGAGTTATCAGTCTCAGTAAATAGTAATCAACCTCAGAAACTCAGTCACTCTGAACCTTAGCAACTTAAAAATATGGACAACAAAGAACTCCTTTTTAAAGGATTAAAATATAGCGTTGGAGCGATTCCATTAATGTTTTTGGGACCAATTCTCATACACAATGCTTTTATGAATAAACATACTTGGATACATTATATCGTTTTAGGTATGGGAATTTTAATATGTATTACTTCTGTTTATCTAATGTTCAAAGGAATTCAAATTATCATGAAAAGTTTGTTTGATGAAAATCTATGAAAATAGGTAATACACATTTTTTTGCTGATATAGGTGCTTTAATTTATTGGATTTTAATCAAATTTTGTCAATCAAAATTAAATGATGAAATGTCTGAAAAATATAAAAACCGTAATTTAATTACCTATGGATTATTTAACTTATTGATTTTAATACTTATTATAATGTTCTTTCTATATTACAATTAAAATGAAAAAAATATTACCAATTTTAAGCTTACTATTCATTTCCTGCTACCAACAAGAACGCAATTGCACCGATTTTAAAACCGGAAAATTTCAATTTGAGCAGGAAATTGATGGCAAAAAAGAAATTTCAGTCTTTGAACGAAACGATAGCTTACAAATAGAAACTTTCCGAGGCAAAACAGATACTTCCTCTGTTCGATGGATTAATGATTGTGAATTTGTCTTGCAAAAGCTTCATCCTAAAGGCATGAAAGAAAAAAAAGCCATACACATGAAAATCTTAACAACAGAGGAAAAAAGTTATACATTTGAATATTCATTTGTGGGCGATTCCAACAAACAAAAAGGCGTTGTAACAAAAGTGAATTAATTGCGTAAAAAAACATAAAATAAATCACATTTATGGAAGTATTTGCAAATCCCGATGCATGGGTTGCTCTTTTAACATTGACCTTTCTAGAAATTGTTCTAGGTATCGATAACATCATTTTTATCTCCATTGTAACCGGAAAATTACCGGAAGAAAAACGCAAAAAAGCCACACGTTTAGGTTTATTTTTAGCCATGTTCATGCGGATTGCTTTACTTTTCGGAATCACTATTTTGATTGCCATGAAAGCTCCTTGGTTTTCCGTCGATTGGGGTTGGTTTAGTGGAAGTTTTACTGGTCAAGCCATGGTTCTTTTCTTTGGTGGATTATTTTTAATTTATAAAAGCACGAAAGAAATTCACGAAAAAGTTGATCATAAAGGTGTTGAAGAAAAAGAATTAAAAACTTCTGCCGCAAAATCATTTGGAAATGTGATTTTTCAAATTCTTTTGATTGACTTAATTTTTTCTGTGGATAGTATTTTAACCGCAGTTGGAATGACGAATGGTGTTGAAGGTGCTTTGTATATTATGGTAACAGCAGTAGTCATTTCGGTTGGTGTAATGATGCTTTTTGCTATTCCGGTGGGTAATTTCGTAAACGCAAATCCATCTATTCAAATCCTTGGTTTGGCTTTCTTAATCTTAATCGGATTTATGTTGATTACCGAAAGTATGCACTTATCTAATGCAGAATTAGTCGGACAACACGTGGGAGCCGTTCCAAAAGGTTATCTTTATTTTGCTATTGCTTTTTCACTAGCAGTGGAGTTTATTAATATGAAAATGCGAAAGAAAAACGAATTAAAATAAATTTTGAAATGAGTTTGTAACAAAATAAAAGCTGAATCGTCTCCCTTTTATTAATCAAAAAACAACTCATTATGAAAAAATTAATCGTAAGCTTTTGTTTAGCTTTTCTAGCTTTTTCTGCTCAAGCTCAATCTTTTGAAAAATTAGATAAAGATGAAAATGTAACCAAAGTTGTAGTAAGCAAAGGATTATTTTCACTTATTGGAAAAGTATCCGACAAGAAAAACTTGACTACTGAAGACAAAAAAGTAATGGATTTTATTGATCGAATAAAATCGTTTAAAATGTACACTTCTACCGGAAATTCGCAACGCAATGAAATGAAAGCAATTGCCGGAAAGTACCGTAAATCGAAAGAATTTGAAGAATTAATGCGAATAAATGACGGAGGAAAAGAAGTAGAATTTTTAGTAAAGAGCGGAAAAAAAGATGAAATTTCAGAACTCATTATGTTTGTAGAAGGTTCCGGTGATAACGAATCGGTCATTTTTCAACTTTCGTTGAGTTAATTATTATTTATATTAAAAAGGTTCGCAAGAAATTATTTTCGGTGCGAACCTTTTTCTTGTTTAAGAATATATACTAATCCAAACTTAACGTTATCTGTCCATCATCATCCAATTCGGTTTGAATATCATCGGAAACATTGTCTTCGCCCGCAACTTCCATTTCTTCGGGAGCTTCTTCTTCCGGTTCTTCAAAAGGTAAGGGTTCTAACAGATTGATTTGCTTAATTTTATCTGTAGTTAATTGATTTCCAAGTGCTTTGATTCCTTTTACAGCTATAAATTGTTCAATATCAACTGTTTGATTTTCTTTTTGTACACCTTTTACTTTGGCAAAAATTACTTCGGCAACCGGACGCCAATCGGTGGAGACAATTTCTAATTGCGATTTTTCGTGTTCCGAAATAAAAATTTCTTCCTTATTTTCATTTTCAACCAAAAATCGTTTCACATAATAACGATCTTTTTCGCCATCATAATAAATAGCTGAAATCGGTTTTTTAGGATGCCATTTTTCCAACACCACCATATCTTCATCAAAATGTGTTGTGAGTTCAGGAATAATGGTTTTCAATTTTCCGGATTGATTTACAACTAAAATTCGATCATTCGGACGGAATTCACCCAACAACTCCCCTCTTCCATCTACATTCAGACGTTGAACCGTGTCATCAAACCAAATTTTTCTTGGCCGTAAAGTGGATATTCCTTTTTCCTTTAATTCAATTTTCTTAATTGGATATTTGGTTACGGTGTTTCCGCGAGAAGCTCTTCCTTTAATGGCAATATCAGCAAAATCCAAATCCCATTTCAATTTTTTGATGCTTCCAACTTGACGAAGTAAAATCGTTACTACTTCCGCTTCACCATTCGGATTTGCGGAAAAATAGGAAACCATTGAACCGGCTTTTTCCTGCGTTAAATCATAGAATTTATCTCTCGTAACACCGGAAACATTGAATCGTTTGATGAATGTGGAACCATTTTTTCCATCACGATAAATCATATTATAAATGGTACGTTTATCATTTTTATCAAAAATGGCAATGTGAATAATGTCTTTTCCTATGAATTTTTTGTCATCTACTTTCGTCACCATCATTTTTCCATCACGGAGAAAAACAATCACATCATCAATATCGGAACAATCGGCCACATATTCGTCTTTTTTGAGTCCGGTTCCCATAAAACCTTCCTCTTTGTTTACGTATAATTTCGTGTTTCGCAAAACTACTTTCGTTGCTTCAATCGTATCAAAACTTCGCAATTCCGTTAGACGTTCTCTTCCTTTTCCGTATTTATCTTTTAATTTAAGGAAAAAATCCACCGCAAAATCAATAATATGATCCAAATGATGTTTCACTTGTTCCATTTCTGCTTCTAACTTTGCAATAGCATCATCGGCTTTATCCGAATCAAAACGCGTGATACGAATCATCGGAATTTGCGTTAATTTCTGCAAATCATCATCATTAATTTCTCGAACAAAAGAATTTAAAAACGGTTTAAATCGATCATACATATACGCATATAACGATTCTCGGTCGGAATACATTTTGAAATCAATGTACATTTCTTCACGAATGAAGATTTTTTCCAACGTTGAAAAATGCCATTTGTTTTCCAATTCATCCAATTGAATTTCCAACTCTCGTTTTAGTAAATCCACCGTTCGATGCGTTGAAATTTTCAACATATCCGAAACACCGATAAACAACGGTTTATGGTTTTCAATTACACAACCTAACGGAGCAACCGAAGTTTCGCATGCGGTGAACGCATACAACGCATCTATCGTTTTATCAGGAGAAACGCCTGGCGGAAGATGAATTAAAATTTCAACTTCGGCAGCCGTGTTATCTTCAATTTTTTTGACTTTAATTTTACCTTTTTCGTTAGCTTTCAGAATACTGTCAATCAACGTTCCTGTGTTGGTGGAAAACGGAATTTGCGTAATTACCAACGTTTGTTTGTCCAATTGCGAAATTTTGGCACGCACACGAACACGACCGCCACGCATTCCGTCGTTGTAGTTGGAAACATCAGCGATTCCGGCAGTAGGGAAATCGGGATATAACGTGAACGGTTTATTTTTCAAAACCTTTATCGAGCAATCAATTAATTCGTTGAAATTGTGCGGTAGCACTTTCGTGGATAAACCAACGGCAATACCTTCTGCCCCTTGAGCTAACAAAAGTGGGAATTTCACCGGAAGATTTACGGGTTCTGCACGACGACCATCATAGGACATTCCCCATTCTGTAATTTTTGGAGAATATAAAATATCGTGACCTAGTTTTGAAATTCGGGCTTCAATGTAACGAGAAGCTGCAGCACTATCTCCGGTTAGGATATTTCCCCAGTTTCCTTGCATGTCGATGAGCAAATCTTTCTGACCAATTTGCACCATGGCATCACCAATACTCGCATCTCCGTGAGGGTGATACTGCATGGTATGACCAACGATATTCGCCACTTTGTTGTAACGACCGTCGTCAAGTTCTTTCATAGAGTGCATGATACGGCGTTGCACGGGTTTAAAACCGTCTTCAATAGCCGGAACCGCACGCTCCAAAATTACATAGGAAGCATAGTCGAGAAACCAATCCTTGTACATTCCGGTTACTTTGGTAATGGTATCTTCGGGATTTTCGTCGTTTTCGTAAAAATGCTTTCCACCCGACATGCGAACGTCGTCAAAACCTTGTTCCTCGCTCGACTCGTTCAGTTCTTCGTTTTCATCGTCTGGGATGATGTTTTCTTCGTCTTCGTTCATTTATGATTTATTTGTAGCACAAAGTTTAACTAAGTTTATCACGATGTAACACAATGTTTATATAATTAATCTTTTAATACCGTCTTTTAATGATTTTTTATAAAAATTTAATAACAAGCCTAATTTGCATTTTGAAAGTCGCATATAAGTCAAGCACTGAGCAGTATGTTCAATTGTAAAATCTTCAACTACTTTTAATTCAACAATAACCTTATTATTAACAATTAAATCTACTCTATAACCACAATCCATTTTTATTTCTTCATAAATCACTGGAAATGATTTTTCTTGTTCAACTTTCAAACCGCATTTTTGTAATTCATAAGCTAAACATTCTCTGTAAACTTTTTCAAATAAGCCAGAACCTAATTTAGTATGTACTTTGAAAGCACAATCCAAAACAATTCTGCTAATATCATTTTCTTCAATCATAGTAGTTTAATTCCGTTTTCTTAATTTTTTTGTGCAACTTTGTGCCAAACATTGTGCAACTTTGTGCTACTAAGACTTCTCAACAACATCTAACTCCACCTTCAAATTATTGATAATAAACTCTTGTCTATCCGGCGTATTTTTACCCATATAAAATTCCAACAAGGTTTCGATGGAAGTGGCTTTATCCAACATAACCGGATCCAATCGAATACTTTCGCCAATAAAATTCTTAAATTCATCGGGCGAAATTTCTCCTAATCCCTTGAATCGGGTGATTTCCGGTTTTGGTTTTAATTTTTCGATGGCATCCACTCGTTCTTGTTCCGAATAACAATAAATGGTTTCCTTTTTATTTCGAACACGGAATAACGGGGTTTGCAAAATATATAAATGTCCGTCTTTGATTAACTCGGGGAAAAATTGCAAGAAAAACGTAATCAACAACAAGCGAATGTGCATACCGTCAACATCGGCATCGGTAGCGATTACGATGTTGTTGTAACGCAAATCTTCCATTGATTCTTCAATATTTAAAGCAGCTTGTAATAAGTTGAATTCTTCGTTTTCATACACAATTTTTTTAGTCATTCCATACGAATTCAAAGGCTTTCCACGTAAACTAAACACAGCTTGCGTATTTACATCACGACTTTTGGTAATAGAACCCGAAGCCGAATCTCCCTCGGTAATAAAAAGAGTACTTTCTAAACTTCTAGGATTTTTAGCATCGGTTAAATGCACACGACAATCGCGTAATTTTTTGTTGTGTAAACTCGCTTTTTTCGCACGGTCTTTGGCTAATTTCCGTATACCGGAAAGTTCTTTACGTTCTCGTTCTGCTTGAAGAATTTTTCGCAACAAAGCATCCGCTACTTCCGGATTTTTATGTAAAAAATTATCCAGCTTTTTGGAAACGAAATCGTTAATGAATGTTCGTACTGTTGGCCCACTCGGACCAATATCAGTAGAACCTAATTTCGTTTTGGTCTGACTTTCAAAAACCGGTTCTTCTACTTTAACTGCAATAGCCGAAACAATTGATTTTCTGATGTCTGACGGATCAAAATCTTTTTTGTAAAACTCACGAATCGTTTTCACAATCGACTCACGAAATGCGTTCAAATGCGTTCCTCCTTGCGTGGTATTTTGTCCGTTTACGAAGGAATGATATTCTTCGGAATATTGCGATTTACTGTGCGTTAAGGCAATTTCAATATCATCACCCGAAAGATGAATGATTGGATAAATCATATCTTCTTCGGTAATATTTTCTTCCAATAAATCTTTTAAACCGTTATCGGAATAATATTTTTCACCGTTGTAATAAATTGTCAAACCCGTATTGAGGTAACAATAATTTTTGAGCATCTTGATGATATACTCATTACGGTATTTATAGTTTTTAAAAATCGCTTCATCGGCAACAAACGCAACTTTGGTTCCGCGACGTTTGGTTGATTCTTGAACGTCTTCTTCTATCGTTAAATTTCCAGCCGAAAATTCCGCCGCTTTTTGCTGGTTATCACGAACCGATTCTACACGGAAATAATTGGATAACGCATTGACGGCTTTGGTACCCACTCCATTTAAACCTACAGATTTTTTAAAGGCTTTGGAGTCATATTTTCCTCCGGTATTCATTTTGGAAACAACATCAACGACTTTTCCTAACGGAATTCCACGACCGTAATCGCGAACCGTAACTAGCTTATCTTTGATCGTAACTTCGATGGTTTTTCCGGCACCCATGACAAATTCATCGATACAGTTATCGAGTACTTCCTTGAGTAAGATGTAAATACCGTCATCGGGCGACGAACCATCTCCGAGTTTTCCGATATACATACCGGGTCGCATTCGGATGTGTTCTTTCCAATCGAGGGAACGGATATTGTCTTCATTATATTGATTTTGCTCTGACATAGCGGAAATATGGATTTTCTGCTAATATAGCGGATAAAGCAAAATTTTAAAAACAAAAAACATGAAAGTTATTAAGAATAATATTGACACTATTCATTCCTATCAGTCTATTAAAAACAAAAAAACTGCTGAATTTCTTCAACAGTTTGTGTAGTTAATATGAATTCAAATTAATCGAGTTGAAAAGTAACAGAAACATTTGTAGAGATTTCAATTTCACCTATTGCTAATGTTTCTTGAGATGATGATTCATCTCTAGCAAAATTTACTGATTTGTACATCGGAGGTTGATAAATTGGCTGTGAATTGTCCGTTATGACAATTGCTTTACCCACTTTTTGATTCAAAGCCGTTGCAAAATCTTCGGCTTTTTTCTTCGCGTCCAAAATAGCTTGCTTTCTGGCTGTTACTTTGTGTTCTTCTATTTTGGAAGATTTAAATTCAACGTTGCTAATGTTATTAATGCCATTGTCAACCAATCCCATCATTAGTTCATCATATTTTTTTAACTCTTTTAGAGTAATGGTAATAGATTGGGATGCTTGATAATTGTGCTTCTTTTTATCATAATCATACGATTTGTGTAAACTCACATTTGTAGTTTGCACATCAGTTGAAGGAATACCAAACTTTTTGATAAACTTCATTACTTTATCTACCGTTTCATCATTCATTTTTTTAACTTCAGCGGCATCTTTTCCGGTATTTTGAAAACCAAAATTGATTACTGCTTGATCAGGTTGAACAGTAACTTTGCCTTCTCCGGTAACAGCAATATGAGGGGTAAACTTGCTTTCTTGTGCATTCATGTTTGTTACAAAAATAGTTAGTAATAGAAAAATAGACTTTTTCATGATGTTAATTTTAAAGTTGATTATACATAGTCAATTTATATGCCAAAAATGAAATTAAAATTTAAATTTTACCCATTTTAGCCATGATGAATAATATTACAATTGGAATAGCCAATAAAATAACCATCAACGTATTTTCTGTAAATAACTGAGGCTCTTTTGACAACGTAATTAAGTAACCTCCAATTGCACCACCAAAATGAGCCGTATGACCTATATTATCTGTTCTGGATTTCATTCCATAAATAGAATATAATAAATAAACAATTCCAAAAATGTATGCCGGAATGGGAATAGGAATAAAAAACATATACAAATTCATTCCCGGTTGCAATAAAATAGCTGAATACAAAATTCCGGTAACGGCTCCTGAAGCTCCAACTGCTCGATAATGATATTCATCTTTGTGAAATTGTAGTGTTAACAAATTACCACAAAGTAAGCTTCCCAAGTAAATCATTAAAAAGGAAGGAGTTCCTAAAAAACTGGTAACCACCGGAGCAAAGAAATATAAAGTAAGCATGTTAAATGCCAAATGTGCAATATCCACATGTAAAAATGCTGAACTCAACATTCTAATATGTTGTCCGGCCCGAATACTTCCAATGTGAAATTCATATTTTCGAAAAAAATATTCATCTTCAAATGCTTTAAAACTGATTAAAACATTTGCAGCAATTAAGACAATTAATGCAATACTCATAGCTAAAATTTAAACCGTAAAAATAGTAATTGTTTCCCTATCTATTGTCAATAAAACCGTTATAAAATAGTAAATACCGTATATTTGCAAAAAATAAATCATGCAATTCATCGCTTACCTACTTGTTTATCCGATACTTTGGATTATTTCCATCTTACCATTTCGCCTACTTTATATTTTTTCTGATTTTGTGTTTGTAATTGTATACTATATTATCGGTTACCGAAAAAAAACTGTGCGTCAAAATTTGTCGATAGCAATGCCTTTAGCGACTAAAAAAGAGCGATTAATTGTTGAAAAAAAGTTTTATCATCACATGTGTGATTTATTTTTAGAGATGATCAAAACCTTGACTATTTCTGAAAAAACGATGGATGAGCATTTTACAGTTAAAAATATAGCTTTGATGCAAGAAATGGAAAAAAAAGGAAAAAGTATCATTTTGATGACCAGCCATTATGCTAGTTATGAATGGTCTGTTTCCATTAACAATAAACTTAATTTTGAATCGTATTTGGTTTATAAAAAAATTGCCAATCAATATTTTGACAAATTGGCACGAAAAATTAGATCAAAATTTGGAGCCAATTTATTGACAACTCAGGAAACTGTTGATAAAATGAAAGAAAACCATAAAAATAATATTCCTTCACTGTATGGATTTGCTAGTGATCAATCGCCAAAAGCGGCCAAAATTAGAAACTGGGGAACTTTTTTTGGTGTGGAAACACCTTTGCAATCCGGTGCAGAAGCTTTGGCTAAAGAATTTGACATGACGATGATGTACATGCACATTCGAAAAGTAAAAAGGGGCTTTTATGAAGCAACTTTTGAAGTAATTACAGACCAACCACGATCATTTCCTGATTATGAAATTTCTCAATTGTATATGAACATGGCAGAAAAACAAATTTTAGAAGCACCTGAGTATTATTTGTGGACGCACAAACGATTTAAACATCGAAAATCTTCTTAGATAAACCAGTTTTTCACCATTTCCTTTTCTAAAACCAAATCGTTTTTGTGACGGAAGTTGTTTGATTTTCCATCATAAACATAATCAATAGCCCAATCCGAATGATTTGCAGCTAATTGTTTGATGCTTTCACACACAAATTTAATTTCTTCTGTTGTTGTAGTCGGATGAATTGACATTCGAATCCATCCCGGTTTTTTGATTAAATCGCCCGAGGTAATTTGGCAAATCAAATCATTCGAAGTTTCTTCATCCACATGTAATAAATAATGACCATATGTTCCGGCACAACTGCAACCTCCTCGTGTTTGAATTCCAAATTTATCATTAAGAATTTTTACACCTAAGTTATAATGTAAATCATTAATGTAAAATGAAATTACTCCCAAACGGTTTTTGTGTTGATTGGCTAAAATGGTTAAATTTTCAACGTTTCCAAGTTGCTCAAAAACATATTCAACCAATTCATGTTCGCGATCCAAAATATTCTGAACACCCATTTTTTCCTTCAACTGAATCGCTAATGCGGTTTTAATAACTTGCAAAAAACCAGGTGTTCCTCCGTCTTCTCTATCTTCAATATTGTCGATGTATTTGTGTCCGCCCCACGGATTTGTCCATGAAACAGTTCCACCTCCAGGACAATCAGGCACATTATTTTTATACAAATTTTTGTTGAAAATCAACACTCCACAGGTTCCTGGTCCGCCTAAAAATTTGTGTGGCGAAAAGAAAATAGCATCTAAATAACCTTCATTATCCGGATGCATATCAATATCAACATACGGTCCGGAACAAGCAAAATCAACAAAACAAACACCGTTATTTTGGTGCATAATTTTAGCTACTTCGTGATAAGGTGTTTTAATTCCCGTTACATTAGAACAAGATGTGATGGAAGCAATTTTGAAACTTCTATCACTATATTTTTCGACTAATTTTTTAAATTCATTTAGGCAAAAAAGGCCTTCTTCATCTGCAGGAATTACTTCAACATCGGCAATCGTTTCCAACCAAGAAGTCTGGTTTGAATGATGTTCCATGTGTGAAATAAACACTATAGGTTTAATTGCTTTTGGAATTTCGGTAAACTCTTTTAAATTTTCAGCAATTCGTAAACCTAAAATTCGCTGAAACTTATTGACTACTCCGGTCATTCCTGTTCCATCAGTAATCAACACATCATTTTCATTGGCATTCACATGTTTTTTGATAATATTTCTTGCCTGATGATACGCCATCGTCATCGCCGTTCCTGAAATCGTAGTTTCGGTATGCGTGTTGGCTACATACGGACCAAAATCATTCATCAATTTTTCTTCAATTGGTCGATACAGTCTTCCGCTAGCAGTCCAATCAGTATAAACCATTTTTTGCTTGCCAAAAGGCGAAACAAATTCCTGATTGATTCCAATTATATTTTCACGAAATTGCTGAAAATACAATTCCAATTGTGTAGTTTCTTCCGTTGTAGTCATGCGAAAAAAGATTTGTACAAATATACATTTTTTACTCCATTTTTAAATAACTTACACTTTTACGAAACAAAATTTAGGTATCTTTATAATTCTAAATTTAAAAAGATGAAAAAAGCTTTAGTGTTTTTTTTGGTTATTTTTTTATTAAATGGAATTATTTCCTTTGGGCAGACTATTCAAAACAAAAATTACGGAACAACCGGATACATTAAAAACGACGGCACAATTCAAGACAGCAATTACAGAACCGTTGGCTACATCAAAGAAAACGGAACAATTCAGAATAGCGATTATTCCACCATTGGTTACATCAAAAAAGACGGAACCATTCAAAACAATAATTATTCAACGGTTGGTTATGTGAAAGAAAACGGAACAGTTCAAAACAACAACTATTCTACTTTAGGATATATTAAAGACGATGGAACCGTTCAAAATAATAATTATTCCACAATTGGTTATGCAAAAGGTATCAAAAAAGAATGGGCTGCCGTGGTATTTTTCTTTTTTAAATTTGACAATTAATTGCGTTTTAGTTTCTTTTTCAAAAACAAATTCACATCATTATTTATCGATTGAACGTCCCATTTAGACTGTTCAATAATTCTATCGGTAAACAAAATTCCGTTTAAATGATCGGCTTCATGTTGAAAAACCACGGCTGTAAAACCTTCCACTATTTCTTCTTTAAAATTTCCTTTTAAATCAAAATAGGTGATTTTGATAGTATAATTTCGATAGACATCACCCCTATCTTCAGGAATAGACAAACAACCTTCAATTCCTTTACGTAGTAATTCTGACCGCCAAACAATTTTCGGATTGATATAAAATTCAAATGGTTCACCCAGTTTATCAAAGCGTTGCACCCAAAATAAATTTCGATTAATTCCCACTTGCGGAGCGGCAATCCCTATTCCCGGATTTTCGGGATTTCGCATCGCCAAATACATTCTTTTAGCAATAATTGGTAGCAATTTGTCTTTTGGGTTAACATCCGTTGAAACGGCTTTCAAAATTGTAAACTCTTTTGGTTCAGTAATTTGAATTACTTTAAACATTTGGGTTGAATCGGCTGACAGAATCAAATCAGTTTCTTCTTTGGTCAACTTTTGCGAAAAAGTTACCATCGAAATCAACAAAAACGAAACCAAAATCGATTTTTTCATCTTACTTAACAATTACGGCTTTAATTTCGTCAATGATTCGTAAAGCCAATGTATCTGCTTCTTTTTGTGTTGGAGCTTCTGTATAAATTCTAATAATTGGCTCTGTATTCGATTTTCGCAAATGCACCCACTCTGTAGCAAAATCAATTTTTACACCATCAATAGTCGAAATTTGTTCGTGAGCATATTTTGCCGTCATCGCCACCAAAATTGCATCCACATCAATTTCGGGAGTTAGTTCAATTTTGTTTTTGCTCATGTAATATTGAGGATACGAAGCACGAAGTTCCGCCACCGTTACATCTAAATTCGCTAAATGTGTTAAAAACAAAGCCACTCCAACCAAACTATCACGTCCATAATGCGACTCCGGATAGATGATTCCGCCGTTTCCTTCGCCACCAATAATGGCATTTGTCGCTTTCATCAATTCTACCACATTCACTTCGCCAACAGCACTAGCTTGGTATTTTCCGTTGTGTTTTTCGGTAATATCGCGTAACGCTCTTGAAGACGACATGTTAGAAACTGTATTTCCAGGAGTTTTACTCAACACATAATCAGCTACAGCAACCAGTGTGTATTCTTCGCCAAACATTTCTCCATCGTTCGAAATGAAAGCTAAACGATCTACATCTGGGTCAACTACAATACCGAAATCGGCTTTTTCTTTCACAACCAATTCACAAATATCACCCAAATGTTCTTTCAATGGCTCCGGATTATGTGGAAAATGACCGTTTGGTTCGCAGTATAATTTCACAACTTCAACACCCATTTGTTCCAATAAATTAGGAATGATAACTCCGCCGGAAGAATTTACGCCATCAACCACCACTTTAAATTTACGTTTGGCAACGGCTTCTGCATCTACCAAAGGTAAATTCAACACTTCATCAATATGAATATCCATATACGCATCGTTCACAGTAATTTCGCCTAAACTATCCACATCCGAAAAATCAAATGCTTCTGCTTCAGCAATTTCTAAAATCACAGCCCCTTCAGCTCCGCTTAAAAATTCACCTTTTGCATTCAATAATTTCAATGCATTCCATTGTTTTGGATTGTGGGATGCAGTTAAAATAATTCCACCATCTGCTTTTTCTAGTGGAACAGCAATTTCAACGGTTGGTGTTGTAGAAAGTCCTAGATCAATGACATCAATACCTAAACCAATCAACGTATTCACCACTAAATTATGAATCATCGGACCGGAAATTCGGGCATCACGACCAATTACAACTTTCAGCTTTCTTCCGGCTTCCATCTTCCCGCTTCCCGCTTTTAAAAATGTCCCATAAGCCGAAGCAAATTTTACCGCATCCACCGGAGTTAAATTATCTCCTACTTTTCCGCCAATTGTTCCTCTGATTCCTGAAATTGATTTAATTAATGTCATAGAATATATCTTTTTTTAATACTTTTTAATTCAAAACAGGACAAAGATAAAGAATTGAAATGGTGTAAATGTGATTTAAAATTCAATTTTTTAAGAATTAATTCCTACTTTAGACAAATGAATTTTTTAGCTCACATTTTTCTTTCCGGTGATAATGAATTGATTCAAATTGGCAACTTTATGGCCGATGGCATTCGTGGTCACGATTATTTGAATTATCCATCTGAAGTTCAGAAAGGAATCATTTTGCATAGAGCAATTGATACCTTTACCGATGCTCATCATATATTTAGAAAAAGTAAACACCGTTTGCACGAAAAATACGGACATTATTCCGGTGTAATTATTGACATTTTTTATGATCATTTTTTGGCTAAGAATTGGAACAATTATGCTAATGAATCTTTAGAAAAAGTGGCGAATGATTTTTATGAAAATTTGCGAAATCATTATGACATCTTAACTGATAAAACCAAAGGAATGATGCCTTACATGATTGCCCGAAATTGGTTGGTGAGTTATGCTTCCATTGAAGGATTATCGATGATTTTGTTTCAAATGGATCATCGCACTAAAAACCGAGTTGATATGCATCTATCTATCAATGAGTTAAAAGAATTTTATATCGATTTTGAAGAAGAATTCACTACTTTTTTTGAAGAATTACAAATCCATTGCCAAGAAAAACTAGCTACTTTATGAGAAATATTTCATTTCTATTTTTATTGATTTTGATGGGATGCAAAACGGAGCAAACCATTACTCCAACCGGATTAGTTGCCGAAAAAGCCATGGTGGTTTCTGCCCGAGAGGAAGCTTCTCAAATTGGAATAGAAATTATGAAACAAGGTGGTAATGCTTTTGATGCGATGATTGCCACCGAATTAGCTTTGGCTGTAGCCTATCCCTATGCCGGAAATATTGGCGGTGGCGGATTTATGGTGTATCGAAAAAATAATGGTAAAGTTGGAAGTTTAGATTACCGTGAAAAAGCTCCATTGGCCGCTATTTCAACTATGTTTTTGGATGAAAACGGAAATGTAATTAAAGGTTTAAGCACCGAATCTGCTAAAAGTGTTGGAGTACCCGGAACGATTGCCGGCGTTTTTGCTGTACATGAAAAATTTGGAACATTACCAATAAAGACCATTTTAAAACCGGTTATTGAATTAGCCCGAAAAGGAGTTGTAGTAACCCAAAAACAAGAAGAACGATTACACAAATATCGTGAAGCTATTGTTAAAGCAAATGGAGATAAAACACTGTTTGCCAAAGTTTTTAAAGAAAAAGATACGATTCGTTATTTTGCTTTAGCCAATACGTTGGAACAAATTGCCAAAAACGGTCGAGATGAATTTTACAAAGGCGAAACAGCAAAAACTTTAGTCAATTATATTCAATCGAAAGGTGGAATAATTACACTTGAAGATTTAGAAAAGTACGAAGCGATTTGGCGAAACCCTATTACCTTTCAATATAAAGATTATAAACTCATTTCAATGGCTCCACCCAGCAGTGGCGGAATTACCTTAGGTCAAATTTTAAAAATGATTGAACCCTATGAAGTCGATAAAATGGAACATCATTCAGAAAAATATATTCAACTTTTGGTGGAAGCGGAACGAAGAGCTTACGCCGACAGAAATCATTATTTGGGCGACCCTGATTTTGTAAAAATTCCGAGTAAAGAACTTTTGGATGATGCTTATCTAAAAAACAGAATGTCAACTTTTTCGTTTGAAGAAGCTACCAAATCTAATGAAATTTCACATGGAAACGTTCAATTTTCCGAAAGTACGGAAACAACTCATTATTCAATTGTAGATCAATTTGGGAATGCTGTTTCTGCTACTACCACTATTAATGATGCCTATGGTTCAAAATTATATTGTGACGAATTAGGATTCTTTTTAAACAATGAAATGGATGATTTCTCAGCAAAACCCGGTGAACCTAATATGTTTGGACTAACGGGTTCTGAAGCCAATAGTATTGCTCCTCAAAAAAGAATGTTGAGTTCGATGACACCTACAATTGTGGAAAAAGAAGGAAAGCTTTTTATGATTTTGGGAACTCCAGGTGGTTCAACCATTATCACTTCGGTTTTGCAGACGTTTTTAAATGTGGCCGAATTCAATATGAGTATGCAAGAAGCCGTAAACGCTCCTCGTTTTCATCACCAATGGTTGCCTGATGAAGTCATTTTTGAACCCAATTGCTTTTCATCTGATTTGTTAGAATCGTTAAAAATGAAAAAATATCTAATCAACGAAAAAGCCACACCAATTCTCGGAAAAGTGGACGCTATTTTAGTGCTGCCTGATGGAAAATATGAAGGTGGAGCAGACAAAAGAGGCGATGATAATGCGGTTGGATTTTAAATTAATATAATGAATTTTATTCAAGAACTTGAAAAGGAATTATTTGTTCATTACAATGCAGAAAACGCAACTAAAATGGAAGCGTATATGAAAAATAATTTTACATTTTTGGGAATAAAAACTGAGAACAGAAGAGCAATTTTAAAACATTTATGGAAAAAAAACCATCCAGAAATAAAATCTGATTTTAGGTCAATATGTTGGTCTCTTTTCAATAAAAAAGAACGCGAATTTCATTATTGTGGAATGGAAATCTTGATTCAAGAAATAAAAAGACAGTATAAAAAAGAAGACGATTTATTAATTGAAAAATGGCTCACAACCCATTCTTGGTGGGATAGTGTTGATTTATTGGCAAAATACCTTTTGGGAAATTATCTTTTAAAATTTCCGGAACAAACATTTAAAGTTATTGAGCGATTTTCTAATTCAGAAAATTTGTGGCTGAACAGAAGTGCCATTTTATTTCAATTGAATTATAAAAAGAAAACTGATTTTGAATTGTTGAAATCAGAATGTGAAAAACATAAACATTCAAATGAATTTTTTATTCAAAAAGCCATTGGATGGGCTCTTAGAGATTACAGTAGGTATAACTCAATTGGCGTTACGATTTACGTAAATAGCACGAATTTAAAACCATTAAGTAGAAAGGAAGCTATTCGAAACCTACAAAAATGGACATAATTATTTACATTTGTAATTCATTATTGACAAATGACAAACCATAAAAAATCGCCTTTCAAAAACTTCTTCAGAAAAAATTTCAGAAGACTGGAAGTATTTATTTTTTACTTAAAATCATTTCTTACTCCTCGACAATTTATTTATTTGGCTTGTTTTTTAGTGGGAGTTTCAGCCGCAATTGCTGTAATTGTATTGAAAACATTTGCCCACTGGGTCTATATTTTTGCTCAATACATCGATTCGATTTTGCATTTGCCCTACAGTAATAGTACACTACCAATCATTGGAATTGTTCTTACTGCAATTGTAGTTAAAAAAGTGTTAGATGGTTCTATTGAAAAAGGGACTTCGCAAATCATGTATGCGGTGGCTAAAAAATCGGGAATCATGCCCAAAAAGCAAATGTATGCACAAATAGTTACGAGTTCGCTTACCGTTGGTATGGGTGGATCGGCCGGATTAGAGTCACCTATTACCATAACCGGTGCGGCATTTGGCAGTAATTTTGCTCAAAATTATCGATTAAGTTACAAAGACAGAACGCTGCTTTTGGCGTGTGGAGTGGCTGCCGGAATTGCTGCTGCTTTTAACGCTCCCATTGCCGGAGTGCTTTTTGCCATTGAAGTGGTTTTAATGGATGTGAGCATCACTGCTTTTATTCCCATTATGATTTCCTCAGCAACAGGTGCGATTGTATCCACAATTTTGTTGAAAGATGAAATCTTATTTTCATTCAGTAAACAATTGAGTTTTGACTATCACAACTTACCTTTTTATGTTTTATTGGGTGTTTTTGCCGGATTTGTATCGATAAATTATGCTCGTACTTTTCGTAAAATTGAACATTATTTTGAAAAGTTAAAAATAAAACCCATCCGTAAAGCTTTATTTGGTGCTTTCCTTTTGGCGATACTCATTTTCTTTTTTCCCACTTTATTTGGTGAAGGATATGAAAGTATCAAAATATTAGCCAACACCAATCCACAACAAATATTAGACAATACTGTTTTGCAACATTTCAAAGAAAACAGTTGGATTTTACTCCTTTTTGTGGGAGCTACTATGCTCATAAAAGTATATGCCACGAGTATTACCATTGGAAGTGGTGGAAACGGAGGCAACTTTGCTCCTTCCCTATTTGTGGGTTCGTATTTGGGTTTTGTTGTGGCCACATTTTTCAATCAAATTGGGTTTAAACTTCCGGTAAGTAATTTTACTTTGGTTGGAATGGCTGGTATTTTAAGTGGTTTGTTTCATGCTCCGCTTACTGCTATTTTCCTAATTGCAGAAATTACGAGTGGTTATAGTTTGATGGTCCCACTAATGGTGGTTTCTTCTATTAGCTTTGCTATTTCTAAACGCTATGAACCGTATTCATTTGATATAAAAAATTTGGCTGCCAAAGGAGATGTATTTACCGAAGACAGAGATCGAAATATCCTCTCCGGAATTACGCCATCCAATTTAATCAGGATGGATATTCAAACATTGAAATTATCCAATTCATTAGAAGAATTGGTTCAGAAAGTATCGAATTACAATCAATCTGTTTTTCCAATTATAAATGATACTAATGAATTGATTGGTATTGTCAATTTTGAAGAAATTAGACCCTATTTATTCAATAGTTATAAAGTAAAATTCACACCACTTCAGGATATCATGCGTCCGCCAAAAGAGCAAATCAATTATGATGAAACGATGGATACCATCATGGAAAAATTTGATCGATCGCAGGAAGAATTTCTTCCGGTTTTAAAAAACAATCAAGTTATTGGATTGTTATCAAAATCCTCAATTTTAGAAGCTTATCGTGTTCGATTGAAAAATATGATTATCGAATAATTTCTTAATATCGGATAGAATATTTTTTATATCCAAACGATAATTGTATCTTTGTTCTATTATGTGGAATATTGATACATCATACCGACCCGAATTTCAATCGACATTTGAACGATTGTATGATAAATTGGCTGTTTTACAACAAAGCAGACCATTGCCTTCTATTGCTTTACAAAAAATCAAAGAATCGTTAACCATCGAATGGACGTATAATTCCAACAGTATTGAAGGAAACACGTTAACTCTTAGGGAAACGCAAATGGTTTTACAAGAAGGAATAACCGTAAAAGGAAAATCACTTCGGGAACATTTTGAAGCCAAAAACCATGAAAAAGCGATTGAATATTTGTATTCCATAGTGAATGAAAATTATACTTTACGAAGTATTGATATTTTATCATTGCATGAATTGGTTTTGCGAATGATTGAAGATGAATTTGCCGGACGAATCAGAAATGGTGGTGTGCGAATTACCGGAGCCAATTTTGTTCCGCCAAATGCCAATAAAGTTTCTGATTTATTGGATGAGTTGATTGATTTTGTCAATTCAAACCCACTAGATTTGAATGATATTGAACTGGCAACTGTTTTTCATCATAAGTTAGTCTGGATTCATCCTTTTTTTGATGGAAACGGAAGAACCGTTCGTTTAGCCATGAATTTATTGTTGATGCGAAAAGGATTTCCGCCTGCTATTATTTTAAAAAATGATAGAAAAAAATATTATGAAGCACTCAATCAAGCCAATTCAGGCAATTATCAAAAATTGATATTATTGATGAGTCAGGCTTTGGAAAGAACGTTGAATATTTACTTTAGTTCCTTACCCGATAATGATTATGATTTTCAGAAAATTTCCAATATTGTCAGTGAACCTAATGAATTGCCTTACGGTCAGGAATACATCAGTTTGTTAGCACGTCAAGGAAAAATTGATGCTCACAAAGAAGGTAGAAATTGGTTTACAACCAAGAAAGCCATTGAAGAATATATGGCGAATAGGAAAAGGATGAGATAGTTGGCAGTATTCAGTTTTTAGTATTCAGTTAGCATTATAAACTGAACACTAAAAACTGATTACTGAACTCTACTTTGTTTTCTCTCCCACAAAATAATCATTCGTACTTTTGAACAATACATTAAATGTGGTTAAGCTTCCGTAAATTCGTGTAATATATTGTTGCAAATCAATTTTTTCGGCTTCATCTAAATTACTAGCGTTAATTTTTTGTTCCATTACTCTTAAACGGTCACGAACCATGATGATTTTATGAAAGAACGTATCGATTGGCACTTCTTTATTTTGCGTTGCGGTTCCCGGTTCTAAAATGAGTTTTCCACCTTTCCATTTATCCGCTATCGGCACAATTTGGGAAACATCTGACCATTTTTGCAATAGATTTTTTAAGGTTTTTTCCACTTCATAAAAACTTACCGAATCTACTTCGTCTTCCAATGCTTCTATAACTTCAAATTCACTATCAACGTCGATAGTTTCTAATCCATTTTCAATAAAAGTTACCCAATAATGTTTGGAAGTTACATTGGTTACTACGCCTAATCCGTATTCGGCATGTTTAATTCTGGAACCGATTCCTAGTATTTTCATAATTCAAGTTTAACATTTAATTTTTTCAAAAATAGAAATTGTTTAACAAATTCTTCTTATCTGTCTATATAAATCTTGCTGTTAAAATTGTAACTTTGCGTTTTGCGAAAAAATCATGCAACATTCAGACGAAACGATTGAAATAATTGGTGCTCGGGCTCACAACCTCAAAAACATTGACGTACGGATTCCCAGAGAAAAACTGGTGGTCATAACCGGACTTTCAGGTTCGGGAAAGTCATCCTTGGCTTTTGATACCATTTATGCCGAAGGACAGCGAAGATACATCGAAACTTTTTCGGCTTATGCCCGACAATTTTTGGGCGGATTAGAACGTCCGGATGTGGATAAGATTGACGGACTTTCACCTGTTATTGCCATCGAACAAAAAACAACCAGCAAAAGTCCACGCTCCACTGTTGGAACCATTACCGAAATTTATGATTTCTTACGTTTGTTGTTTGCCAGAGCCGGTGAAGCGTATAGTTACAATACGGGCGAAAAAATGGTTTCTTATTCTGATGAGCAAATCAAAGCCTTAATCATTGAAAATTTCAAAGGAAAACGCATCAATATTTTAGCTCCGGTTGTTCGTTCCCGTAAAGGTCATTACGCCGAATTATTTCAGCAAATTGGCAAACAAGGTTTTGTGAAAGTTCGGGTTGATGGCGAGATTCAGGACATAGTTTCCGGTATGAAAATAGATCGGTATAAAACCCACGATATCGAGATTGTAATTGATCGGATGCAGATTGAATCCAATGAAGAAACAGATAAACGATTAACTGAAAGCATCAAAACGGCGATGCATCACGGCGATGATGTGATGATGGTGATTGAACATGAAAGTAAAGAGGTGCGTTATTTCAGTAGAACATTGATGTGTCCAACTTCGGGTATTTCGTATCCAAATCCGGAACCGAATAATTTTTCATTCAATTCGCCCAAAGGAGCTTGTGAATGTTGTAATGGTTTGGGAAACATCAATCAAATTAATTTGAAAAAAATTATTCCCAATCCAAAAATAAGTATCAAACAGGGTGGATTTGCTCCGTTAGGTGAATACAAATCGAATTGGATTTTCAAGCAATTGGAAACGATTGGTGAAAAATATGGTTTTAAATTGACTGATGCCGTTGAAACTATTTCGGAAGAGGCAATGGAAATGATTTTGCATGGCGGAAAAGAAAAATTCTCAGTCGAATCTAAAACATTAGGCATTACCAAAGAATATAAAATTGAGTTTGAAGGGATTTCCAATTTCATCAAAAATCAATTTGACGAAAGCAGTTCAACTTCCATCAAACGTTGGGCGAAAGAATTTATGGATGAAATTGATTGTCCCGAATGTGAAGGTTCTCGTTTGAAAAAAGAAGCGTTTTATTTTAAAATCCATGAAAAAAATATTGCCGATTTGTCGCAAATGGATATTTCGGAATTGAATGAATGGTTTTTAAATTTGGACGAAAATTTGTCAGATAAACAAAAAGCGATTGCAGTTGAAATTACAAACGAAATCAAAGCTCGTTCGCAATTTTTGTTGGATGTAGGATTGAATTATTTATCGTTGAACCGAAGTTCTAAATCGCTTTCGGGTGGTGAAGCACAGCGGATTCGATTGGCAACACAAATTGGTTCGCAACTAGTTGGGGTTTTATATATTTTGGATGAACCGAGTATTGGTTTACACCAACGCGATAATGAACGATTGATTAATTCGTTAGAAAATTTGCGAGATATTGGCAATTCCGTTTTGGTTGTAGAACACGACAAAGACATGATTGAACGAGCGGATTGGGTCATCGATATAGGTCCGAAAGCAGGTCGTTTTGGTGGAAGAATTATTAGTGAAGGAACGCCAAAACAATTGTTGTTAGAAAACACCATGACGGCTCAATACATGAGTGGAAAAATGAAAATTGAAGTTCCTAAAAAGCGTCGGGAAGGAAACGGAAAAGTATTGAAATTATCAGGAGCTACCGGAAATAATTTAAAAAATGTGACTGTTGAATTTCCTTTGGGAAAACTCATTTGTGTGACCGGAGTTTCAGGAAGTGGAAAATCGACTTTGATTAATGAAACGCTCTATCCTATTCTAAACGAACACTTTTTCAATGCGGTGAAAAAGCCACAACCGTTCAAAAAAATTGAAGGATTAGAGCATATTGATAAGGTAATTGACATTGACCAAAGTCCGATTGGAAGAACACCAAGAAGTAATCCGGCTACTTATACCGATGTTTTTTCAGAAATCAGAAGTTTGTTTACGCAAACTCCCGAAGCCATGATACGTGGATACAAAGCCGGACGTTTCAGTTTTAATGTGGCCGGCGGAAGATGCGAAACTTGTGAAGGTTCGGGTGTTCGCACGATCGAAATGAGTTTCTTACCGGATGTTTATGTGGAATGTGAAACGTGTATGGGAAAACGTTTTAATCGAGAAACATTGGAAATTCGTTACAAAGGAAAATCCATTTCGGATGTATTGAATATGACGGTGGATGAAGCGGTTGACTTTTTTGAAAACATTCCAAAAATCTATCGAAAAGTAAAAACGATTCAAGATGTTGGTTTGGGTTACATAACCTTAGGACAACAAAGCACAACCCTTTCGGGTGGCGAAGCCCAACGGATTAAATTGGCTACCGAATTATCAAAAAAAGATACGGGAAACACCTTTTACATTTTAGACGAACCCACCACCGGTTTGCATTTTGAAGACATTCGTGTGTTAATGGAAGTTATTACCAAACTAGTGGACAAAGGAAATACCGTGCTAGTTATTGAACATAATATGGATGTAATAAAATTGGCCGATCATATTATTGATATTGGATTAGAAGGCGGAAAAGGCGGTGGCGAAATTGTTTGTAAAGGAACGCCGGAGGAAATTGTGAAAAACAAAAAGAGTTTAACCGCTCAATTCTTAAAAAAAGAATTATTTTAGCACGTTTGTTTAATTTTAAAAGAAAAGAAAAATGGCAGTAGATCAGTACGAAAATGAAGATCACAGAATCCAAGATAAGTTCAAACAAAAAACTTGGAATGAAATACGAACCAATGACTCTTGGGCGATTTTTAAAATCATGTCCGAGTTTGTAAACGGATATGAAAGTATGTCTAGAATTGGGCCTTGTGTATCCATTTTTGGTTCAGCAAGAACAAAACCGGAAGATAAATATTATGAATTAGCTGAACGTATTGCTTTTAAAATCAGTAAAGCCGGATATGGTGTGATTACCGGTGGTGGCCCCGGAATTATGGAAGCCGGAAATAAAGGGGCTCATCGTGGAGAAGGAACTTCGGTGGGATTGAATATTGAATTGCCATTTGAGCAACATTTCAATCCGTATATTGATAAAGATAAAAATTTGAATTTTGATTATTTCTTTGTTCGCAAAGTTATGTTTGTGAAATATTCACAAGGATTTGTAGTAATGCCGGGTGGATTTGGAACCTTAGATGAATTATTTGAAGCAGTAACCTTGATTCAAACAAAAAAGATTGGTAAATTCCCAATTATATTGGTTGGAACTGAATATTGGTCCGGATTGATTGATTGGATTAAAAATGTGATGATTGATAAGCAAAAGAATGCCAGTCCGGAAGACATGAATCTGATAAAAGTTGTTGATACGGAAGAAGAAGTTGTTGAAGAATTAGATCGTTTCTACAAAAAATACAATTTGAGTCCGAATTTCTAATTCATATTTTCCATTAAAAACAAAAAAACCAATCTTTCGATTGGTTTTTTTTGTTTATGAACAATTCTGAAATTATGCTTCAGGATTTGATTTATTTTTATCTTGTTTATTTATTGTATCAGCCATAATTGGCGTTGCAATGAATAAAGATGAATATGTACCTACCAAAATACCTACTAGAATAGCGAATACAAACCCTCTAATGGTTTCTCCACCAAGAATAAATATTGCAAACAAAACGATTAAAGTTGTTAATGAAGTATTGATTGTTCTACTGATTGTAGTATTTAAAGCTTTATTCACAACCTGATTGAAAGTACCACCTTCATGATCATTTAAATATTCACGAACACGGTCAAATACAATTACTGTATCATTCAAAGAATAACCAATTACCGTTAGAATTGCAGCAATAAACGCTTGATCAATTTCCATGTTAAATGGTAAGTATTTCCAGAATAAAGAATAAACCCCTAAAACAATAATCACATCATGGAATACTGCACCTACAGCACCAAGAGAGAATTGCCATTTTCTGAAGCTGATTAATAAATATAAAAACACAACTAATAAAGATCCTAGTACAGCCCAATAAGAGTTGGTTTTGATATCTTCAGCAATAGTTGGCCCTACTTTAGATGCTTGTAAAACTCCTATTTCTTTACCATCATAATTTGTTACAAACTCTTCATAAGAAGTAGTTGGGAAATAGGATTTTAAACCTTCATATAATTTTTGGTTCACTTCTGTATCAATACCTTCACCCTCTTCGTTAACTTTATATTTAGTTGTAATTTTCAACTGATTATCAGTACCAAAAGTTTTTGCTTCTACGTTCGTTCCGAAAGCCTCTGTTAAAGCAGAACTTATTTCGGCTGCTTTAACTTCATTTGCAAAACGGATTTGGAAAGTACGTCCACCCACAAAATCAACTCCTTGGTTTAATCCGTTGATAAAGAATAATGATACTAAGGATACGATTACTAAGACACTTGAAATTGCGTAGGCTACTTTCTTTTTACTTAGGAAATCTACATTCATATTCTTAAACCAATTATGTGTCATTGGAGTTGAGAAAGTCAAATTTTGTTTTTTAGTTAAACTCCAATCCAACATTAATCGTGTGATGAAAATTGATGTAAATAAAGAAGTTCCAATACCAATTAACAACGTTGTTGCAAAACCTTTAATTGGTCCTGTTCCGAATACCAAAAGAATAATTGCTGTTAAAGCCGTAGTAATGTTAGCATCAAAGATAGATGACATAGCCCCTTTCCATGTGAATGCATAGTTTACAGATTCCTCCAACGTTTTACCGGCATCAAGTTCTTCTTTAGCTCTTTCAAAGATAATTACGTTAGCATCAACTGCCATACCAATAGTTAAAACGATACCGGCAATACCTGGTAAAGTAAGTACAGCTCCTAAACTGGCTAAAATACCGAAGATGAATAAAATATTTACAAGTAAAGAAATATTAGCATAAACACCCGCTTTACCATAATAAAGAATCATCCATACAACAACTAACAACATTCCGATAATAAACGATAACATACCGTTATCAATCGCTTCTTGACCTAAAGAAGGTCCAACCACATCTGATTGAACGATATCAGCAGCAGCAGGTAATTTACCGGCTCTTAATACGTTGGCTAAATCTTTTGTTTCATCAATGGTAAAAGAACCTGAAATTTCTGAACGTCCACCAGCAATTGGACCAGAAGAAACACCTGGTGCAGAATATACGATATTATCTAAAACAATAGCAATGCTGCTTTTATCAGTGTACGCTTTACCCGTTAAATCTTCCCATTGTTTAGCTCCTTTTCCATTCATTTGCATGGTTACAGATGGCTTACCAAATTGGTCAAAAGAATCTCTGGCATCAACTACTACTCCTCCACTGATTGGAGCTTCATTTGAGCGATTTCCTTTTAAAGCATATAAT
The DNA here is from genome assembly GCF_000425465.1 of Flavobacterium filum DSM 17961. Lineage (GTDB taxonomy): Bacteria > Bacteroidota > Bacteroidia > Flavobacteriales > Flavobacteriaceae > Flavobacterium > Flavobacterium filum. Next base: position 8,891 of record NZ_AUDM01000013.1, on the reverse strand, counting down.
TCAATCGCTTCAACTTGTTCTTTTTTGTCATTTGTAATTGTGGTAGGTTTTCCCCATAAGAATCTAACATAACGCAATTCAGGAGTTAACATTGCTTTCATAGCATCTCTTCTCAAATACTCACCAATCTTGGCGGTATCTTTAGGAGCAAAATAACCAACAATTGGTCCGCCACCATACGAAATCATTTTATCAAAGAAAGGATTATTTCCTTTTGTTGTTGCAGTAGAATCTTTTGCAACATCTGTTAACAATGAATCAATTCCTGTTTTAGCTTTCTCTGTTTCTTTTACATCAACTTTTACTTCAGTAGCTTTTAATGCTTCATTTACACTACCGATATACTGAGCCACTTCTTCAAATTTATAGGCTTCCCAAAACTCTAATTGAGCAGTACTTTGTAATAATTTCTTAATCCGGTCAACATCTTTTGCTCCTGGTAATTCTACTAAAATTCTACCTGTTTCTCCTAATTGTTGGATATTTGGTTGCGTAACACCAAATTTATCTATCCTTTTTCTTAATACTTCAAAAGCACTTAATGTAGATTCGTTTACTTTTCTTCTTAAGATTGCTTTTACTTCATTTTCAGATGTTTTACCTGTAATTTCAGTATCAAAATTTTTATTGAAGAAAATATCAGGAGAAGATAATTTTACTTTTCCTTTTGATTCTGCTTCAAAAGCCTCAAAAAAGGCATCTAAATAGGTTTGATTTCCTTTTTGATTAGCCGTTGCATCTGCTAAAGCTTTATTGAAAACAGGATCTTGAGAATTGTTAGATAATCCTTTTAAAATGTCTTTCACAGAAATTTGAAGGATTACGTTAATACCACCTTCAAGGTCAAGACCTTTATTAATTTGTTTATCTTTTACTTCATTATAAGTGTAGCTGGCAAAACCTAAGTTAAATACTTTTTCTCTACCGATAGAGTCTAAATATTTTACTTCTTTCGTAAGGTCATTACCTGCGAAAGCTTTTGCATCCGCTTTAACCTTGTTGGCCACAAATGTGAAAGAAAGTTGGTAAATACATACCAATGCAAATAAAATTGCGAAAAATTTAATAAGTCCTTTACTCTGCATTATTACTCGAATTAATTAATTTTGTTGGTTATGTTTTTGATTATCAAATGGAAAGAAAAATTGAGACTTCTTGCCATTTTATAAAACGTGCAAATATATAATTCTGAATAAGATTAACCAATTAATTTAGGCATAATCTCAAAAAAAAAGACTGCCTAAGCAGTCTTTTCATACTATTCTATAACTTTAGTTATGCTAAAACAGATTTTAAATCACCGTTCATTGCTCTAACTGCATCTGCACTTTTGGCGAATTTAGCTTTTTCATCGTCATTTAAAGCTATATCAACAATTTTTTCAACTCCATTTTTACCTATAATACAAGGTACACCAATACAAATATCATTTTGTCCGTATTCACCTTCTAAAAACACTGAACAAGGAATCATTTTCTTTTGGTCATTTAAAATACTATCAACTAAATAAGCAACCGAAGCACCGGGAGCATACCAAGCTGAAGTTCCTAGTAAAGCGGTTAATGTTGCTCCACCCACCATTGTATCAGCAGCCACTTTATCTAATTCTTCTTGCGATAAAAATTCTGATACAGGTACACCATTATAAGAGGCTAAACGAGTTAAAGGAATCATTGTAGTATCACCATGACCACCGATTACCATCCCTTGAATATCATTTGCCGGTTTGTCTAATGCTTTTGACAGGTAACATTTAAAACGAGATGAATCTAATGCTCCACCCATTCCGATGATTCTGTTTTTTGGTAAACCGGTCGCTTTTAAGGTTAAATAGGTCATGGTATCCATTGGATTAGAAACCACTACTACAATTGCGTTTGGAGAATGTTGCAATAAACTTTCGGCTACAGATTTTACAATTCCGGCATTAATTCCGATTAATTCTTCACGAGTCATTCCCGGTTTTCTTGGGATTCCTGATGTTATCACTACCACATCACTTCCGGCTGTTTTTGAATAATCGTTTGTACTTCCTGATACTTTAGTATTAAATCCTAAAGTTGTTTGAGTTTGCATGATGTCAAGTGCTTTACCTTCTGCAAAACCTTCACGGATGTCTAACAATACAATTTCGCTGGCAATTCTTCTGTAAGCAATTGCGTCAGCACAAGTGGCTCCCACATTTCCTGCTCCAACAATAGTAACTTTCATTTTATTCTAGTTTAAAATATTTATAATTGATAATGTATTCCAATATTTGCGTTTACAAATTTACCAAAAGCTACTGAACTTTGCAGATAAATTTTGCTAATTTGGTATCGACACGACACTTCTCCTAATATATTAGTCTTAGGGTCTGAAATGGTGGTCAACAAATTATTGATAGTTGATTGAACGGGTAAAATGTTTTCAATTTCTCCTTTTTTTCCGGAAACTTTGTATTCAAAGAAACTTCTATTTCCTATTAAACTACCCATTACTTGCGTTTTACCCCATGTTTTAGAGGCAGAACATTGAAAATGCCACGTATTTACAAATCCGGTAATTTTGTTAATCCCTAAATTACCATAAGGTGTATTTACATCCAAAAAGTCAAAACTAACTTCTTCATTGGAATACATAAACATATAGGCCAAATCAATATTTTTATCTTTTAACTTGGAAAAGTACTGACTTACGTTATGTTGTATTCCTAGTCCATATACTTGATAGTAACCCCTTTTTAATTTTGTTTTGGTTGAATAGCGAACCACCAATTCTGTTCCGTATGGTAGAGCAACTGCTGCTGTTAAATACGGATATACAATTGTTTCCATGTCAACACCTTCGGGAGTTTCAATACGAATTTGTTCTCCGTCTAAATCACCAATTAAATGTGTAGTATAATCATTTCCTAAAGCTGAGGGAACTGTAGCTTGCGTTTGATTTTCTATTTCGAAAAACAAAAAATCATCATTGCTAATGTTGAATTTTCGATCACTTTTGGGTACAAAAAACATATTCGCGTGTAATCCAAACGTTACCGTTCCTGTTTTTTTCTTTTCGGGTGATAGCATCCAAGAGGAAGAAGCTTGATAAACTGCCGCATCTGTTATTGGAGTAATATACTTATCAGCATAAAAAAGGGCATCTCCTAAGAGATACCCAACTTGTTCTAATTGTGTAGCGGTTTGAGCTTGAGTATTCGTTATACCCAATACAACCATAATCGATAAAGCGGAAAAGAACTTACGCATCAATATTGGCATAAACGGCGTTCTTTTCAATAAATTCTCTACGTGGCGGAACTTCATCACCCATTAACATGGAGAAAATTCTATCAGCTTCCGCTAAACTATCAATGGTTACTTGACGTAATGTTCTAAAATCAGGATTTAAGGTAGTTTCCCAAAGCTGTTCTGCATTCATCTCTCCCAAACCTTTATAGCGTTGAATTGCCGCTGAACCTCCTAAACGTTGATTAATCATATCGCGTTGGTCATCGTTCCACGCATACTCTTTTTTGTTTCCTTTTTTTACTAAATATAAAGGTGGTGTTGCAATATACACGTGACCGTTTTCTATCAATTCTTTCATGAATCTAAAGAAGAAGGTCAAAATTAAGGTAGAGATATGGCTACCATCGACGTCGGCATCACACATGATGACTACTTTATGGTAACGCAGTTTTTCTAAGTTCAATGCTTTTGAATCTTCTGCTGTTCCGATGGTTACCCCCAAAGCAGTGAAGATGTTTCTGATTTCTTCGTTTTCAAAGACTTTGTGGTGCATGGCTTTTTCCACATTTAAAATCTTACCACGCAAAGGTAAAATGGCTTGGAAAGCACGGTCACGACCTTGTTTAGCCGTTCCACCCGCAGAATCTCCCTCGACAAGGAATATTTCACATTTTGCCGGATCTTGTTCAGAACAATCGGATAATTTACCCGGTAAACCACCACCACCCAAAACGGTTTTACGTTGCACCATTTCACGTGCTTTTTTGGCTGCATGACGGGCTTGAGCGGCAAGAATTACTTTCTGAACAATGATTTTGGCATCGTTTGGATTTTCTTCTAAATAATTTTCCAACATTTCTGCCACTGCTTGACTCACCGGAGAAACTACTTCTCTGTTGCCTAGTTTGGTTTTGGTTTGTCCTTCAAACTGTGGTTCGGCTACTTTTACGGAAATAATGGCTGTTAATCCTTCACGGAAATCATCACCGGAGATTTCAAACTTTAATTTTTCTAATAATCCGGAGTTATCGGCATACTTTTTCAAGGTACGGGTTAATCCCATACGGAAACCTTGTAAATGCGTTCCACCTTCGTGGGTATTAATATTGTTTACATAAGAAAAGATATTTTCAGAATAACTTTCATTGTAAATTAAGGCAACTTCAACCGGAACCTCTCCTTTTTCATTTTCCATGCTGATAACAGAGGCGATGATTGGCACACGGTTACCGTCTAAGAATTTAACGAACTCTTTCAAACCTTCTTTGGAATGAAACACTTCACTCACAAATTCTCCTTTGTCGTCTGTTCTACGTTTATCCGTTAACGTAATGGTGATTCCTTTGTTTAAGAAGGACAACTCACGCATACGTGCGGCTAGCGTATCATACGAATATTCGGTTGTTTGGGTAAAGATACTTGAATCCGGTTTAAAGGTCACCATTGTACCTCTTTTGGTCGTCTCGCCTATTTGTTTTACCGGATACATGGCTTTACCACGCTCATATTCTTGTTCATATACTTTTCCTTCACGGAAAACGGTCGCTCTTAAATGGTCGGAAAGAGCATTCACACAGGAAACTCCTACTCCATGCAAACCACCGGAAACTTTATAGGAATCTTTATCGAATTTACCACCGGCACCGATTTTGGTCATTACTACTTCCAGAGCAGAAACGCCTTCTTTTTTGTGCATATCTACCGGAATACCACGACCGTTATCTTCTACGGTAACGGAATTGTCTTCATTTATAAATACTGAAATGGTGTCACAATGACCGGCTAAAGCCTCATCGATTGAGTTATCGACAACTTCATATACTAAGTGATGTAAACCTCTTACACCCGTGTCACCGATATACATGGAAGGACGCATTCTCACGTGTTCCATGCCTTCTAAGGCTTGAATACTGTCTGCTGAATAATTATTCTTTTTATTTTCTTCGCTCATATTATAAGGTAAATCTATTTTGGACTAAAACACGCAAATATACGTTTTTTGAAAGGATTTTTAAAACTTAACTCATTCCAAAGTGTATAAGTTATTAACAAACTGTTGATTTTTGATATTGCTCAAAAAAGTTTTATTTTAAGTTTTAATCAATACTCTTATAATTTAAATTTTTTCAAAAAAAAATACTTTTTGATAAAGAGAAACGTTAAAATTGAATTAAAAAATAATATATCGACATTCAATTATCGAAATTAGCTCTTAAAAAAAATGATATGAAAAATTTGAAAATTATTTTATTGTTGATGGTTCTCTTTAATTGGAATCATTTTTATGGTCAAGGTTGTAGTGATGCTGGATTTTGTACAATAAGCACTTTTAAACCCAATAGTGCAGACAGTATAAATGAATTTAAAAACCAAGTAAAATTTGGAGCTTTTTATGGAAATGCAGACAACTCAATTACGGTATATGGTAATTATGTAGAATACAACAGACAATTGAATAATCGATTTGTCCTTAATACTAAGCTAACAACATTGGCACAAAACGGAAATGGAATTTCAACTTTTGGTCTTTCAGACCTCTATGTAAATGCTAATTATAAAATAAATGAAAAAGCTAAAGTTACATTTGGAGCTAAAATTCCATTAAATAATTCTACTAACAAAGAAGGTGACTTGCCTCTACCTATGGATTATCAATCGAGTTTAGGTACATTTGACTTGTTATTGGGTTTTGGTTATGAAATTAAAAAATTTCAATTTGTTGCTGCACTTCAACAACCTCTGACGCAAAATGATAATGAATTTTTGGCATCTGATTTTCCATTACAATCAGAAATTAGTTCTTTTCAATCTACAAGAGGATTTATTAGAAGTGGAGATGTGTTAATAAGAGTATCCTATCCTTTTGATTTGACTTCAAAACTTAAACTTACCCCAAGCATCTTACCCATTTATCATTTGGCGAACGATAAATATAAAGATGAATTAAATATTGAAAGAGAAATTAAAGGTTCACAAGGAATCACATTGAATGGAAATGTTTATTTAGATTATAAAATTAATAGCAAAAGTGATATTCAACTAAATTTAGGAATGCCTTTTATGGTGAGAGATACTCGGCCAGATGGCTTAACAAGAAGTTTCATTGCAAACCTAGAATATAGTTTTAAATTTTAATTTATTTAATTTATACTCTACTCTTTAGTAACGTTTTTATCGTATAATGAATCCAAACACCCGCGTTTTTAAAATGTCTTTTGCTTCTGTTTATCCGCACTATGTTAACAAAGCGGTTAAAAAAAATCGTACGCAAGCGGAAGTAGATGAAATTATTTTTTGGTTAACCGGCTATGATGAAGTTAGTTTACAAAAAGTGATGGAGGAACAAACAAATTTTGAAGATTTTTTTGGAAATGCTCCACTGCTTCACCCAAATGTTCATAAAATTACCGGTGTTATTTGTGGGTATCGTGTAGAAGAAATTACGGATCCGTTGATGCAAAAAATACGTTATTTAGACAAGCTGATTGATGAATTAGCAAAAGGCAAAGCCATGAACAAGATTTTGAGAAGTTAGAAAAGCTTCAATTCAACTTAGATTCTTCAATTTTGCTAAACATTAAAGCCTACATTTCACAATTTTATATTATTTGTTTAATAATATTAAACAATAAATAAACAAAATTATTATTTAAATATATTGTAAAATGGTAAATTTAACAACTATTATTCACTTTTATTTCCTCATTTATAATTACTTATAAAAAATAACAATTGTTAAAAATCCACTAACAAACGTTAAATTAGTCCTTCTTTTTTTTGTTTATCATTAACTTTATAATCTTAAACAAAAAATCAATATAGCATGAAAAGAATTACTAATTTAATTTGGCTTTTACTGGTCTGTGTGAGTATGACGAGTATGGCACAAACAGCGAGGGTTCAAGTGATCCATAATTCACCTGACTTGGCTGCCGCTTCTGTAGATGTCTATTTGGATGGTGAGTTATTGTTGGATAACTTTCATTTTAGAACAGCTACCCCATTTGTTGATGTACCTGCAGGTGTACCTATTTCGATAGATGTTGCCCCTTCGTCAAGTTCATCAGTAAATGATGGCTTTTACAATTTAACCACTACGTTGACTGAATTTGAGACGTATATTTTAGTTGCGAACGGTATTGTTTCGACCAGTGGTTATGCTGCGAATCAACCCTTTGGGATTAATGTATTAGTTGGAGGCCGTGAGGGAACGTCTAACGGAGACAATACAGATGTAATTGTTTTTCATGGTTCACCTGATGCTCCTGCTGTAGATGTTGTTGAATTGTCTGTGCCAGCCGGAACAATTGTTAATGATATAGCTTATGGCAACTTCTCTTCTTATTTAGAGTTGACTACTGCCAATTATGTTTTGGCTATTCGTGATGCAAGTGGCACCAACACTGTTGCTACCTATTCTGCTCCTTTAGCTGACTTATTTTTGAATTTTGATGCGGTTACTGTTGTAGCGAGTGGATTTTTAGACCCTTCACAAAACAGTGATGGTCCCGGTTTTGGATTGTGGGTGGCGAAAGCTTCAGGCGGACCGCTTTTAGAATTGCCTTTGTTTCACAACCCTACAGCACGTTTGCAAGTGATTCACAATTCACCTGATTTAGCCGCTTCTACGGTAGATGTTTATCTTAATGGTGAAATTTTGTTAAATGATATTACTTTCAGAACGGCTACTCCTTTTATTGATGCTCCTGCGGGTGTTGCTATTACCATAGACATTGCACCAAGTAATAGTAGTTCAGTAGCTGAAACATTATTTACTGCAACAACCACTTTAGCACCTTCTCAAACGTATATTGCCATTGCAAATGGTATTATTTCACCCACGGGATATAGTCCGAATACTCCTTTTGGTTTAAACATTTTAACCGGTGGTCGTGAGGGAACATCCAACGGAGATAATACTGATGTTATTGTTTTTCATGGTTCAACGGATGCACCTACTGTAGATGTAGTGGAAACTTCTGTACCAGCAGGAACATTAGTTAACAACTTATCCTACGGTAATTTTTCTTCTTATTTAGAATTACTTACTGCAAATTATATAATAGATGTTAGAGATGAAAGTGGAGCAACTACAGTGGCTACCTATTCTGCTCCTTTAGCTGACTTATTTTTGAATTTTGATGCAGTAACAGTTGTGGCGAGTGGATTTTTAGACCCTTCACAAAACAGTGATGGTCCCGGTTTTGGATTATGGGTGGCGAGAGCTGTTGGAGGTCCACTAATTCCTCTACCTTTAATAGAAACACCTACTGCACGTTTACAAGTAATTCACAATTCACCTGATTTAGCGGCTACTACTGTTGACGTATATGTAAACGGTGAAATTTTATTAGATGACTTTGCTTTTAGAACGGCTACTCCATTTGTGGATGTACCTGCCGGAGTGGCCTTAAGTATTGATGTGGCTCCAGGTAACAGTACTTCTGCTGCTGAGAGTTTATATAACTTAACTACTACTTTAGCTGAGGGTGAAACCTATATTGCTATTGCCAACGGAATTGTATCGCCAACAGGCTATTCAACTGCTCCTAACTTTGCACTTTCTATATTTGCTCAAGGACGTGAAGCGGCTACTGTTGCGACTAACACAGATGTATTGGTTAATCATGGTTCGCCAGATGCTCCAACTGTGGATGTAGTTGAAACTTCTGT
>NZ_AUDM01000012.1 GCF_000425465.1 Flavobacterium filum DSM 17961 | reverse complement strand
GTGGCTGCAGCCGGAACTGTCCATGCATAGCTGTAAGTTCCTGCAACTCCCGGAGTCGCCGTTACTGTGGCTGATGCTCCATCACATACTGTTGGGCTATTAACGGTTACTGTTGGGTTTGGATTTATCGTTACCGTTCCTGATGCCGAAGTGCTTACACAATTGGTAAGGGTATTGGTGATAATCACGTTATACACTCCTGCTACTGTTGTTGTAAATGTGGCTACATCGCCCGGTGCTGTGGCTCCTGTTGGAACTGTCCATGCGTAGCTATACGTACCTGCTGCTCCCGGTGTGGCCGTTACTGTAGCTGAGGCTCCTGCACATACCGCAGGGCTATTTACCGTAACCGTTGGGTTCGGATTAACCGTTACCGTTCCAGATGCCGATGGACTCACACAGTTAGTTGTCGTGTCCGTGATAATCACACTATATACCCCTGCAACTGTTGTGGTAAAGGTGGCTACGTTACCAGGATTGGTTACTCCTGCCGGTACTGACCATGTGTAATTGTAGGTGCCTGCAACATTTGGTGTAGCTGTAATGGTAGCAGTTTGTCCGTCACAAATCGTAACATTGTTTACTGCTACAATTGGTGTAGGATTGATGGTTATTGAAAAAGAGGTAGAACCAAATGTTGTAGGATTTGAATTATCTTCAACACGAACATAAATTATGGTTGATGCAGTTGAAAATGCATTAGCTGGCGAAATATCATTACTTCCAGAATTGGCGTCAGCTTGTGATAAATGATAGGTTACTGTATAAAGAGCAGGATCTAATCCATTTAACGCAGCATTATCTGCTAGGGTTAAATCAAAAACCTCTATCCCATCATTTGAAATATCATCACACACTGTAAATGGAAAAGGCTGAGGATCAAGCGTACAAGATTGTTCCAAAAGTTGAAAAGGTTGAATACTAGTACAATCATTACCGCTTCCAGTATCTACTACCACTACATACACAATTTCACCTAATCCACTACTTACATAGGCTGTAGGACTAGCAATAAAAATACCATTTTCACCATTAAAAATAGATGTCGCATAATCTAAAATAAAGACATTTGGATCTAAAGCACCTAATACAACACTTGTGTTTTCAGTCAAATCATAAATTAAATCACCAGGACAGTTAAACAAATCTAAAGGTTCTGCAACTGGTAAAGGAGGATAATATTCAATTTGAATAGAATCCTGAATAGGACATCCGGCACCAAATGGTGTAGCAATTACTGTGTAAACCCCTGGTTCCGTAACCGTATAAGTATTACCTGTAGCTCCCGGTATGAGAACTGTATCTAAATACCACTGATGAGGAACAGAAGCATCAAGACCAGAATTTAACTCGGCCGTTTGACCAATACATAAAGCATTTCCAGCTGTTTCTAAGAAATCACTACCTAAATCAATTGGATTTACATTAAAACTATTTGCTTGAAGAAACACAGCAGAATCGTAAGCATTATCACTAACATTAGCAACGGCTAATTTAATATGATATAATTGTCCACATTGAACAGTAGCTGTTGCAGTTAAAACTGTCGTAAAACCATCATATTGAATAGATGTACCTCCACAATTATTTACATAAAAAGCAGAATTAGCTCCTCCAGGAAGAACCAATGGACAACCTGCAGCAAATCCTCCATTTAAATTATTTATAGTTATAGCTGTTGTTGTAGAAGGAACTAAAGCTATATTAGCTGCACCGCCACTATAAGGCCCTGCAATTCCAGGTCCGCTTAAGAAAAAACCAAAAACATCATTAAATGCTGAATTAACAAACTCCGGATATTCTTCTGAAGCAAAGACGAAGTTGAAATTTAATTGATTACCAGTTGGAATAAAATCAAACTCTAAAACAGCTTTGTTATTAATACCACCCGTAGCTAAAAGTGCTAAATCAGCATCACCAGCAATTGGACTTGCAGGAGGATTAGAAGCATTATTTGCGTTATTTGGTCCTACTGCTACATTTCCTCTACCCGTTGTTAGTATTATACCTGAATCTATCCCTAAATTTGTAGGGTTTATTCCTGTTGAAAAGAGACCAACTTGGTCACTTGCCGCATTTGCATTAGCTGCACTTCCATTGAAAGTAATATTTGAAACTGTTACTCCATTCCCTAAAAGGGTATTTTGAACTAATTGAGCAGGAGTAAATGTGACGTTATTTACAAAAAGTTGAGCTATGGAGAAAAAAGGCAATAACAGAAGTATGATTTGTAATCTTATTTTCATCAGATTATATTTTTGTGATGTTGAAAGTTCTAAAACATTTTTTAATTTTTTGTTAATAAAAAATTAAACTCCAAATATACATAATTGCCTAAAATAAGTTTGTTAAATTTGCTCAAAAAAAGAAAATGAGCAAGATAATCATCAAAGAAACACAAAATACAGCTATATTAAAATTTGAATTTCCTGATTTTATTACGAAAAATAAAAGCTACGAGTTTAAGAATATTGATGAAGCATCAGAAAGTCCGTTAGCACAAAAATTATTTTATTTGCCTTTTGTAAAAACCGTTTTTATCTCAGGAAACTTTATTGCTATCGAACGGTACAACATTGTGGAATGGAATGATGTCAAAGATGCAGTTGCTGAACAAATTGAAGATTTTATTACTGATGGTGGAATTATTATAAATGACACTACTCTTGAAATCAAAAAAAAACCGATTACAATTTATGCTGAATCAACCCCTAATCCGGCAGTGTTAAAATTTGTAGCCAACAAAATTTTAACAACAAAAACTGCTGAATTTAAAAATATTGATGAAGCTTTTCCCTCTGCTTTAGCTAAAGAACTATTCAAATTTCCTTTTGTAAAAGAGATTTTTATGGATGAAAATTATATTTCCATCACAAAATATAATAGTTCAGAATGGCAAGAAATTTCAAATGAAGTAAGAATGTTCATTAAAGCATTTATTGAAAATGGAAATGAAATTATCAATGAAAGTCTGTTGAGTAACGCACCAAAAAGTGAAAAGCAATCCATTTCAAATTTTGATACGCTTGATACTACTTCACAACAAATCATCAATATTTTAGAAGAATATGTAAAACCGGCTGTTCAAGCTGATGGTGGAAATATTTTATTTGATTCTTTTGATGAAACTGAAAAAAGAGTAAAAGTAGTGCTTCAAGGAGCGTGTAGCGGCTGTCCGTCTTCGACTTTTACTTTAAAAAACGGTATTGAAAACATGTTGAAAGACATGCTAAAAGATGAGGCAATTAAAGTAGAAGCAATCAATGCATAAAATTAAAAAGCATTCATAAAAAATGCCCCAAAAGCAATAGTTTGATGGGGCATTTATCTTTATAAAAGGATTTATTTCTTATTTTTCACATGAACATTAAACTCTTGGAAAAGCTCTAATAAATTCATGGTAGCTTTAATTAAATCATTTGTTTCCAATAATAAAGCAAAATATAGTTTACTATTTTTAGGACTAGTTTCAACTGTACGAATTCGAGTAATTTGTTTTTGAATTAATTCAGAAACATTTTCTAAAATAGTTGCTTTTTCTTTCAACACATCATTCAATTTATCAAAACTTTTGTTTTCAAAGATGGTTTCAATATCATCAAATAATTTCTGAACATCATTGTCTATGCTCTTTAAATCTCTGATTTGATTGAATTTTAACTGCTTATGATTGTTATTAATGTGAGCATAACTACTTTGCGTAATAAAACCAAGTGATTGGATCATATCTTGTAAATAGCCCAAAATCATAATATAGAATTTACTGGCTTCTACAGAAGTTTCGTCTAAATTTTTGATAAAGTAATACACATTACTTTTTAATTCATCTACTTCTTTTTCAAGTTTTTTGAGTGCTTTTTTGTTTTCTTTCAATTTAGCCAAATCTTGTAATCCTAAATTTTCAATTACATCACTATACACTTTATTGGTCGTACCAATTACTTTTGAAATTTGGATTGAACTTTCGCTAATAATTTCATTGATAGTAACAATGTCTTCTCTTTTTAGTTTTACTAATTCATCTGCTTCTTTTTGCTTTTTACTGTGTCTTCTGGCACTTCTATACAAAATAATCGCTAGTAAAACCAATAAACCAATAAAAGCATATACTTCGCCCACTTTTAAAATAAATGCCATGATAAAAGCACCTAAAAAAGCTACTAAAGCGGTAACAAACCAACCTCCAATTACGTTAAAAACTCCAGCCACACGGTAAACTGCACTTTCTCTATCCCAAGCTCTATCGGCAAAAGAAGTACCCATTGCCACCATAAATGTCACATAAGTAGTGGAAAGTGGTAGTTTTAAAGACGTTCCTATAGAAATTAAAATACTGGCAATCATTAAATTTACTGATGCACGAACCATATCAAAAGCAGGTTCATCTTTACGTTTTTTACCTTTTATTTCTGGTTTTTCAAATTGCTTATCAATTTTTATTTGTACAGATTGAGGTAGAAAATAATTAATGGCTTGACCTAAATAAACACCACTTCTCACCACAAATCTGGAAAGTGTGTTGGGTGAAAATTTTTCAACACCATCGCCTTGACGTGATAAACTAACTCCTGTTTCAATAACACTTCTTGCTTTTTTGGATGTCCAAAGTGTAATTACCATTACCAATCCTGCTAGAGCAAGAAAATAGAAAGGAGCCACAATGGTTTCGTCCGCAAGAGCACCCATCATTAATTGATCACCTGAAACCCCTGATGAAGCAAATATTTCATACGAATTAAAGGCTGCTATCGGTACACCTATAAAGTTAACCAAATCATTTCCGGCAAATGCTAATGCTAATGCAAATGTTCCAATAATGATGATTACACGAAGAATGTTTATTTTGAAAACACTCATTAACACTTGCGAAATAATCGTAAATGTTACAAAGTTGATTCCAATGATTGCCAATTGATGATCTTGAATCCAACCATACGTTTCTTTATCTATAAATGAAACGCCTTTTAACCCTTTAATTAAAATAAAAAAAGTGATGGAAGTGATTGCTAAACCTCCAAAAATAGCACCTATATATTTTATTCTTTTTTCGTATTGAAAAGTAAAAATCAATCTTGAAATATATTGCACTAAACTTCCTAAACCAAAAGATAAAGCTACAGAAAGTAGAATACTAAACACAATTTCAGAAGCTTTTTTGGTGTTGATATAAGCTCCCAAAGTTTGTGTACTATCCTCTGAAATGTAAATATGATACAAGCCTAAACAAACTGCCGCACCTAGTAATTCGAATATAATTGACACTGTTGTAGAGGTTGGCAACCCCATCGAATTAAAAACATCTAACAGCAAAATATCAGTAATCATTACCGCTAAAAAGATAATCATTACATCATTAAAGGTAAACATGGAAGGAACAAAAATACCACTTCGAGCAATTTCCATCATTCCGCTGGAAAAAAGTGCTCCAACTGCCACTCCAATACTGGCAACAATCATAATGGTTCGGAAAGAAACCGCTTTTGAACCAATGGCTGAATTTAAAAAATTAACCGCATCGTTACTCACTCCCACCACCAAATCAAGCAATGCCAAAACGCCCAAAACAACGAGCATTACTACATAAATTTGTTCCATATTAATGGTTTATAATTTAGTGCAAAATTCTATTAAGTATTTCAAACAAATGTTAAGCGAATGTTATCAATTTTGAGTCTGTTTTTTTGAAAATTTGATTATTTTGATTACCTTTAGTACTTAAATTTTATCATTATGGCAATTTTAAAAGTAATAGAAGTACTTTCCAGTTCAGAAATTAGCTGGGAAGATGCAGCAAAAAAAGCAGTATCACAAGCAGCAAAATCGTTAAAAAACATACGATCAGTTTATGTTCAAGACCAAAGTGCGTCAGTTAAAGATGGACAAATTTCAGAATTTCGAGTGAATGTAAAAATCACGTTTGAAATAGAATAATTCAAGAAAAATCGTAATTTTAAGCGTTCTCAAAAAGAACGCTTTTTTTTATGAATGAATTACAATTTGAAACCAGTCCTTATTTACTTCAACATGCTCAAAACCCGGTACATTGGAAAGCATGGAATGAAAAATCACTTCATGAGGCAAAAGATAGAAATAAATTACTTTTAATCAGTATCGGTTATTCTGCTTGTCATTGGTGTCATGTGATGGAATATGAAACATTTGAAAACGAATCAGCTGCGATTATTATGAATGAATTCTTTATCAACATCAAGGTAGATAGAGAAGAACGTCCAGATATTGATGCTATTTATATGAAAGCCGTTCAATTGATGACCGGAAGAGGCGGATGGCCATTGAATGTTGTCTGTTTACCTGACGGAAGACCCATTTGGGGAGGTACGTATTATAGAAAAAACGATTGGATGAATACATTAGAACAACTTCAAGAATTGTATTTAACCCAACCGTCTAAAATGATTGAATATGCTGAAAAATTGCATGAAGGTATTGAATCGCTTGGTTTGACTTCAACTAAATCAATAGAAATAGACTTTTCATTGTTAGACGATTTCTTGGAAAAATGGATCAAAAGTTTTGACTGGGAATTTGGTGGCTATCAACGAGCTCCAAAATTTATGATGCCCACCAATTATCAATTTCTTTTGCAATACGGTCATTTAACTAAAAATGAAAAACTGCTCGAATACGTTGATTTAACCTTAACAAAAATGGCGTTTGGTGGAATTTTCGATGTTGTTGATGGAGGATTTTCAAGATATTCTGTTGATACAAAATGGCATGTGCCTCATTTTGAAAAAATGGCGTATGATAATGGTCAATTGCTTTCACTTTATGCTAATGCATACAAACTTTCAAAAAATGAATTATATAAAGAAGTGATTGTAAAAACAATTTCTTTCATTGAAAAAGAATGGTTAACAGATGAAAATGCTTTTTTCTCCGCTTTAGATGCTGATAGTTTGACCAATGAAAATCATTTAGAGGAAGGTGCTTTTTATGTGTGGACCAAAAATGAGTTGCAAACTATTTTAAAAGATGAATTTGAGTTATTTGCATCTGTTTTTAGTATAAATGATTTTGGTTTTTGGGAAAAGGAACATTATGTGCTCATTCAACGAGAAAGTTTACAATCAGTCGCTAATCAATTTCAAATTTCAGAGGAAGAATTAAAAATAAAAAAGAGAATTTGGGAAAAACTTCTTTATACCGAAAGAGAAAAAAGAAAAAAGCCACGTTTAGATGATAAAATCATTACTTCTTGGAATGCAATGATTTTAAAAGGTTTAGTTGAAAGTTATAAAGCTCTTCAACAAAATCACTTTTTGGATTTGGCTTTAAAAAATGCTCATTTTATAGTCTCAAAACTATGGGATGAAAATGGAAATTTATGGCATACTTATAAAAATAAAAAAGCTTCAATTAATGGCTTTTTAGATGATTACGCTTTTGTTATTGACGCATTTATAGCTCTTTATGAAACAACTTTGAATGAAAAATGGCTAAAAAACTGTAAAAACTTAACCGATTATTGTTTAGACCATTTTTATGATGAGCAAAAAGGTTTATTCCGATTTACTTCAAACCTTGACAATGCTCTGATTGCTAAACATTATGAAATTGAAGACAATGTTATTCCGAGTTCTAACTCAATCATGGCGACTAATTTATTTAAACTTGGTATCTATTTTGAAAATGGGCATTATGAAAACATTTCTAAAAAAATGGTGTCCCAAATTATTCCTTCGATTGATTATCCATCGGCCTTTTCAAATTGGTTGATAGCAGCATTGCACTTTTCTACTTATCAAAAAGAGTTAGGTATTTGTGGTCCAAAAGTATTTGAATATTTGGATAAAATCAATCAATCTTATTTTCCTGCCCTACTTTTGGCCGGAAGTGAAAAAGAATCAGACTTGGCATTTTTGAAAAACCGATATAAAAAAGGTGAAACATTATTTTATTTTTGTCAAAACAAAATGTGTTTAGCTCCAAAATATAATTTTAATGAAATGCACAAAGATTTAATCGACTAATTTATAATGCAATAACAAAATTCAGTAGATTTGAAATTCACTAAAAAACTAAAGATATGGGACTTGGAAATTTTTTTAAAAACTTATTTGGTTCAGCCAAAGAAACAGCAAAAGAAACGGTAGAAAAAACAGAAGTTGTAATTGATCAAGCAAAAGAAAAGGCAACTGAATTAGCTTCAAAAGCAGAGGAATATGTTGAAAAAACCGTAAAAACATTGGAAGAAAACTACCCGGAAGTGGAAGAAAAAGTGAAAAATTTTGCGGACAAGGTAGAAGAAACATTTGAAAATGCAGTAGAAGAAGTAAAAGAAAAAGTACATGCTTTTACCGCTCCATCCATTGAAAAAGCAGAAGAAAAAGTAGAAGAAATTAAGGAAGATTTAGAAGAAAGAACAGATGAAATTAAGCGGGCAGCAGATGAAAATGCGGATTAACGTTAACGTTTTGTTTTCATAAAAAATTCATTTTAATAATTATCTTTGCAAGAAATTATCTACTAAAGAAGCGGTTTTTATGAATGAAATTGAAAAAGAAAGCATCAATTATCTCCAAAAATACTGGGATTATGCCATTACTGTTTTAATGGAATATTCTCCAAGGCTTATTTCTGCACTACTTATTTTTTTAATTGGTTGGTATGCCATAAAAATCATTAAAAGAGTTGTCACAAAAATCATGATTAAGCGGGAAATGGAACCCACTTTATCAAAATTTCTAGCCGACATTTTAATTTGGACGTTAAAAATTCTTCTTTTTGTAACTGTAATTTCAAGACTTGGCGTTGAAAATTCCTCATTTGTTGCCATTATTGGAGCGGCAGGTTTAGCTGTTGGTTTGTCTTTACAAGGTTCTCTTTCTAATTTTGCCGGAGGAGTTTTGATAATCATGTTCAAACCTTTTAAAGTCGGAGATTTTATTGAGGCCCAAGGTGTATCAGGAACAGTAAAGCAAATTCAAATCTTTGTTACGCAATTATCTACTGTTGATAACCAAACGATATTTGTGCCAAATGGTTCTTTATCGAACAACAACATTATTAATTATACTTATGCCACTACTAGAAGAGCAGATTTGACAATTGGCATAAGTTATAGTTCAAACATTAAAAAAGCTAAAGAATTGGCTCTTGAAGTGATGAATAATCATCCTATGGTTTTAAAAGACCCAGAACCAATGATTTTAGTTAGAGATTTGGCAGATAGTTCTATTAATTTAGCAGTTCGCCCATGGGCAAAAACAGAAGACTTTTTTGTGATGCGTTCAGATATTTTAGAACAAATAAAACTTAAATTTGACGAAAACAATATTGTTATTCCCTTTCCGCAAAGAGATATTCACATAAAACAATCTTAAATTATGAAAAACGCTTTTTTCTTCAGTTGTATCTTTCTTTTGATTTCTAACACTATAATAGCTCAAGTATATGTACCAAGAATCAATAATAAAGAGCGATACAAAGAAAAAATAGAAGGTACAAAGTATGTAAGTGAAGCTTTTTCTGAAGCAACCATATCGTCATCCTCAAAAATCTATTTGGTTCGATACGATGCATATAATGAAATGTTCGAATTTGTTGATCCGAATATGACCAAAAGAGATACCTTTTTAGTGAATAAAACTGAACAAAATAAAGAAATTCATTTACTTAGTTCAAAAAAGAAATACTCTTTAGAAAATTTCATGAATAAGGATTGGAGTGTTCATTCCACTTATTTTATCGAAGTGAAAGCAACAGAAAGTATAATTTTATACAAGAGAGAAAAGGTTAATTTTACACCGGAAAAACCAGCAGAAAATTCAATGAAAAGAGGTTTTCCTGCCAAATACACGAGAGCCGAAGATAGCTATTTTATCAAAAAAGTAGGCGACGAATATCTACTTCAATTTCCTGATAGTAAAAAAGAATTGATAAAAATGTTTCCTGATAAAAAGGAAAAAATTGAAACTTATTTTAAAAACAATAAAAATAGTTTCAAAACAGAGGCAGATTATATCAGCATCATTGATTTATTGACATCTTAACTACTTTGCTATAAAATCTTTCAAGTAAAAAGGTTCAAAATAAGCTACATCTTCAAAAGATTTGGTTTTGAATTTATCATAACTTAACTGACTCATTTCAGCAGCAGAAGGAAAAATAACATCGTCTAAAAAATGGAAATTAGGTTGATGTAATACCGTTTTTGCTTTTTCTAAACAATCGCCAACAAAAAAAAGTGGTTCTGTAAATTCATTAAATGACGTTTCTGTCAAGATTTCAGCTTTTACTTCTCTTACTTTTTCATTTTGGGTTGAAAAAACAGCTGAATAAACTTCCATTCTTCTGGCATCAATCATTGGTACTATTAGTCCTTCATTTACTTTTACTTTTGATGCCATTACTTGAAGAGTATCAAGAGCAATTAAGGGAATATTCAAGGCATAACACAACCCTTTTGCGGCTGAAACTCCAATTCTTAAACCGGTATAAGAACCCGGACCTTGACTTACCGCAATAGCATTTAAATCTGAAAATTGTAAGTTAACCTCTTGCATAACTTCTTCCACAAAAACATGCAACTTTTCTGCATGTGAATAACCTAATGCAGATACTTCTTTGCATAATAAAGTTTCTCCATTAAATGCAACTGAAACGGAACAATTTCGGGTTGAAGTTTCAAGATTTAAGATATATGCCATTTTGAAAATTTAAAGAGCAAATGTAAAACATAAAAAAAGGAAATTAAAATGATTTAATTTCCTTTTGTTGATGAATGATAAGCAAAGTCTATTTTATTTACTTTTTTCTTTTGGTTTTTCTTTTTCCTCGGCTGATTTAGTTTTCACCGTATCACCTGAATTCAACTCTTTTGTAACGGTTACATAAGGCCCAACAATTATTTCTTCCCCTTTTTTCAAACCTTGAATGACTTCAATATTAGTATCATCTTGAATACCGGTTTTGATGATTCTTATTTTGGCTTTATTACCAACTTTAACAAAAACACATTCTAGTTTTTTGTCTAATTTTTTAACCGGTTCTTCACCATCTTTAACCTCACCGGGTTTAACTTCAACTTTGTTTGTACTTAGCGTATCAGATTTCATTACAACTGCACTGATAGGAATTCCAAAAACTTTTTCTTTTCTTTTAGTGATAATATCCACAGTGGCTGTCATCCCTGGGCGGAAAGGCGAATAGGTTTCCGGTTTCCCTTCCATTAAATCTTGGTATGATTCTTTTAAAATTCTAACTTTCACTTTAAAATTGGTCACTTGATCAGCAGAAACAGCTGTGCTGGCAGAATTTGAAATACTGGTTACAATACCTTTGAATTGTTTTTTCAAGTAAGCATCTACTTCAATATTAGTAGAATCGCCAATGTTAATTTTAACAATATCATTTTCATTTACATCGACTTCAACTTCCATGTTATTTAGATTAGCAACTCTTAGAATTTCAGTTCCTGCCATTTGTTGTGTTCCTAAAACTCTCTCACCTAGTTCAACTGAAAGAAGGGAAATAGTCCCATCCGCAGGGGCATAAATCACAGTTCGTCCTAAATTGTCTTTCGCTTCGGTTACGGTTGCACTTGCACTTTGTACGCCATAATAAGCGGCTTGTTTTGCTGCTTGTGCATTTTCATAAGTCGCCACTACTCTATCCCACTCTGATTTAGAAATAATTCCTTTTTCAAAAAGTGTTTTGTTACGATTATAATTGGCTTGAGCTTCTTTTAATGTTGCTTCAGACTGACTCAAATTTGCTTTTGTGTTAGACAATCCGGCTACTGAGCGATTTAAACTTGACGTATATAAATCTGGATTAATTCGCACTAAAAGCTGTCCTTTTTTTACTACTTGTCCTTCTTTAATAGGTAATTCGATGATTTCTCCTGAAACCTCAGATGAAATTTTTATTTCCGTTTCAGGTTGAATCTTTCCGGTAGCCGAGACGGTTTCTACAATAGTCATTTCATTCACTAGTGCGATTTCCACTTCTTTTCCTTGATCTTTATTTCCTATCAAGCCAGCTTTTGAAAGCAATAACAAGACTACAATTAAACCTAAAGCAATTCCTAAAAATAGATATATTGATTTCTTTGACATAAGTTATGGTTTTTTAATAATGGGAATTCCGAAATAAAATTCTAAAATTTTGGTTCTAAAAATATAATCAAATTTGGTTCTCAACACTTCTGATTGTGCATTAGTCAATAAAACCAGTGATTGATTCAAATCAAAGGCATTCATTAACCCTACCTCAAACCTTTCTTTGGCGTAGATAAACGCTTCTTGTCTGGCTTCCAAGGTTGTTAAGGCAGCATCATACGATTTCAAAGCTGCTTTAACATCTGTAAAAGCCGTATAAACATTTCTTTCCAATGTTAACTCTTCTTGTTCATAAGCAATTTTGCTTCTTTCTAGAGCAACTTTTGAACGTTCTACATTATTTCTGGTTGCCATACCATTAAATATTGGAATGGTTAATTGCACACCAAAATTTTGTCCTTTATTATTGTCAAATTGCCTGAAAATGGGCAGTGGGTTTCCTAAAATAGGATTAAAATTAGGTTGCAAAACATTTTGATTCGTTCCTTCTACTAATCCTATTACGGTTGTAGGGTTATTGGGATCCAATTCAACTCCGGTAACTCTACCAATGCTGGAAGCTCTTGTACTAAAACTGTAAAAACCTTGAAGTCTTGGTTGATAAGCACCTCTTGCAATGGAAACGTCTTTTTCTGCTACTTCTAAATTGGTTTGGGCAATTTTTAGTTCAGTTCTTGTTTCTTTAGCTTTTTGATAAATTGATTCGGCTGTTTCTAATAACAGAGGTGATTGCAACACTTCATAATCTTGATCTACAATATCAAAATCTTTAAAGCTATCCAATTGAAGTAACTGAGCTAAACTTAATTTTGAAATAAGAAGAGCATTTTCAGCACTTATGACCAATTGTTCACTAGAAGCCACATTTGCTTTAATATCTAACAAATCTCCTCTAGGAATAATTCCGGCTTGAAGAAGTTGTTCTGATCGTTCTTTTTGTTTTTGATTATTTAAAAGTTGTTGCTGTTGTACTTTCAAATTTTCTTTATTGAATAAAATTTGCAAAAACGAATTGGCCACATTCAAAGCAATATCCTCTTGCATTTTAGTCAATTGATACTGACTGGCAATTTTGGCTAAATTCGCTCTGCGTAATCGGTATTGATTTTGTAAACCATTATAAATATCAACACCAACATTTAATCCTGCAGAGGTAAACTGAGTAGTTTGATTTTCTAAAAGACCGGTAGTAATGTTTTGATTTAAACCAATATTCCATGAGTGGGAAGTTGTTGCGTTAGCTGAAGGTAAAAAAGCACCAATTGCATCACTTTTTGAAATCTCTGCTAATTTTTCGTCAAGCTTTGAATTCTTAATTGAAATATTATTTTCCAAAGCATGATTTACACACTCTTCAAGCGTCCATTTTTTGGATTGAGCATGAATCGAAATACCAAAAAACATGAAAGTCACTATACATAATAGATGAAATCGGTTTTTAGTTGATTCATTTTTTAGAGAAAAGAGTTGTTGTAACATTTGAATGTATTTCTTAACTAATTTATGCTGATAGGACGCAAAAATGAAAAATGTGTTACACTAAAATAAAGAAATTTAAAAATAAAGTACATTTACACTCAAAAATCAGTACCACATCAATGAAATATATCTTATTCACCATTTTATTGCTTTTCATTTTACTTTTTATAAGTGCTTGCTCGAGCACTCAAAAAATTGATTTAGTTAAACCTGAGCCTAACAATGCTGTACCAATTGAGTATGAAACAACTTCTTCGTTTATTCACTTGCCGGTAACCATTCAATTAAAAGATATTGAAAAACAAGTAAACAAATCATTGAATGGTTTAATTTATAATGACACCATTTTAAAAGATGATAATTTGGCAGTTAAAGTATGGAAACAAAATGTAATTAAAATTGAATCGGTAAAAGAGGGAAACACAACAAAATTAAATACTGTTTTACCTTTAAAAGTGAATGCAATTTACCGCTATGGCTTTGAAAAAATGGGTATCAGTTTATATGATACAAAAGAATTTAATTTGAATGGTGTTGTTTCACTTGTAAGCGATGTTGGACTAACCAATTGGCAACTTCGCACCAATACAACCCTAAAATCGTTAGATTGGACAGAAAGCCCAACTGTAGTAATAGCCGGAAAAAATATTCCTATTACTTATATAATCAATCCGGCAGCACGATTATTTAAATCTAAAATTGAAAAAAGTATAGATGAAGCAATAAAGTCTTCGTTGGATTTTAAGCCCAATGTATTAGATGCTCTTGAAAAATTATCAACTCCATTTGAAATGAGCAAAGAATACTCTTCTTGGTTAAGAATTGTACCCGATGAACTCTATGTTACTGATGCTGTTTTGTCTGATAAAGAGATAAAAATGGAAATGGGTTTAAAGTGTTCTATTGAAACCATTATTGGAAAAACTCCCCAAAAAAAATTTGATAAAAAAAATATTGTATTGAAACCGGTAGCTAAAATGCCGGACCATATTACAGCAAACATTATTGCCGTTTCAACCTATGAAGATGCTTCACAAATTATGACCAAAAATTTTCAAGGAGTTGAGTTTGGCGAGGGAAATAAAAAAGTAAAAGTAACAAAAGTTGATATTTGGCACAAAGACGGAAAAATGATTATTGCTTTAGATATGATTGGTTCAATCAACGGTACTGTTTATTTATCCGGTTTTCCACAATATAATACAGAAACAAAAGAAATTTATTTTGACCAACTTGATTATGTTTTGAATACCAAAAACTTTTTGATTCGTTCTGCAAATTGGCTGGCACAAGGATATGTTTTACGAAAAATACAAGAAAATTGTCGCTATTCCATTCGACCAAATTTAGATGAAGCGAAACAAAATATTTTACCTTATTTAAAAAATTACTCGCCAATGAAAGGCATATTTGTTAATGGTACGATTGAAGATTTTGAATTTCAAAAAATCCAACTGACCAATACTGCCATTTTAGCTTTTATTAAAGGAAAAGGAAAAACATCGGTTACCATTGACGGAATGGATTAATTTAATTCTGGTTTCTTTTTTTTGAATTTCATTTTATAGACTACATAAAAAACGATAGCAACCATGATGTATGGAAAAGCCATTAGATAAACTATACCATTATTTATAGCCTCTGCTTTTGAAGTATCTCCTTCACTTTCTAATGCTGCTCTGCACATTGCACATTGAGCTGAACCGCTGAAAGAAAACAAACCTACAAATAAAACTAAAAAAAATCTTTTAATGAGCATAATATGGTGCTATCATAAAGTAAACAATCACTCCTGTTATAGCAACATACAACCAAACCGGATAAGCAATTTTAGCAATTTTCTTATGCTTGTCAAATTGTTCTGATAATGCTTTAACATAGGTTACCAAAACTAAAGGAATTACAACTACTGAAAGAAGTATGTGAGAAATTAAAATAAAATAATAAATATATCTGATAAATCCTTTTCCTCCATAAGGTGTGCTATCGGAAGTCATGTGATACGCAACATACATTACTAAAAACAGAACAGAACATGCAATAGCGGTTTGCATTACTCTTTTATGAGCTTGAACATTTCCTTCTTTAATAAAATACACTGCTAAACCCAATAACATTGCTGTTGCTCCGTTTAAAGTAGCATATATGGGAGGTAAAAAAGAGAGTGGCTCAACTTGAATTCCATAATCTTTCAACTTTATTCCAAATAACAAAGCTACAACAACGGGAATGGCTATAGAGAGCAAGATGATAAATTTATTATACTTTTTCTCTATTTGTTGTTTTGAAAGTGTATTTGTCTTTTCCATATTATTCGCTTAATAGTACTTTAATATCTTGTTTCAATGCAGCAATTCCTTTTGCTTCAATTCCGTCATAATAAACAATTGGATTGCCAAAATCGTCTTTTCTACTTCTGATGTTTCCTTTTTTATCTATCAAGGCAAACAAACCTGAATGTTCAAAACCACCTTCGCTGTCTTTATTTTCTCCTGCAAAAATTGAAAATCCTTTGTTGGCCAAAGAATAGATGTAATCTTTATCTCCCGATAAAAAGTGCCAATTCGGATTTTTCACACCCAAATGAGCTGCATGTTCTTTCAATACTTGAGGAGTGTCATGTGCCGGATTTATGGTAATAGATACAATTCCAAAATCTTTTTCTCCTTCAAAATGATTTTGCAATTCCACCATATTTTTATTCATAATCGGACAAATAGTAGGACAAGTAGAAAAGAAAAATTCAACCAAATAAACTTTACCATTATAATCTTCGTTTGTAATGATTTTGTTATCTTGATTAGTTAAACTAAACTTAGGAGCTTTACCAATTGAAACTAACAAATCTTCTGAAGTTTCTTTTGAACCTGGAACGTTTAAACGATCAATTTCTGTAACTTCTTCTTGATTTATCTTTTTTATTATTCTTGGAATAAAAATAATTCCGAAAACAAGAATAATAAACGAAATACCGATGTATGATTTATTTTTCATTTTTTACTTTTTTCTATTTGCTGAATTCTTTTTTAATGCTAATCTGTATTCGGCTAAAATAATTTTAATGTCATCTCCCATTTCGTTGTGAAGATCTGCAGCAGAAATGGTGTTATAGCCTTCTTTATACTCAGCATTTCCTTTTTTATCTTTTCCTTTTCTTCCTCTTAAATTTCTTTCCTTGTCAATGATAAAAACATTTGGCGTACCCACATCAGCTCCTAATTGTCCAATTAAATTAAATTGTTGGTAATAGTTCTTAATTTCATCCGGAGATGCAAAAATATAATGCCAACGCGACATGTCTGAAATTCTACTTAAATCTTCTTGCACTTGGGCTGTTTGTTCTTCCATACCAAATGGTGTTACACAAATCAATTGAAAATCACTGAAACCCATTACTTTTTCGTAAATCTTTTGGTTGAGATTAAAGGCATTTCCTTTGTTTTTTATGACTTCATTTCCGGGAAACACTAAAATAGTAATCTTATTGTTTAAAGAAAACGTTTCTCCTTTTGTGCTTTTCCATTCTTTTAAATCGGGAACAGAAGGAGTAACAGTTGGCAGATGAGTAAAATTATGAACCCCGGATGCAAAAAAAAGATAAGCAACAATGGGTAAAACAAATAAAACAAAAAGCACAATATTCTTTTTCATTGCAATGCATTTATGCTTTACAAAAATAAAAAAAGGTACGCAATGCGTACCTTAAATATATTAAAATTTATCGTTAAAAGTTCCACTTAATTATTGATGATTTATACACATCGAAAATATAACCTCCTTCTAACAAAAATATCAAAGCAATGTATAACGCTAAGAATACAAATGTCCAAACAACAGATCTTCTTAAACTTGATTTTTCATCTCTCATGTGCATGAAATCCCAAGTGATATAATATGCTTTAACAATAGTTAAAACTAAAAAGATTAAGTTCAAAGGAATAATATATATGAATGGTGATAAAATCATATTCATAAGAGTCGCTCCAAAACCACCTTCAAATGGTGAAATCCAAGCAGTCATTAAGGCAGCTGGTTTATAAATACCTAATACAACCTCAATCGCTGTTACGATAGAAAGAAAGATTAAAACTCCCCAAATTTTTTGCTCGTTAGACTTGAATTTAAGTCTTCCTCTAAAAATTGCTAAATTATGTGCGTGTGCCATTTTAAATTCGTTTAATAAATTATACTAAGTAGAAGAAGGTAAATACAAATACCCAAACTAAATCTACAAAGTGCCAATACAATCCTACTTTCTCTACCATTTCGTAATTTTTTCTACGCTCATACGTACCTAAAATTACATTTAAGAAGATAATGAAGTTAATTACTACTCCTGAAAAAACGTGGAATCCGTGAAAACCAGTAATGAAGAAAAAGAAGTTAGCAAATTGTTTATTACCGTATTCATTTCTAACCAAGTTAGCTCCTTGAACAACATGCACAGCATCATTCAAACGAGCTAATGATTCTTCACGGGTTAAAATGGTTTTATGCTTTTCTTTATTTAAAGTAGGATGAACTCCGGTTTTGTCATTTTTATCCAAATACATTTGTTGCGTTCTAACCAAAATGTTTGGATTAGCTTTGAAACCTTCAACAACCTCAGCTATTGAATATCCTGGCAAAGACGCTTCTTTAGTGAACCAAATTCCATTTTTACGCTCATGTTGAACACGATCACCTGGTAGCGTTTTAGCAAATTTTTCTAATTGAATTCGCTTACCATCTTGATCCACAAATTGAATAATGCTTCCTCCTTTGGTTTCGATTGCTCCATATTCGCCTTTGATAAAGTTTTTCCATTCCCAAGCTTGCGATCCTACGAAAATAAGACCTCCAATAATGGTTAAAAACATATAAAAAGCTACTTTTGATTTCTGCATGTGGTGCCCTGCATCAACAGCAAGTACCATTGTTACAGAAGAGAATATCAAAATAAAAGTCATTAATGCAACATACAACATTGGCAAGTCGTGCCCGTGCATGAATGGAAAGTGATTAAACACTTCGTCGGCAATTGGCCAACTTTCTGCAAATTTAAATCTTGAAAAACCGTATGCTGCTAAGAATCCCGTAAAGGTTAAAGCATCTGATAAGATGAAAAACCACATCATCATTTTACCATAGCTAGCACCCATTGGCTCATTTCCGCCATTCCAGATTTTTTCTTCAGTTGTAGTAACTGTCGCTCCCATATATAGTTATTAGTTAAAAAGTTCCCAAATTTACATAAATTTTCTATTCGTAAAAATAGAAAAATAAAAACAACAAAATCCACAAGAAATCAAGAAAATGCCAAAACATTGCAGCAAGCTCAATTCCAAGGGTTTGAGTTGAATTGTATTTTTGTTTATAATGATTATAAATTACGATTAGCAATGCGATTAGTCCTCCAAAAAGGTGTGCCAAGTGCATTATCACAATGATGTACAAAAAGGAAGTGGTCACATTACTTTCACTTCCGGTAAAAAAATAACCATTTTCAATAATTTGACCGAAGCCTAAAAATTGTGTAAAAACAAACCCAATTCCGAGTAACAAAGTAACCCATAAAAGTAAACCTGTTTTTGCCTTGTCATTTTTTTTAATAAACGATAATGCCAAATGAATAGTTACACTACTGATTATAATTAAAATAGTACTCCAAACAAAGGCAATTGGCATATCAAATTCTTTCAGCCAGTCTTTTCGCGAAGTACTCACAACATAAGCACTTGTTAATCCAGCAAACATCATCACCATACTAATCATGGCAAACCAAAGAAGCAATTTATACGATTGTGCTTTTCTTTCGTTATATTCTTGAACTGTCATATTTTTTTAAAATTATCTTAGAAATTTATCTGCAATGTAAACCAATTGAATCAACGTAATATAACTAACACTACTCAACATCAATTTTCGAGCAGCTTTTGCGTCTCTCTTTTTATATAATTCGAATGCAAAATAAAGCATCCAAACACCGATTAAAAAAACAATTACTGCCGAAATTGGTGTTAAATATAAACGGCTTCCTACTATTCCAATGTAAGGAAAAACAGCCGGTAATATCGATGCAATGATTAACCATATGGTATATAAAATGATTTGCAATGCTGTTCCTTTGTCTTTTTCACCTGTTGGTAACATAAAAAATCCTGCTTTTTTGTAATCATCATACAAAAACCATCCAATGGCCCAAAAATGTGGAAACTGCCAAAAAAACTGAATTAAAAACAAGGTTCCGGCTTCTAAACTGAAATCATCTGTAGCAGCCACCCAACCCAACATAAAAGGAATGGCTCCCGGAATGGCACCCACAAAAACAGAAAGAGAAGTAACCGTTTTTAAAGGGGTATAAACACTTGTGTATAAAAAAATCGAAATTGCCCCAAACATTGCTGTTTTGGGATTAATTAAATACAAAATAACAATCCCAATTAAGGTTAAAGCCGAAGCCAAAATGAATGCTCTTTTGTTTGAAACTCTTCCGGCTGCAATGGGTCTATTTTTGGTTCTATCCATCAATTTATCTAAATCTTTTTCGATAAGTTGATTATAGGTGTTAGAAGCTCCAACCATACAATAGCCGCCGATAGCTAACAATAAAAAAGTAGTCCAGCTGAACTCTGAAAGCGATAAAATTCCTAAAAAATAGCCGGCAATAGAAGAAAAAACTACGCTAATGGATAAACCCGCCTTTGTGATTTCTTTAAAATCGCCAAAAAGAGTTCTATTGGAAGTAGTAATTGTTTCGGAGTTCAAAAATGCCGTATTTTAATTTTCGGCAAAGATACAAATAACTCTACTTACAACCGATTGAACAGTTCAGAAAAAAATATAAAATCTACTGAATTATTTTCAAACCCTAAAAAACAATTAATAATCAAAATACCAATTAAATAAATCTGCACGAACACCAAATGAAAACCAAGTAGTATCTTGTTTAAAAGTGGTAAGCGTATTTTTGGAAGGATCAAAACTTCTATAAATTAAACTTCCAAAGAGTTTAAAGTTTGTAGAAGGATTAATTAAATATCCCGCCTGAAAATCGGCTATCATAATGGTTGTTTTATTTCCTTGACCAACTTTTACACCAGTGTCAAACGGACGGTCTTCATTATAATTTTTATAGATATTTCCACCATAATTAAACGAATCATCATCGTTATCAAAATCTAATCCACGAACACCGTAAGTTAATTTCAAATCGCCAAACCATCTGTCTTTATTGTATCTCGCAATCATCAAAAATTCTTTTGCATTTCCTCCCCACTGATGACCTAAACTTTGGTTACTGTGACCATAATTGGTAATTGGATTACTGTGAGCATACACATAAGGATTCACGTGATTATATTCAGCTTGCAAGAATAAATTCTGAATATTGAAAGCGTTAAAATATTTTACACCTGCTTGATAACCAAATTTATTTCGCCAACTTTTGTTGGATGCTTTAACATCATTCAAGGCAAATTCATCAATCAAAAATTGACCATAAATCGCCCATTGGTTACTCAATTTATACTTTGAAGTAAAGCCTAACATTGCGTTTCCGGTTTTTGAGGATGAATTAAACTCAACCGTTCTGTAAAAAATAATTGGATTAACAAAGCTAAAATCAAAGCCTCTATCATTTGTATTGGTCCAAACTACTGATTCAAAAAAGCTTAAATTCCATCTTTTTGTTACATTCCAACTTAAAAAATGATTAGCCATATATTTGGTTCCATACGTCCCATCAATTGTAGCTTGAGGTCGAATGTCTTTTAACCACATATAGGTATTGGTGTATTTAATCTTCCAAAAAGTGGTATTGATTTTAAAAAAAGGATACGGACTTGCTCCATCAGAAGTTAACAAAGAGCGATAACCATCACCAATAAAATTTCGTCCATAACCCAACTGTAAATTGATAAATTTGT
Organism: Flavobacterium filum DSM 17961; assembly: GCF_000425465.1. Taxonomy (GTDB): domain Bacteria; phylum Bacteroidota; class Bacteroidia; order Flavobacteriales; family Flavobacteriaceae; genus Flavobacterium; species Flavobacterium filum. The sequence continues at coordinate 118,613 of NZ_AUDM01000012.1, read as the reverse complement.
CAGCATTATACGTTATATTAGCATCTGCAAGAGCAAAATCGTAGGCATCTGTTTTAAATGATTTTGCAATGCCTATGCCCGGTATTACAGCTGGATTTCCACCAGAAGGTCGAATGCTTTCCGCATAATCATTGTAATATCCTGCAAATCTTCCTTGGCTTTCATAAATGGAAGTTGTAAAATTCAATTTCCCACCTAAACCTCCTTGAATTTGAATACCTCTTGTATTTTGATAGGTGTAATCATTAACTTTTGGACTTGAAACTCCGGCCCTTAAATCAAAAATAGGGTTCAAAGTGAACCAATAATCTTCACCTTGAATGGCTACAGTATGATCGTTCCATAATTTCTTCCCCCAAACGCTTGATTTGTCTTTTTTAATTTTTTGATAGGCTTCCATAAAATCATAATACTGACTCACTTCGGCATACGTATATGGTTTTGATGCTGTGTGATTATTTGTTCCTATTTGATTTAAAGCCGCATCAAACTGCGTATATAAATTATGACTAAATGGAATATTTAAATGACTTTTAAATTCAGGATGAGAAAATTCGCTGTATTTAATCGCATCATATTCGGTTAATTCCTTTTTTTGATTTAGATTTTTTGAAGATTCATTTACAACTGAATTTGCTGCATTTAAACTTTCTTCTAATGGAATATTTATTTTAATTGAATACCTTGAATAGGTTGGATTTCCGGCAAAAGTTGGTGGACCAATTACCGGCATTAAACCAAAAATTCTCTTCACCTCTTCGTTTAATTCAGGATAAGGTGCATCCACATATTGCAAAACAAACTTTCCTTCTTTGTTTACTTCAAAAAGCACTCTAAAACTGCCTTTGAAACCGTTTTCTTTTACTTTTTCGGGGATAGTGAACGATGAAAAAACCAATTTTTGAACTTCATCATAGAAACAATTTTCTAACTCAACATTTGATTTTTGTTGACAGGAAGGAAAAACCGGAAATTGTTCAATGCTCTTGTCTTGTCCAAAAACATTCAAAGAAAAACAACTAAAAACTATAAATAATATAAATTTTTTCATCAAAAAAAGGTAATATGATTAATATCCGCTTTGGGCATTTTGTCCCGTAATAATGGCTAAGGCTGAAGATGTACCGATACGTTTTACGCCTAGTTGAATCATTTCTACAACTTCTTCATAGGAGCGAACACCGCCGGCTGCCTTCACCGGTAGAGGCGAACTGTTTTCCAACATCATTATTATTGAGGAAACTGTTGCACCATTGGGTTTATTATTTTCAGTTTTATAAAATCCGGTAGATGATTTCACAAAAACGGAAGCATATTGATCTTCTTTACAATTTGACATGACCACATTCTTTATCAGTGCAGACAGTTGAATAATCTCCTGATCGGATAATGCAGCTACCTCAATTATCCATTTTACAGTTTTATGATGTGAAAGTCCAAATTGAGTGCATTTCAATACTTCTTCTTTTACCAAAGCAGAATTGCCGTTTTTAAACGTTTGATAATTGCAAACAAAATCTAAATCATCTACACCGTCATGAATAGCTTTTTCGGCTTCAGCCAATTTTTCTTCCAAAGTATTTGTTCCTTCAGGAAAAGAAATTACCGTTCCAACCAAAACTTTTGAAGCCGCTTCAGTAATCATTTTTTTTGCCAATGCTACATGTTTAGGGCGAATCATGATAAGTTTAAAATGATGCTTAATTGCTTCTTGAATAAAAGAAGAAACAACTTTAACATCCTCAGCTTCTGATAAATTTGCTTGTTCTGCCGTTTTTAAATAGGTAGAATCTAAATATTGTTTGATATCCATAGTGTAAAATTAAAAAATCCCACCGAAGTGGGATACATTTCTATGAAATATTATTCAACTAATTTAAATTTAATTGGGATTTGATAAGCAACTCTTACCGGTTTTCCGCCTTGCATACCCGGTTTAAAACGCGGTAGCTGTTTTATTACCCGAAAAGCTTCCTTTTCAAAGTTTGGAATAACTTGATTTTTTCTGTTAATTGCCGATACATCTGAAATACTTCCGTCAGTGTTAATTACAAACTGAATGAAAACAGTACCTTCAATTTTTTTCTCCATTTCTTTTTCAGGATACTCCAATTTATTTTTTAAAAAGCGACTCATTTCTTCATTGAAGCATTTATCTCTTTCTAATCCTTTTAATCCGGAACATTTACTAAAAGTAGGTTTTTCGTCAAGTTCCCAAAGGTTTTTAAACTTTGACGGATCATCTACAATAGTAGTAACTACTGTTGGCTCAGGCTGATTTTCAATTGGAGTTTCTACTTGTTCAGGTTCAGTCTGATCTGTAGTCGGAATTTCAGTTGTGTTGGAAACCGGTTTGAAATTGGTAATTGTTGGCTTTACAAAAGTTTTTGGCTTGACAACCTCCTTTTTAGGTTCGATTTTTGGTTCCTTTTCTATTTTGAAATTACCTGCAAAAACTTTCTCTTCAACAGTGGCCGGGACTTTGTAAACAAAAACTTTTTCGTTTACATAAGGTGTTTTGTATTCAATAACAAAATAAACAGTCATTAAACTAACTAATAACCCTAACTGAAAATATAAATTTGAGTTTAGGTTTCGATTGGATTGGTTTTCAGAAGCTCTCATAATTATTACTTTTTTGGTTCATTAACCCTAATCCAATAAACATGCCAAAAAAAAATCCACTTTTCAGTGGATTTGATTTTAATTGTCTAATTTAAAAGTAATTGGAATACTCATGGTCATTCTTACCGGTTTCCCTCTTTGTTTACCGGGAACCATTTTTGGTAATTTAGACATAATTCTTTGTGCTTCTTTCTCAAGTGTTGGATAAGGAGCTCTCATGTTAGCAATGGTAACAGAGCCATCTCTTTCAATGATGAAACTTACAAACACTTTTCCTTGATGACCTGCATCCATTGCCGCTTCAGGATATTGGAAGTTTTTCTTGATGTGCGCTTGTATTTTTTCTTGAAAACAATCTTTTCTCTTTTCTTTGGCTACACTTTCGCAACCTGGAAAAAGAGGAACATCTTCAATAATGGCAAAAGGAACATCTGGTTCTGGTTCTTCTTCATGAGCCACAACTACTTTTTCAGCTTTTACAATTTCCTCTTTTTGGTTGGTTTCTGTAGATTGAATTTGAACTTCTTTAATTTCTTTTTTATCTTCCACAACCTTAATAACCTCAGGTGCTGGTGGCGGAGGAGGTGGTGGTGGCGGTGGTTGATTTAATTGTTGTGTAATCGGCACTTCTTCATCTAAGAAGCTATTATCTACTTTAGCCGTTAATCCAGACAAATCTTTCTCATACGTTTTTAACTCAATCGCTAAGTAAGAAAGAACAACTATTGCAGCTAAACCAAGTTGAAAATAGAGTCCACTATTTCGTTTTGGATCAACACTCGGATTCTTTTTTGGTTCCATAATTTGTATTTTGAGTTGCTAATATAACTATTTATAAAAAATCTAAAAACTATTTTAAAAAATTTAACCTTTTTCTATTTAAATACAACAAAAGTGCGGCGGTTAAACTTCCTAAAGAATTGAACACTACATCACCCCATTCTGCTCTTCTAGTGCTTGTAAAAGCTTCTTGCATTCCTTCAATTATTATGCCATAAAAAACAGCAATTAAAATTGAAATAAAAATTGTTTTATAAAAATTGCTTTTTACAATTATATTCAAAAACAATAATATGGTTAAAACAAAATAAAAGGTGAAATGTACATATTTATCACTATTTTCAACACTTATTTTGGGCATTTTTCTAAAACTTACTAAGCTAAGAATGGTTATCAAAATAACCCAAAAAAGTAAAATTGAAAAAAGTAATTTTTTCCTAGGCACCTATTAATGCTTTATATGCTTCGCTATCTAATAATTCATCTATTTCAGTTGTGTCTGAAATTTTCACTTTTACCATCCAGCCTTTCCCATATGGGTCACTGTTCACATATTCAGGATTTGATTCTAACTCATCATTAAATTCAAAAATTTCTCCTGCAAGAGGTAAAAATAAATCAGAAACTGTTTTAACAGCTTCTACTGTTCCAAACACTTCATCTTTAGCTAACGTTTGGTCTAATGTTTCCACTTCAACATAAACAATGTCGCCAAGTTCTTTTTGTGCAAAATCAGTAATGCCAACTACAGCAACATCACCTTCTATGCTAACCCACTCGTGGTCTTTAGTGTATTTTAAATTTGATGGTATATTCATTTTGTTTGTTATTTTCAGCAAATGTAATTTTTATACTAGTATTATAAAACCTTTTTGACTACAAAATTTTGTTAGTTCCCAAAATTATAGCGAAGCGTAAATCCGGCTCTAATATTTGTTAATGGGAAAGCAGTAGAAATCACTGCTTTAGAAAAAGTATGATCATAAAAGAAAATGGCCGTTAAATTTTTACTGAACGAATAATCCGCCGTTACTTTTGCAGACCAAATATTTTGCCCTCCAGCCAACTGATTATTGTCATAATCTAAATAGCGTACAATTGTTTTGTTATCTCTAAATGAAAAATCAGTTCTAATGTTGATATCACTTTTAATAACACCCTGTGGATTATCGGCCAAAGCAGAATTTATGGTAACATCTTTTATACGATAACCTAATCCAATAATATATTCTACTCCTCGTACTTCGGTTAATAAATTATTATCAAAACTCATAGACAAAGCTCTATCTTTCTTCATCTCAGCCAAAAACTTAAAGGAGTTTTTCATTTCAAAATCAACTCTAACCAACGGGTTAAATTGTTCAATCAAGTTGATGTTTTGCACTAATGTTTTATTGAAAAAATTACCACTTTGATCCAATTGATTCGGACTTTGTTCATACTCAAAATTAGAACGGAATGAATTAATTGTATAAGTAGATTTATAAGCATGTTGAATAGAAAAACGCTTAAATTTATCTTTAAAATATTTATAACGCATCAATCCACTATATTTCACAGTCCAGTTTGGAATTGGAATATCTCTAAAAATTCCTGTAGAAACATCTCCAGCATCCTTCCCACTATAGGCCGCTAAGAAAGAAGGAATCAAAACAGCTTGACTATTTCTACCAAAACCAACCGGGAAACCAAAATTCGGATCATTTGTATCGGTAACTCTTGGGATTTCTCCAATATAATACTGCTCTGCCAAACGGTTTGCTACAACTAAACGGTTGTCTCTAAATTGTTGAAAAGCAGCTGAGCCGGTTTCATCACTTTTTTGGAAAGCAGTTTTAATTAAAATAGTTGAAATTGAATAATTACCGGTTGTAAAAGGTGAACGTGAATTATACTCTCCGTTCAACACATCATATTGCTCAGAGAAATTTTCCATGTAGTTTCGATCGGCAACCAAATCTATTGTAAAATCAGGGAACAAATCAACTTTTGCAGTCGCATTAATTTGTTTGGTTGATACTTGCGTATAACTTTGATTATATTCTGGAAAAATTGTTAACCAACCTCTTCGTGCTGCTTCATATCTAACATCATCTTGTAATCCAAAAACAAAACCCGTAGAAGGTCTGGTTGAACCAAAGAAACCAAGTGATTGTGTATAACCCGGAAGTAATGTTCCTTCATTTTGGGTATAATTTACTTGAATATTTTTCACACTAGTTAAAACACCTATCAATCCTTTTACAAAAACATTTCCTTCACTTTGTTGTGGCTGTGTTGGGTTTGTAATTTTTTCACCTGGTTTTGGTGCAGCAGGTTTTGGTGCAGCAGGTTTTTTTGGTGTTTTTGTTAAACCAATGTATTTATAAAAAGAATCCATATTCAATGTTGTATTCAAACGATGAGAACCAGTATTTTGAATCGTATTTCCTAAATCATATACTGTTCCGTCTTCCGCTTCAAAAGAGGATAATGCTAACGATGAACGAGTAAAATTAAATGTACCGGTATATGTATAATTCGATTTTAAGAAACTTAAAAAAGGAATTTTATTCAATGGTAAATCATAATTTACAACAATTTGCTGGTTCAAATTATTAGGAATACCTACTTCAAAATAATCATCAAAAATGCGATTTGAATCATCAGGCAATCCTTGTTCATCAATATAATTACGAACTAAGTTACTTCTATCAGAAGTGTAATTAATTTTTAAAGATTTGGTTAAATTGAAATTAAATCCATATTGATAATTAAATAAATAATTTCTTCTATACAAAGGATCTAATTCAATTCCTTGCACTTCCACTTGTCTGAATTGTTGTCTGTTAAATTGTCGAATTACGTTTGTACTAAAATTGATATTTGTAGGCAAATAATTGAAATTAAAATCACTTAACAATTTCCAATATTGTGATTTTTTCATGAATTTATTGTTCTTTAACGGCTCAACCGGTTTTGGTTGAAAAGAATATGCATAATCAACAGATGAACGCACTTGTTGATCTACGTAATCTTGAATTTCATAATTATGTCTTTCAACTTGATTGAATGAATGCGATAACGTCAAGTTTTCTACATCATAAATCTTTGGTTTTTGCTCCGCACCACGTTCTTTTCTTACGCCAATAAAGTTGATACTTTTTCGTTTAGTATAATCGATGGCTCTGTTTTCAATATTTCTTTTTTCAGCAGCATCAGGTGTAATATCAATCAATTGTTGAAGTTCAATATCTTGATAGAATGGATCAAACTGAGGCGTGATAAATTGTTCGCCAATAGCATAATTAAATGGCAGGTTTAAACCCCATTTTTTTGGAAGAAGCTTACCTACATTGATATTGGTAACAATATCATATTGATGCATATCTTCTCTACTTCTCTCATTTGCTCCTTGTTCTAATGTTCCGAAACCAATGGTATTCATTCTTCCGGTTGCTGATAAATTCATAAAATCGGCAGCATTAGCATCAACATTCAAAATAGCCGCCATACCTCCTTTATTTTTCATACCGGCTACACGAAGTTCATTCAACCAAACTTCACCTCTAATACTACTTGAAGTAATGTCACCTGTTTTTGCATTTTTTAAACCAACCATCAATGTTCTAACAAGTCCAAAGTTTGGATTTCCTTTAATTCCTAGTCGCAATTTATTTGGTTTGTTGGCTGCGGAAGGGTCTAATTCATCTTCATCTTTGAAAAATATTTCATCAGGATTCGGATTTTGACCACTAATGTTCAACACTTTTAATTTTGTTAGTAATGAAAGTTTTAAGTCAATTTCATTGTCTTCCGGCCAAACATCCTCAGGTAAAGTTGATCCAAAAGCAGTAACTTTCAAAGGAATTTCAACTTGATAAAAGTTTTGTGTAAAGTCATTTCCAAAACGGATAAAAGCAACCATTTCATCATCTTGCAAAGGATTGGAATCATTAACAACCGGCTCGGCATGCACAAACATTTTCAGTTTTTCAAACTGACGCATATCCACCTCTAAATTTTTAAATACCGCACGAGAATCACCGGGTTCTAGACCTCCAGGCTGGTTTGAATTTTTTGGAGTTACTCTTAACGACAAAGATTGTTCGTTTTGATTGATTACCGTGTTATTATTAAATAATTGCTCACGTCTAACACCTGGTGGCATTACATAATTTATTGGGTCTCTATTACTATTTTCTTGAATATTAACAGATTGCACATCAAAAGCTGTATTATCATCTTCATCTGTTCCTGTTACATCATCAGGTTGCAATGTTCCTGTAAATCTTCTCCACTCACCTCTTACTAAATCAATAGTGGCAAAACGAACAGTTATTTCATCTGTAAATCCGGTCATAAACATTCTCATGAATCGAATTGATCTAAAGTCTGAAATACTACCAATCTTGTTATCAAATTCTGTTACAGGTATTTTAAATTGTAACCATCTGGCGGCAGGTAAATCTAATCCATCTGAAGTTTGAGAAGGATTGATTAATTTAACATCTGTAATATAATTGCTACCTACTTGCATATCAGGAGTAATATCTAATTTATACTCATAATAGGCATTAATGGTATTCATGGTATTATCACGATTGATGTCTTCAACATCCGGCAAAGTAGAATTTCCGCGATTATTATCTGAAACACCAACAGGTGAATTTCTTTCTAAACCATTATAATTTTTATAGCGTTGAATAACATTACCGGATGCACTCAAATAGAATTGATAATTATCCGCAGCCGGGTCACTAAAACCGGCAATTATTGGAGGTATATTTTCTAAAAGTGCTTCTTCGGCGTCATTTACACCGTCTAAACCAACATCTTGATTTACTCGATTATTATCATTTGTATCAAAAGCATAAATCAACGATTGAGATGCTGGCACTTTACCCCAAATGGTTGGGATTGTGGGTTGTGACGAACCTGGTTCCGGCAAACCATTTTCATATTGTTTTCTACCGTCTTTCAATACATCTTCTGAAATTTCACCCAAATTCAAATAAATCTGACCAATATTTGTAGAAGGCGTCTCGGTAGTTCCAAAATACGGATCTAATAACCACAATTGAATAAATTCAACATTCCCTTGTTCAAAATTAGTCGAATTAATTCCTCTCATAATTCCACCAAAATTTTGCTCCGGATTTGGCAAAAGATTATCCGGTGTAGTCGCTGGATTATAATTATATGGTCCTCTTTCTGCCGGATAATACGTTAAATCTAGCGTGTTAATTACGGTTTGTTGTCCTTGAGCAATATCCGTTACCGGGAAAATATCATTAATAAAGAATCGTCTGGTTCTATTTAAAGACATATCTTGATTGGAAATTCCACCCGGTCTTTGGCTGGTATAGAAAATAGGATCAACGGTGTACCAAGACAATTTTGCTCTTCTAAAACCATATTGTAACGAAGTAGAATTACCAAAAAAGTCATATGTACTAGTCGTATTACGTTCAGGTACGCTAGCTAAACTCCAAGATAAAGCAGATTTTACATCAATGGTTGTTTGAGAACCCTCAAAATCATCAACATATAAGGTAGATTCTCCATCAAAGTTATCTGCTTTTGGTGTATCGGGCTTTAAAAAAGCAATTTCACCACGAACAGAAATATTTGAAGGAACATCTGTATCGATATTAGGCAGTTTATTTACTAATCGGGTTAGAAAAGGAAGTTCAGTTGAATAATTTCCATTTAAACCATAAATAGAATTGTTAACAGACTCTTGACCAAAGCTTGACTTTTGTGTAAAAGGTCTCTCAGTCATTCTTAAAAAAGTTCCTCCAATTTGAAATTTATCAGAAAATTTATGTTCAACATTAAGCCCCATAAATCGTCGGGTTTGTTGACCAAAAACGGAATTATTTTCTACAGAAATATTAACAGGAGTTCCAGATGCTTGCAATGAAGGATCTAAAATTCTAACTCTACCAAGCTGATAATTCACAGTGTAATCAACTCCTTCAGTTAATGTTCTACCTCCGGCAGTAACCACAACAGAACCCTGAGGAACATTAAACGCACCAATTGGAATACCATCGCCCCCTTGTGATTTATATCTACCTCTTAATAAAAATTTATTTTTGTCACTATCTTGTAAAGCAGCCGCTTGAGTGCTTCTATACATAGATCTGTAAACATATTTATTTTGATTGACATTGTAACCCGTTGTTGGATTATCATAATCTTCTAATTGATTTGTTCTTAACTTATTGAACAAGTGTTTACCAAAAGGCTCAACAGTTGTAAAAATCAATCTTCCGTTTTGAGTATCTACAGTTAAGCCAGGTACAAAATCAAAAAATCCGTCACCTCCAGCTTGTGGGTCATTAGTATAATTTAAACGATCAACATTAAAAACTTCTAACAATGGCGTTTCCGTTACATCTGTTGGTAATGGCAAAGGTGGATTTCCAGCCGGAGTGATATAGTTTAAAGGCGAAGGGTCTGTATAAAGAATGTTAAATCTAAAATCTTCCTGGCTCAATTGAAAAGCTCCTTGAATTTGATAAATATTTTTCATCATCAAATTCCAAATTGGCTTATCTACGTTGGTTAAATTACTCTTTAACATTTTCAAAATCAAACACTGAGTAGCCGGAATATTAGTAGAAGGATCTACAACAGTTGATTCTACTCCGTCATTACCAAATTCTCCTACTTGATAAATTTGGTCACCAATAGTATATTGAAAAGCAACAGCTACTACTTCATCATTGGCTAATCGTTGTTGCAAAGAAATATATCCTAAATTGGGATGAAAAGTAAATTCATTTGAGGTTAATTTTCTGGCATTTTCTAATTTAGAATAATCTAAACCTTCGATTGCCGAATAATTAAATCCGGAGCCGGAAGTTACAATTTCCCGTACATTCGAATTTAACAATCCTCCTCCAGACTGAATCAAAGCAGGATTAAAATCATTATTGGAGTTATTCGATGGAGTATTAGGTGGCACATTAAAAAATCCAGCAGGAATTGGATCAATTCCCACTATTTGACTATCGGAAATTCCATTTATGCCAGATTCTCCCAAATCTTGAAGAGCAATGATATTTCTTAAATTATTTCCTTCAGGAGAAGTATTTACTCTGTTTTGTCTATTGGTAATCCAAACTTCAATACGGGTAATTTGTACACGACTATCGATTAACGGGTAATTTCGCAAGGATGTATCATAACGATCTCTAAAATATTGAGATAAGAAAAAATGTCTGTCTGCATCATAATCCAATGCGAAAAGTTGAAAATCCTGAATGGTTCCTCCACCCTGTGCCGTTACAGATCGAGTTTGCGATTTTTGTTCTGAATAAATACCTGTAATAGTTGTTTTTCCAAATTGAAACTGAGCTTTTACCCCAAACAAACTTTGAGCACCTCTTATTAAGGTATTGTTTAAAGGCATACTTACGTTTCCGACTTCTAATTTTTGAAGAATAGCATCCTCATCTGGAGCATATTCTAATTTGATTAAATTTTGAAAAGCAAATGTTGATTGGGTATCATAATTGGCATTAACGTTTAATCGAGTTCCCACTTTTCCGGTCAAACTCATATTGATACGTTGATCAAAATCGAATGTAGTTGTAGTTCTATTTCTGGGTGAAAAAGAAGGATTATCTTGTTTAGTGTACCGCACACCCAAATCCATTTCAACAGATCCTTTTGGCTGAACATCAATGGTGTTGCTTCCAAAAATTGTTTCAAAAAAACCGGAATTCACATAATACCTTGGCAATAAGTCTTTTTTGGCTTCTTCTGAACCATCTTTTTTGCCTTCCATTGCGTCTAATTTTTGTTTAAAATAATCACGCATGGATTCTCTCAAGACTAACTCTTGGTATTCTTTAGGTGTTAAAATAACTGGGTAATTGATGTTAAACTCACCAATAGATGAATTAAAAATATACCTATCGGTAACCGGATCATAGGTATAGGCAGACACAATACTTGGTGGATTATTTAACTGAATTTTTCCTTTGTTATATCCAACTGTATCCTTTGGCGTTTCATCTTCTTGAGAAAAAACTAAGGTAGAATACAGCAAAATCAACCAAAATCCGTATTTTTTAAGTTCGTCTAAAATGCTAAATTGATACTTCGTTTTCAAGTATTATAAATTTTTTAAAGCCTGTTTAATTATTGTTTCAATGGTGGCGTCTGGTTGTTCTTTCACTACTTTTTCCACTACTTTTTCTGCTAATTTTTTGTTAAAGCCCAAAACCTCCAAAGCAGATAACGCTTCTTCTTTGTTTGTATTGTTTGAAGTAGCAGAAACTTCATCTAAAGCATAGACCTTTAACACTTTTTCTTTTAAATCTAAAATTGCTCGTTGAGCCGTTTTTGCACCAATCCCTTTTATTCCTTGAATAGTAGCAACATCACCCGACGCCAGAGCTTGAATAATCTGCTTTGGCTCCATTGAAGAAAGCATAGTTCTCGCAATACCGGCTCCAATACCGGAAACAGAAAGTAATAGCTTGAATATTTCTCTTTCTGATTTTTCTGCAAAACCAAAAAGCGTATGAGCATCTTCTTTAATTTGAAGATAAGTATACAATTTAATGGAATCACTGTCTGGAAGGCGTGAAAAAGTATGAAGAGAAATTTGCAAATGATATCCCACTCCGTTGCAGTCTATCACTACATCGGTTGGTGTTTTTTCTACTAAGCGTCCATGAATATGGGCAAACATATTTGATAAAAGTTAGTTTTCAAATGTAACAAAAAACTTTAATTATCAATCAACAAAACGATTAATAACGTAAATTTTAGTTAAAAACTCACTTTAATTGACTTATAACGCTTTTCTTTTTCCTGAGCATCAACTACTGCAACTGCTGCCATATTGACCATTTCTTCAACGCTAGCACCCAATTGAAAAATGTGAGCGGGTTTATCCAAACCTAACATAATAGGCCCAATGGAATCAACCTTATACAATTCTTTCAACATTTTATAATTGATATTTGCCGCCTCTAAGTTTGGAAAAATAAGCGTATTTACTTTTTTACCAGCCAATTTTGAAAAAGGAAACTTGTCTTTCAACATTTCAGGATTAAGAGCAAAATCAACTTGTATTTCTCCATCTACTATTAAATCCGGATAATATTTATGTAAATAGGCTACTGCTTTACTCACTTTTTCAGCGGTTTCATTACTTGATGAACCAAAATTGGAATAGGAGGTCATAGCTATAACGGGTTGCATTCCAAACATTTTCACTGTCTTGGCGGTCATCAGGGCAATTTTGGCCAAATCATCAGCTGATGGATCTACATTTATGGCGGTGTCAGAGAAAAATATTGGTCCCCGATTGGTCATCATCATATTAGTAGTAGCGATTCTGGTTACACCCGGAGCTTTATCAATCAATTGCATTATTGGCTTTACAGTAGAAGGATAACTTCTGGAATAACCCGTTACTAATGCATCCGCCTCCCCTTCATTCACCATCATAGAAGCAAAATAATTGCGTTCACGCATCCATTTTTGAGCGTCTAACAAAGTGATTCCACGGCGTTTTCTTGATTCCCAAAAAGAATTGGCATATTGCATTCGTTTTTCATCCAATTCTTTGGTTTTAGGGTCTAAAATAGGCACATCGGCATCAAAACCAATTTCCTCTTTTAATTCTAAAATGGTTTCTTTATTTCCTAAAAGGATAGGCTTTCCAATCCCTTCTTCCATCACGATTTGAGCTGCTTTCAATACATCTAAATGATCCGCTTCTGCAAAAACAATTCGTTTTGGGTCAGTTTTTGCACGATTCGCCAACAAACGCACCATTTTATTATCAGAACCCAATCTTTCGGCTAATTCTTCTTCATATTTTTCCCAATCCAAAATAGGGTTTTGTGCCACACCGGAATCCATCGCTGCTTTAGCAACCGCCGGAGCTACAATTGTAATTAGTCGAGGGTCAAATGGTTTTGGAATAATATAATCACGACCAAAATTCAATTTGGTTTCGCCATAAGCAATATTTACTTGTTCTGGTACGGGCATTTTGGCTAATTCGGCTAACGCATGAACAGCAGCCATTTTCATCGCTTCATTAATTTTAGTTGCTCTAACATCCAATGCTCCTCTAAAAATATACGGAAAACCAAGCACGTTATTCACTTGATTAGGATGGTCAGAACGTCCGGTTGCCATGATAATATCTTCTCGAGTATTGATAGCAACATTATAATCAATTTCAGGAACCGGATTAGCCATAGCAAAAACAATCGGGTCGTGAGTCATATCGAGTAACATTTGCGGTGTTAAAATATTTCCGGCAGATAATCCAAGGAAAACATCGGCTCCTTTCATCGCTTCACCTAGGGTTGTTCCTTTTTTTCCGGATGTATATTTTTGTTGCAATGGCGATAAATCTGTTCTTTCTGTATGAAGCACTCCATCTTTATCAAACATGATGATATTTTCAGCTTTTACACCTAATAAAAGGTATAAATTAGCGCAAGCCAAGGCAGCCGAACCGGCTCCTGAAACCACAATTTTTACTTCATCTGCTTTTTTATTGGCTAGTTCTAAAGCATTCAATAAAGCTGCAGAGGAAATAATGGCTGTCCCGTGTTGGTCATCATGCATCACCGGAATGTTTAATTCTTCCACCAAACGGCGTTCGATTTCAAACGATTCGGGAGCTTTAATATCTTCTAAGTTGATTCCTCCAAAAGTTGGAGCGATATTTTTTACGGTTTCGATAAATGCATCTATGTCTTTTGTGCCCACTTCAATATCAAACACATCAATATCGGCAAAAATTTTGAAGAGTAAAGCCTTTCCTTCCATCACCGGTTTTGAGGCTTCTGGACCAATATCGCCCAAACCTAAAACAGCCGTTCCATTAGTGATTACAGCTACCAAGTTTCCTTTGGCGGTGTATTTATAAACGTTATTGACATCTTTGGCAATTTCCAAACAAGGTTCGGCCACACCAGGTGAATAAGCCAACGACAAATCACGTTGTGTTGCATATTTTTTAGTAGGAACAACTTGAATTTTCCCTGGATTTGGTTTTGCGTGGTATAAAAGGGCTTCTCTGCGTTTGGTGTCTTTGTGCATGAATTTGATTCTTCTATGTTTGACTCACAAAGGTAAGAGAGTTATGGGAATATTGAAATTTTAAGGAAGTTCTTTTTTGGGTAAATTTTTAAAAAATTTTTGGGTTTATAAATAAACTAATTGATAAAATAAATATTTCAAAATTACCTTGTCATTTCTTTTTTAAGTTTTTCAATCACATTTTAAATCCTATTAAAATTTATTTTTGAATTTGAATTTCATTTAATGAATCCTTTTCCCAAATTTTCCAATTAGAATAACCCTCATTTTCTATGCACGGTGTAATAGAAGGATTTTGTTTTGATAAATACATTTTAATAATTTCTTTTTTAAATTCATTTAAATACACTTCTAAATCATCACTTTTATAAAAATCCATAGCTTTCAAAAAACTTAAACTTGGAAAATTTTGTTTTTCGTTTTCAAACACAAAATGTAACTTAGGATTATAATTTCTATTGTTTTTCCATTTAGTCAACACTTTTTCTCTTTCTCTTAAAATCAAACTATTTTTTAATTCTAAATGAATATCATAGACACACATTTCATAAAAAAGTTTAATAGTAGTAACATCTCCAATTTCTGGTTTACAAAAATCAATATCATACTTTTCACTCATAAATTTTAAATCATCTTTATAAATCTCAAAAGTCATGATAACCCTCTCGTTTTCAACTATATTATTAATGTTTACATTTGTCTTTTTATTTATACCTGAACTATTACATCCAAAAAGAGATAAAAAAAATGCATATATCACTATATTTTTCATGGTTTTAGTTTTTTTAATTTTTTAATGTTAAGTGAAAATTTGCTAATACTCTTTTTTTTTATTTCAAAAACTCCACATTCCTTCTCAACCCCTCCAACTTCGTTCGTTTAACCGCTGAATCTTTAAATACTTTTTTAAAAACATCTTCTGTAATTTCCTCCCAATCTTTTTTGGTAAAAGAAAGTAGTTCGGGATTAGCTTGAAAAAGCGGTTCGTTATGGGGCTTTGAAAAACGGTTCCAAGGACAAACATCTTGGCAGACATCGCAACCAAACATCCAGTCATCCAATTTACCTTTCATTTCGGTGGGAATATTTTCTTTTAACTCAATTGTGAAATAGGAGATGCATTTGCTGCCATCCACTACATACGGAGCAACAATGGCTTCGGTTGGGCATTCATCAATGCAGGCTGTGCACGAACCGCAATGGTCGGTAGTTGGAGCATCATATTCTAATTCTACATCCACAATTAGTTCAGAAATAAAATAGAAAGAACCCACTTTTTGGGTTATGAGGTTGGTGTTTTTTCCCATCCAACCCAAACCACTTTTGGCCGCCCAAGCTTTGTCTAACACCGGAGCAGAATCAACAAAGGCTCGTCCGGACACTTCGCCTATTTCTGTTTGTATGAAGTGTAAAAGTTCTTTCAGTTTTTCTTTGATGACAAAATGATAATCTTGTCCGTAGGCATATTTTGAAATTTTATAACTTTCTTGGTTTTGAAATTCGGATGGATAATAATTCAATAATAAGGAAATGACACTTTTGGCACCTTCTACTAACAATGTTGGATTTAAACGCTTGTCAAAATGGTTTTCCATGTAAAACATTTGACCCTGCATGTTTTTGTTAAGCCAATTTTCTAGTCTGGGAACTTCTTCTTCAAGAAAACCGGCTTTGGAAATGCCGCAAGACAAAAAGCCGAGTCTTTTGGATTCGGCTTTAATCATTTCTGAATATTTTTCTTTAGAATTTATCAAAACTTAACAAATGAGATTTCTCGTACCTCAGAAAGACAAGATTGCAATTAAAAAAGTCCCCCTTGAATATTCGTTCTAATCTTTCCTAAATGCTTATAGGCTTTCTCTGTTACTTCTCTACCTCTAGGCGTTCGCATGATGAAACCTTCTTGAATTAAAAAAGGTTCATACACTTCTTCTATGGTTTCACCACTTTCGGAAACAGCTGTTGCTAATGTTGATAGACCAACCGGACCTCCTTTAAATTTATCAATGATCGTAGTAAGGATTTTATTATCCATTTCGTCTAAACCATGAGCATCTACATTTAATGCTTGCAAAGCGTATTTAGCAATTTCTATATCAATTTTACCATTTCCTTTAATTTGAGCAAAATCGCGAACTCTTCTTAAAAGAGCATTCGCAATTCGGGGAGTTCCTCTACTTCTGCCGGCTACTTCTATTGCTGCTTCCATTGAAATAGGTACTTTTAAAATTGATGCACTTCTTTGTACAATTGTTGTTAGAAGTTCCGTATTATAATAGTGTAACCGGCTTTGAATTCCAAAACGAGCCCGCATTGGTGCAGTAAGCAATCCTGAACGTGTAGTTGCACCTACTAAAGTAAACGGGTTCAAATTGATTTGAACAGTTCTAGCATTAGGCCCGGATTCAATCATGATGTCAATTTTGAAATCTTCCATTGCTGAATATAAATACTCTTCAACAATTGGACTTAGACGATGAATCTCATCAATAAATAGTACATCACGCTCTTCTAAATTGGTCAGCAGACCAGCTAAATCTCCTGGTTTATCTAACACTGGCCCTGAAGTAATTTTTATTCCTACCCCTAATTCGTTCGCTAAAATATTTGCAAGAGTAGTCTTTCCTAATCCCGGTGGACCATGAAACAGAGCATGATCAAGTGCTTCATTGCGAAGATTGGCCGCTTCAACAAATACCTTTAGATTATCTAAAATTTGGTCTTGTCCACTAAAATCATTAAAAGAAAGTGGACGCAATTTTTTTTCTAAGTCAAGCTCCTCAGAATTGTATTTATTATTAGTTGGGTCTAAATGTTCGTTCATGTAACAAATATAGGGAAATGAATATGCAAAATAAAAAAACGAAGCCCTTAAAAAAGGACTTCGTTATATATTAAAAATTATATTAAATTTTAATGGTGTAATTGTTCTTCATCAGGACCCATTGGAACTGTTTGCGGAACAAAATCTTCATCATGCCCCGGTTTACTGTAATCATAAGGCCATCTATGTACTTCTGGAAGAGCTCCCGGCCAGTTGCCGTGCATGTGTTCAACTGGTGCTGTCCACTCTAAAGTATTTGAACGCCATGGGTTCATTTCCGCTTTTTTACCATAGAACATACTATGGAAGAAGTTCCAAATAAATACCAATTGGAATGCACCACCAATTAAAGCAAACATGGTAATAACAACATTTACATTTTGCAAATCATCAAATAACGGGAATGCTGTATTGGTATAATAACGTCTTGGAAGACCTGCCATACCTATAAAGTGCATTGGGAAGAAAACTCCATACGCACAAACAGCCGTTACCCAGAAGTGAACATATCCTAAATTTTTATTCAACATTCTTCCAAACATTCTTGGATACCAATGATAAATACCGGCAAACATTCCATAAAGAGCAGAAATACCCATTACTAAGTGGAAGTGAGCAACAACGAAATAAGTATCGTGAACATTAATATCTAATGTACTATCTCCTAAAATAATACCAGTTAAACCTCCGGTAATGAATGTAGATACTAATCCAATAGAAAATAACATTGCAGGATTTAATTGTAAGTTACCTTTCCATAGAGTTGTGATGTAATTAAATGCTTTAACAGCAGATGGAATTGCAATCAACAAAGTTGTAAAAGTAAATACAGAGCCTAAAAATGGATTCATACCCGAAACGAACATATGGTGACCCCATACAATTGTAGAAAGGAATGCAATTGCAATGATTGATGCAATCATCGCTCGGTATCCAAAGATTGGTTTTCGAGCATTCGTTGCAATAATTTCAGAAGTTATACCTAATGCTGGTAATAATACGATGTAAACTTCAGGGTGGCCTAAGAACCAAAATAAGTGCTCAAACAATACGGGTGAACCACCTTGGTAATGTAAAACTTCACCAGAAATAAAGATATCTGATAAGAAGAATGAAGTGCCAAAACTTCTATCAAAAATCAACAATAATGCAGCTGATAAAAGAACTGGGAAAGACACAATACCAATAATCGCAGTGATAAAAAATGCCCAAATGGTTAATGGCATTCTAGTCATTGACATACCTTTAGTTCTTAAATTGATAACCGTTACAACGTAGTTCAATGAACCCATCAAAGAAGAAGCAATAAATATTGCCATAGAAACTAACCATAAAGTCATACCGGCTCCAGAACCAGGAATAGCTTGAGGTAATGCACTTAATGGAGGATAAATTGTCCAACCGGCTGACGCTGGTCCTGATTCTACGAACAAAGAAATAACCATGATTACACTTGACAAAAAGAATAACCAATAAGAAATCATGTTCATGAAACCTGAAGCCATATCACGGGCTCCTAATTGCAATGGAATTAATAAATTACTAAATGTTCCACTTAATCCTGCTGTTAATACAAAGAATACCATGATAGTACCGTGAATGGTAACTAAAGCAAGGTAAATATCGTTTCTCATCACACCTTCAGGAGCAAATTTATCTCCTAGGAGAACGTTGAAAATTTTAAAAGATTCTTCCGGCCATGCCAATTGCATTCTAAACAATAAAGACATTGCCACACCAATAATACCCATAATCAATCCAGTGATTAGGTATTGTTTTGCAATCATTTTGTGATCAATACTAAAGATATACTTTGTAATGAAAGTATCTTTATGGTGATGTTCGTGCTCGTGTCCGTGATCGTGTTCGTGTGCGTGATCGTGTGCTGACATATCTATAACAATTTTTTACTAATTATTTATTTGACGCAACTAGAGTTGAGTCTTTTGTAACATTCACAGTTGTATCAATAACTGTTTCATTTTGTTCATTGGCTTCTTTCTCAGCTTTTGCATTTTGGGCAAAAGTTGTCTTTTCACCAAGCCACTTCTTAAAATCTTCTTTTGATTCTACCACAATTTTCATTTGCATATTGTAGTGAGATCTACCACAAATTTTATTACATAATAACAAATAGTCAAAAGTATAGGGATCTAAAGCTGCTTTCCCTTCCTTAACTAATTGGATACTTTTCTCAGCTCTAATTCTATTGATTTCAGTAACTTTTTCTTGTATTGCTTTTGAATTTCTCATTTCTACAGTGGTAACAGTAGGGATAAACGCAAACTGAGTTACCATTCCGGGAACACAATTCATTTGTGCTCTAAAATGAGGCATATATGCAGAGTGCAAAACATCTTGTGAACGAATTTTGAAAAGCACTTTTACACCTTTTGGTAAATGTAATTCATTGGCTTGGATATCATCTTGTGTATTTGGATCAGCTAAATCTACTCCTAAAGTATTTGTTCCTTCAATGTATCGAACATTCGCTTTACCTAAAACATTATCTTCTCCGGCATATCTTACTTCCCAACCAAACTGTTTAGCGTAAATCTCAACAACCATTGGATTTTCAGTTTCTTCATCTACAAACATAATATTTGTCCAAGCATATAAACCATAAAGAATTAAACCAGCCAAAGTAATTGCCGGAATGATACTCCAAATCATTTCTAATTTATTGTTATCGGCAAAGTAAAGTGCTTTATTTCCTTTTTTACCTCTATACTTATAAGCAAAATAATGTAGAAGAGCTTGTGTGATAGTCTGAACAAAGAAAATCAAAATCATTGAAATCCACATTAATCTATCAACTTCTACACCATGTTCTGATGCAGAATTACTCATTAAAGGAAAGTGACCATATTCTACAACACAATAAATAGTGGTAAGATAAATGAATACTAAAAAAGCAAACATTAAATAACCATTTACATTATTATCATTATCATTTGCAATTTGTGCATTTGATGAATCACCACCTACTTGAGTTAAATCAAATATTTTGGTTAATTGCCAAATTGCAATTGATACTAAAACTAAAACAACTAGTATTAACAAACCTGTCATCTGTCTAAATCTTTAAATATTAATAATGAAAATGTTTACTTTCTTCAATAAATGGATTTCTTTTTGGAAGAAGCGGTGCTTTTGTTAGAGCTGTAAATACAACTAAAATAAACAATCCTAAGAAGAAAAGCAATGAGCTAATTTCTGCAACTCCAATAAACCACCTGTCGCCAACAGTTGCAGGCATAATCATGTTGAAGAAATCAACATAATGACCTAACAATATAACTGTTCCAGCCATAACTAAAATCCAAGTGATACGTTTGAAATCTGTATTGATAAGAATCAAGAATGGGAATACAAAGTTCATGACTACCATTCCGAAGAAAGGTAAATTATATTGTTCTATTCTAGTAACATAATATGTTACTTCTTCTGGAATATTTGAATACCATATCAACATGAATTGAGAGAACCACAAATATGTCCAAAATACACTGATACCAAACATAAATTTAGCTAGATCATGAATATGACTAGTATTTACATACTCTAAATATCCTTTTGATTTTAGGTATAATGTTACCATTGCTATTACTGTAATACCACTTACAAAGAAAGAAGCGAAAACATACCATCCGAATAAGGTAGAGAACCAGTGAGGATCAACAGACATAATCCAATCCCAAGACATGATAGATTCTGTTACAATAAAGAAAACTAAAAATCCTGCTGAAATATTAAAATTCTTTTTGTAGAATGCATTGTCTGATGCTTCGTCTTGTGCCAAACAATTTTTTCTAGAAAAATGACGGTATAAATTCCATCCGATAATGAATACTGAAGCTCTGATTAACCAAAACCATTCATTAAGGTAGCCTTTTTTACCATTAATCAATTTATCAAACTTTGGACTTTCAGGGTTTACTAATTCTGGATCCATCCATACAAATAAATGATTGAAATGAAAAGCTGCTAAAACCAACAATAAGAAAAATATTATTGAACCTACAGGCAAATAGGCAGTTATACCTTGCATTACTCTGAACAATACTGGTGACCATCCTGCTTGAGCTACATTTTGAATAGCATAAAAGGCTAAAACACCTAAAGAAATCAACATAAAAAATAATGCCGCAACATAAAAAGCTGCCCAAGGCTTATTTTGTAATTGATGTAAAACATGGTTCAAATGCTCTTCATGTTCTGCGTGAGCAGCTGCGTCATTTGCACCATGACCATGCGTATCATGAGCGTGAGCATCGTGTGAACCATGATGACCATGGGCTTCAGCTTCAAGAATTTTTTCTACATCGGCTGTGGTTTTTGGAGCAGAGATAAAACTATATCCAATTCCCAACAATCCAACAATTATCAGAACAATGGAAAAAACTTTTAATTTACTTGAAAAGGTATACATATCTATACAATCTAGTTGTCAATAATTATAATTTACTTTTTAACTGAAGGACATAATCAGTTACTAACCAACGCTCATGTTGCGATAATTGATTCGCATGAGAACCCATTGAATTTAATCCGTAAGTAATCACATGAAAAACGCTTCCTTCGGTAACCGGTCTGTCAGCATAACTTGGAACTCCCAAGAATTTTTCTCTTTCTACTAATTTGCCTTTCCCGTTTCCTTGTTCACCATGGCAAATAGCACAATAAATTCCGTATAATTCTTTACCTTTTGCAGCTTCTTTTTCAGAAATCGAATCAAGAGGTGATTTTAAGTTTAGTTTTGCCAATTCATAACCGGCAGTTGAATTTTCATAATCATAAATTTCAAAACCTCTTTTAATACTACCTTGAGGTGGTACTTGAGCTGTTTGACCTTTTAGCTGATTTTCACCATTAAAAGCATCTGATTCTGCATATGTTTCGTATCCTACAGATTGATACATATTAGGGAAAAATTGATAATTTGGACTTTTACTGTCGAAACAAGACGTAACCGAAACGGCAAGTCCAAATAACATGGCTATTTTAAATAAGCTTTTCATATTTCTATCTTAATGCTTTTCTACAACTTTAATTTCTACTGCTCCTGTTTTCTTTAAAAAATCAGTCAGTTCTTCCTCATTATTATGAACTGCAACTTCCATTAAAAAATGGTCGTCAGTAGTTCTTACATCTGGATTTTCTGCTGATTTAAAAGGCCATAATTTACTTCTCATATAAAAAGTAATCACCATTAAGTGAGCAGCAAAGAAAACGGTTAACTCAAACATAATAGGCACAAACGCCGGCATGTTTTCAATATAACTAAAACTTGGTTTTCCTCCGATATCTTGGGGCCAATCTTGAATCATGATATAATTCATCATCCAAGTAGCAACAGAAAGTCCAACACATCCATACAAGAAAGATGCAATTGCAATTCTTGTTGGTGCAAGTCCCATAGCTTTGTCTAGACCGTGAACCGGAAAAGGAGTATAAACCTCTTCAATATGGTGATGAGCTTTTCGCGTTTCTTTAACCGCATCCATTAGGATGTCATCATCATTATATAGTGCTTGTATAACTTTAGTACTCATAATTTCTTACTACTAATTATCTTAATGATTGTGGTGATCGCCTTCTTGTTCTCTTTTTCTTTTATAATTTTCACCTGAAGATTTCAAGATGGTTTTCACCTCTGCTTGAGCAATTACAGGGAATGAACGTGCATATAATAAGAACAATACAAAGAAGAATCCTATTGTTCCAATAAAGATTCCAATATCTACAAATGTTGGTGAGAACATCGTCCAAGATGATGGAAGGTAATCTCTGTGCAATGAAGTTACGATAATAACGAAACGTTCAAACCACATACCAATATTTACAACAATCGAAATTACGAACGAGAACATGATACTTGTTCTTAATTTTTTGAACCACATAAACTGAGGAGAAAACACGTTACACGTCATCATCGCCCAATACGCCCAAGCATAAGGACCTGTTGCTCTATTTAAGAAAGCATATTGTTCATATTCCACTCCGGAATACCATGCAACAAACAACTCTGTGATATACGCAACACCTACGATAGAACCTGTAATCATGATTACTATGTTCATTAATTCGATATGTTGAATCGTGATGTATGCTTCTAATTTAGACACTTTACGCATGATAATTAACAACGTGTTTACCATTGCGAATCCTGAGAAAACTGCTCCAGCAACGAAATACGGAGGAAAGATAGTTGTATGCCAACCCGGAATTACCGATGTAGCAAAGTCAAAGGATACAATTGTGTGTACAGAAAGTACAAGAGGAGTTGCTAATCCGGCAAGAACTAAAGAAACTTCTTCAAAACGTTGCCAATCTTTTGCTCTTCCACTCCATCCGAAAGATAAAACGGAATAAATTCTTTTTGTAAAAGGAGTAATCGCTCTGTCTCTCAACATCGCAAAGTCAGGAAGTAAACCTGTCCACCAGAAAACTAACGATACAGATAGATAGGTAGAAATTGCAAATACGTCCCAAAGTAATGGTGAGTTGAAATTCACCCATAACGAACCAAATTGATTTGGAATTGGAAGTACCCAGTATCCTAACCATGGACGACCCATGTGAATAATTGGGAACAAACCTGCTTGCATTACAGAGAAGATGGTCATTGCTTCCGCAGAACGGTTAATCGCCATTCTCCATTTTTGACGGAATAATAAAAGTACGGCAGAAATCAATGTTCCGGCGTGACCGATACCAACCCACCAAACGAAGTTAGTGATATCCCAAGCCCATCCAACAGTTTTATTTAATCCCCATGTTCCGATACCGGTAGAAATGGTGTAAATCATACAACCTAATCCCCAAAGGAAAGCGGTTAATGCGATTGAAAATACAATCCACCATTGTTTATTTGCTCTTCCTTCAACAGGAGCAGCGACATCTACTGTTACATCGTGATAAGTTTTATCACCTATAACTAAAGGTTTTCTAATGGGTGCTTCGTAGTGAGACGACATAATCCTTTATAGTATTTCTTATTAATTAAATTTTAATTACGTATTTCTAACTTTAACGTGATAGAATACATTTGGTTTTGTTCCAACATGTTCTAACAAATGATACATTCTATCATCTTCAACCAATTTGGCTACTTCACTTTCTTTATCATTTACATCCCCAAAAACCATTGATCCGGTAGAACAAGCACTTGAACAAGCAGTTTGGAATTCGTCTTTATTAACCGGACGACCTTCTTTTTTCGCTTTTAAGATAGTAGCTTGTGTCATTTGGATACACATAGAACATTTTTCCATTACCCCTCTTGAACGAACATTTACATCCGGATTCAATACCATACGACCTAAATCGTCATTCATGTGGAAATCGAATTCATTGTTTTTGTTGTATAAGAACCAGTTGAAACGACGTACTTTATATGGACAGTTGTTTGCACAGTAACGAGTACCAACACATCTATTGTATGCCATGTGGTTTTGACCTTGACGGCTGTGCGAAGTTGCAGCAACCGGACAAACTGTTTCACATGGTGCATGATTACAATGCTGACACATTACGGGTTGGAAAGCTACTTGAGGATTTTCAGCAGGATTTTCCATTTGACCAAATCCTCCTAACGAACCTTTTTCTCCGAATAATCCATCAAATTCCTCTTTTCTTTTTACATCACCTGCAAACGTTTCTTCAGAAGAATAATATCTATCAATTCGCAACCAGTGCATATCTCTACTTCTTCTTACTTCTGATTTTCCAACTACAGGAACGTTATTTTCTGCATGACAAGCGATTACACAAGCACCACATCCGGTACAAGAGTTCAAATCGATTGACAAGTTAAAATGATGCCCAACAGATCTATCAAAACTATCCCATAAATCTACTTTTGTAGCTTCGATTGGTTTGTGATCGATAGAAACCATTGGTGGTGGATTCCACTTCTTAGCATCTTTTTCAGTATTAAAAATGGTTAACGTAGTTTCCTTGATAATATCACCACGACCCATTAATGTTTTTTGTGCTTGAACACATGCAAATTCGTGCTCTCCAGTTTCCGGAGTAATAGTTACTGATTGTGTAGAATTGAATCCTTTATACAAAGCATACGCATTTACACCCACTTGCATTGCTTCTTTTAATGAAGCTTTTTTACCATAACCAAAAGCTAAACCTACTGTTCCTTTTGCTTGTCCGGGTTGAACAATAACAGGAACTTTTTCAATTTTAGCATTTCCAACCGAAATAGTTACATAACTTCCGTTAAGACCTCCATTGGCAACAATTTCATTTTTGATTCCCATTTTATCTGCATCAGCTTTTGAAACAGTTAAATAGTTATCCCATGAAACTCTTGTAATTGGATCTGGAAACTCTTGTAACCATGGGTTGTTGGCTTGTTGCCCATCACCCATTCCGGTTTTAGTATATAAATTTAATTCAAATTCACTTGGTTTTGCTTGAGCTAAAGCTGAAGCGGCGGCTGAGAAATCAACACCTGCTGCACTATTAGGAGACGCTGTAGCGGAAACAAATATTCCATCGTGAACAGCTTGACTCCATGACTTACCGGATAAAATTCCGTTAGTCCAAGTATCTTTTAAGTAATCGTAGTAGGTTTTATCACTTCCATTCCATACTAACAAATTATCTTGTAATTGACGAGAATTAAACAACGGACGAATAGTTGGTTGTGTAACTCCGTAAATACCTTTGATAATTTCAACATCTCCCCAACTCTCTAAATAATGAGGAGCTGGTGCAGCAATTGAAGTTAAAGAAGCCGTTTCATCTTCTTTTAATGCAATAGCAACAGAAAGTTTTGCTTTTTTCAATCCGTCAGCAAAAGCTTTACCATCTGCTAAGGTATAAACCGGATTTACACCACTCATAATAAGTGTGTGTACTTTTCCAGCATTCAAATCAGCAACTAATTCAGCAACTGCTTGATTAGAACCTTTTCTGATTTGACGGGTTTGATTTGGATTAAAAGCCTCACTATTTAATTTAGCATTGATTGCCAATACTAATAATTGTGCATTTTTATCATCAATACCGGAAACTAAAACACCTTTAGTACCCGATTGATTTAATTGTCCAGCAATATTAACAATTTCAGCTTCATTAGCTAATTTTCCAACATTTACAGGAGTTCCGGTAACGATACTGAAAATTTTAACTAATGCTAATTTTTGTTCAGCAGTTGACATCGGAATTCTTCTATCAGCTGCAGCTCCAGACAAAGTCATATTCGCTTCTAACTGAACGTGCTTTGACATTTTTCCTTGTTTAGGAACTCTACCTTGAGCATATCCTTTATCATAACCACCACCTTGCCAATCGCCTAAGAAATCAGCTCCAACAGAAACGATAGTATTTGCTTTTGAAAAATCATATTCAGCTAACGCTCTTTCTCCATAAGCTGCTTGAAAAGCATCTAATGCTTCTGAAGAAGAAACTGCATCATAAATTACATGCTTTGCAGTTGGATTGTTAGCCATAAATTCAGCAACTAATTTATTGGTGGAAGGGCTAGCTAAAGTTCCTGTTAAAAGCACAACTTGAGCTCCAGTTGCTTTTGCATCAGCCAAACTAGCCTTTACTTTAGCATCAACATCAGACCAAGTCGCCTCTTTTTGACTCACTTTTGGTTGCTTTAAACGCATGTTGTCATACATCGATAAAACGGAAGCATGAACTCTTGCATTGGCACTAAAATTGGCACCTTCAATTGTATTGTTTTCGATTTTAATCGGACGGCCTTCTCTAGTTTTCACTAAAATGTTAGCAAAATCAAATCCGTCAAACATTGTAGTTGCATAATAATCTGCAATACCCGGAATAATTTGTTCCGGTTGAACAACATAAGGAATAGATTTAATAACCGGTCCTTCACAAGCCACTAATGAAGCAGCAGCTGTACTAAAACCTACATATTTTAAGAAATCACGTCTTGACGTTGAAGAATTAGACAAACTGTCTTTATCTCCCAGAAACTCATCCGTTGGAATTGGTTCCACGAACTCATTATTTCTTAGCGTCTCAACAATAGAACTGTTATCGTTTAGCTCTTCAACACTTTTCCAGTATTTTTTGTTTGATGACATACTGTATATATATTAGCTTCTTAATTAATTAATAGTGACATTTTCCACATTCTAAACCTCCCATTTGTGCAGCAGTTAATTTCTCTACACCATATTTTTTAGAAAGTTCTTCATGTATTTTTTTGTAATATTCGTTGTCTTTCAACTTCACTTCTGTTTCTCTGTGACAATTGATACACCATCCCATTGTTAAAGGAGAATGTTGTTTCATAATTTCCATCTCTTCAACAGGACCGTGACACGTTTGACATTCAATTCCTCCAACCGTTACGTGTTGTGCGTGGTTGAAGTAAACTAAATCAGGAAGATTATGAATACGAACCCATTTCACTGGTTGCGTTTTTCCGGTATATTTTTGGTTTGCTTTATCCCAACCCACTGCATCATATAATTTTTGGATTTCACCATCATAAAAAGCTTTGCTATATTCAGGAGTGGCAGTTGATTCAGCCACTTCAGAAATATTTTTATGACAGTTCATACACACATTTAATGAAGGAATATTTGAATGTTTACTTTCTCTGGCTGCAGAGTGACAATATTTACAATCAATACCGTTTTCTCCGGCATGGATTCTATGTGAATAATGAATCGGTTGAATAGGTTCGTAACCCTGATCAACTCCGACTTGCATGAACCATCCATACACAAAGTAAGCACTAGACAACAAGAAGAAAATAACTGTAACTAAGACTAAAAATTGATTTTTAGCGAAAGCCTTCCAAATCGGTAATGATTTTTCGCTTTTTGCGACTTCTAACCCGTTTGCTTTAGCTATTCTGGTTAATACATTGTTCACCAAAAACAACATCACAACCAACATCGCTAATACTAAAGCAAGAGCACCAAGAATTACTTCGTTTGAAATTCCACCAGATTGAACTGAACCTTGATCTCCTCCAGGAACAGCAGCTACTGCCGCCGGTGCAGGAACTGGCTCCATTGTATAAGCAATGATATTATCAATATCCGCATTAGACAACTGAGGGAAAGCCGTCATTGGGGACTTGTTGAACTCATTGAATACTTTGTTTGCTCTTTCGTCTCCTGATTTGATTAAATCAGCACTATTGCGAATCCATTTATACAACCATTCTTTTTCATATTTATCACCCACCCCACGTAATGCAGGCCCAGTCATTTTAGCGTCCAACTTATGACAAGCCGCACACTGAGCATTGAATAATGCTTTTCCGGCAGCAGCATCACCAGTAGCAGAAGGTGCAGGTGTGGCAGTTGCGGCAGCATCAGGTGCAGGAGTCACAGCATCTTGAGCAAAAAGTTGAATTGAAAAAGTTAGCATCAAAGCTAAACTGAATTTTAGTATTCTGGAAATCGAATTATGGTTACCCACCTTTTTCATATAAGTAGTTATAATTTGTCGACTAATTTTGGTATAATTTTTTCTATGTATTTAATAAAACATGCTTTTTATTAAAAACTCCGACAAAAATACGACTTATGAACTATTCTCAAAACCTTAAAATAACCTTAAATAGTAATTTATATTTATTCTAAATAATATTTATTGTTTTGTTTTATTTCATAAGCTGTACATTTGCATAAAAATCAATTCATTATGCTTTTCAAAGAAAGAAAAAATCTGTTGCGTTCCTTATTTTTATTAGTCTTTTTATTTGGTTTTCAAACTGTAATTAGTCAAACAACCACCGTTGAACAAGATGCGAAATTTGAACAATTGTTAAACGAAAAACGCAAGGTTAACGCATCTTTAACAATGAATGACAGGTGGAAAATTCAATTATTTACCGGTAATAGTGAAAATGCAAAAAAAGAATTATTACAATTTAAAAAAGAGAACAAAAATTTTGATGCAACAATTGTTTTTCACACACCTGTTTACAAAGTTTGGGTAGGGAATTTTAAAACAAGGATTGAAGCTGAGAAAAACTTGAAAGAACTAAAAACGAAGTATCCAAATGCATTTTTAATAAAACCCAATAAATAAAAAAATCCCGATAAATCGGGATTTTTTATGCTTATTATTTTAGTTTTTTCTTGACTTCTACTTGGCTGAAACTTTCAATCAAATCGTTTATCTGAATATCGTTATATCCTTTGATTTGCATACCACAGTCATATCCTTTAGAAACTTCTTTTACATCGTCTTTAAAACGTTTAAGAGCAACTAATTCACCAGTATAAATGACTACTCCTTCACGAATTAATCTAATTTTAGAACTTCTAATGATTTTTCCATCAATTACCATACAACCGGCAATTGTTCCAATTTTAGAAATTTTAAAGGTTTCACGTATTTCGGCAGTTCCTGAAATTTCTTCTTTCATTTCCGGAGACAACATTCCTTCCATTGCATCTTTTAAATCATCAATTGCATCATAGATAATTGAGTAGGTTTTGATATCAATTTCTTCTTTATCAGCCAATTGTTTTGCATTTCCGGCAGGGCGAACATTAAATCCAATAATAATCGCATCAGAAGCAGAAGCTAACAATACATCCGATTCTGTAATGGCACCAACACCTTTATGAATAATTTTAATTTGAATTTCTTCCGTTGACAATTTAGAGAAGGAATCAGAAAGAGCTTCTACAGAACCATCCACGTCACCTTTTAAGATAATATTCAACTCTTTAAACTGACCTAATGCAATACGTCTTCCAATCTCTGCAAGGGTAATGTGTTTTTGCGTTCTAACCGATTGCTCACGCATTAATTGAGAACGTTTCGCCGCAATTTGTTTTGCTTCGCGTTCGTCTTCAAAAACATTGAATTTATCTCCCGCTGTAGGAGCTCCATCAAGACCTAAAATGGATATTGGCGTTGAAGGTCCAGCTTCTTTGATTACTTTTCCACGTTCATCATGCATCGCTTTCACTTTACCATGATTTTTACCCGCCAATACATAATCTCCAACTCGCAATGTACCCGCTTGTACTAAAACAGTTGATATATATCCTTTTCCTTTATCTAAGAAAGCTTCAATTACTGTACCGACCGCTGGTTTATCTGGATTTGCTTTTAAATCTAATAATTCTGCTTCAAGTAAAACTTTTTCAAGTAATTCTTTTACACCCATACCCATTTTAGCAGAAATATCATGTGATTGAATTTTTCCACCCCAATCCTCTACCAATAAGTTCATTCCGGCTAATCTTTCTTTAATTTTTTCCGGATTAGCATTTGGTTTATCAACTTTATTAATAGCAAAGATCATAGGTACACCAGCTGCTTGAGCATGACTAATGGCTTCTTTGGTTTGAGGCATGATGTCATCGTCAGCAGCAATTACAATAATTGCAATATCGGTTAACTGAGCACCACGTGCACGCATAGCCGTAAACGCTTCGTGACCGGGCGTATCTAAAAAAGCAATTTTTTGACCATTTTCTAAGGTTACACCATAAGCACCGATGTGCTGCGTGATTCCTCCGGATTCTCCAGCAATTACATTCGTTTTACGAATATAATCCAAAAGAGATGTTTTACCGTGATCAACGTGACCCATAACCGTAACTATAGGTGCACGAAATACAAGATCTTCTTCTCTGTCCTCAACAACTTCAATAGCTTCTTCAAGATCGGTTGTAATAAATTCAACTTCATAACCAAATTCATCCGCAACAATAGAAAGTGTTTCTGCATCTAAACGTTGGTTCATAGTTACCATGATACCCAATGACATACATGTTCCAATTACTTTAGTAATAGGCACATCCATCATTGTAGCAATTTCTCCAACAGTAACGAATTCCGTTACTTTCAAAATTTTACTTCCTTCTTCAATCGCTTTCAACTCATCATCATTTCGTTGACGATGTGTTTCTCTTTTATCTCTTCTATACTTGGCAGCTTTACTCTTATTTCCTTTACCCTGAAGTTTTTCAAGCGTTTCACGAATTTGTTTTTGAACTTCTTCTTCGGTTGGCTCTACCTTTGCAACAATTGCGGGTCTAACACCCTTATTGAAGCCTGGCTTACCTTGCTGCGGACGATTATTCCCTTGACCATTTCCTTGTCCTTGTCCTGGATTCGTTCCTGGTTTTGGTGGAATTCTTTTTCTCTTATTTTTCGCATCATTAGCATTTCCACCTTGATTTGAAGGCTTGTTGGGTTGAATTTTTGGTTCTTCCTTTTTCTTTTTAGGCTTATCAAATTGAGATAAGTCAATGCGTTGACCTGTAATAGTAGCTCCAGATAGCTTTTGATATTGTGTTTCAAACTTCTCTTCAACCAAAGGTGCTTCATCAGCTTCTTCTTTGGATTGCTTGGTAATTTCTTCTTTCGAAACTTCAGGTTTTTTTGAAACTTCTTGTTTTACTTCTTTTTCAACTTTAACCTCTTTTACAACTTCAACAACTGGAGTTTCTTTTTCAACAACTATTTCTTTTACTGTTACTACTTCTTTTTTAACTTCTTCTTGTGGAATTTGCTTTTTAGGATCCAATTCAATTTTCCCAACTTGTTTTGGCCCAGTTACTGTAGCTTTGGCCTTGATCACTTCTTGTTGTTGTTTTAACAACTCTTCTTCTTGTTGCTTTTTAAGAAACTCTTCTTTTTCTCTTTCTATTCGAAGAGCTTCTTTCTCTTTACGCTTTTCTTCTCCAACCTCTTTAGAAGCTGCTTTGTTCCCTTTATCGCCAGCAAACTCATTACAAAGAATTGTATATTCACTTTCAGAGATTTTTGTATTTGGACTGGCTTCAATTGAAACACCTTTGTCTTTTAAATAATCGACAGCCCTCTCCAAAGAAATATTTAATTCCCTTAAAACTTTATTAATTCTTATGTTCTTTTCTTCAGACATATATTTTTATTAGTGTGTGTTCAATTCACTTTGAAGATTAAGCTTCAAATTCAGATTTTAATATTTTAATCACTTCCAAAACAGTTTCTTCTTCTAAATCTGTTCTTCTAACTAAATCTTCAACAGAATGTTTCAATACGCTTCTAGCGGTATCTAATCCAATTTTTGCGAATTCATCAATTACCCATCCATCAATTTCATCAGAGAATTCCGTTAATTCAACGTCATCTTCTTCTTCTGCAACATTTCCTTCACGAATTACATCTAACTCATATCCTGTTAAAAAACCAGCTAATTTGATGTTATGACCTCCTCTACCGATGGCTTTAGAAACTTCTTCTAACTTCAAATATACTTCGGCTCTTTTTTTATCTTCATCTATTTTGATGGATGAAACTTTTGCCGGACTCAAGGCTCTGGTAATGAATAATTGATTGTTATTCGTATAATTAATTACATCAATATTTTCATTCCCTAATTCTCTAACAATTCCATGAATTCTTGACCCTTTCATTCCGACACAAGCTCCAACAGGATCAATTCTATCATCATATGAATCAACAGCTACTTTCGCTTTTTCACCAGGAATTCTAACCACTTTTTTGATCATAATCAATCCGTCAAAAATCTCAGGAATTTCTTGTTCAAAAAGTTTTTCCAAGAACTTTTCAGATGTTCTAGACATAATGATTTGGGGTTTATTACCTTTCAATTCAACACTTTCAATAATTCCACGAACATTATCTCCTTTTCTGAAAAAATCGGATGGAATTTGTTTTTCTTTTGGTAAAACAATTTCATTTCCGTCATCATCAACTAAGATAATAACTTTTGGTCGAACATGATGCACTTCTGCAGAATAAATTTCACCAATTAAATCTTTGAATTGTTTATAAAGGTTTGTACTGTCATGCTCATGAATTTTTGAAATCAAATTTTGACGCAAAGCTAAAATAGCTCTTCTTCCTAAATCAATTAATTTCACCTCTTCCGATACATCTTCTCCTACTTCAAAATCAGGCTCAATTTTTCTAGCCTCTGATAAAGAAATTTCAGAATTCTCATCTTCTACTTCACCATCTGCCACCACCACTCTATTTCTCCAAATTTCCATATCTCCTTTATCAGGATTGATAATGATATCGAAATTATCATCAGAACCATATTTCTTTTTTAAGGCATTTCTAAACACATCTTCCAAAATGGCCATAAGGGTCACACGATCAATTAATTTATCGTCTTTAAACTCTGAAAATGATTCAATTAATGCTATATTTTCCATGCTACTCTACTTACTTATATTTAAAATGTTATTGTCACTATTGCTTCTTTAATTTCTGAATAGGGTAATTCCAATTTTTTTTCAACGGTTTCTTTCCCTTTTCCAATTTTTTTGGGTTCTCTTGCAGACCATGATAAAGTGATAAAATCTTCATTTGCGTCTATTAAAAGAGCTTCTATCTGATCATTTCCGGTTTTAACTTTTAAAGTCCTACCAATATTTTTTTTATATTGTCTTACCAATTTAAGCGGAGAAGACAATCCTGCAGATGCTACTTCTAATGAAAAATCATTCACTTCTCTGTCTAAATTGTTTTCAATTGCTCGACTTATATCAATGCAGTCTTGTAATTGAACACCATCATCGCCATCCAAAGTTACAATAATTTTCATTGCATCCGTTATTGTGAGGTCAATAAGAAACAACGATGGTCTCTCTTCTATAGCCTGCTCTAATAACGCCTCAACTTGTTGTTTAAATGTCATGATTTTATAAAAAGAGGGGAGCTTTGCTCCCCTCATTATCCATTTTCTTAAATAATGGTGCAAATATAGTGTTTTTTTTTATATTTGAAAATTCAATTTAAATTCAAAAATAAATTGTACCTTTATAATCTAAAATTAAGACAAAACCAACCAATTTCTTATAACTTTTTTTATGAAAAAAATTTTAATTCCAACCGATTTTTCTCAACATGCCGAATACGCTTTAAAAGTGGCTGCTCAAATTGCAAAAAAACACAATGGTGAAATCATTTTACTTCACATGCTTGAATTACCACATCAATCTGGAGATGCTGTTTCGGCAGGTCATGCTTTACCTGAGATTATGTTTTTTAAAAATGCTGCCATTGCAAAATTAGAGAACCTGATGGAAGCTGACTATCTTGAAGGTTTAAAAGTTTCAGAAGTTATTCAGTTTGAATTAGCATTTGATGGAATCCTTAAAATCATTCAAAAAAATGATATTGATTTAATTGTAATGGGCTCTCATGGAGCGAGTGGATTCAAAGATATGTTTATCGGTTCTAATGCAGAGAAAGTAGTTCGTCATTCTGAAGTTCCTGTTTTAATCATCAAACAAGAAAATCCTAATTTTAATGTAGATAATTTTGTTTTTGCTTCGGATTTTTCTGATGAAGTAAAAAAACCTTTTGCTAAAGCGGTTGAAATAGCTAATAAATTTGGTGCAAATATGAATTTAGTAATGATTAATACTCCAAATAATTTCAAATCAACATTAGTTGCACAAGAAATAATGGATAAATTCATTGCTCAATTTAATATCAACAATTATACATCTCATATTTTTAACGATGCAAATGTTGAAAAAGGAATTTTAAACTTTGCAAACAGCACAAACGCAGACTTGATTGGAATGTGTACACACGGCAGAAAAGGTTTAGCTCATTTTTTTAACGGAAGTATAAGTGAAGATTTAGTAAATCACTCCGTAAAACCGGTACTTACTTTCAAAATATAAGAGTTGAAATACCTGAAAAATAAAAAAGCCCACTCAATTTGAGCGGGCTTTTTTGTTGGTCCACTAGGACTCGAACCTAGAAAGACGGCACCAAAAACCGTAGTGTTACCATTACACCATGGACCATCAATTGCTTGATTGCGGGTGCAAATTTAGTACAATTTTTATTCTCTGCAAATTATTAGCTCCTTTTTTATGTGATTTTTTGTTTGAAAAGCAATTTCAAAAAATCTTCAATTGATTTTTAGCAAGTTAAAAAAACTTGTTTGAGAAAATTTTGTTAAGCAATAGTGGTTTCCATAAAAAAATAGTTTCTTTGTATGACTTTACAGCCAATTTATAATTAGCATACATGATGACATTTAATTTTAAAAAATGGAACAACATCCTTGGATGGACTACCTTTTTAATTGCCTTAATCACGTTTACATTAACCGTTGAACCCACCTTAAGTTTTTGGGATTGTGGCGAATACATTGCAACTTCCGCAAAATTACAAGTTGGACATCCGCCAGGAGCACCCTTATTTCAGATGATGGGAGCCTTTTTTGCAATGTTTGCTCCTGAAGCATCAAAAGTTGCATTAATGGTCAATATGATGTCTGTTTTTTCTAGTGCATTTACGGTTTTATTTCTTTTTTGGTCATTAACTATTCTTTTGAAAAAAGTAGTTTCTTCTTTTCAAAATATTGGAAATTACGAAGGTATTGCCATTTTAGGTGCCGCTTTTGTGGGTGCAGTTGGCTTTACTTTTACGGATAGTTTTTGGTTTAATGCCGTAGAAGCTGAAGTGTATGCGATGGCTTCTTTGTTTATCGCTATATTATTTTGGTTAGCATTACGATGGGAAGAGGAAATGCATACTCCTAGAGGGAATAAATGGTTGCTGTTGATTTCTTTAATGACTGGACTTTCTTTTGGCGTCCACTTTATGGCTCTTTTGACCATACCATCCATAGGATTACTCTATTTCTTTAAAAATTACAAAACCGTTACTATTAAAAGTTTTATTATTGCTAATATTGTTGTTGTTGCCATATTATTGTTCATTTTCAAAATGCTTTTACCATTAACCATGTCACTTTTTGGAAAAACAGAAGTTTTTATGGTTAACTCCATTGGTCTTCCTTTTGATTCAGGTACAATCTTTATGACACTCATTTTGATTGCTTTCTTTTATTTTGGATTGAAATACACTAAAGCTAAAAACTTACCGCAGTACAATACCTTATTATTGTGTGTGCTTTTTATTTTTATCGGATTTTCAACTTGGATGATGCTTCCGATTCGTGCCAATGCAAATGTTGTGATTAATGAAAATAAACCTTCTGATGCGAGAGAGGTTTTAGCCTATTACAACAGAGAGCAATATCCTCAAAATCCTCTGTTTTATGGTCCACAATTCACAGATATGTTTGCAGGTTTAGACCCAGACGAACCTTATCTTGACAAAGCACCAAACTATGAAAGAGATTATAAAACCGGGAAATATATCATCACAAACAATTACATCAATGCCACTCAAAACAGTCATGGTGATCATAAAACTATTTTACCAAGAATGTGGAGCAGTGACAATGCTGAAAACTACATGAAGTTTACAAATCTTGTAAATTTTAAAATCGATCCTGAGTATGCTCATGAAGAAGAATTAGTTGACATTGTAGCACAATTCAAACAAGCTTACGCTTCCGGTAGATTAGACGATGAAGATTATATCACTTTTTTAAAATCATATGGTAATTATTTGATTGTTGAAAAACCATCTTCAATCGATAATTTGAAATTCATGTTTGAGTACCAATTTGGTTACATGTATGTTCGCTACCTATTATGGAATTTTGTAGGAAGACAAAGTGACGTTCAAGGAAAATATGATAATGAAGGGAATTGGCTAAGCGGTATCAATTTTATTGATGAAATTTTCCTTGGTTCACAAAAAAACTTGCCACAAGATGTTTTAAATAACAAAGGGCGAAACACCTATTATTTTTTACCTTTTATTCTTGGAATTATTGGAATGCTTTTTCATTATAAAAAAGATATTAAGGGATTCTATGTTCTATTTGTCTTATTCTTATTCACAGGTATTGCCTTAAAAGTATATCTTAATGAACGACCATTTGAGCCAAGAGAAAGAGATTATGCTTTAGTGGGTTCATTTTATGTTTTTGCCATTTGGATTGGTCTTGGCGTATATGCCTTTTTTGACTTTATTAGAAAATGGTTGAATCCAAAAATAGCACTTCCTGTTGTATTGGGATTAACGTTATTGGCAAACCCTGTTTTATTGGCTAATCAAAATTGGGATGACCACGACCGTTCAAATAAATATACTGCTTTGGCTAATGCGAAAGGATACTTAGAATCATGCGAACCCAATGCCATCTTATTTACTATTGGCGATAATGATACTTTCCCACTGTGGTATGCTCAGGAAATTGAAGGAATCAGGAGAGATGTTAGAGTGGTAAACACTCAGCTTTTTATGACGGATTGGCATATTGATCAAATGAAAGCAAAAGCGTATGACTCCGAACCTTTACCGATTTCATTTGACAGAAACTTGTATGTAGGTGATAAGTTAGATTATGTTATTTCAAACGAAATCACTCAAAACCGTTGGGAATTAAAGAACTTTTTAGATTTTATTAAAAGTGATGACCCAAATACATTATTAGAAACGCAAAGCGGACAAAGTATTCATTTTTTCCCTACTACAAAAATTAGAATTCCAGTTGATAAAAATGCCGTAATCAAAAACAAAGTAGTAAATGAAAAATATTATGATTCCATTGTTCCTTTTATGGATATTGAAATAAAAGATAGAGCGATTTACAAAGCTCGTATCATGATGTTTGATATTATTCAAAACAACAATTGGAAGAGACCAATTTATTTCACCGGTGGAAGTTTTAGCGATGAAGATTATCTTTGGATGAAAGAATATTTACAATTGGATGGTTTAACCTATAAACTTGTTCCAATCAAAACGCCAATAGATAAAGAGTCGCCTATGGATATGGGTCAAATTGATAGCGATAAAATGTATGATATTGTTATGAAATGGGACTGGGGAAATGGTGAACGAACCGACATTTATCATGATGTGGAAACTAGAAGAAACAGTATAACTTACCGTACCAATCTGTCCAGATTAATGCAACAACTTATTTTGGAAGAAAAAAATGAAAAAGCTGAGAAAGTAATCGAATTGGCTTTAACTAAAATGCCTATTGATTATTATGGATATTATACCATGGTAGAACCTTTTGCCGGAGGTTACTACAGCATAGGAAAAACCGAAAAAGCTCGCGAACTTTTGCAAAAATTGATACTTAAATACCAAGATCAATTGAATTATTTTACTCATTTAAAATCATCCGATCAAAACGATAGAATGATAGAAATCGTTACTAATATTGAAAGATATCGCTCACTTTTAATAACTATGAATCTGAATGATGATATAGAATTTTATGAAAAACAAAAAGCTATTTTTAATAGCTACAACAAACGCTTTGAACGATTTAAACGTAAAAACGAATAATAGTTAAGAGCCATTCATTTGGCTCTTCTTTTTTTAAAATGGATTTACTTTGGATTAAAACACATCCGATTATTAAAAAAATATTCTCCAATTATGTTTGGAGCATACCCACTTCTGAAAAAAAAGTATTTCTGACTTTTGATGACGGACCAATACCGGAAATTACCGATTGGGTTTTGAATCAATTAAAAACATATGATGCAAAGGCTACTTTCTTTTGTATTGGTAATAATGTAGAAAAAAATCCTGAAGTTTTTTTAAGAATTATTGAAGACGGTCATGCTATAGGCAATCACACTTTTAACCATGTAAAGGGATGGAATACCTCAAACAAAACTTATTTCAAAGAAGTAGAAATGTGTGAAGTGGAAATTCAAAAATCGCCAATGGTCAATCTTAAATCTAGATTATTCAGACCACCTTATGGAAAAATAAAACCCTCACAATCCAGAAGATTGCGAAGATTAAGATATAAAATAATTATGTGGGATGTTTTAAGTGCCGATTACAAAAAGGAAATTTCTAAAGAAAAATGTTTAGAAAATGTAATTGACAATCTTGAACCAGGCAGCATAATTGTCTTTCACGATAGTATAAAAGCATTTCAGAATTTGGAATATGTACTTCCAAAAACTTTACAGTATCTATCCGAAAACGGATATCAATGTGATATAATCCGCTAAACTAGACTTGCTCTTGCACTAATCCAATGATGGTGTTGGCATCCAACTCACCGGATTGTCTCCAAACCATTTGACCGTCTTTATAAATCATTAACGTAGGCAATCCTTTAATACGTAAAGCATCAGCTAATTCCTGATTTTTATCAACATCAATTTTTATCACTTTTGCTTTATCTCCCAAAGCAGCAGCCACATCTCTAATTACAGGATGCATCGCAACTGAAGATTCGTTCCACTCGGTATAAAAATCAATTAAAACCGGAACATGAGCATTAATAAGTTCACCAAATTTTGACATAAATTGACAAATTTTTATTCGAAATTAAACCTATTATTTAATAAATAATATACAAATGTAGCATTTTTAACGAATTACACTACTTTTTCTGCTTTTTTTAGTTCAATAACCGTAATTTCAGGCCAAATTCCTACTCTTCCGGGGTAGGCATGAAAGCCAAAACCTCGATTTACATAAATGTAACGCCCCACATTTTCATATAATCCGGCCCATTGTTTATAAACATATTGCACCGGGCTCCATTTGAAGAAACCAGGTATTTCGATTCCAAATTGCAAACCATGCGTGTGACCGGATAACGTTAATTGAAAGTTTTGATCATTGTTTTTTACTTCATATTCCCAATGACTTGGATCGTGGCTCATTAAAATCTTAAAATCAGTTTGGCTTAAACCGTTTGATGCTTTCACCAAATCACCTGCTTTTTTGAAACTCTTTCCCCAGTTTTCAACACCAACTACTGCAATTTCATCCGTTCCATTTTTTAATTTTATATGTTCATTCATCAACAACTTAAAGTCAATTTGACGATGTAAATCCTTAATCGCTAAAAAATTATCTTCTTTTTCCTTTTGATTTGGCCAATCAATATATTCACCGTAATCATGATTTCCTAAAACAGAATATTTTCCAAACTTTGGATCATGGATTTTCTTGAAAGTATCAATCCAAGGATGCATTTCACTAGCATGTGTATTCACAATATCACCAGTAAACAAAATCATATCTGAGTTTTGTTCATTAATCAAATCAACAGCATATTGAATTTTTTCAGGATCATCAAAACTTCCGGAATGAATGTCTGAAATGTGCGTAATGGTCGTTCCGTCAAAACTATCCGGTAAATCCGGAAAAAACAAAGTTTGTTTAATGACCTTGAAATTATACTTTCCTTTAGTCATTCCATACAACAGAGATAAAAACGGAACAGCTGCCACACCAAGTGCAATTTGACTTACGAATTTTCTTCTTTCGGGCAAGAAAGAATTTTGGTTTGTATTTCCTAAAAAATGTGAAATCGTACCGGAAATGATTCGATAAAAATCTTCTCCAAACATAATGGTGGTCAGAATCATTTTTGGAATGTATACAATCAAGACTAATCCAAGTGTAAAAAGTGTTTTAGGTGTTTGTCCAACACTTCGATCAAATTGGGTAAAGGAGTAAATAATGTAAGCTAGAATAACAACACTCAATATAATATAGGTATACTGAACCCATTTGATGCGACTCAAGGTTTTGAAAGCCTGAAAGGCATAAATTTCTATTAGAAATATAAATGCTAAGAAAATTAATAATCGGAATATCACAAGAAATTTTTAAGCAAAGTAACGAAGTTTCAATTGGTTAATAGTTAATAAATAATTAAAATTTAATGGATTGAAATCCACTCATTCTTTGGAATAGTTTTGCTATTTTTACCTTTTTAATATTTCAATATGTCAACGCAAAAACGCCTTTTTCTTCTCGATGCTTACGCTTTAATTTTTCGTGGGTATTATGCTTTTATCAAAAATCCGCGAATTAACTCCAAAGGAATGGATACCTCAGCCATCATGGGCTTTATGAATTCCTTAATGGATGTTATTCGTCGCGAAAAGCCTGATCATTTGGCGGTTGCTTTTGACAAAGGAGGAAGCGATTACCGTTTAGAAATGTTTCAGGAATACAAAGCCAATCGTGACGAAACTCCTGAAGCCATCAAAATTGCGGTTCCGTATATTCAGGAATTATTAAAAGCCATGCATATTCCGATTATGGAAAAAGCAGGTTTTGAAGCCGATGATTTAATTGGAACTCTAGCCAAACAAGCCGAAAAAGAAGGTTTTCAAGTTTTTATGGTTACGCCCGATAAAGATTTTGCTCAGTTGGTTTCCGAAAATATTTTTATGTACAAACCCGCTCGAATGGGGAACGATATTGAAATTTGGGGAATTCCTGAAGTATTAGCCAAGTTTGAAATTGAACGTCCGGAGCAAGTGATTGATTATTTAGGAATGATGGGCGATTCTGCCGATAACATTCCAGGTTTTCCGGGTGTTGGTGAAGTCACCGCCAAAAAATTATTAAAAGAATTTGGTTCGATGGAAAATCTATTGGAAAACACCGATAAATTAAAAGGTGCTTTAAAAGATAAAATTGAAAAAAACAAAGAACTCGGAATTTTATCCAAAAAACTGGCTCGAATTCTACTCGATTGTCCCGTTACTTTTAATGCCGAAGATTTTGAACTTTCTAAACCCGATGTTCAAAAAACAGATGAAATTTTTATGGAATTAGAGTTTCGTCAAATGAAAACTCAATTCGATAAATTATTTGGAAGCGGAAAAGAATACGATGAAATCGATACAAATGGCAATGACAATAACAATGACAAAAATCATCCCGAAGCATCGGGACTAAAGAAACCAGTCGCAAAAAAATCCAACGAAGATCAATTTGATTTATTTGGTTTTAGTGATGATGATTCGGATGAAGTGAGAACAAATTCGTTTTATGCCACGTTAGAAACGACTGAACATTTTTACCAAATCGTGCAAGGTGATTTACCTGTGAAGTTATTGATGCAAAATTTAATGAATCAATCTTCAGTTTGTTTTGATACTGAAACAACGGGAATTGATGCGTTGAATGCGGAGTTA
This sequence comes from Flavobacterium filum DSM 17961, assembly GCF_000425465.1. Taxonomy (GTDB): domain Bacteria; phylum Bacteroidota; class Bacteroidia; order Flavobacteriales; family Flavobacteriaceae; genus Flavobacterium; species Flavobacterium filum. The sequence continues at coordinate 76,505 of NZ_AUDM01000012.1, read as the reverse complement.
GTTGGTTTAGCACTTTCTTGGGAAAAAGGAAAAGCTTTTTACGTTCCTTTTCCTGAAAATCAAGAAGAAGCTCAACAATTAATGGAAAAATTCCGTCTGTTTTTTGAAAGTGAAACGATTGAAAAAATTGGTCAGAACCTTAAATATGATTTGAAAATTTTAGCGAATTATGGCATTTCTGTCAAAGGAAAATTGTTTGACACGATGATTGCACATTATTTGATCAATCCCGATATGCGTCACAACATGGATGTTTTATCGGAAACGTATTTGAAATATTCGCCAAAATCCATCGAAACCTTAATTGGAAAAAAAGGTAAAAATCAAAAATCAATGCGTGATGTCAATTTGGAAGAAATTAAAGAATATGCTGCCGAAGATGCTGATATTACGTTTCAACTAAAAGAAATTTTCAGCCCGATTTTAGACAAAGCCGAAACGAAGAAATTGTTTGATGAAATCGAAATTCCCTTAATTCCGGTTTTAGCCGCAATGGAATCTGAAGGAATTCGATTGGATGTTGATTTTTTGAAAAAAATGTCGGTGGATATGCAAAAAGACATTACTGAATTTGAACAAAAAATCTATGAAACGGCTGGCGAAAAGTTCAATTTAGCTTCACCCAAACAATTGGGCGATATTTTATTTGACAAATTAAAAATCGGAGGAGCCAAACAAAAGAAAACCAAAACCGGTCAATATGCCACCGGCGAAGAAGTCTTGAGTTATTTGGTAAATGAACACCAAATTGTGAAAGACATTTTGGAATGGCGACAAATGGTAAAGTTGCAAAGCACGTATATTGATGCGTTGCCTAACCAAGTAGATCCAAAAACGCAGCGTGTTCACACCGATTATATGCAAACGGTTGCGGCAACCGGACGATTAAGTTCGAATAATCCGAATTTGCAAAACATTCCGATTCGTACCGAAAGAGGGCGATTAATCCGAAAAGCATTTATTGCCAGAGATGAAAATTACACCTTAGTTTCTGCCGATTATTCGCAAATAGAGCTTCGAATCATTGCCGCTTTATCAGGCGAAGAAAATATGATTAAAGCCTTTCAAAACAACGAAGACATTCACAAAAGTACGGCTGCAAAAGTGTTCAATGTTCCGCTGGAAGAAGTCACTAAAGAACAACGAAGTAATGCTAAAACGGTGAACTTCGGAATCATTTATGGTGTTTCGGCGTTCGGACTTTCCAACCAAACCAATTTGTCCCGAAAAGAAAGTGCCGAGTTGATTGATGCCTATTATGCCACGTATCCAAAACTGAAAGCCTATATGGCAAACCAAGTTGATTTTGCCCGAGAACATGGTTATGTACAAACCGTTTTAGGAAGAAGACGTTATTTAAAAGACATTAATTCTGCGAATGCTATGGTGCGAAGCGGTGCTGAACGAAATGCCGTGAACGCACCCATTCAAGGTTCTGCTGCCGATATTATTAAAATTGCGATGATTAATATTCATCAAAAATTGACTTCAGAAAACTGGCAATCAAAAATGTTATTGCAAGTGCACGATGAGTTGGTGTTTGATGTTCATAATAGCGAATTAGAAAAAATTCAACCGATGATTAAGTACGAAATGGAAAACGCTTTTAAATTGAATGTTCCGTTGGATGTGGAGTTGGGGATGGGAAGAAATTGGTTGGAGGCTCATTGATTTTAGTGTTCAGTAAGCAGTTTTTAGTATGCAGTTAAATTTTTGAACAAAGTATTTCAATAAACAATAATGTATGAAAGTCAATCTTAAACTTTTGGTAATCATTTTAAGTTTAGAAATTCTTTACTTGTCTTTATTGTTTATAATTTTGCTTTTCTCTTTTTTTATGTATTTTGGATCTGGTGCAGGTGCAGAAAGTCAAATTGCAATTACATCTGGGAAAATAGGAAATCTAGTACTCGTTTTACCTCCCATATTATTTAATCTGTACAAAATTAAAATATCACATTCAGAACAAAAAAGTATAGTGGCTAATACATATGTAACGGCTACTTTTTTATACTGTGCATTTGTGTTTTTTATTTTTAAAAGTGGATTTTTAAGTTCGTAAATTATCTTTTCCGAATTCCAGTCAAATAAAAAAACCTTGTAAAACAAGGCTTTAGCATAAATTTCCGAATTCCAGTCAAATAAAAACCTAAACTCTCCTAGTCGAATCCCGTTGTCTTAATTCCGTTTTCACAACCGTAGTTTTATACGTTGGTGTTTCTTGTTTTCGTTCGAGTTTTTCGATTAATAATTTAGCGGCTTCTTCACCAATTTCAGGTCCGTGTTGGCTGATGGTAGATAAACTTGGGGTTAATCTACGTGACCAAACGCCGTCTGCAAAACCAATAACACACAATTCATCCGGTATTTTAATTCCTTTTTGAATAGCAATTTTCATCGCCATGGTGGAAGCGTGTTCGTCAACGGCTAAAATTCCGTCAATTTCTTTTTCGGAAATTAATTTTTCCAAACGGGCATCAAAATCCGTTTGACTGTCGGTTTTTATAATGTATCGAGTGTCAACTTCCATTTTATTATCCTGCAAAGCTCTTTCATAGCCCAACGCTCTGTGTTTTCCGACACTTAAATTATCAATACAAGAAAGCAATGCTATTTTTTTGCATCCCAATTTTATCAAATGATTAACGGCTTCAACCGATGATTCAAAATCATCTACAATTACTTTATCACAATTTACATCTTCCATAATACGGTCAAACATCACAATTGGCAGACCTTCACGAAGGATTTCTTTAAAGTGTGAGGAAACATTTTTAGTTTGTGATTCTTCCGCAACCGAAAGAATAAAACCATCAACGGTACCGTTGCTCAACAAATCCATTGCTTGTTTTTCTTTGTTATGGGATTCATTGGAAATATAGGTGATGACATTATATCCTTTTTCGTTGGCTTTCTTTTCGATTCCACTAAACACTTTAGCAAAAAAAGGATTTAAGATATTCGGAATAATAACACCAATTGTATTTGTACGTTGATTTTTCAAATTCTTAGCCATTGTATTTGGCTTGTAATTCTGAAGCTTAGCATACTCTTGTACCCTGATTTTGGTGGGCTCACTAATTTCATGACTATCGCTCAATGCTTTGGAAACCGTTGAAACGGAAATTCCTAAATCTTTTGAAATCTGCTTTAACGTGGCTTTTGGCTTCATATATCTTAAATTTAAGATGTAAAAATAATAAAATTATGCATAGATTGACGTTCAAAAGTTGCTTACTTGCTCCAAAATTGATGAAAAGATAAATTTGAAAGTAAAAATAAATGAAAATCAAATTGGATGAAAGCCTATGTTAAGTAGCTAAATTCAATAGAATTAAACACAAACTTGAGCAAAAAACGAATCAAAAAAAATAAACTCAAACAGCTATTTGCTTTTATCATAATTAATTGTACTTTTGCAACCCCTTTATTGGGGATGGAATGTTTAATTAAAATAAATTATTGTGAACACATTAAGCTACAAGACAGTTTCAGCCAACAAAGCTACCGCAGATAAGCAGTGGATTGTTGTAGATGCTGAGGGTCATAACTTAGGTCGTTTAGCTTCAAAAGTAGCGATGCTATTGAGAGGTAAATACAAGCCTAGTTATACTCCGCACGTTGATTGTGGGGATAACGTAATCGTTATCAACGCAGAAAAAATCAACCTGACTGGTAACAAGTTGGATGACAAAACGTACATCCGTCACACAGGTTACCCAGGTGGACAAAGAAGCTTGACTGCTAAAGTAATGCAACAAAAAAACCCTGCATTATTAGTGGAAAAAGCTGTAAAAGGAATGTTACCTAAAAACAAATTAGGAGCTCAACTATTCCGCAATTTAAATGTAAATGTTGGTACTGAGCACAAACACGCTGCTCAACAACCAAAAACCGTTAACTTAAACGATCTAAAGTAATGGGAGTTATTCACAAAATCGGTAGAAGAAAATGTGCTGTGGCACGTGTTTATGTTTCAGAAGGAACAGGAAAAATCACCGTAAACAAAAGAGAATTTGAAAACTACTTCCCAACAGCTACTTTACAGTACAAAGTGATGCAACCAATGTCGATGACAGAAAACGCAAGCAACTTTGACGTGAAAGTAAATGTTTATGGAGGTGGAACAACTGGTCAAGCAGAAGCTGTGAGAATGGCTATTGCTAGAGCAATGTGCGAGGTAGAGGCTGAAAACAGAGCTATCTTGAAACCAGAAGGATTGCTAACAAGAGATCCTAGAATGGTAGAACGTAAGAAATTTGGACAGAAGAAAGCTCGTAAGAGATTCCAATTCTCTAAACGTTAATCGATTTACAAAATTATTATTAAAAAAGTTATTGTTGTTATTATTCCGAAATAATCGGAAAATTAGTTTAGCATCTAAATGGGTTGAAAAAAAGTAAAGGGTAATTGGTAAAAGGTAATTGGAAAATCTTCTTAAACTTTTAAACCTTAAACTTTTAAACTTAAAACACATTGCTAATCAACAGAACGTAAACTAGTACAAAAATGGCAAACAAAGTTGAAGTTAAAGACTTGCTAGAGGCTGGTGTTCATTTTGGACACATGACTCGCAAATGGGACCCAAACATGGCTCCTTACATTTATATGGAACGTAATGGTATTCATATCATTAACCTATATAAAACAGCTGCTAAAATTGAAGAAGCAAATGAAGCTTTGAAAAAAATTGCAGCTTCTGGTAGAAAAGTACTTTTTGTAGCTACCAAAAAACAAGCAAAAGATATCGTAGCCGAAAAAGCAACAGCCGCTAACATGCCGTATATCACAGAAAGATGGCCTGGTGGAATGTTGACTAACTTCGTTACTATCCGTAAAGCTGTGAAAAAAATGGCTTCTATCGATAGAATGAAGAAAGATGGCACTTTTAATACTCTTTCTAAAAAAGAAAGACTTCAAGTAGATCGTCTTCGTGCTAAACTAGAGAAGAACTTAGGTTCTATCGCTGATATGTCAAGATTACCTGCTGCATTATTTGTAGTAGATATCAAAGCTGAACACATCGCAGTAAAAGAAGCTCAAAAATTAAACATTCCAGTTTTTGCAATGGTTGATACTAATTCAGATCCTCGTGAAGTGGATTATGTAATTCCAGCAAATGATGATGCTTCTAAATCAATCGATAAAATTTTATCTTTAGTAACCGGTGCAATTATTGAAGGTCTTTCTGAAAGAGGATCTGAAAAAGAGGCAGACGTTGTAGAAGATACAGTAGAAGAAACAGTAGCTGCCGCTCCAGTTGCAGAAGCTGAAACAACTACAGAAGAATAAATAGTATAAATTCCGATAGGAAAATTCCAAGTTCCAAAAATTGTCTTTTTTAAAATTGATGATTTAATAAAATTGGAATTTGGAATTTGATTATCGGAATTTGTTTTTTTACAAAAAAAATTTAAACTTAAAAATAGATACAAAATGGCAACAATTACTGCTGCAGACGTAAATAAATTAAGACAAACTACAGGTGCCGGAATGATGGACTGTAAAAAAGCTTTAGTTGAAGCTGATGGAGATTTCGATAAAGCTATACAAATCCTTAGAGAAAAAGGGCAAAAAGTAGCCGCTAACCGTTCTGACCGAGAGTCATCTGAAGGTGCTGCTGTTGCTTTTATAAATGCAGACAAAACCAAAGGTGCTGTAATTACTTTGAACTGTGAAACAGATTTCGTTGGTAAAAACGAATCGTTCGTAGCTCTAGCTAAAGCATTGGTAGAAAAAGCAATCAATTTTTCTTCAAAAGACGAATTTTTAGCTTCTTCATTTGACGGAAACATGACCGTTGCTGAAAAATTAATTGAGCAAACCGGAGTTATCGGAGAGAAAATTGAAATTGGTGGTTTTGAAATTTTAGAAGGTGCTTTTGTTGGGTCGTATGTACACGTAAACAAAATCGCTGCTTTAACTGCTATTTCATCTGCAATTGCTGATGCTGAAACGTTAACTAAAGACATTTCTATGCAAGTAGCTTCAATGGGAGCAGATACTTTATCATACAAAGATTTTGATCCTGCTTTCGTTGCTTCTGAACTTTCTGCTCGTATTGCAATTATCGAAAAAGAAAATGAAGAAGCAGCTCGTTTAGGAAAAACATTGAAAAATGTTCCTAAATATATTTCTTATTCTCAATTAACAGAAGAAGTTTTAAAACAAGCAGAAGAAGATGCTAAAGCAGAATTGAAAGCAGAAGGTAAACCAGAGCAAATTTGGGACAAAATTATTCCTGGAAAAATCCAACGTTTTATCTCTGACAACACTACTTTAGATCAGGAAAAAGCTTTGTTAGATCAAAACTTTATCAAAGATGATAGTAAAAAAGTGGGGGATTATGTTAAAGGTTTCAACGTTGAAATTACAGGTTTCAAAAGAGTTACTTTAGGATAATTTCTATAGAATATATTATGCTAAAACCTCAATTGTAATGATTGAGGTTTTTTGTTTTTAATAATGACGAAAAGTTGCTACTTTTAAAACTTACTTTTAGATTCTAACACCTGTCAGGTTTTTAGAAACCTGTCAAATGTAAAACTTCTAAATATTTCTTTTATAAACCCATATAATCTACTTTCAAAAAATGCAACACAACGATCCACTTCACGGAAAAACATTACAATCTATTTTAGACTATTTAGTTGAATTTTATGGTTTTGAAACCTTAAGTCAAAAAATAAAAATTAGATGTTTCACCGAAAATCCTTCCATCAAATCAAGTCTAACTTTTCTAAGAAAAACCGATTGGGCAAGAAAAAAAGTGGAAGAATTATATTGTGAAACGATTTCGAAAAAGAAATAAATACAAAATCCCATCACCATGGCAGCGATGGGATTTTTAAACAAACAAATAAAACCTATTAACTAAAATTGAACGTTTCGGCTAATTCTTTATACACAATTTCTCCCTGAACAATATTGAGCCCTTTTCCTAAATCCGGATAGCGTTCAGTCGCCGCTTTCCATCCAAGTTTGGCTAATTTCAAAACATACGGCAACGTAACATTAGTTAAGGCTAATGTTGACGTGTACGGAACTGCTCCCGGCATATTGGCCACACAATAATGCACAACATCATCAATAATATACGTTGGATTCTCGTGCGTGGTTGCGACAGTCGTTTCAAAACAACCGCCTTGGTCTACTGCTACATCCACCATTACTGTTCCGGGATGCATTTCTTTTAACATATCTCTGGTTATTAATTTTGGAGCTTTTGTACCGGGAATTAATACCGCACCAATTATCAAATCGTGATTCTTAATGTGTTTTCTGATATTATATTCACTAGAAAACTCAGTCACAACATGACTTGGCATTACATCATTTACATACCGAAGACGTTTCATATTGATATCTAAAATCGTAACATGTGCTCCTAAACCGGCTGCCATTTTTGCGGCTTGAATACCAACAATTCCAGCTCCTAAAACCAACACTTTTCCCGGTGGAACTCCAGGTACGCCTCCCAACAAAACACCTCTTCCTTTGATTGGTTTTTCTAAATATTTTGCTCCTTGTTGAATGGCCATTCTACCGGCTACTTCAGACATTGGTGTAAGCAATGGCAATGAACCATCTGTTTCTTCAACTGTTTCATAAGCAATGCAAACTGATTTGGAATCAATCATTGCTTTTGTTAATTCTTCGCTTGAAGCAAAATGAAAATAGGTAAATATGATTTGGTTTTCTTTAATCAAAGCGTATTCTTCGGAAATAGGTTCCTTTACTTTCACAATCATATCTGAATTAGCATAGACTTCTGCGGCAGTGGGAACTAAAATCGCTCCCACCACTGCATAATCCGTGTCAAAAAAACCACTTCCAAATCCAGCATCTTGTTGTACGTAAACCGTATGGTTGTTTTTTATTAACTCAAAAACACCTGCCGGAGTCATTCCAACGCGACTCTCATTATTTTTAATTTCCTTCGGAACCCCTATTTTCATGATTAAATTTAATTATTTATTATTCAAATTTATAACTTACCCCTTAAAAATAAATACCTTAAATTCATTTTTATGTAATTATTAATTAAACACCCCTAATTTTAAATTTTTTAATTTTTAAGCAATTGATTTTCTATATTTGTTAAAATCAAACTCAATATGGAAGCTAAAACAAGATGTGCTTGGTGCGAAAAAGATGATTTATACCGCAATTATCATGATGAAGAATGGGGAAATCCGGTTTATGACGACCAAAAGTTGTTTGAATTTTTAATTTTAGAAACCTTTCAAGCCGGAGTGAGTTGGCATTTAATTCTAAAAAAGAGAGAAAACTTCAGAAAAGCATTTCTCAGTTTTGATTATAAACAAATTGCTTTATTTGGCGATTATGAAGTACAAGAATTGATGAAAGATGCCGGAATCATTCGAAATACTTTAAAAATTAAATCTGCCATTGCAAATGCAATAGCGTTTATGAAAGTACAAGAAGAATTTGGATCGTTTTCTACATTTATTTGGAATTATGTAGATGGAAAACCAATCGTGAATCATTTTACTTCTTTTAGTGAAGTGCCGGCTTATACTCCTTTAGCAGAAAAAATCAGTAAAGATTTGAAAAAAAGAGGTTTTAAATTCATCGGACCAACAACAATGTATGCTCACATGCAAGCCACCGGAATGGTAAATGACCACTTTTTAGATTGTTGGAAAAGGAATTAAAGGGAAGACTTTAAAATTTTGATATAGTTTTGTCTTGAAATTTCAAAAGCTCCTAGTTTTTCTAAATGGCTGTTATGCACTTGACAATCCAATAGGTGATAATTTTCAACATTCAGCTTTTGAATCAACGTAACAAAAGCCACTTTGCTTGCATTTGAGACCAACGAAAACATACTTTCGCCACAAAAAATTTTACCTAAATCAACTCCATATAAGCCACCAACTAATTCATCATTTTGCCAAACTTCAACCGATTTAGCAATTCCTAATTGATGCAACTGTAAATAGGCTTCCAACATTGAATTGGTAATCCAAGTCCCTTTTTGTCCGCGACGTTTGATGGATTGACAATTGGTGATGACTTCTTCAAACGCAGTATCAAAAGTCACCTTAAAAATATTTCGATTGATAATATTCCTTAGACTTTTTGCTACTTTATATTCTCTTGGATTCACCACCATCCTCTCCGGCGGACTCCACCAAAGAATGGGTTCATCATCATCAAACCAAGGGAAAATACCGTTTTTATAGGCAAGTAATAATCTTTCTGCACTCAAATCACCCCCAACAGCTAAAATTCCTTCCGGAGAAGCTTCCGATACTGGTGGAAAATATAATTCTTTTGTTAAAAAATACATATTTAAAAAAAACTAAAAAAAATTCCAAACTCCAAAAATAGTACGATTTGGAATTTGGAATTTGTTCATTCAACATTTTATTGCTTAAAATGGTAAATCGTCGTGCTCTTCTTCATTGAAGTTAGTAGCGGGTTCAAATGCTTCAGCAGCCGGCATTGGTGGCATTTGAGCTGCAGGAGCTTCTGCTTGTAATCTCTCTATTTTCCATCCTTGAATATCGTTGAAGTATTTAGTTTCCCCTTGAGGACTTACCCATTCTCTCCCTCTTAAATTGATGGATACTTTTACGGCTTCACCCACTTTATAGGCACTTAATAAATCGCACTTATCTTGCACAAAATTGATGCTGATAAACTGAGGATATTGCTCTTCAGTGGCTACCACTAATTCTCTTTTTCTAAAGGATGCACTAACTTGTTGTTCTGCATTAATCACTTTGATTTTTCCTGTAACTTCCATAATCTTGAATTTTAATATTAATAATTGGCTTATACTACACTCGTTTGGCTAATAATACTTTCCAAGCGGATAAAGCGTCTTGATTGTTGAGAAATTCTTTCGCTTTCAACTGCACCTTCTCTTCATCGGCAGAACTCAACACACCTTTTACTTGGATATTTTCCTTTACAAATATATTAATTTCTTCGGTGGTTGGCAAACTTTCTACATTTCCTAACATTCCTAAATCATTTCCGCTAAAAATGGGACTTTCTTTAATAAAATCAGGAATGTTATCAACCCCAATTCCTAATGTGGTTAAAGGTTTTGGTATTTCAAAAAGTCCTTGGTTGGCTCGCGAATACCAATTGGCCCCCATTCGAGAAACCAAATCAATTTTATGTTGGTCAATGTTTCCGTTTTCATCTAAAACTGATTCATTGATGTGCATTTTAACCACTTCACATATAATCAAATTACCAGCTCCGCCTTCTGTTCCTAAACTTATAATTTGATTGATTTTACATTCAAATTGAACCGGACTTTCGGCCACTCTAAATGGTTTGACAACTTCAGAAGGCAACATTGTCAAACCTGACTTCAAAAATTCATTAACTCCATCAGGATATTCTGTACTGGAAAGTGACATTTGTTGTACTATATCATAATTTACTACATTAATCACCACTTCTTTTGTAGCTTCACAATTAATCAACGTATGTTTAATTGAATTATCACGAACTCGTCTTGCCGGAGAAAAAACCAAAATTGGCGGATTCGCACTAAACACATTAAAAAAACTAAAAGGAGACAAATTCGGATTGCCATTTTTGTCCATTGTACTCGCAAAAGCAATTGGTCTCGGTCCAACCGAACTTTGCAAAAACCCTTGTAATTTTAGCGGAGAAATTTCCTTTGGTGAAATGCTTACCATCATATTTGAATTTTTACAAATGTATAAAATAGGCGACTATTTTGAAGTGAAATTTTCCATTCCAATTAGATTTTTATTACTTTTATCGTAAATACCAATCTATGCAATTTTCTGAAAGCCGAAATGTAACCCGATGGATAATCATTATCGCTTCTTTTGTTATTGTTTCGCTCATTCTTTGGAACACCTATTCCTTTTTTCAACGGTTCAAAGAAGACGAACGATTGAAGATGGAATTGTGGGCACAAGCTCAAATAACCGTGAATAATTCTTTGGATGAAGATGTAACTCTCCCACTAAAAATCATCAGCAACACGAATACTATCCCAATTATTGTAACCAATGAAAAAGATAGTATTATCAATTATACCAACATTGATGATATCGACATCAACGATACAATAAAATTAAAAAACTACTTAGAAAAACTCAAAAATGAAAATGAACCTATTGTAATGCAATATGCAAAAGGGAAGTTTCAATATTTGTATTATGGAAATTCTTCATTGTTGAATAAATTGAAATTTTATCCACTTGCCTTGTTATTGATTATCTTTTTATTTGGCTTGCTGGTGTTCAATTTTTATCAAACTTCAAAAATTGCCACTCAAAATAAACTTTGGGCCGGAATGGCTAAGGAAACGGCTCATCAAATTGGCACACCATTATCTTCATTAATCGGGTGGTTAGAAATTTTAAAAATGGAAAATGTTACAGATTCCACTATTAAAGAAATTGAAAAAGACATTACTCGTTTACAAACCATCACCGATCGATTTTCAAAGATTGGTTCAGAACCCATCATGGAAAAAATTGATTTAGTAAGCGAAACGCTTCAATCATATGAATATTTAAAGTCACGTTTTTCAAAACAAATTGAGTTTAGCTTTTTAGCCCCCGAAAAAATTATATATGTCAACTTAAACCCAACATTACACAGCTGGACAATTGAAAATTTAGTTAAAAATGCTATCGATGCAATGAAAGGAAAAGGTACACTTGCTTTGAATATTATTGAAGAAGAAAAAGAAGTGAAAATTTTTATTTCTGACTCAGGTAAAGGAATTCCGAAAAATCAATTTAGAAAAGTTTTTGAACCCGGATTCACCACCAAAAAACGTGGTTGGGGATTAGGCCTTTCCCTAACAAAACGGATTGTTGAAGAATACCACAAAGGAAAAATTAAAGTTTTTCAATCCGAAATTAATAAAGGAACCACGATGATGATTAACTTCAAAAAGGCATAAAAAAATCCTGAAGCATCAGGATTGTATTTTATAGTTCATTTTTAATTTTTTGAGCAGTGCTTTCAAACTCTTCTTTTGTCATTGCTACTTTCCTTTGAAAACGCATGTCCTCCATTTCTTGCAAGGGAATCAAATGCACATGAACATGAGGAACCTCTAACCCGATAACTGCCATTCCAATTCGTTTACACGGTATTGCTTTTTCCAAAGCAACAGCAACTTTTCTGGAAAACTGCATCAAAGACAAATAATGGTCTTCTTGCATGTCAAAAATCTTATTGATTTCTTGTTTGGGCACACAAAGTGTATGACCAACAGCATTTGGATTCACATCTAAAAAAGCGATAAATTGATCATCTTCGACAATTTTATAACATGGAATTTCTCCAGAAATAATTTTTGAAAAAACACTGGCCATAGCTTTGAATTAATCTCTTGTGATTTCTAATATTTCAAACTTCAAAACACCGTTTGGCACTGTAATTTCAGCAATATCCCCAACCGATTTTCCGAGTAAACCCTTTCCTATTGGAGAAGTTACTGATATTTTTCCAGCTTTTAAGTCGGCTTCACTTTCTGCAACCAAGGTATATTTCATTTCCATACCGTTGGCTTGGTTTTTTATTTTTACTTTAGAAAGCACCAATGCTTTTGACAAATCTAATTGTGATTCATCAATTAATCTTGCGTTAGCATATACTTCTTCCAATTTCGAAATTCTCATTTCAAGCAAACCTTGAGCTTCTTTTGCGGCATCATATTCTGCATTTTCTGACAAATCTCCTTTATCTCTCGCTTCTGCAATGGCTTGTGATGCTTTTGGTCTTTCAATATGTTTTAATTGCTCTAACTCTTCTTTTAATTTTTTTAATCCTTCTGCGGTGTAATACGATACTGTACTCATAACTTCATTTTTAATCAATATATTTTTTGTATTCTATCTTAATGACCTATACAAAAATTGGTTTTCTCACGTTTATAAAAATAGAAAAAATCCCCTTTGAGAGGATTTCTTTCAACAAAGATACTAAAATAAAGTTTACTTTAAAAATAAATCTATATCAGATGAAGTTAAATCAATACTTTTACATTTGTAAAAAATAATTTTATGAAAAAGATTTGCCTATTTCTACTTTTTGCTTTTTCACTTAATGGATGTAGTGATGATGGATTCAACAACAACAATCCGTATATCCCTAATTACCGTTTTTCTACCAATATTAACATTGATCTACCTAGTTTTAGTGCTTTAAATTTTGTTGGAAATTCAATTTATGTACCGCCGCAATTGGGTGGTTCGCCTGGTTTAATTGTTTTTAACTCAGGAAGTGGTTATTTTGCCTATGATGCTACTTGTCCTAATCAACCTGTGACTTCGTGTTCTACTTTAATTACTAACGGAGGTATAAATGTTGTTTGTCCATGTGACGATGAAAGCTACAGTTTATTTACCGGTTTAAGCACATTGAAGTATCCTTTGAAACGATACCGAGTTGAAGTAAGTTTACCCATTTTAAGAGTTTATAATTAAAATGAAATCCTGACTTTTGGTCAGGATTTCATATTTAAAACAAAAGGGTTATTCCGGTTAAAAAATTAATGCCCGCTTGAGGATAAAAACCAGCACCTTCAATAGTTGTAATGCTGCCGGAAGAATCATCATCAAACGTATAAAAATAACCATTGCTTTCGTATTTCAAATCAAAAATATTATTAATTAAAGCATTAAGTTGAATGGATTTGAAAATTTTATTCGTCTTAATTTCATAGGAAATATTCAAATCATTCACAAAATATGCTTCTAATTTTGAACTTTCTGCATTAATATTTCCCATATATTGTTCACCAACATATTTAGATAAAAACGACAATTGTAAATTTTTTATAGGAATGTAAGTCAAACGATTTGCTGCAATAAAATTGGGTGAAAAAGCAATGTTTGTTGAACCTAAATTTTGCAAAACGCCATCTCTTTGAAAAACGAAATCTTGGTTTTTATTTTGACTTATGGTGAAATTAGGTTGTAAATAGAATTTTTCTGAAAGTTTAAAAGTAGCATCAACCTCTAAACCAATTCGATAACTATCTCCACTATTGGCTCGAATTGGGGCTCCAACATCATTTAATTCTCCGGTTAACACCAATTGGTCTTTGTATTTCATAAAATACCCATTTACATTTAGTTTTGTATTCGCTGTTGCCAATCGCCAGCCTAACTCAAAATCATCCAGTTTTTCGGGTTTGGGACTTCCGTTTTCGTAGTCATTTCGGTTGGGCTCACGTTGAGCTTTGGCATACGAAAAATAAAAGTGATTTCTTTGATTCAATGTAAAAGTAATACCGGCTTTCGGATTGATGAAATTAAACGTGTCGTTTACTATTCCGGTATCTTCACCATTGGCTTTAAAACCCACATTACGATATTGAATATCTCCAAAAAGTCGCCAATTATTAGTTAAATCATAATTCAATTTTGCAAAAACATTCACATCGGTTTTGGTTGAAAAATCATCGTAATAGCGATCTCTTATTTCGCTTTGCGAAGCATATCTTGCCCAAATAATTTCGCCAAAATGAGCTCCTTCGTATTTATTGGCTCCTCCACCAAAAATAAAATCGACTTTATCTTTTTTGAAGTTTAATGAAAATGTTGTTCCATAAAAATCATTATCCAACCAACGACGACGAATTAAATCGGTTACATCGATCGTTCCTCCGCCCAACGTAATTGGATTTAAACCATAATCGGCAAAATCCTCATCTTCTTTATATTGTTCAAAATACCCTTTCCCTTTTGTATAATGAAAGGCCAAGTTCGTACTCCAATTGTCGCTCCAACTTTCATTCCAATGCAATTGATAATGATCTTGCTGATAATTATCTGTTTCATTGTCGTAAAATTTCATATTTCCTTCATCATCAAAATACATTCCGGCCACATTAAAAGTTCTGTCATTTTCTAACAATTCAAGATCTTCTAAACCATACCAAGCTTGATATGTTTTTTGAGTTCCTCCAAAAGCAAGAGCTTTGATCAAGGTGTTTTCGCCAACATACGTTCCTTGTAAAAAATACGATTTTAAGTCCGAAAAAGCTCTATCAATATAACCATCGGAAACAATATTCGATAGTCGCCCGGCAATTTCAAATTTATCATTCATTAAGCCCGTACTGAATTTTACTGTGTGCTTTCTCGTATTAAAACTTCCAAATGAATTAGAAATTTCGCCACTAGCTTCTTTAGAATATGAATCAGTTAAGATGTTCAAACTCGCTCCAAATGCACCGGCTCCATTGGTGGACGTTCCCACACCACGTTGCAATTGCAAACTTTCGGTTGAACTGGCAAAATCGGGCATGTTTACCCAAAATGTTCCTTGGCTTTCGGAATCATTATACGGGATTCCGTTGATGGTAACGTTTACTCGCGTTGCATCGGAACCACGCACACGAATTCCGGTGTAGCCCACGCCTGCTCCTGCATCGGTTGTGGTAACTACCGACGGAAGATAATTCATCATAATCGGAATATCTTGTCCTAAATTTCGAGTTTGAAATTCTTCTTTGCGAAGATTAGAAAAAGTAACCGGTGATTGAGCTGTTACGCGAACAGCAGAAACCAAGACTTCGTCTAACGGAATGTCTTTGGTTTTGGTTGAGTCTGCAACGGCTTGTTGCTCCTGCGAAAAACCGTTTAAAGAAAATAGAAAAAAACTCGCAAAGCAATACCTGCTGAACGTTTTTGTGCCAAACTGGCGATTGTTGAATAAAGTTTTCATTCGTAAAATATTACGAATAAAAGGGGCAATTATTCTTGGTTAAAAATTAAAATTGATACTCTTGACGCAGAAATAAACGTGCACTTTCATTTCTTTGTCTAATCCCTAAACAGCATTACCTGTTCTAGGTTCGTTGGGTATGATCTCAGCTCGTTATTTTGAGCACCCCTTTGAGACAGGGCAAAGATAGAAAAAGATTTTTAATGGGAAAGGAAATTTATTGGGTGATGGGTAATAGGTAATAGTTAATGGGTAATAGGAGATGGGCAATAGGTGATGGGTGATAGGTGATGGGTGATAGCTATATCATTTACCAATTACCCTTTACCCTTTACCCTTTACCGTTAACCAATCACCATTTTTCAAACATCCGGTTTCTTTCGATTCTGTTTAATTTCTGAAGTATTTCGTTTTTCGTTAATTCGTTTTTCGATCACAGCACGTGGAACTTGAGTTGGTTTTCTTTTTTTGGGAATGACTAATGCGTTTTGAATGAGTTTTAAAAATCGTTTGGTGATTATTTCTTTGTTTTTGAGTTGACTTCGGTCTTCGTCGCAATTTAAATTCAGGATTCCTTCAGAAGTTAATTTTGTTTTTAATTTTTCTGTAATTAGATTTTTTTCATTTTCTGCTAAGCTTTGCGAATTGAATAAATCAAAAGACAAAACTACTTTAGACGAAACTTTATTCACGTTTTGCCCTCCTGCTCCACTGCTTCTTACGGCTTTAAAGGATAGTTCTGATATGATTTTTTCGGTATCCATTATTGAGGTTGATGAGCTACTTTTAATAAGTCATTAACGGTTTTTACCGGATTAAAAGTGATTAACGGAACTTCAACAAAAACAGTCAACCATTTAGCCATTGCACCGTTCCAAAGCCCGGGTAATTCATAGGCTTTTAAATCTTTTCCCCCTTTGTTTTTATGAACAATAAAACCACTTGAATGATCTACAAACTCATTCAAATCAAAATTGGCACCCCTATAATTTCTAATGCCACACACTAAATCTACTGGGTTAAAATGAGTTGAACTATTAAGTATTTTCATTTGATTAACATCGTTCTCATCTATTTGTGAAGATTCTACAATTTGCAAAAAAACTAATCCTTTTCTATCTCTTACCCAAAATGGCCCACCACCGGGTTCACCTTCATTTTTTACCATTCCACATACGCGAATTGGTCGATTTAGATAATTTCTTAAATATTCAATTTTGCTCTCTTTAGTATATTTTGAAAAATCATCAGTTACTTCAAAATGTAATTTTGATTGAATAAACAAAACTATTTCATCTAATAATTCTTTAACAACATTATCCTCATCAAGTTGTCTTAAGTAACTAAAAATTTGTTGTTGCTTTTCTAATAAAATCCCGGCCAAAGCTTTTTTATACAATGCAATTTCATCAATATGATTTTGAATAACATTATCAATATTTTTAATAAATATAATATCTGCATCTAACTGATTTAGATTTTGAATCAAAGCTCCATGACCACCTGGTCTGAAAACTAAATTTTCATTTTCTTCTCTAAAAAATTGGTTATTAACATCAAGTGCGATACTATCCGTTGATTTATCTTGATATGAAAAGTTAACCCGAATTTCTACTTCGGACGTTGCTTCAATTTTTGGTTTTATTTCATTAATTACCTCTTCAAAACCCAATTGATGTTCTTCTGATACTGTAAAATGTAAATTTGTTTTTTTGTTAGAAGAAGCATAAGCAACTGCTTCATTTAAATGCTCTTCTATTGGTGTTGCAACATGTGTTTTATACTTATGAAACGGTAGGATTCCTTTAGGTTTGTTAGTAAAATTAAATCCGCTTTTTGATAATAATAATTTAATAAAGGCGTAGTTTTTAGTGTCATAACCCCAAGAATCATATTCAGGAAATGTTTTTTTTAATTGAAAGATAACATCTTCATAAAAGGGAAATTTGTCTAAACCAATTAAAAAAAGTGATAAATTTTTGGCTTTTTTTCGGTTTATGTATGCATTTATGGACTCTTCGCCTAACTTGTAATCTTGTAAAAATTCACTCAAAAACTTAAACATTCTACTGGCTGCACCAGAAGCCGGAACAAATTTTTTCAATTTAAGCTGGTTTTTTTTTGCTTCAAAAAAAGCAGCATAATAATTTGCTTCATCTTGTGGTAATGACTGAATTCCGTCGTTTAGTTTTGCCGGTCTTTCTAATTGAACAGATTGTATTCCATTAGTTAAAAAATGTATTTGCTGTTCAATTTTTTCTATGTGGATTTCTCTTTCTTCTATTTCTAAAAAATCAAAAGAATTTAATCCAAGCTTTTTAGCTTTTTCAAATTTATATATACTATTTATTGCCTTTTGTAATCGTTTCTCTTTTGAACCGGATAATTTTATGTAGGGCTTTTTGTAGTGAATTAAATTTTCTTCAAATTGTTTTAACGTCAATTCTCTATCATTTGGTCTGTCTCGTAAATCATCTTTTTCCCATGGCACATCAACATCCGTTAAGAAAAACAAATCATATTTATGTTTTTTTGCCGCTTTTTCTAAAACTTCATCACATTCACCATAATATATATCCGAAAAAACTTTTGTTACCATCAAATTAGTGTCTGTAAATAAGAAAGTATTTGCTTTTGACAATCCTTCATTTTCTAATTTGGTTTGACCAATGGCGATAGGTAACAAATCCTCTTTTTGACAAATTTGTTTATCATTGTCCCATTTTTGTTGTAGATAATCACGTGCAAATTCAGGAATCCATACCGTATTAAAATGTTCTGCCAATTGTCTTGCCAAGGTAGTTTTTCCGGTACATTCCGGGCCGTATAAAGCAATTTTTATGATGCTTGATGGCTGTTGTTTAAGATTTTCTTCCATTCTAAATACCCAAAAAAGGCAATAATAGTAAATACAAAATACTGAATTCCGGTGAAAGTATAGCCTTTGAAAAAATATAAAGGAATCGAAATAATATCACCCATAATCCAAAAAATCCAATTCTCAATTTTCCGTTTGGCCATAAGCCACATTCCAACAAAAAACAAACCGGTTGTAAATGTGTCCACATAAGCCGTCCAACTTGTAAATTTATCAAAAAAGTTGTAGATAATAACAATAAAAACAATCGTTAATACAAAAAGTATAATCGCCCATTTTTTTTCTTGACTATTCATCCAAGAAATCGGTAATTCTGATTGACCATCCTTTTTTCTAGTCCAATGATACCAACCATAAACACTCATGATGGTATAATAAAAATTAATGGTCATATCGCCTAATAATTCCCATTTCCACAATAAATAAATAAAAATTCCGGTGCTGATAATACCGGTTGGAAATACTAAAATGTTGTTCTTTTTGGAATATAAAACACTTATTAAACCAAAAAAAACAGCAATCAGCTCCAAAGCAATATCAAGGCCTGAATAGGTTTTATATTGTGAAAAGAAAAAATCAATCATGTTGGCTTACAAAAGTTCAAATTTGATAAAATTGCCTGAATTGTTTATTACCTAAAGTTAAAAAAATTACTATCGTTTTCAAATGCGGTACCAATTACAACCATATCAGCACCCGAGACAAAAGCCTCTTGAATGGCTTGATGCGAACGAATTCCACCCCCAACAATTACAGGAATTGAAATTTCATTTGATACGGCATTAATCATTTCCAAAGGAACGACTAATTGGGCTCCACTACCTCCTTCTAGGTAAATTAATTTATTGCCCAAATATTCTCCGGCTTTGGCTGTTTGACAAACTAGCTCGATATTATTTCTATTAATTGGCTTTGTTTGACTAACCCGTTCTACGGCAGTTTGACTGCCACTTTCAATCAAAAGATATCCGGTTGAAATAACTTCCAAATTTGATTCTTTTAAAATTGGAACGGCATTCACATGATGTTCAATTAAATAATCCGGATTTCTGCCTGAGAGTAAACTCAAAAATAAAATGCCATCAGCATGAAGTGAAATCTGCGAAGGATCTCCGGGAAATAAAATAACAGGTAAGGATAATTTTTCTTTGAGTAAAAGAACTAATTCGTCAATTTTATCTGACTCAACAATGCTTCCACCTACTAAAATATGTGTAGCCGGACTTTCTTTTATTTTCTCAACCAAATCTGAAAATTGATTGATTTCAATTTTATCCGGATCCAATAAAATGGCTAATAATTTTCGGTTTTGGGCTTTTGCCAATAGTATTTCTTTGTATATTTTTTTCATGATTCCAATTCCCAAAGCCAAACCAACGTATATTTTTCAATTTCGGTAAAGTAAACCAAAAATTCTCTTTTTGCCGCATTAAAATCCAATAATGCGGTTGTTTTTTCGTCATTCATTTCAAACGGACGAACAAAAATATGGTCTTTAAAACTGATTCCAATTTCATTACGCACTTTAAAAACTGCCTCTTTGACCCCCCAAATTACCGTTAGTTTACTCACAAATTCTTCTGAATTATGTTGACACTCGTATACAAATTCTTCTTCTGCAAATTTGTACGCAATTTTTTTGACCAAATCTCGGCGAAGCTCTAAATCGATTCCCACATTTTTATCGGATAATACTATCACTGAAAAATCGAACGAATGCGAAATGGAAATATGAGTGCCGTCTTTCAAATGTGGTTTCCCAAATTCGTCATAATACAAATCAAAATCAGTGTAGCCATTATATTGCAAAAGCATCCTTACAGCCAAAAACCCTTTTTGATGACTTTCAGATTTCATTCCTTCCAATCGAGCCAATGAAACATCTTTAAGCGAAACCGACCTAAATAACTCATCAAATGATTCGGAAATTTTCCAAACATAAATAGTCGTTGCATCGTCAACGTTAATTTGCTGATAAAATGGCATTATTGAAATAAGTATATTAAATTGTAATTCAAAACTTTAGTACACTAAACAAATCACAAAAAACAACAAAAGGTTTTTTAATTCCTTCCCTATTCCGTAAATTTGCAAAAATTTTTAGCTAATATAACTATTTTATAAATGAGTACACAAACAATGCCTTATGTTGCGTACAAAGTGAAAGATATTTCACTTGCCGCTTGGGGAAGAAAAGAAATTGAATTGGCCGAAGCTGAAATGCCCGGTTTAATGGCACTTCGTGAAGAATATAAAAACAGTCAACCTTTAAAAGGAGCTCGTATTGCAGGATGTTTGCACATGACGATTCAGACTGCTGTATTAATCGAAACCTTAATTGCTTTAGGAGCAGAAGTTACCTGGAGTTCTTGTAACATTTTCTCAACACAAGACCACGCTGCTGCTGCTATTGCAGCTGCCGGAATTCAAGTGTATGCTTGGAAAGGTTTGAATGAAGTAGATTTTGATTGGTGTATTGAGCAAACTTTATTTTTTGGTGAAGACAGACAGCCTTTGAACATGATTTTAGATGATGGTGGAGATTTAACCAATATGGTTTTTGACCGTTATCCGGAATTGATTGATGGTATCAAAGGTTTATCAGAAGAAACCACTACAGGTGTTCACCGTTTGTACGAAAGAATGAAAAACGGAACGTTACACATGCCAGCTATCAACGTAAATGATTCGGTTACTAAATCGAAATTTGACAATAAATATGGTTGTAAAGAATCGGCTGTAGATGCCGTTCGTCGTGCAACTGATATTATGTTAGCCGGAAAAAGAGTGGTTGTTTGTGGTTATGGTGACGTTGGAAAAGGAACAGCAGCTTCATTCAGAGGTGCCGGTTCTATTGTAACAGTTACTGAAATCGATCCTATTTGTGCTTTACAAGCTGCAATGGACGGATTTGAAGTGAAAAAATTAGACACAGTTATCGGAAATGCTGATATTGTAATCACAACTACAGGTAACAAAGACATTGTGGTAGGAAGACATTTTGAGCAAATGAAAGATAAAACGATCGTTTGTAACATCGGTCACTTTGATAATGAAATTGATATGGCTTGGTTAAACAAAAACCATGGTGGTTCAAAAGTTGAAATCAAACCACAAGTAGATAAATATACTATCAATGGTAGAGATATCATCATTTTGGCTGAAGGTCGTTTGGTAAACTTAGGTTGTGCTACAGGTCACCCAAGTTTTGTAATGAGTAATTCATTTACCAACCAAACCTTAGCTCAAATTGAGTTGTGGAACAACAGTGCGGCTTACAAAAACGAAGTGTATATGTTACCAAAACATTTAGATGAAAAAGTAGCAGCTTTACATTTAGCAAAATTAGGTGTTGAACTAGAAACATTAAATAATGAGCAAGCAGCTTATATTGGTGTAGAAGTTCAAGGACCGTTTAAGCCTGAGTATTATAGATACTAGTATTAAGACTGAAGTATTAAGTATTAAGACTTTTGAAATAAAATTACCCTTGCTGAAAAGCGAGGGTTTTTTTGTGTCAATTAGGAAAAAATTAAAAAACAAAAAACCCATTTCTCTCGAAATAGGTTTTGTATAGTAGAAAAAATTCTAATTAAGCTTCGAATGGGATAACAGATACAAATGATTTGTTTTCTCCTTTTTTCTGGAACTTAACAACTCCGTCAACTTTTGCATGTAAAGTATGATCTTTACCCATGTAAACGTTTTCTCCTGGATTGTGTTTAGAACCTCTTTGTCTTACAATGATATTACCTGCAATTGCAGCTTGACCACCATAAATCTTCACGCCTAAACGTTTCGATTCTGATTCTCTACCATTCTTGGAACTACCGACACCTTTCTTGTGAGCCATGATGTTTAAGTTTTAAATGTTAATTATTCTTCTGTGGTTTCTGCTTTTTTAGCAGCTTTCTTTTTTGGAGCACTTCCTGAAGCATTGATTCCCTCGATAACGATTTGCGTCAATGACTGTCTGTGACCGTTTTTCTTTTTGTAACCTTTTCTTCTTTTCTTTTTGAAAACGATTACTTTATCACCTTTTAAGTGTTGTAACACTTTGGCTTCTACTGAAGCACCTTCTATAGCGGGGGCGCCTATAGTAACTGTTCCGTTTTCGTCTAACAACATTACTTTGTCAAAAGAAACTTTGCTTCCTTCTTCAGATGCTAAACGGTGAACAAATACTTTTTGGTCTTTGCTTACTTTAAATTGTTGCCCTGCTATCTCTACGATTGCGTACATAACAATATGTTTTAATTAATTTTTTGAGTCTGCAAATATACAACTAATTATGAATCATACAACTTATAAAAGAAAATAAATTGTATTTCCAAAAATGATTTCCAATTCCTGTTTTTTTTTACTCAAAACAGTGATAATGTGTAACAAAATTCCGAAATTGCATACCTATTCTAAATCGCAAAATAATTAACTAATTTTTTATGAAAAAATCTTTAATGGCTTTAAGTTCAGTTCTTATGCTAGGAAGTACGGCTTCAGCTCAAAAAGTTGAGTTTGAACATTACACGCTGAATAATGGCATGCATGTGATTTTACACCAAGATAATTCTGCTCCGGTTGTAATCACATCAGTTATGTATCATGTTGGTGCAAAAGATGAAAATCCTGAAAGAACAGGGTTTGCTCACTTTTTTGAACACCTTTTGTTTGAAGGTACAAAAAATATCGGACGTGGTGAATGGTTTAAAATTGTGACCGGAAACGGTGGTACAAACAATGCCAACACTACTGATGATAGAACCTATTATTATGAAATTTTCCCTTCAAACAACTTAGAATTAGGTTTATGGATGGAATCAGAACGCTTACTTCATCCAGTGATTAACCAAATTGGAGTGGATACGCAAAACGAAGTTGTAAAAGAAGAAAAGCGTTTACGTGTAGACAATCAACCGTATGGAAATTTACTTGCAGAAGTAAAGAAAAATATGTTTGTAAAACACCCATATCGTTGGGCAACTATTGGTTCTATGGAACATTTAGATGCTGCAACTCTTGAAGAATTTCAAGCATTTAACAATAAATTTTATGTGCCAAACAATGCTACATTAGTTGTGGCTGGTCAATTTGATCCTGCTCAAGCTAGAGCTTGGATTGATAAATATTTTGGTGTGATTCCTAAAGGTGCACCGGTAACTAGAGAAAAAATTGAAGAAGCTCCAATTACAACCACCATTAGAGCACGTTATGAAGATCCAAATATTCAAATTCCAATGGTAGTTGCCTCTTATAGAACTCCTTCAATGAAAACAAGAGATGCTCGTGTTTTAGACATGATTTCAACTTTACTATCTGATGGAAAATCATCACGTTTATACAAAAAAATGGTTGATGATAAAAAAATGGCTCTTCAAGTAGGTGCATTTAACTTTAGTCAAGAAGATTATGGTTTGTATATTTTGTACGGTTTACCAATGACTGGATTCAAACAAGAAGACATGCTAAAAGAAATTGACGAGGAAATCGTAAAACTTCAAACGGATTTAATTAGCGAAAAAGAATTTCAAAAGTTACAAAATATTTATGAAAATCAATATGTTAACAGTAATGCATCTGTTGAGGGAATTGCCGGTAATTTAGCAACTTTTCACATGTTGTATGGCGATGTAAATTTAATCAATACTGAAATTGAAATTTACCGCTCTATCACCAGAGAAGAAATTAGAGAGGCTGCTAAAAAATTCTTAAATCCAAATCAACGTCTATTATTGGACTACGCTCCAAAATCAGATAAAGCACAAAACTAAGATTATCACATGAAAAAATTAATCCTCATAGCAACCAGCTTGTTTTTATCTATAACTATGCAAGCACAAGATAGACCCCAACCAAAACCGGGACCGGCTCCAAAAATCAATATTGGTAAACCACAAACTTTTGAATTAAAGAACGGTTTAAAAGTATTGGTAGTTGAAAACAATAAATTACCCAGAGTTTCCTATAACTTAACAATTGATAATGCTCCGTATGCAGAAGGTACCAAAAAAGGGGTTGCTGATATGACAAGCAGCATGATTGGTAATGGCACAAAAACCATTTCAAAAGATGCCTTCAACGAAGAAGTTGACTTTTTAGGAGCCAATATTAGTTTTGATGCTAATGGTGCTTTTGCTAGTGGTCTTTCTAAATATTCGACCCGTATTTTGGAATTAATGGCCGATG
The DNA here is from genome assembly GCF_000425465.1 of Flavobacterium filum DSM 17961. Taxonomy (GTDB): domain Bacteria; phylum Bacteroidota; class Bacteroidia; order Flavobacteriales; family Flavobacteriaceae; genus Flavobacterium; species Flavobacterium filum. Next base: position 51,730 of record NZ_AUDM01000012.1, on the reverse strand, counting down.
GTGCCTTAAACCCGGTGTTTACACAAGAAGAATTTGACAAAGAAAAATCTAAACTAATTGAAGGTTTAAAGTCACAAGAGAAAAGCGTTCCAGCTATTGCCGGCAGAGTTCAACGCGTATTAGCATATGGAAAAAATCATCCTAATGGTGAATATTTAAGTGAAGAAACCATTAATAATGTTTCATTAGCAGATGTTAATCAAAACTATGCTACTTATTTCACTCCACAAAATGCTTATTTAGTAATTGTTGGTGATGTAAAATTTGAAAAAGTAAAAGCGGATGTTGAGCGTTTATTCGGTACTTGGAAAAAAGGTATTGCACCTCAAGTAAGCTATTCTGAACCAAAAGATGTTCAATATACGCAAATTAACTTTGTTGATGCACCAAATGCTGTTCAATCAGAAATTGCAGCTGTTCATATCACGAACTTAAAAATGACCGACAAAGATTATTTTGCAGCTTTAGTAGCCAATCAAATCTTGGGAGGTGATTTCAATAGTTATTTGAACATGAATTTAAGAGAAGCTCACGGATGGACATACGGTGCTCGTTCAGGTTTGAGAGGTAGCAAATATGTTTCCAATTTTAGTGCTACTACTCAAGTAAGAAATGCTGTAACGGATAGTGCTGTTGTTGAAATTTTGAAAGAAATCAAACGCATCAGAACTGAAAAAGTTACTGAAGAAACGTTGAAAAACGTGAAAGCCGGATATGTTGGAAAATTTGTTATGGACATTGAAAAACCAACAACAGTGGCTCGTTATGCATTACAAACCAAAACGCAAGGTTTACCGGCTGATTTTTATGAAAATTACATCAAAAACATCAACGCGGTTACAGCAGACGATATCTTAAGAGTAGCCAAAAAATATTTTTTAGCTGATAATTTAAGAATTGTTGTGGTGAGTAAAGGTGCCGATGTATTACCCGGTTTAGAAAAATTAAATATTCCAATCTTTTACTTTGATAAATATGGAAATAAAGTAGAAAAACCGGTTGCTAAAACTGCCTCTGCTGATGTGACTGCTAAATCTGTATTAGAAAAATATCTAGCTGCAATTGGTGGTCAAAAAGCGGTTGCCGATGTAAAAACCATCATGACTAAATCCAGCGGAATAATTCAAGGAACAGCATTAGAATTGACTACCAAAGTGAGTGCCGAAAACAAAATGGCCATTGAAATGAAAGCGATGGGCATGACCATGATGAAACAAGTAGTGAATGCAACCGGAGGCTACATGGTTCAACAAGGGCAACGTAAAGATTTTACTGCTGATGAATTAAAAGATATGAAAGCCTCGGCTTATCCTTTTGAAGAATTAAATCTTTTGAATGATAATTCAATTTCTCTAGGAGGAATAGAAAATGTGAACGGTGCTGATGCTTATAAGGTAAAAAGCGGAAAAACAACTTATTTTTATGATGTAAAATCTGGATTGAAAGTTGCAGAAGCTAAAGAAATGGAACAAATGGGACAAAAAATGACCCAAACAACAAACTATGCCGATTACAAAGAAGTTAAAGGCGTAAAAGTTCCACATAAAACCACTTTAAATATTGGAGTAGAGTTAGAAATGACAACTTCAGAAGTTAAAATTAACGAAGGAGTTTCAGAAGAAGATTTTAAATAATTTACACTAATTTATAGAACGAAAAGACCGTTTCTTAATTTTTTAAACGGTCTTTTCATTTAAATACACTTCTACATTAATTAAAAAAAATCTAAATTTTTGTATATCTAACACCACCTAACTGAGATAAATTAATTACTATCAATTCTGATTCATTTAAAATTTTAATTTTACCAATTACTGATGAATTGTGTTTTAATATGCTATCTTCAGTAACAATAAATGTACCTTCTTCAAAAGGTTCATTTAAATAAGTTGAAGAAAATGTTGTTGAGGAATATGTTATAGTAATACCATTTGGTATTGGATAGTACCCTCCTAGATCAGGATTATCAGGATTAACTACATCATCATAATATCCAGTATTTTCCCAAGTTCCACTTAATTTTAATTGTAATGTATTAATTCCATCATAATTATCTGAGCAACTTATTTGGATACTAAAAATTAAAAAAAACATCAATCTTTTCATAAAATTTATTTTTATTGTACAATTATTACTTTTTGTAAAAAACCACCTTCATTTGTATAAATATTAACAACATAATTATTACCGCTTACTAAATTTAAATTTTCAATTGTAAATTCATTCTTGTCAAAAACATTTCTATAAATTTGATTTCCGAAATAATCAAAAATTGATATTAAATTATCAATTTTATCTAGTTTATCATTAAAAAACAAAGGTTCATTTATATCTCTATAATTACAAGGAGAAATATTATCTGATTTATTAATTAAGATATTAATTTTATTTTCTTGAACTGGGTTTGGCACTATAACTGCCTGAAAATCATCCTTAAAACAAGGGTTGTTTTTTGAGTCACCTACATCAACATAATTCTCACTTATTAAATTTTTTTCACCAGATTGTGTTATTTCATAACAAGAAATCAGATAACTATTTGTTATGTTACCCCAATTAATAATGGCTTGGTTTGTTTGACTTGAATACTCATAGGTATTTACAGATTGATTTCCTATAAAGTAAGGTTTTACCAAATTAGAATTTAAATTTTCTATTGTTGTATTTTCTTTAATTTCCCATAAATATGATATTGTTGGGTCGTCTTCATCAATATCCTCATAATCAACCGGTGCTATTAAACCCATATTTTCATAATCCTTACTCACCCAATCATATACTCCAATTAATCTAAAACCCCAAAAAGAGCATCTTACTCTTTTAGATTTAGAAATAGTACCATTTATCAAAACATTCATAATTGCAGGACCATTTGAATTTATTCTTTTTATTGTAACGTTTGAATTATTCGAAGAACCAATAATTTGTAAATTATTTGTAACACTCCAATTATATGATGGGGAATTAAAATTAGTACCTGTCAAAAAATATTCTTTCACATTTCCTAAACACAATCTACTACTACCGTTTATTTTCGCACAATTATAAGAACGTATACTTTGAAGATATGGATTTTGAACTAAAGCATTTTTCATTCTATTCGCTTGACCAATTGTAAAATGATCTTTAGCATTTAAATAGTAAGACATAATATTAGTTTTGTCAGGATTATATAAATTTATATTCCATGGTATATACTGCTGGGGTGTTAAATATCTATCAGCAGGTGTATCAGCAACTTCATCTCCTGCAGTCGAACCATTTGAACCATTAGGGTTTTCTGCACATGAAAGTGTGAAAAAAGGTGGAGGATTGAGATAATATGAACATTGATGCGTATGCTTAAGATCTAAACAATGAGCTATTTCATGTGCTAATACATTATCTTGAGAAATTAATCCACTTTTTTTTATTAAAACTCTCGGAGGACTAATAGCATTCCCTAAAAAAGCTATTCCAGCATATGTATAATTACTAACACAAATAATATTGATTGCATTTGGAATATGTCCAATATTTACAGAACCAGTATTATTGTTTAAATCTGAACTATTAATATAATCATGAGAGATTAATTCATTAATGTAAATATTGTGTGGATTAAAAATTAAATTTAAGTTAGATAAAATAATTGGAATATTACTTACATTATAGCCATTAGTTCCATCATTATTTCTGACAATTCTAAAAACTACATTTATGCAAAATCTCTGATTTTGAAGTGATAAAATTGTTGAAGGAATTCTTTCAAAACTATGATTATCCTCAAAAGATTCATAACCACATTGTTGTGCATTAACCAAATTAAAACAAACAAACAAACAAACAAAGAAACAAAATTTATTTTTCATAAAATATCAATTATACCTAAAAGCAATATTAAGTTAAAATTTTTACAAAATCTATTGTTATGATTAAAAAATTTGTATAAATTACTTTATTTTATACTAGATAAATTCACGCCAATGAATATAATTACCGCTCCTATTAATTGAACAAACGTCAGTCCTTCATTATCTAATAATCCCCAAAAAAAGGCTACTACCGGAATAAGATACGTAACGGATGAAGCAAAAACAGGTGATGAAATCTGTATTAATCGGTAAAATAAAATATTGGCTAAAGCAGTTCCCACCACTCCTAATATAGCGATATAAATAATCACATCTTGTGTTTGTTTTACTTGAACAGCCTCAAAAAATCCAGAGAAATACATCACTATTAAAGCTGGAATTAACATGACCACAAAATTTCCGGTGGTAATACTAAGCGGACTCAAATCTGACAAATATCGTTTAATGAAATTGACATTCAAAGCATAGCAAATAGAAGCTAAAATCAACAAAATAGCATAGGCATAATTTTGGTCAGGATGCGTGGCTGCACCATTTAAAATCAGCAATGAACTTCCTACTAAACCGAAAAAAACTCCAAAAATTTGCCGGCGTTGGAAATCTACTTTAAACAATAATATTCCCAACAAAAGAGTATTCAATGGTGTGAGGGAATTAAGTATGGCACTAATTGTGCTGCTTATTTGCGTTTGTGCATAGGAAAACAAAAAAACCGGAACAAACGTACCAAAACAGGCCGTTAAGGCTAAGTATTTCCAATGCCTAAGCTGAATATGTTTAATACTGTTAAACCCAATTATCAATAAAAAAAGAGCCGCAAAAACAATGCGAAGAGAGCCCAATTGAAATGGATTTAACCCTAGTAATCCACGTTTAATTAAGATAAATGAACTACCCCAAACTAAGGCTAGGATGGCTAAATAAACGAATCGGAGGTTTTTGTTTTCCATGTATCAATTTTCAAGTCACAAAACTCCGTTAATTTTGGCAAATAATCAGCGAAAAAAATGTTATTTTTGTAATGTCTTTTAAATTAAATTAAGTATGAAAATTTCTCATCTCCTTTCTGTTATAACATTATCAGCTGTAATAATGGTCAGCTGCAAAAATGAAGCAAAAGAAAACACAGAAACCACTTCGGTTACGACCGAAAAAACACAAGATCAACCGGCTCAATTGGCTACTGCATCTTTTACAGTGGAAGGCATGCACTGCGAAGTTGGTTGTGCGGGGCATTTAGAAAAAAAATTAGCGAAATTAGACGGTGTTCAAAAAGCAGAAATTGATTTTGAAGCGAAAAAAGCAACCGTAGAATACGATGCGAACAAAATCACACCTGAAATTTTAGTTCAAACCGTTGAAGGAGCTGCCGACGGAAAAACATATAAAGTAAGTGATGTAAAATCATAATAAAAAAGAGTTCTTAGGAACTCTTTTTTATTTCTTCCAACTCATTGTCTCCAATAACGTTTTCATATCATCTTTGATATAACTTGCTGCCGGCATGATAGAATCAAAATTAGGTTTAGTATAAAAATAAACCGAACCGGTCACAAAATGATTGATAGAATCGGTGGCGTAAAATTGTGTATTAGTAGCGGCATTTCCTCCTACTTGATAAAACATGCCATATACTTTATTTTGAGTATTGATGAACGGCGTTTCAACAATTTCATCCGCTTTGATAACATGTTCATAGGTAAGTTTTTGGGCATCTTTTAATAAATCATTGATGTTATTGTTCACTTTTCGATACGTCAAATAAACCGTAGCTTTCATTTTAGGATATTGAATCGTGATATCGCATTTTTCATTTACTTTTAAATTAGCATCAATATTGTAATCAAATTGATAGGCACACGGACTATCAAATCGCTCGTATTGGGCTAGTTGATAATCCAATCGAAGTAAGGCGTTTGGCTTGGGTAAAAGTTCTTCCTTGCAACTCCACAACAATAAAAAGGATATGCTCAAACATACTAACTTGACTATTTTATTCATCTACCACTACTTTTATTTGTTTTACTCTTTTTTTATCAACCGATTCAATTATAAAAGTACAATTGTCAAAACCAATTTTTTGTCCTTTACGAGGAAAAGTGCCGAGAATTTCTAAAATAAATCCGGCTAATGTTTCGGCTTCTCCTTTTTTGCTCTCAAACCAATCTTCGTTCACATCCACAATTCTGTAAAAATCTTTCAAATTGATTTTGCCTTCAAACAAAAAAGTTCGTTCATCAATTTGTGAATAATTGATGTTTTCATCATCAAATTCATCACTAATATCACCCACAATTTCTTCAATAATATCTTCCAAAGTAATCACTCCGGAAGTTCCTCCATATTCATCTACCACAATCGCAAGGTGATTTTTCATGCCTTGAAAATCTTTCAAAAGATTATCCAATTTTTTATTTTCCGGCACAAAAAACGGTTCTCTTAACAAGGTTGTCCAATTAAAATCTGTTTTATCTATGTGCGGTAATAAATCCTTAACGAATAAAACGCCTTCTATCTGGTCAATATTGTCTCGGTAAACCGGAATTCTCGAATAACCTTTGTCTAAAATCTTCGTTAAAACATCTTTGAATGATTCTTCTATTTCCAAAGCAAACACATCTATTCTCGGACTCATAACTTGGCTGGTATCTGTATTCCCAAAAGAAACAATGCCTTCTAAAATCTTTTGTTCTTCCTGCGAAGTATCTTCATTTGACGTTAATTCTAATGCTTGTGAAAGTTGATTAACAGAAATATTACTTTTTTGTTTCGCTAACTTATTTTCCAAAAAGAGTGTTATCGCCCTCATAGGCATATTTAAAGGCACTAAAAGCGTATTCAAAACTTCTATCGGAAATGAAATAAAAATTGAAAACGTAACATTGTTTCGATTCGCATATACTTTTGGCAAAACTTCACCAAAAAAGAGAATCAAAAAAGTTACTACTCCAACTTCAACGGTAAACCGCAACCATTCATATTGAATTTGATTAAATAAATCATCCTTAATAAAGGAGAAGATAATGACGATACCAATGTTAATAAAATTATTCGCAATTAAAATCGTTGCCAATAATTTTTTTGGTTTTTCTAACAGTGAAATTATACGATTTCCTGCAGTTGTGTTTTTATCTACAGCATCATCTATATCTTTTTGCGAAAGTGAAAACAATGCCACCTCAGCACCGGAAATCAATGCTGACAATACAAGCAAAAATAATATGCCCAAAATGCCGGGCAATAATCCAGTAGTATAATCGGAAAAAAAACTCGAGGGGTCTGAGTCCAAATGAAAGGGTTTTAATTAAACTTCTATTTAATGATCGTCGTGGCTATTATGTGGGTCAAAATTAGAATTTTTTATTGAATCAGGAACATTCCCAACTGTATGTTTATTGTATTCTGATTCTTTTTTAGTGGTCAAAAACGTAAATTCAGTAACTTGAATTTCGGTGGTATATTTTGTTTGACCGTCTTCTGCTTGCCATTGTCTGGATTTAATTCTGCCTTCAACATAAATTTTATCACCTTTGGACAAATATTTTTCACAAATTTCGGCGGCTTTGTTTCGTACAACCAAATTGTGCCATTCGGTTGACGTAATTTTTTCATTAGTCGATTTGTTGATGTAAACTTCATTCGTAGCTAATGGAAATCGACCGATACAATTTCCTCCTTCAAAATAATGCATTTTTACGTCGTCACCCAAGTGACCAATCAACATAACTTTATTCAATGTGGCATTCATATAATTTTATTGTTTTTGGATTAAATCAAAGTTACAAATTAATTACAACATTAGAAATACTTTTCAATAAAATTGTAAACAACAATAGGAAATGGTCTTTTTTTAATTTCTTCCCATGAAAGGGCTGCTGTATTTTTACCTCCCGTTTTTATCCACCAAAATTTGATAAATAACTTTTGATGCGAAAGAAGATGAATAATACTTTCCTCATTCATTTCAATAATTTCTAAAATAGAATGTTCGACTACTGATTCTTTTTCAATAAGATTGGAAAGCTCTTTTAAATCCATTTCACCTTCCGTTTCTATCAATGGAAATTCATACAAATTATGCCAAATCCCTTTTTGTGTTCGTTTTTGAATTTCGATGTATTGATGTTCATCTTCTACGATTAAATAATTAAAGTAACGATTCGTTTGTTTTGTTTTTTTCAACTTTACCGGAAGCTCATTCACTTTTTTATATTGTAAAGCTGCACAACTATCTTTTAAAACACAAACCATACAATCCGGATTTTTAGGAACACATTGCAAAGCTCCAAATTCCATAATGGCTTGATTATACTGTGATGGATGTTGGCGACTCATCTCTTCATTTGCCAATGCTGTAAATTCAGTTTTCCCTTTCGGGGAAGAAATATCTGTTGCAATTCCGTAGTATCGAGAAAGTACTCGAAACACATTTCCATCTAAAACAGCAACCGGCTCTTCATAACAAAATGAAGCAATAGCTGCAGCAGTATAACTTCCAACACCTTTTAATTGTAGCAATTCTTTGTATGTTTTTGGAAATTCTCCATTGTATTGAATAGCAATCGTTTTTGCGGTTTGATGTAAATTTCTGGCTCTTGAATAATAGCCTAATCCTTGCCAAAGCTTTAAAATCTCTTCTTCGGAGGCTTCTGCTAAGTCAAAAACCGTTGGAAAAGTGTTCAAAAACGATTCAAAATAAGGTAATCCTTGAGCTACTCTAGTTTGTTGAAGTATAATTTCAGATAGCCAAACCGGATAAGGATGAGTTGTATTTCGCCAAGGTAAATCTCTTTTGTTTTCTAAATACCATGCAATAAGCTTTTTAGAAAAATCCATAGTTTTTAATTAGGTTAACAAAAGTATATCTTTATGTGATTAAATTTTAATCAATTATGCTTGAATATTTGTTTTTTTAATTTGTATATTTGCACTCTCAAAAATTTACACATAAAAATTAAAACGAAACAAAATGACGAAAGCAGATATCGTAGCGAAGATTTCAGAAAAATTAGGACTTGAAAAAGGAGATGTTCAAGCAACAGTTGAATCTTTTATGGAGGAGGTAAAAAACTCTCTTGAAACAGGAGACAATGTTTATTTAAGAGGTTTTGGAAGTTTTATCATCAAAACTAGAGCTGAAAAAACAGGAAGAAACATTTCTAAAAACACTACAATCAAAATTCCTGCACACAACATCCCTGCATTCAAACCGGCTAAGGTTTTTGTAGAAGGTGTAAAAACAAACACTGAAGTTACAGTATAAATTATTATTAATAGCAAAAAGATCACACTATGCCAAGTGGAAAAAAGAGAAAAAGACATAAGGTAGCGACGCACAAACGTAAAAAAAGAGCGAGAGCTAACCGTCACAAAAAGAAAAAGTAGTTCTAAACTACTTTTTTCTTTTACAACAAGTTCTTTGAAATGAAACAGTAAAAAACAATAACTGTTTCACCGGGTACAAAAACTACCTGTTTAAAATATTGTTTAATCCATCTGTACAATTCTGTTTTTTAAGGTGGTAATTGGTAAACGGTAATTGGTAAAAGGTAAATTGGAGTTAAATTAATTGTGTTTAGCAATTCTTTTTTCACTAATCACCCCAAACCATAACCCATAACCCATAACCCATCACCAAACTAAAAGGTATAGATAAAAATTTACACCGTGAATAAAGAATTGATCATTAGGTCAGGTTCCGATGCTGTAGATTTTGCCATATTAAAAGATGGAAAACTAATAGAATTACACAAAGAAGAAGAAAGCAAAAACGGTTTTCAAGTAGGCGATATTTTTATTGCTAAAATCAGAAAACCGGTACCGGGTCTTAATGCAGCTTTTGTGCATTTAGGTTTTGAAAAAGATGCCTTTTTACATTACCACGACCTAGGTCCGAATCTACCTTCTTTGTTAAAATTCACTAAACTTGTAAGCACAGGTAAACTAAAAGATTTCTCCCTTAAAAACTTTCAGTTTGAAAAAGAGATTGACAAAGACGGAACCATTACCGATGTTTTAAGTGCTAATCAATCCGTTTTGGTGCAAATCGTAAAAGAACCGATTTCAACAAAAGGACCACGTATTAGTTCTGAACTTTCCTTAGCGGGAAGATACATTGTATTAGTTCCTTTTTCTGATAGAGTTTCTGTTTCTCAAAAAATAGATTCCAAAGAAGAAAAAGACCGTTTAAAAAAACTTGTCCAATCCATCAAACCTAAAGGTTTTGGTGTTATTGTTCGTACAGTAGCACAAGGCAAAAAAATAGCCGAACTCGACCAAGACATGCAGCAGTTATTAAACAAATGGACTGCCATGTGTAAAAAATTACCGACAGCTCATCATCCTTCAAAAGTATTAAGTGAAGTAAACAGAACCTCTTCTATTTTAAGAGACATTTTCAACGATACTTTCACTGGAATTTACATTGATGATGAAGAGTTGTTTGAGCAAACAAAAGATGCTATTGAAGAAATAGACACTTCAAAAGCTAACATCGTGAAGCTATATCAATCAAAAGAATTACCGATTTTTGAAAAGTACCACATTGAGCGTCAAATCAAAACCTCTTTCGGAAAAACAGTTTCCATGAGTAAAGGTGCCTATTTGATAATTGAACATACCGAAGCTCTTCACGTTATTGATGTGAATAGTGGAAATCGCTCTAATAAAGCTCAAAACCAGGAAGAAACCGCCTTAGAAGTAAATATGATTGCCGCTGCAGAAGTAGCCAGACAGTTGCGTTTACGAGATATGGGTGGAATAATTGTAGTTGATTTTATTGACATGCAAAATCCTGAAAACAGAAAAGTACTTTTTGATTTTCTTCGTGAAGAAATGAGCGATGATAAAGCAAAACACAAAATCTTACCGCCAAGTAAATTCGGATTAATCCAAATCACTAGACAACGCGTAAGACCGGAAGTCAACATTAAAACCCGAGAAGAAGATCCTAATAACGGTACCGGAGAAATAGATGCTCCTATCCAAGTGATTGATAAAATTTCTCTTGATGTTGAACGACTAAAAGACCACAAAAAATTAGTGCTCAACGCACATCCTTTTGTGGCAGCATACCTAACCAAAGGTTTTCCATCATTACGTTCAAAATGGTTTTTTGAACATAAAAAGTGGGTGAAAATCATACCTCGTGATGCTTACACGTTTTTACAATACCAATTTTATGATAAAGACGGTAATGTAATAAAAGAATAAAACTGAACGTCTGCCATTTATTTGGTGGACGTTTTTTTTTGGATAAATTTCACAGAATTTTGGTTTTTGACACAGATTTCACGGATTTACACTAATTTTGAAACTTACTTTTACTTCTTTTGATGAGATTTCAATTACTAATTATTCTTTTTTGTTGGATTACTTTCCAAAATACAACATCAGCTCAATCGGGCTGCACAGATACTTTGGCTAAAAATTATGATTCAAATGCAATTGAAAACGATGGAAGTTGTATTTACAAAAAACTAAAAATAAAAGAATTTACTTCTATTATTTTATCTGACACATTGAATGAAACTTCGGGTTTAGTGGAATGGGATGATCATTTTTATACGCATAACGATGATACTGATTTGCATCTTTATCAATTGGATAAAAAAGGTTCAGTCACACAAAAAATAAAGTTAAATGGCATTAAAAACAAAGACTGGGAGGAAATTACACAAGACAAAACCCATTTTTATTTAGGTGATTTTGGCAATAACTCAAAAGGAAACCGAACCGATTTAACCATCTATAAAATAGCAAAAGATTCATTATTTGATAATCCAAATATTGAAATAATCACTTTTTCGTATCCTGAACAAACTGATTTTTCTAAACAAAAAAGCAATACAACCAACTTTGATTGTGAGGCATTTATTGCAACCGAAAACGAATTGTTTTTGTTTACTAAGCAGTGGACTAAAAATCAAACAGCAGTTTATCGTTTACCTAAAGAACCCGGAAATTATCAAGCGGAATACCTCACTACATTACAAGTTAATGGATTGATAACCGGAGCTAATTATTTAGCATCCAAAAACCTAATCTCACTTTGTGGCTATTCCAAAAAATTGAATCCATTTCTTTTCCTTATTTCAGATTGGAAAAACACAAATTTCGATAAAGCTAATAAACGAAAAATAAAGCTCTCACTTCCTTTTCATCAAATTGAAGCTATCAGTACTACAAATGGGACTGATTATTTCATAACCAATGAACGATTTTCAAGAAAAGTAATAGGAACGGTTGAACAACAGTTGCATTTATTTACTTTAGAAAATATAAAAGAGGATGCTGAAATGTAAAATGTACTAACTTCAATAATCTGGTTTTGTAGAATTTGATTTACAAATAACAAGATTTTGCGTATTAATTTGTATTTGTATTTGAAAAATCAATTACTTTTGTAATCAAATACCACACATAGCCAACAAACAACATAACTACCTGTTTTTCAATTATTTTTAATAATTATACTGATTGTCTATGAAAAAAATTCTACTTTTATTTTTTGTTTTAACTTGTTTTATGTCAACTGCTCAAGTTGGTATTGGTACAACTACTCCAGGAGCCACTTTTGATGTGACAGCTACCAATCCTACTGGTCCATCTACTAACGTTGATGGAATTCTGATTCCAAGAATCTCAAGACAAAGAGCTCAAGTGATGACTGGTACTCCCACTTCTACACTTGTATATATTGATGACGTGGTTTCGGGAACAGCTTCAGGCACCACAGTCAATGTGACCTCAGTTGGTTTTTACTTTTTCAATGGAACCATTTGGGAAAGAATTGCCGCTGGTCTAAGTACTGATTGGTCGCTAATTGGTAATAGTGGAACTAATGCAACTACCAATTTTCTGGGTACAACTGATGATGTTGATTTAATTTTCAGAAGAAATAATCTAAGAGCCGGAAGACTTGGACTCAACAATACGTCTTTTGGTTTAAACTCATTGAATCCTGCCGCAACAGGAATTAGAAATACTGCCATTGGAGCAAATGTCTTAAATGCTAATACAACCGGAACTTTAAATACCGGTATAGGAGAAAATACACTATTTTCAAACACAACAGGAAGCGAAAATGTTGCAATAGGAGTTGGTAATTTATTCTCTAATACAACTGGTAATCAAAATACTTCTCTTGGCAGAAATGCAATGACAACCAACTCTACCGGAAGTTCAAATACTGCACTTGGATATCTTGCATTACGAGCAAATACATCAGGTAATTTTAATACTTCTGTGGGTAGAGCTTCTTTGCTTGCCAATACAACCGGTATTGAAAATACTAGTGTTGGTGTAAACTCTTTGACCGCCAATACAATTGGAAACAACAATACTGCTGTTGGTGTTCAATCCAGTAGAGAAAACACAACCGGGTCAAACAATACAGCTATAGGTTTTCAATCATTATTTAGCAATTTAACCGGAAGTAACAATGTGGCAATTGGAAATCAAGCCGGTTTTTCTGAAACCGGAAGTAATCGCCTTTATATTGAAAATTCGAATGCTGATGCCAATAATGCTCTAATTTATGGAGAATTTACAACTGGAGCAAAAGTGTTACGCACAAACAGTCAATTTCAAATTGGGAATCCAACTGTAACAGGATATTCATTCCCAACTACCAGACCAGCAACTGTAGCTGGGCAAATTCTTCAATACAATGCTTTAGGTGCCTTAAGTTTTCAAGCACCCTCCGCTGCTTTGAACGGATTTGCATGGTTAACCACCGGAAATTCCGGAACTGTTCCGGCTACTAATTTTATTGGAACAACGGATAATGTGGACTTTCGAGTTAGAACAAACAATGCTGAAAGATTTAATTTTACCAACAATGGTAGATTACGAAGTTTAAATGATGGTGATGCCGCTCAACCTACTTATTCATGGAATGTAGCAACAGGCTTAACTATGGGAATGTACAGAATTGGTGCTAACATCTTAGGTTTTTCCACTAATTCATTAGAGCGATTAAGAATAAATGCTACTGGTCAAGTAATGGTTAATGCTACAACTTCATTTGCAACCTCCACATTTTATAGTTTAGCTACTGGAAACAACAATGCCGTTGATGGTAATGCTGCCGGTTCAGGGGTGGCAGTTTACGGACAAAACACAGGAACCGGTCAAGGAGTATATGGTCTTACAAATAATGCTAATGGAATAGGTGTTGTTGGAAATAACTTAAGCACTGGTAATGGTGTTTACGGTCAAACAGCTGGTGCTATTGGTGCAGGAGTTTTCGGTGTTGCCAATGTTGCCAATGGAGCTGGTTCTTACGGAACAAGTAATGGAGGCGGAGGAACTGGAGTTTTTGGAAATACTACCGGAAATCTTGGTAATGGTGTTTACGGACAAGCTACAGGAACAAATGGAACCGGTGTCTATGGCTTTGCTAACAACGCTGGTGGTGACGGGGTAATTGGAGAAGCAACTCAAGGGGGTCGCTATGGAGTGTGGGGTCTTAATAATAATGCAACTGGAATTGGCGTTTTTGGTAGTACGACCGGTGCCAATGCGTTTGGAGTTAGAGGACAAAGTGCAACTACCGCTTCAGGTGTTTTAGGAACTAATAATGGAACGGGAAATGGTGTATGGGGTGATAACACAGGAACCGGTGTTGGTGTAAGGGGACAAAGTTTAACCACGGGAATTGGTGTTTTTGGATTTAACAATGGTGCCGGAAATGGTGTTTTAGGTAATAATACAGGAACAGGTCGCGGAGTAGAAGGTCAAAGTGCATCAACTGGTATTGGTGTTTTTGGATTAAACTCAGGTACCGGTGTAGGCGTGCAAGGTCAAAGTGTTTCTTCTGGAATTGGTGTTATTGGATTCAATACAGGAGCCGGTGTAGGTGTGCAAGGTCAAAATTCATCTACCGGAACTGCGGTTGTGGGTATAAATACAAGCTTAACCGGAAATGGAATAGTAGGACAAACTCCGGCAGGATCAGCAGGTTTTGCAGTGTTTGCTAATGGCGATATGGGAGCGTCCGGTGTCAAACCATTCTATATTGACCACCCAACTGAACCTGCTACCAAATATTTACGTCACTTTGCATTAGAATCAAATGAGGTGCTTAACGTTTATCGTGGAAATGTTATTTTAGATGCAAACGGTGAAGCTACTGTGACTCTTCCAAACTATTTTGACAAAATCAACATCAATTTTTCCTATAATTTAACTTCTATTGGTGCTAAATCTGATGTATTCATTAAAGAAGAGATCATCAACAATCAATTCAAAATTGCAGGTGGTTTGCCAAATCAAAAAATTTCATGGCAAGTTTATTCAGAAAGAAACGATGCCTATCTGCAACAATTTCCTGAAAAAAGAGCAGTGGAAATCAATAAAGATGCCAATGATAGTGGTAAATATTTGATGCCTGAATTATTTAATCAACCCAAAGAAAAAGGAATTTATCACCAAAATAATATACAACCGGCACAATCAACAACTGTAAAGCTACAAGAAGAAAACCGATTGGAAGAAAATAAAGAAAAAAATAATAGACAATCCAAAAACGAACCTCAACTTACAGCTAAAGAAAAAAAAGTTGAACTTGAATAACACTGAACCGTCTCACTTGAGGCGGTTTTTTTATTCTACCACCAATTCCACTTTTCGCTTAATCTCTCCTCCATTTTCATCCACCACCGTTATGTAATGAATTCCTGAAGTCGCTTTCAACGGCATATCGTGAAAGTTTTGAGTGATGCCCAAATACGTATTGTTTACATACCAATACAATTTGATATTAGGTTGCGAATGAGCTACTTTTAAAATAATCGGTTGTACTTCGCTGTCAAAATTTTTGGTTAAGTATAATTTGCTATCTGCCTTCGGATAAATAAAATCCATAAAAGGCGTTTGGTTGTCTTCACAATCCGAACGAAATGGTGGCAAAACCCAATAATCCATGTTTTTACTTTTATAATACCATTCCATTACCGGAGGCAAAACAAACCACGATTTAGTGACCATTTCATCTACATTTTCACAATTGCTATTTACGCGAAATTGTTCTGTTTTGTCTAAATGGATTAGTTTGTGATACGCACATTGTTCCGTTTGTTTGGCCGTGACCGGAATCCATTGTTTGCTTTTCGGACAATTTTCATTGGCTAAATAACCGCTTTTAGCACAAACTTCAGCTTGTTGCATGTTGTTCAATGGCTTTTCAAACCAATTGCTTCTGGGCAATAAATTAAATACGTCAAACAAAATCGGAGCGGCATGACTTACACCTGTGAGCAACGGACGACCTTCTCCGGTAGCGTTACCAACCCAAATTCCAACAACATATTTTTTACTCGTTCCAACCGCCCACGCATCCCGATTCCCAAAACTCGTCCCGGTTTTCCATGCTATTGGTAATGACGAATCGTAAAATCGCCACGCTTCATCGCCTTCGGGACGGTTGACTTCTTTCATGGCTTCATAGGTCAAATAAATGGAACCGGCTCCTACGATATTTTTTTGATAGGATAATTTTCCGAAATCCACTTTTTTATCCGAATCATAATTCAACTCCGAAAATTCATTTTTACGGTATTGAAAATTGTTTTTTGGGTATTGATTTAATGTTCCGGTTAGTCCTGCATACGTTTTACACAAATCCCACAAACTGGTTTCGGCTCCACCTAAAATGAGCGACAAACCGTAATGATTCGGATGCCGTTTCATCGTCGTAAAACCGTATTGTTGCAATTGGTCATAAAACCGATACACGCCAAAATCCTGCAACATTAACACCGACGGAATATTCAACGACCGTGACAAAGCCCGTCTTGCCGGAACCGCTCCATCATACGTTAAATTAAAATTTTGCGGAGTGTAACCCGAAATTTGTGTGGGAATATCGGGAACTAAGGTATTGGGTAACAATTCGCCTTCATCCAACATTCCGGCAAAAAGCAACGGTTTCAAAATACTTCCTGAACTTCGCGGTGCCGAAATAATATCGACATCTTTTTGGTGGTTTTTGTCGGTGGGAGCATTACCCACATAACCCACAATATTACGGGTTTCGACATCCACCACCAAAATGGCCAAGTTGTACACCTCATTTTGTTTGTATTGGTAATAATAATTTAGAGCAATCTGATTCAAGCGTTCTTGTAAGGCAAAATCAATAGTCGTTTTTACTTTTTGACCTTCTTGCTTTTTGGCTGTTTTTTGTAATAAATGCGGAGCCATTTGCGGTAAGTCAAACGGTTTTTGAGGCAACGGTTCTTGCAACGCCATTTCGTATGAAAGTTTATCCAAAACATTATTCTCATACAATTTTTGCAACAACCGATTGCGTTTTTCCAGTAATCGTTGTTGGTTTTTTCCGGGATAAATTAAGCTTGGAGCATTCGGTAAAACTGCTAACGTAGCCGTTTCTGCCCACGATAACTGATGCGATTGCACGCCAAAATACCGCCACGAAGCCATTTCC
Source organism: Flavobacterium filum DSM 17961 (assembly GCF_000425465.1). Lineage (GTDB taxonomy): Bacteria > Bacteroidota > Bacteroidia > Flavobacteriales > Flavobacteriaceae > Flavobacterium > Flavobacterium filum. The sequence goes on along the minus strand of NZ_AUDM01000012.1, from coordinate 34,426 downwards.
AAACCCACCACGTTACTGCCAAACGGAGCTTGAGCCGCATACAATTTTAAGATTTCTTTTTTAGAATGACGCAGTTCTAAGCGAGTAGCCAAAACTACTTCGATAATTTTTTCAAAATACGTTCTGTTTTTTCCTTTTCGGGAAAGGCGAATGACTTGTTGGGTTAACGTACTTCCGCCTCGGACGACGCGATTGGCCTTGCGGTTTTGCCTGAAAGCATTCCACATCGAAATCGGATTAAAACCGGGATGATAATAAAAATGTTGGTCTTCAAAAGCGATGATGCATTGTTGAAATTTCTCAGGCACACTATCCGCCGCCGGAAATCGCCATTGCCCATCACGAGCGATTTTAGCTCCCAATAAATTACCTTCTTTGCTTTCGATAACGGTGGAATAGGGTTCATAAAAAAGCGTTCGTGGTAAACAAAAATAATAACCAATCAACACCAGCAAAAACAAAATGGATTTGATTTTGTGTTGAAGGATTTTGGTTTTGGTTTTATGGAGGAGGGGTTTGAGCACGGAGTTGATTACAATTTTAGTTAATCAATATAGCTTTTTAGAGTAAAAAATTATCAATAATTTCTATTCTCAAATGATTATTTTTTTGACTAAAGTTTAGATAATCTTTCTAATTCTTCACTTAATAATTTACCTTCCTTAAATGTTGCCTCTGTTACAACTTTACTCTCAATTGGAGAAAACGTAAAATATTTGAAGTCAAAATCTAAATCTTTACACCAATATGCTACAAAAACTAAATATTCCTTATTATAATGTTTTATATTAAATTCTATTGGTATACTTATAACTTGAACTAGTACATGATTAGAATGATTTGATAAAGAAAATTTATTCCCTAAAGTATCTTTAAAAAATTTAAAACTATAAGATGAATTAATACTTTCTACATTATAAACATCAATTATAAAAGAAACTTTTTCAGCAGGAAAACTTGATTCATTTCTTAAGCTAATTGTGACTTTATCATTTAAATCATTAAATTGTTCAACTTGAATAGTTGCTGCAATTAAAGGAACTCTCCTTTTATTAAATAATGCTTGTACAATACCATGAGGTGCTGGCTTTGCATCTCGTTCAAGTCTTAAATAATATCTCCCATCTGACAATGATTGGTGTGGGGGATTTAAACTTTGAGGAATATCAATTATGAATATATTTCCATTAGAAGTAATAAATTCCTCAATTTTTATATTCGTTGGGGAAGGAACAATGTTAGAAGCAATTTTTTGATAGAGCCAATCTTTATTTTTAAAATTAGAATAAGTTAATGATCCTTGACAAATCTTAATAGTAGTTTTACCTATTGTTTTATTAACCTCTCTTGGTGAACCAATTATAAGTAAACCTCCTTCAGTATTAAGAAATGCCGTTACTTCTTTAAAAATATCATTTATTTCCACTTCACCACTCTTAAATTCTACAACAGATGTTTCCTCTTGAGGTGATGAGAAATATTCCTCTATATCTATTAACAACAATTCATTTCTTGGCTTACCAAATATTTTTTCAATATAATTTGAATTCATAACTAAATCTTTTTTTTCATATAAATTTATAAAGTGCTTTTAACCTAAACCTATTTTCAAATTATAGCATTAAATACATATCTAAATTGAGCATAATTAGAAATTCAATACAGGCAAATCCATTTATCTTTTGCTACTGCTAATCTATAGCTATTTATTTTGCGTATCACCCATTAGAACATAAATTAACAAATCTGTCAAAAATCTCACTAGATTCATTAAAATCATTTGTATAAAAATATTCACCTTTAACGTCTTGAGCTATTTCGCTTTCATTTATGGTATCAATTAACACTTTATTGACTATTTTAGATTTTTTCACAATTACCTTGTATTTATAAATCTTGCTATTAAAATGATCAAATAAAAAATATCCAAAATCTGTGTGATGATAATTATAAATACGATTATTAAGTCCATAAAAAAACTCTTTCATAATAAGCGAATCTTTGAAAACCTCAATTTTTTTTAAAGAACTTTCTTCGCAGTGAATTTTATAAAGCATATTTTTTTCATAGACAATATTCACTGTTTTTTTATTATCATTTGTATTAAAGATAATCTCTTTTACTAAAAATCCATCTTTTATAATTTCAAATTTATTTTTCGATTTGATAACCTTATTATCTATCAAAATGTAATTAGTAGGGCTAAATGTATCGTCTTTTAAATTTAATTTTTCATAATAATAATATTTTTGTTCTTCTATATTCCAAACTTTTTTTACATCAAAAGTTGATAGTGTATCATTTTGTGAAAATGAGACTAACGCACTTAATAGCATAAAAAAACTACATAATTTCATACTTTAAAAATTTGAAGTTCAACATTATTACGATTAGTAAGCCCAGCATCCGACGAACTACCTTATGTGGTTAATAAATTTTCTTAATTAAAACCTCATTCATATCTCCAAATCTAGGACCAACCCCCCTAGCCCCGATTGAAATGCAAAGCCTTGTGCAGCCAAAGCTGCTTTTTTCTTGCGGACCCAAAGCGACTAAAAGAAGCTCTTGGGTCGGCTTAGAAAAAACAGCTTTGGCAAACAAGCTTGGAATGGAAAGAGGGATTGGCTTCATATAAAGTTGCCAGTTTTCAGTAAGCAGATATTCAGATAAAAAATGAAAATACATCGACTCAATCTTTATGAGATTCCTCCTGCGTCGGAATGACACAACGAGGAGGAAAATCGGAATGACATAACTGTACAAATGATCAAACTTTTAATAATCTAAAAAAACTTGATTTAAAAATAAACTAAAAATTAACTAACTTTAAAAGGATAATCAACCCGATTATAAATAAAATTAAGCCTCCAAAATAGCCTTTTAAATGCATTACATATGATGTTGTTAATTCTGCTTTACGTTTTCTGCCATCGATAAATGTAATGATAAATATAAATGTTCCTAAAACAATTAAAAAAACTGATAAACCAAACTTCATAACATAATTATATTTTTTTATTAGTACTTTAAATTTCGCTTTAATCCTTCACCACTTCCACCCACTGCCCCAAGGTTCGTGCCGCATACGTGTTGTCGTACATCGCTTCGGCTTGCATGCCCGGCAAATAGTAACGACCCAAATACGACGCATTCAACAGCATTTGGAACGTTCTGGACTCGTTGGCTTTGAGACCAAAATAGAAATTGGTGCGGTCGTCGCGAATGTCGATATGGTCGGCTACGTTATTGCCAAAACTGCCAAAATCGGTGAAACGCGTGTTCACAATTTCAAATCCTGACGGTAAAATTTGCGTCAATGCCACGTTTTCCAATCGTTCATTGGTTTGGTTTCGGATGGTGATTTCAGCAACAAACTCTGTTCCTTGAGCAATTTTAGTCACATTCACCGGTGCTCCGCTTCGGTTTTTGAAAACCAAATTGGTAAACAACTTGCTTTGCATGGCTTTTTCCTGCCCAATCGGCAAAATACCACTCGTGAGCACCCGCACATACAAGGTGTTGGATTGGGTGTTTCTGACTGTAATGATATTGCTTCCGGTTTTGATTGCTAAGTTTCGATTGGCCAACGATTTTGCGGTTTTGATGCTCTCCGGTTTTCCATTAACGGAGTAAGTAATCGCTACCCCTTTTCCTCCATTTTGTTGAGCAAATTTAGACATGGCATACAAACTATACGCCGTGGTTTGCGTGCTCATCCATTGGTTGGAAGCCATATTTTTAGCCAAATCGGTCGCCATTTTGAACGCTCGTTGTTTATTGCCTAACAGTATCAAAGTTTCCAATGCCATCGCTTTATTGCGGTCAGACGATCCGTAATAGTAATAATAATTTGGATTGGAATCGTCAATTTTGCTTTGGTTAAACACGCTTTGAGCGGCTTGTTTTTGTCCCGCTAAGGCATACGCAGCCGCCAAACGCAATTTACTTTCGTTGGAAATTCCGGTGGTTTCTCGCAAACGGTTCATCGAAGCCATATCGGGCGAACCGGCCAAAGCCAACGTATATAAGCGATAGGCTTGAGCAAAATCGTTTCCGTTTTTGGCAAATCGCCATTCTTTGGCTGTTTTTTGTTGGTAACCAATCCATTTGGCTTTGAAATTCAGTGGCAATACATAGCCTTTTTTCTCGGCTTCAATCAAGAAATGTCCCACATAGGACGAACTCCAATCGTCGGCATAATTTTGTCCGCTCCAATACGAGAATCCGCCATTTGATATTTGGAAACCGCCTAATTTTTGAATGCCGATTTTGATGTTTTTCTGAATTTCGTTTTTACGGTTTTGGTCTAAATCGAAAATATCGGCCAAATACAATTGCGGAAACACACTCGACGTGGTTTGCTCCAAACAACCGTGTGGATAATGTATCAGATACTGCAATCTTCTGCTAAAATCAATCGTCGGGAAAGACGAAACTTCCAATTGAGCTTTGTTGCTTCCGGCGACACCAAAGGTAGAAACAGTAATGGTTTTAGAGCTATTGGGTTCTAAAACTACATCGGTAAACTCATTTGTTATCGGGTTTGGATTGGTGATATCTAATTCAACTTCATATGTTGCTTTTTCATTACCGGATGTGGCAATGATTTGAACTTTTGCCAATCCGGTGGCACTGCCAACTTCCAAATTGAAATACGCCATTTTTTCATCAGGTTGAGCGAAAGTCACGCTTTGTGAACTGCTTCCTATGACACGCACACCGTTATTCGTTTTGATTTGTACCGAAACATTTTTTACTTTCGATTCCATGGCAAATAGCGTTACCGGAAGCGTTACTTTTTCGGAAGGTGAGATTTTTCTCGGCAACGAAGCCAACACCATCAATGGTTTTCTAACCGGAGTGGTTTTTTCAGCTGCACCGTATGCACTTGAATTTACATCACCGGCTACGACCATTGTTCGAACCGAACCAACGTAATTGGGCAACTTGATTTGATGTGTTTTGCTTTGTCCTTTTTCCAACTTAAATGGTCCTAAATAAATAACCACCGGTTTAAAACGATTGGCTTTTTTGGCTTTGCTTCCGCCTAAATCTTCGTCACCACCAATACTGAAAACTTGGTTAATTCTTCCACCATACGCTCCAATAACGTCATCAAAAATATCCCAGGTTTTAACGCCTAAGGCTTCACGAGTATAGAAACTGTTCCACGCATTTGGGGTTTTAAAACGGGTTAAATCCAACAAACCATCATCTACAATCGCCAAGGTATAGGTCATCGCTTTGCCAGATTTTTCGCTTACACGGATGCTGGTTTTACTCTCCGGTTTCAAGAATTCCGGCATACTGATTTGAGGTTCAAGAATGGTGTTTTTATCAATGACTTCAATCGGCACAATTCCATACAAACGAATCGGAGAATCATTTAAGGTAGAAGCGTGCGGTTGCAATAAGGTAATGTGCACAAACACATTCGGAGCCATGTCGCCGGTGATTGGAATTTCTACTTTCGTTTCACCTTTTTGAGTGGTTGCCCATATTGTTTTTACGACTCGTGATCCATTTTCTAACGAAATTAACGCTCTTCCTCCGGCACTCGATGGAAAGGAAATTTTAGCTTTTTCGCCTACGGAATAGTTCTTTTTATCGGTAGAAAACATCAACATCGAAGCGTTAGACGAATCGGTATTTCTAGTTTTTCCGGACCAATACGGCCAATCAATCATTACGGTAGAACCTGTAGCATGACCACCTTCTTCATCCGTTACTCGAATTAAATAGCGACCCCATTCATTTTCTTCGTTTTTGAATTGAAAGCTGACTTTTCCACTGGAATTCGTATTTACGGTAAAATTCTTGAACGCTGTGGTTGAATTAGAGGAAACATAACTGGAAAGATTATCATAACTCGCATCCCACCACCAACGCCATTCTACTTTATACACTTGTACTTTTAGGTTTTGCACCGCTTTTGGATTTCCTTTTTCATCCAAGGTTACAATGTCATAACGGTTCATTTTTCCGGTTTCCAATAAACCGTATTTATTTGGTTCAGGTGTTTTTAAACCGATATACGTTTGATAAGGCGAAAGCGTGGCTACCATCACGTCAGTACTGAAATCGCCTCCGTTTTCATAGACTTTGGTCATCAAACTGGCTTTCAACATTCCGGGTGATTCAGTGCTTACTTTCGGTTGAAAACTGACAGTTGCTTTTCCTTCGGCATTTACTTTTCCGCTGAAAATATTGGTTTCTTCCGTTTCAAATTGACGAATCGGATCATCAAAATTGTAATTAGCAAACCCTTTGAACGTGGTTTTTTGTTGCATGATTTTAGCTTGCATTTCCATTTTTAAATCTTTGGCAACGGCACCATGTAACCAAGCGACTTCTATTTGACCGGTATTGATTTTAGAAGTAGATAAAATCTCGGAATCAAATTTATTTTTAATTTTTAAACGATTGGGTTTAATGGTTTCAATCTTGATGTTTTTATAAAAACGAGCTCCACCCACACTAATCACCGCTTCCCAACTTCCGGTAGGATGAGCCTCACGAGTAGGAATGATAAATTTGTAATGATTGAGTGCATTATATTTTTGAACGGATTGAAAAGTCAACTTTCCGGTTGGGTCATTCAATTTGAATTTAATCGGATGTGATTTATCCAATTTACTGGCAGCATCATTGAGCATAAATCCTAAAAACAAGGTATCGCCCGGTCGCCAAACGCCTCTTTCACCATAAATATAACCTTTGAGTCCTTTTTGTAATTTTTCACCGGACACATCAAAATTACTCACCGAAAGCGAATACCCTTCGTCTAATTTCACGTAAATGGCTTGTTTATCTTTGGAAACAATCGCAAAAAAAGCATATTTTTCCACTTGAAAAGCGACCATTCCCTCCGCATTGGTGGTTCCGGAAGCCAACTTTTGTTGTTGAAAATCATACAATTCCACTTTTGCTCCGCTAATGGGTTGCGTATTGACAATATTCGTCACCGCAAAAGTATACGAACCATTTTCACCACGTTTGGCTATTACACCCAAATCGGAAGCCAATACATTCATCCCAATTGGTCCACGACGGTAGTAATCCAATTCACAAGGGTCTTTGCTATCGTACCAATCGTAATCGTCATACCAATAATAATCGTAGTAATCATCGTCGTTGGAACGCACTTCATCGCCGTCTTCTTCACTTTCTTGTTCGGAATCAGAAACAGAATTACTACAACTGTACAAAGAATAACTTTTTTTGAACGACATTTCCACCCGATAAATCGCACCTGGTTCAGGGGTAATGATTTTGGATAAATCGATGGCAAATGTGTTCCATTTACTATAATTGGGTAATTTTTTATCCAATAAATTGATGGTTTGTTTGGTCACGGGCGAAGCTACTTTTCGCAGGTTTCGCTTGCCATTCAAATTATTATCTTGTAAAAATTGAAGGATGTTGTTTTTGTAAATTTTATACACTTTGACATCCACCGCTTTCAAGTTGGCCGATTCAAAATTGATTTTTAAATTGTTGGAACTCGGTAAAATGGTTCCGTTTTTCACAAATCGAATATTGGGTTTCATTTCGTTGAACGCCACACGTTGGGAATGCGTTTCTTTCATTTTATAGCCTTCGTCACTCGAAATTCCCTGAAAAACTTCTACCAACAAATCGCCTTTGAGTGGTTCGCTAAAATAAACTTTAAGCAAATTCCCTTCGATGATGAATTTGGATGTTTGAGCCGTTTCAACCGCAACCAAACCTTGTAAATCTTGCCCTTTTTTTATCGGGTCAGAAAAATTAATGAACAACGATTGGTTGTCTTCATCACCCACTTCCATCCCTACAATTTTGAAGTTGTTTTTGCCGGGAATATCATACTCCACACTTCCTTTTTGGTCGATGTTGAACGATTTTCCGTTCCATGAAATAGTGATTTTACTATCTTCAACTTTACGCTGAATGCTATCAATGATAAATTTGAATTCGGTTTTTGTGCTAAGTGCTTTATCGAATTTAAGTTTTAAGTTTTTACCGTTTTGAGTAGCTTCCACCAATTTTGTAGCGGTTTCTAAATCCATCCAGTCACTTGTTTGAATGGTTCCATTCAAATAATTTAATTCACGGCTGTAGGATTGCAAATCCAAAAGGTTCACTGTAAAATCCTGTTTTACTGTTTTGACAGAAAACTTGAATTCTTCAAGGCCTTTTTCGGTTTTAATGAGTTTGGATAATTTGAAAATAATACGATACTCGGTGTCTTGTTCTAAAGGTTTTTCAGGCACAAAAGCAATAGTATTAGAAGCCAAAGCAACCATTTTACCTTTTACGCTGGGGGAAATGTCAAATAAACCCGCATCAATTTCTTGATTCGGCTGCCATTCTGTTTTGTCAAACGCTAACGTCACCCTGATGTCCGAATGAGCCGATTGCAATCCGGAACTAAAACTAAGTATGTAGTTCTCGTACTTCGAAAAATCAGAATTGAATTCTTCGGTAGAAACTTTTTTGCCACAAGAGTGTAGCACAACAACCGCAACAAAAAGTTGCATCAAACGTTTGATTGACATTTTACAATAAAGATTAAAAAATGGAACGAAAAAGGTGTGGGTACTTATTCACGATAACACAAAAAGTATTCCAAATATTGTGTTAAAGTTAATTATTTTTTAAGAAGAATTTTTGGAATAAATTATTTCCGTTTAGAAGCAAAAAAACGAACCATTAAATCGGCTGCTTCATTAGCTAAAACCCCTGAAACCACTTCTGTTTTTGGGTGAAGTTGGGTCCCCATCTTTATAAAACCTCTTTGTTCATCTCGGGCTCCAAAAACGATTTTAGAAATCTGACTCCAATACAACGCACCGGCACACATTTGACACGGTTCTAACGTAACGTAAAGCGTACATCCTTTTAAATATTTTCCACCCAAGTAATTGGCAGCAGAAGTGATGGCTTGCATTTCGGCATGAGCCGTCACATCGTGGAGCAATTCGGTTAAATTATGTGTTCTGGCGATGATTTTATTGTCCACCACAATTACCGCACCTACCGGAATCTCGCCTTTTTCAAAAGCAGTTTCAGCTTCTTGCAAAGCTTTTTTCATGAAATAGGTATCGTTGAAAGGATTTTCCATAGAAACAAAAATACAATTTCAATTCGTACATTTGTCCTATGGTTGATAATTTACTGCAACATATCGAATTTCCTTCTGATTTACGCAAACTCAACGTAAATCAATTACCGCAATTGGCCCAAGAATTACGCGACTTTATCATTGATATTGTTTCCGTAAAAGAAGGACATTTGGGAGCGAGTTTAGGTGTGGTAGAACTCACGATTGCTTTGCATTATGTGTTCCATACTCCGGAAGACTTATTGGTTTGGGATGTTGGTCATCAAGCCTATGGTCACAAAATATTAACCGGAAGAAAATCAATTTTTCATACCAATCGCCAATTAAATGGCATTTCAGGTTTTCCGAAGCGAAGTGAAAGTGAATATGACGCCTTTGGTGTTGGGCATTCATCTACTTCTATTTCCGCGGCCTTGGGCATGGCGATAGCTTCTCAATTAAAAGGAGAAAACAAACACCATATTGCGGTGATTGGCGATGCTTCGATTACAAGCGGAATGGCGTTTGAAGGGTTGAATCATGCCGGAGTTACTGATGCTAATTTACTCGTGATTTTAAATGACAACGCGATAGGAATTGACCCCAGTGTGGGAGCATTGAAAAACTATTTGACTGCAGTAAAAGAAGGCAAAAATCCGAAAGTCAATAATATGATTAAGTCGCTCAATTTTGATTATTCAGGTCCAATTGACGGACATGATTTAGTAGCGGTGATTTCGGAATTGGAAAGATTGAAAAATGTAAAAGGTCCGAAGTTTTTGCATGTGATAACCACCAAAGGAAAAGGACTTCAAAAAGCGGAAGAAGATCAAGTAAAATACCATGCTCCGGGGAAATTTGATAAATTAACCGGAGAAATTCATCTCAAAGAAGAAAGCCATTTGCCTCCAAAGTTTCAAGATGTTTTTGGGTTGACATTGGTAGAATTGGCTCAACAAAACGAAAAAATTATTGGTATAACGCCAGCGATGCCAACGGGAAGTTCGCTCAAATTCATGATGGATGCTTTTCCGGAAAGAGCGTTTGATGTTGGCATTGCAGAACAACATGCTGTGACTTTATCAGCTGGAATGGCAACACAAGGAATGGTTGTTTTTTGCAACATTTATTCCACTTTTTTGCAACGAGCGTATGACCAAATGATTCATGATGTGGCGTTGCAAAATCTTCCTGTCATTTTTTGTTTAGACCGAGCCGGTTTGGTTGGCGAAGACGGAGCCACGCATCACGGCGTTTTTGATATGGCCTATTTGCGATGCATCCCGAATATGATTATTTTTTCGCCACGCAATGAAATTGAATTGCGAAACATGCTTTACACTGCTCAATTGGGATTAAATCATCCAATCGCAATTCGGTATCCGAGAGGAAGAGGTGAAATAGTCGATTGGCAACAACCGTTTCAAAAAATTGAGATTGGAAAAGCTACTTTATTGAAAAAAGGGACAAAAACAGCGATTTTATCTAATGGTTTTATAGGACGAAATGTATCTTTGGCTCTAGCCGAAATGGAAAATGCAGCCTTATTTTCGCATATTGATTTTCCGTTTGTGAAACCGCTGGATGAAGAACTTTTACATTCCATTTTCAAAGAATATGAAAAAATCATAACTATTGAAGACGGGACAATTATTGGCGGATTTGGTTCGGCTATTGCTGAATTCAAATCAAAATATAAGTATAAAAATGACCTTCAAATACTTGGAATTCCCGACCAATTTATTGAACAAGGAACTATAGAAGAACTACAACGTTTTAGCAAAATTAGTGTAGAAAACCTTATTGTTGTTTTGTCAACTTATTCAAAATAGTGATTTTTGCATTTTGCAACTCAACCTTTACTGATGAAATATACGTTTTTTACGCTCCTTTTCATTCTTACTTTTGCTGCAAATGGGCAAATTTTAGAAAATGAGACAAACCCCACCAAAAAAGACACATCCTATTGGAGTCATAAAAATCAGGCAGGATTAGATTTTAGCCAAATTGCTTTTGTGAATTGGAATGCCGGTGGAAACAGCTCCATTTCAGGATTACTAAAAGGTGATTTTGTTCGAAAATATGTGAAGGGAAATGTCATTTGGAACAATGAAATGTCTATTCGCTATGGGGTAAACAAGCAGGAAGGCAGAGAACTACGAAAAACAGATGATGCTTTTACCTTTTTATCGCATTATGGTTATCGAAAAGTAGAAAGTTCGAATTGGTTTTATTCAGCTCGTTTTAATTTCAATACACAATTTACGAATGGATATGCTTATCCAAATACAGATAAATCTATTTCAACCATTTTTGCTCCTGCCTACATTTTTTTAGGTGTTGGTTCTGAATATAACCGAAAAGATAAAAATTTTAATATCTACTTTTCACCTTTAACCGTAAAAACTACTTTAGTTCTTAATCAGCGATTAGCCGATTTAGGATCCTTTGGGGTAACAAAGGCTTTATTTGATGAAGAGGGTAATCTATTGAGGCGTGGAAGAAAAAGTAGAAATGAAGTAGGATTGTTAGTAACAAATTATTGGAAGAAAGAATTTTATAAAAACATGTTTGTTGAAAACAGACTTTCCTTGTATTCAGATTATATCAACAACTTTGGAAACATAGATGTAGATTGGCAGATTCAAATGGAAATGGTGGTCAATAAATATGTGAGGGCGAATATTGGTGTTCATTTGATTTACGACGACGACATCAAAGCGAAAGAAGAAGTGAACGGTCAACAAGTTACAGTAGGCCCAAAAATTCAGCTTAAACAAGCATTAGGAATTGGATTAATCTATAGTTTTTAAACAAAAATGCCGAAGAACTTTCTTCGGCATTTTTTATCGTGTAAAAACTGATTTAGTTTTTAATAATCTTTTTAGAGAAACTCAATTGATCTGCTTCAACATTGATGATATACATACCGGATTGAAGGTGAGACAAGTTGATTTCTTTTGAAGAATTGAATGAAGCTTCATTTTCAGCATATACAATTCTTCCATTCAAATCTGTCACTCTTAAAGAAATTTTACCTAAGAACTTGTTAATTTGAATATTGAAAATTCCGTTTGAAGGGTTTGGATAAACATAGAACATTTCGTTGTTTACAAAATAATCAACTGATAAGGTACAATTTGGTCCATCTGGTGGAACGGCATAATCTTCAATTTGATCTGTAGCACTTGTTCTACTTCCTGAAGAGGCGTTTAAGCCTAAACCTCTATTAGCAAAAACCGCCCAAATCATACAAAAATCTTGACCACCTGTGGTCGCTTGGTCTGCTGCAATTAATGCATTTCTAGCTTCCACAAATGTAGGAGAACATGGTTGCAATTTTAAGCCATCTAATACTAATTGCATTATTTTATTATTTCCACCTGTACCAGTATAAATATTCGGATCATATCCATATTTATTGATATACGCCCACGTTAAATCCCAAAGCATTGTTGCCCATACCGATCCAACACCGTGTGGAATCGCTTCAGTATTTGAACTTGCAAATGTCATTGGATTTAAGGCCGTACTTGTACTATATGGAAACGAACGAATTCCGACACCATCTGTTGATTGACTAACGGCAAAAGTTCCAATACCTCTACTAGCCGTTCCAACATCACCAGGTTTTAATTGCATCATCAAAGCAAACCAATCAGACCAACCCTCACCCATTTGTTCAGCATTGTTCAAACAACTTGAATTATTTCTTCCACCTGCCAATCGAATGGAAATTCCATGACCAAACTCGTGCGAAATAATTCCATTGTCAAATGATCCATCTGCATTAATGAATACTTCCAAAGGATCTTGTAAAGTCGCATTTACCGTTCCTAACGCCATTTGAGCAATGATAGCCTCACCGATTTCTTGTGTCACACTGATAGCCGGAATAGTAATTGTAGCATCTCCTCCACCCATAATAATATTTCCTTCCACATTATTTACAACAATTACTGCCAAAGCTCCTGCATTTTGAGCATTTTTCACTTTTTCAACAAATAAGCAATTTCCTCTTCTTACTACACAAATTTTCCCTGCAATTTCAGAAGCATTAATAGCTGGTGCACATGCTTGAGAAGGATTTGCACCACCATCACTATACAAAACCAAATTAGCAGTAATTCCATTTGGAGCCGTTGGTAATGGTACATAACCCGGATTAAAATTATTTACTCGTGTTGCATATGATCCAGCAATATTAGAAGGTGAATTTACAATCAATGAAAGTGTTGGTGGACCTACATCCCACAAAAACATTTGAACTCTTCCTCTTTGTCCATCAATAGGGGCAGAAAAGTTAGCATTATTTGTTCCTGAACCATCTTGTGCATCAGCAAAAACATAATCGCCTTGTGTTCCACCACGTCCATAGTTATTTGACTGATAATTACCATTTGCCTCGTTAAATCCATAACGGTACCATACATCATGCATGATGTTCGTCATGTAAAATAAATTCGTAATAGAAGCATCTGTATAAGAAGTTGGCTGGGCACTATTCCCACCATAAGGATAATCAAAAACTAAATTAGCTCCACCGTTAGGTGCTTGACCATTACCGTTTAAACCGGCAATATCTTCTTTTGCCCATGTATTATTTCCTCTGGTTGTAGTAAATTCTGCTCCAACTGCTCCATTAGTGTCGTGCCATCCAAAAGGTGAAGCAAGAATATCATGTGGAGTGGAAATCAATTGTCGCTGTCCGTGATTTGGACTTTCAATATTGAAAGGAAACACTCGATACGAACCAGATTGTGCTTCTACTACACTAAATTCCTCTTTTACAATTTGCTTTGTGAAAGGTATATTATGAGCATGATTAGAGTGATTAGAATCAAAGCTACAATTCACAACTAAATCAAATTTCTCTAAAATTTCACCATTAACGGCATCTACACGAACACTCCATAAGTTTTTATATTCAGGAGAATAAAAAGTAAAATCCCAAGCTAATCTGAGTTTGTTTTCTTCTGTTAATTGAAAAACTAATTTTGCAAAAACGGGTTCTTCTAAGCCAATTCCGTTAGATAATTTGTAATAATTCGTACGAATCGTTTCTTCAATAGAGAATGGTCCGGCATAATTGATGCCACTATTATTATAAGCAGCCGCTAACGCCTGACTAAATGAATACTGTGGAGTAACAGTATTTACTCTTTGAGCAATTGAAGATTCAAATCGATTGGCTACATAAAAAACCTCTCCATTTTTAATTGAAAAATTGGTTTGTGCATGAAAAAGCTCTATTCCTTGATGTCGCTGTTTGATGTAATAATTCGTGATTCCTGTGGCATCTGAATTTGCTTCACTTTCCACTATCCAATCTTGAACATCTGCAAGCGAAACCTCCAATTTTGCATAATTTTCATTCAGATAAGATTGAATTTTTGCCGTAGGGACTTGTGCATGAAGCAGACAAGAAAAAGCAAAAAGCATCAAAATCGTAATTTTTCTTCTCATTTTTTTTAATTTAATTGCCAAATATAAAATATTTAACGTTTTATTTTACAGTTTATTTATTTTTAACTTTTGTTCGCCGAAAGTATCGTGTGCATTTTCATTGCATTTCCATCACTCAATAACGAAACAAAGTGCGTAATATGTAATAATCTCGAATATAAATCGCTTTTTTCAACATGGTATTTTTCAGGTAAAAGATTCAACAATAATTTGTCATAATTCGACATTTTACCATTGTGTTTGTTTTCAAAAGCGGTAATGAATTTATCCAACAAATGATTGATGACTTGATAGCCAGTAATTTCCTTTTGAATCACTTCTTGTGATTGATAAATATTTTTTACACTTAATTTGATGATGTCATCCATTTGAGCTTTGTATTTACTTTTGTCCATCAATGCATAAGGAAAGTTTCCTTTTAAAATGGATTCTTCATTTTCTAGAAAAACTCTAACTGCATCATTAATCAGACTTCCGATGGCTAAAGCTCTTAGATAACTAATTCGGTCTTCCTTGGTTTTTAAACTATTGTATTTATTGACATCTATAGTATCTTTTACCAACTTAACCAAATATTCAAGTGCAAAATCTTCATTAACCAATCCTAAATTTATTCCGTCTTCAAAGTCAATAATGGTATAACAAATATCATCTGCAGCTTCTACTAAATAAGCCAATGGATGTCGTTCATACCCAATATCATCTCCTGTTTTATTGGGAAGTAAACCCAACTCTTCTGCTACTTCCTGAAAAAAAGCTTTGTCTTGCTGAAAAAAACCATATTTTTTATCGGCAATATTGGATGTTGGCTTTTTGGGAAGACTTTCTTTAGGATACTTCATAAAGGTTCCCAAAGTGGCATACGAAATTCTCAATCCGCCTTCATTACCGGGACGATTGGCGGTTAATACTGAAAAACCATTGGCGTTTCCCTCAAAATCGATTAAATCTTGCCACTCTTTTTCGGAAAGTTGGTCTTTGTATTGTAAACCATTTCCGTTTTTAAAATATTCTCCAATGGCTTTTTCACCTGAATGCCCGAAAGGCGGATTACCAATATCATGGGCCAAACAAGCGGCGGCAACAATGGCTCCAAAATCATTCATATGATAGCCATGCACATCTTTTAAATACGGATATTTTTCAATTATTTTTTTTCCAACCAATCTTCCAATGGAACGACCCACAACGGAAACTTCCAAACTATGCGTTAGTCGTGTATGAACGAAATCGGTCTTTGAAAGTGGTATGACTTGTGTTTTGTCTTGCAAACTTCGAAACGCTGCCGAAAAGATGATTCGGTCATAATCGACTTCAAAACCCAATCGAGTATCATCTTGTTCAGAACGTAATCGTTTTCCCGTGTCGCCTTGTCTTTTTAGCGATAAAAGTTGTTCCCAATGCATCATAATTAATCTTGTTCTTTTCCAATTTCGTCAATGGCATCATACGATTCCAAAGCTTGATTATATTTTTTAATATCAACCACAACCGTTTTAGCAATCGAATCATGCCATCCTTTAGGTTTATCAGATAAAAAAGAAAACTGTTCAAATGGAATCAATCGCGAAACTGAACGAATAAACACCGCATGAGTGGTTGGCTCTGAACCATCTGCCATTAGTACTTTTGTATTGGTAGCAAACTTACCCAATGATCTTCCGGTTAAGGATTCAAAGGTGAAATAATATATCACTACTACTATATAACCTATTAAAAAATCAACAAAAGGATTAACATCTTCTAACCAAAAAGAAAGATCATAATTCCCGAAAAACTCACTTAAAATAAAGGCAATGATCATTGGAATAACACTAATGATATTGTGAGCAAACATATCGATTAAATAATTACCAAATCGTTGACCTTGAGAAGCCAACATTTCATTGGTGATGGGAATGGTTTTAGGTTTTGAGAGATACATGAATTATACTATTTTTTATCGTTTGCCAAAAAGAAATTTTTTGATTTTTTAGGATATTGATTGTAACTGATATCGCTTGGGTTTTCGATAACCGATTTGATGTTGACTACATCGCCAAGCTTAAAATTAGCTTCGGTATATTTATAATCCAACAAATATTCGCCACAGAAATAATTCCCTTTATCATCTTTTTCAATTACTCCGGTGTAGATTCCCTTTTTTTCTTTTGACATGATTTTAAATTTGTTTTCCAAATGTACGAATTGGAATCTAATTATCTAAAATAAAAACAGCCATCAATTGATAGCTGTCTTTGAATTTAATTTGCTTTATTACGACCCACACATTTCACAATCTTCAGGTCCTGAATTTCGAGCTCTTTCAATCATGGCTCTGTATTCTTCTTGCGACATTTCAACGGGTTCGTTTACTACTGCAATGGTCTCTAATTTTTGTGGCGAAGGTTGCTCAATGATTTGAACCGGCTCTGCTTTTTTATCATTATTTAAGGTAAACTTGATGGCATCCACCGCAGCTTTGGTTCTTAAATAATACATTCCTGTTTTTAAACCGGATTGCCAAGCATAGAAATGCATTGACGTTAATTTAGCATAGGTTGCCCCTTCCATAAACAAGTTCAACGATTGTGATTGGTCAATAAAATAACCCCGTTGACGAGACATATCGATAATGTCTTTCATACTCATTTCCCAAACCGTTTTGTATAAGTCCTTAATGTCTTGTGGAATCACTTCAATATTTTGAACCGAACCATTATGACGCATAATTTCTTGTTTCAAAGATTCATTCCAAAGCCCTAATTGCACCAAATCTTCCAATAAATGTTTGTTTACTACAATAAATTCTCCTGAAAGTACTCTTCTTGTATAAATGTTAGACGTATAAGGTTCAAACGCTTCGTTGTTTCCTAAAATTTGAGATGTTGAAGCCGTTGGCATTGGAGCCACAAGCAATGAGTTTCTCACACCGTGTTCTACTACTTCTTTACGTAAACTTTCCCAATCCCATCTTCCGGATAAATCGCTATCTTTTAATCCCCACAAATTGTATTGGAATTCACCTTGTGAAATTGGCGAACCTTTGAAGGTTGAATACGGCCCTTCTTCTTTTGCCATTTCCATTGAAGCGGTAACAGCTGCAAAATACAAGGTTTCAAAAATCTCTTGGTTCATTTGTTTAGCCTCGTCACTCGTAAAAGGCAAACGCATCAAAATGAAAGCATCGGCCAACCCTTGTACTCCCAAACCAATTGGTCTGTGACGCATATTCGAATTTTCTGCTTCTGGAACCGGATAATAATTTCTGTCAATTACGCGGTTCAAGTTGCGTGTTACACGTTTGGTAACATTATATAGATTTTGATGATCAAATTTTCCGTTTTCAACAAACATTGGTAGCGAAATAGACGCCAAATTACACACCGCAATTTCATCCGGTGATGTATATTCTAAAATTTCCGTACACAAGTTAGAAGAACGAATCGTTCCTAAGTTTTTCTGATTTGATTTACGGTTTGCGGCATCTTTGTACAGCATGTATGGCGTTCCGGTTTCAATCTGAGATTCCAGAATTTTCTCCCATAATTCACGTGCTTTAATGGTTTTTCTACCTTTTCCGGCTGCTTCATACGAAGTATATAATGCTTCGAATTCGTCGCCATAAACATCACATAATTTCGGACATTCATTTGGACACATCAACGTCCAAGTAGAATCTTCTTGTACTCGCTTCATGAATAAATCAGAAGTCCACATCGCAAAGAATAAATCTCTGGCACGCATTTCTTCTTTTCCGGTATTCTTTTTTAAATCTAAAAATTCAAAAATATCGGCATGCCATGTTTCTAAATAAATGGCAAAACTTCCTTTTCTTTTTCCACCACCTTGGTCAACATAACGAGCGGTATCGTTGAATACACGTAACATCGGAACAATTCCGTTCGATGTTCCGTTTGTGCCACGAATATATGAACCTGTTGCACGCACATTGTGAATTGAAAGTCCGATACCACCTGCAGATTGCGATATTTTTGCGGTTTGTTTTAACGTATCATAAATACCGTCGATGCTATCATCTTTCATAGTCAACAAGAAACATGATGACATTTGCGGTTTTGGTGTTCCGGCATTGAATAAAGTGGGTGTTGCGTGCGTGAAGAATTTTTTCGACATTAATTCATACGTTTCTTTCACGGCTTCAATGTCATTTAAATGAATTCCCACCGAAACACGCATTAACATGTGTTGCGGACGCTCTACAATTTTTCCGTTTATTTTTAATAAATACGAACGTTCTAGTGTTTTAAAACCAAAATAGTCATAATTAAAATCACGGTTGTAAATAATCATAGAGTCCAATACTTCTGCATTGTTTTTGATTACTTCATATACCTCATCTGAAATCAAAGGAGCTTTTTGACCTGTACGTGGATTCACATACAAATACATATCGGTCATAGTTTCAGAAAATGATTTTTTGGTATTTTTATGTAGATTCGATACCGCAATACGAGCGGCCAACTGGGCATAATCGGGATGCGTTACCGTCATGGAAGCAGCGGTTTCTGCGGCCAAGTTATCCAATTCAGAAGTTGTTACACCGTCATATAAACCTTCAATTACTCGCATGGCTACCTTTACGGCATCTACTAAATCATTCAATCCGTAGCAGAGTTTTTTAATTCTGTCGGTGATTTTGTCAAACATTACCGGTTCTTTGTGCCCGTCTCTTTTTACTACATACATACGCTTACGTTTTTGTAAAACAGAAAATCCCTTTTGCTGTTTTGGTTATTTGTAATTTGGTTTTTGGGAAACTACTCCCGGTATTTTGAACCCTTTGAACCCTTCGAGGGTTGAAACCCCCGAAGGGTTAGGGTTATTGATTAAAAATCAGCATCAAAACTAATTTTTTGAGCTTCTGAATCATTGTTCATTACCCCGGCTTTTTGGTATTCTGCTACTCTTTTTTCAAAGAAATTGGTTTTTCCTTGTAGTGAAATCATATCCATAAAGTCAAACGGATTGGAAGAATTATATACTCTTTCACATCCTAATTCAACTAATAAACGGTCGGCAACAAATTCAAGATATTGGGTCATCAGGGTGGAATTCATACCAATCAAACTTGCAGGAAGTGATTCGGTAATGAACTCTCTTTCAATGTTTAAAGCATCCGTAATAATTTCGGTAATTCTCGTTTTTGAAACTTTATTAACCAAATGGTGATTATGTAAATGCACTGCAAAATCACAATGCACTCCTTCGTCTCGCGAAATCAATTCGTTTGAAAAGGTCAATCCCGGCATTAAACCTCTCTTTTTCAACCAGAAAATCGAACAAAACGCACCTGAAAAGAAAATTCCTTCTACTGCTGCAAAAGCAATTAATCTTTCTGCAAACGAATCTGATTTTATCCATCGCAAAGCCCAGTTCGCTTTCTTTTGAATAGCCGGAAATACCTCAATAGCGTGAAACAAAATGTTTTTTTCTTTTTCGTCTTTTACATACGTATCAATCAATAATGAATAAGTTTCACTATGAATGTTTTCCATCATAATTTGAAAACCATAGAAAAATTTTGCCTCCGGATATTGTACTTCATTTACAAAATTTTCAGCTAGATTTTCATTTACAATACCATCTGATGCAGCGAAAAAAGCTAAAATGTGCTTTATAAAATACTTTTCATCATCATTCAATTTGGTATTCCAATCGGTTAAATCTTGATGTAAATCAATTTCTTCCGCAGTCCAGAAACTGGCTTCCATTTTTTTGTACCATTCCCATATATCGTGGTGTTTAATGGGAAAAATCACAAATCTGTCTTTATTTTCTTGCAAAATTGGTTCTACTGCTGCCATCTTTTTCGATTTTGGTTTTATTGAGGGTTAAAATTTTTGCGTTTTGCGAGTTACAAAGATTGCAATTCAAAATGGTAAATGAAAGTCAAACTTATTCACAATCGGGCTTAGTTTTTAACAACCAATGAGGAATTTCTTACTTGAAAAATAAAAATGTAAAAAACTACATATCAGCTACTTAAAAACCTATTTACTAGCTGTTACAACGGAAAACGAAATTATTTTAAGAAATAATTAAGCAGGAAAGTAAGTAAAAATATCAATCTTTTTTATGGTATTCTTCTCCTACTTTTTCAAGTTCTTTATACCACTCTTCACCAAATTTTCGAATCAACGCTTCTTTGACAAATTTATACACCGGCACTTCCAATTCTTTGCCTAATGAACAAGCCGGACTGCAAATATCCCAACGGTGATAATTGACTGCAGCAAAATCTGAAAAGTCTTTTACGCGAATAGGATACAAATGACAAGAAACCGGTTTTTTCCAAGAAACAATGCCTTGATTATACGCTTGTTCAATACCACACAACGCGGTTTTGCCGTCAAAAATTACGTAAGCACAATCTTTCCCATCGATTAAAGGGGTTTCTAATTCGCCATCCCATCCGGTAATCCAGGTACCTTGAGCTTCAATGGCTTCAATTCCCTCTTTGCGTAAAAAAGGTTTAACTTTCGGAAATATTTCTTCTAAAATTTGAGCTTCTTCTTTGGTTAAAGGAGCTCCGGCATCACCATCCACACAACATGCTCCATGGCAGGCTGTAAGGTTACAAACAAATTCTTTTTCCAGAATTTCTTCCGAAACGATGGTTTTACCTAATTGAAACATATTTAAAGATGTAAAGGCACAAAGGTACTAAGGTTTATCATTAAATACCGCAAATTATTAACGGTATTTTAGGGCAAAGCCATTTGAAAAGCATTAATTTTGCCAAAAATTTGAACGATATGGAAATTGATTTGAGAGAAATTTTTACCGCTACCATGGTGCTTTTTGCAGTAATTGATATAGTAGGAAGTATTCCAATCATTATCGACTTAAGGCAAAAAGTGGGTCATATTCAATCTGAAAAAGCGTCTATTGTTGCGGCTTGCATCATGATTGCTTTTTTATTTGTGGGAGAAACCATTTTAAGTTTAATTGGAATTGATATAAATTCATTTGCCGTTGCAGGTTCATTTGTACTTTTCTTTTTAGCTTTGGAAATGATTTTAGGCATTCGTTTATATCGTGATGAAAATCACGGGTCTGCTTCTATTGTCCCGATTGCCTTTCCGCTGATTGCCGGTGCCGGAACAATGACTACAATTCTTTCCATTAGAGCTGAATTTCAAACGATTAATATTATCATTGCAATAATATTGAACATTATTTTAGTGTATGGTGTATTAAAATCTTCTGCCAAAATTGAACGATTCTTAACCAAAAACGGATTAAGTGTAATTCGAAAAGTATTTGGGGTCGTATTATTGGCTATTGCTGTTAAATTATTTGCAGCTAATGTTAAAGGTCTTTTTGCTTAAGCCGATAAAACATACCTTTGTACCATTATTTTATTAGCATGAAAATTTTTACTTACATTGTTATTGCTTTAGCTATTGGATTGGTGATTTTCAACGTAACACAGTTGGACTTTTCTAACCTTTTTGGGCATGACAGTATGATTGCTTTGATTGGAATTGTGGCTGCCTTCTGTGCCATTTTGATTTTATTGATATTTCGAATGTCAAAATCCATCGAAGACAAATTGAAAGATCAATAAAGATGTTGGATGTCCTCATTATTGGCGGTGGTGTTTCGGGCGTTTCTTGTGCTCTTATTCTTGGCTCTGCTCATTCTAAACCATTTGCATCTGATAAAAAAATCGCACTACTTTCTCACCAAAAAGCTTCTTCACTTCAAGATGCTTTGTTTAATAATGCATATGGTATTGAAGCCGGAAAATTGGGTAGTGAGTTATTAACTGAAAGTTTAGCTCATTTAACTTCGGTTTATCCACATATTCAACAAATTCCAAACGAAAAAGTGCTGAAAATTGAAGGTAAAAACGGGAAATTTTCGGTTACAACCAACAAAAATGTTTATTACACAAAATTAGTTGTGATTGGCATTGGAGCCGGAAATCCTTTTACGATTGAAGGTTTAGAAGAATTTGTGATGCCTCACCAAAAAGCCAATCCGGAGAAAAACCGCATTCAATTAAAGAATCACGACCATTTGGTGAAAGACGGTATTTACGTTTGTGGCGTTTTAGCCGGATGGCGAAGTCAACTCTCAATTGCCTCCGGAAGCGGTGCAGCTGTAGCTACTGATATTTTAACATTGTGGAATGGTGGTGTGCACGTTCAAGTGCATGATAGTATAAAGAAATAGTTGTCGGTTGTCAGTTGTCTGAAAATCAGAACCAGAAACTAAAAAATTACTTCTTCAATACCTCCTGAATCATCAAATCATTTTTCAATTTTAACTCAAACGCTTTTTCTTCATCAAAAAGTTGACGAATAAATTCGGCTAACAAATAATTATTGGCCATTTCGCGATTGTTTTTTAACTCAATTGAAACGCCACTTTGATGAAGATAAGCGGTGAATTTATCTAGGTATTTATTTTCTGCAAACTTCTTTTTCAAAGTTTCTAGCGTAAGTCCTTCAAACTGTTTTCTGTTTTTTTCCAGTTGCTCAAATACAAAATAGCTTACAATTCCAGATTGCATAAGCATTTCGGTGGCTTCATCGCCATGTTTTCCATTTAAGGGTACAAAAACATCCGGAATGATTCCGCCGCCACCAAAAACCGTTCTGCCTTTTAGGGTTTTAAATTTTAGACTATCAGCTACTTTGATGCTATCTTTTTCGTATAATTCGCCGCTGTAAAAACGTTTTTCAAACTCATTAAAATACATTTCATTTCCTTCAACGTAGGGTTTTTGAATCGAACGACCGGATGGCGTATAATAACGTGCCACTGTTAATCGAACAGCAGAACCATCGCCTAGAGGCATTTCACGCTGTACTAATCCTTTTCCAAAGGAACGTCGACCGATAATTAAACCTCTATCATTGTCTTGAATGGCTCCAGCTAAAATTTCGGAAGCGGATGCCGAATTTTCGTTAATCAAAACGATTACTTCTCCATTTTCAAAAAGTCCGTTCTTAGTTGCTAGGGTTTTATCTACTTTTCCTCTTTTGTTTTTGGTAGAAACTATCGGAGCGTTTTCAACCAAAAAATCATCCACAATTTTTACGGCTTGATCTAAGTATCCTCCGCCATTATCACGTACATCTAACACAATGGTTAGAGCACCTTGTTTTTTTAACTTTAAAAGTCCGTTTTTAAATTCTTTATAGGTTGACTCCGCAAATCGATTAATTTTAATGTAACCAATACGCTCGTTCAACATCAAAGCAACATCAACACTTTTAATGGGAATAACGCCTCGTTTAAGCTTTACTTTTAATTTTTTATTTACGCTTTTGCGATAAACGGTCAATTCCACTTCTGACCCAATTTTTCCCTTCAAACGAGGAAAAAGCGAATCATTGGGTAATTTTTTTCCAAATAGTTGATAATTATCGGCAAATAAAATGCGATCACCTGCTTTAATTCCTGCTTTTTCAGAAGGCCCTCCCGGTAAGGGTTTAATGACGGCTACTGAATCATTGTACATATAAAAATTGACTCCAATTCCAACAAAATCTCCCCGCATGGATTCCGCCACTTGATCAATTTCGTTTTTTGCAATATAAACCGAGTGAGGATCTAATTTTTCTAAAATACCATTGACCGTTAAATCAACTATGCTATCGGTATTGATTTGATCAACATAATTCTGTTCAATCAAATTGATAAGCCGATTGAGCTTATTTTTATGATTATTGACAGACCCGGAAATATCT
Source organism: Flavobacterium filum DSM 17961 (assembly GCF_000425465.1). Classification (GTDB taxonomy): domain Bacteria; phylum Bacteroidota; class Bacteroidia; order Flavobacteriales; family Flavobacteriaceae; genus Flavobacterium; species Flavobacterium filum. Next base: position 10,171 of record NZ_AUDM01000012.1, on the reverse strand, counting down.
TGAGAGAAATAATTTAATTTTCCCCCAATAACAACCCCAAGCCCCAAAATGGAGAAAAAAACAATTGGCCAATATATTTTCTTTATTTTCAATTTTTGATAAAATGACTATTCCAAATCAGTAATCAATTCTACTTCAACACCCGCTTTTTCTAAAAATTGAATTCCACTATCATCTTTGTAACCTTCGTGATAAACCACTCTTTTGATACCGGATTGATGAATCAATTTACTACATTCTTTACATGGTGATAAAGTAATATATAACGTTGCTCCTTCACAAGATTGTGTGGAACCCGCTACTTTTAAAATCGCATTGGCTTCTGCATGAAGCACATACCATTTAGTTAGATTGTTTTCGTCTTCACAACAATTTTCAAAACCTGAAGGTGTTCCGTTGTAACCGTCTGAAATAATCATACGGTCTTTTACAATAATAGCACCCACTTGCTTGCGTTTACAATACGATAAACGGCTCCATTCTTTTGCAATTCGGAGATAGGCTTTGTCGTATTTATTTAATTTTTTCTTGTTCATGAGGGTTCATTAATTTGTCCAAATATCGCTTTCAATAATCATTGGAAGTACTACTCCAATTACAAAAGCTGACATTACCAGCGTCCAATCCCTTTTTGAAAATCGGAAAAACGTTTGAACAATATACGACAAAAGTAAAACAATTAAGACTACAATAATTTGAGCCGCTTCAATTCCGAGTGCAAATTCTAAAAGTGGTACTAATTTATCCACTTTTTCACCGGGTAAAATAGCTTTAAAATAATTGGAAAACCCTAGCCCGTGAATAATTCCAAAAAACAAAGTAACAAATGCCACAAACGTGATACTCTCTTTTTTTCCGGACTTTCCTGCAGTAAAAAGATGAAAAAGAGCCGTAATTAAGATGGTAACCGGAATAAGAAATTCAACCAAACTTGCTTTAATAATCACTATTTCATAAACTGAAAGAATGAGAGCTAAAGTGTGCCCAAGTGTAAACAACGAAACTAAAATGAGTACTTTTTTCCAGTCTTTAAAAGCATAAGGAACGGATAAAGCAATCAAAAAAAGTACATGGTCATACCCGTTAATATCCAGTACATGTTTGAGACCAATATTGAAATATAACCAAAATTCAGACATAGCATTTTCAAATTAAAATTTAGGGAATTCAAACATACGATTTATTTTGAAAATGAAAGGCGAGAAACATTTAAATTGATGTTAAAGAAAAATGAAATTAAGAAAGAATTTTTGCGGATTTCTTAAAAAAAATTGGAAATTGAATTATATTTGCACAACTATTTAAAACAAACTTATGTCAATTTCAGATTTATTTGATAGCGGATTTAAAAACAGAAATAAAGGTCACTTTTCAGCGATTGTTCGTGTAGCTTTGAGCGATGGAGACATCACGGTTGAAGAACGCGAATTCATTGATAAACTTGCTAAAAATTTAGAAATTTCAGCAGATGAGTATGAGGAAATCATGGAAAATCCGATGAAATATCCAATTAACCCTCCTTATTTATACATTCACCGTTTGGAGCGTTTATATGATTTGGCTCGTATGGTATATGCCGATCACGTTTTAGGACCAAAACAAAAAGAAATTTTAACCAAATTTGCTTTGGCTTTAGGATTTACTCCCGGGAATGTGAATTACATTGTAGACAAAGCCCTTTCGCTTTTGATTCTAAATGTTGATTTAGATACCTTCTTATTTGAAATGCAACACATGAACAAATAAAATAAGCCTCGATTTATCGGGGCTTTTTTGTGTTTTAAGAATACCTTTTAAACTTTTAAACTTTTAAACTATTTATATTTCGCCATAAACTCTTCTGCTTTCTCCACCATTTTTCGGCTACCGCAAAAGAAAGGGACGCGTTGATGCAATTCGGTTGGCTGAATTTCCATAATACGTTGATAACCATCTGAAGCTTTTCCACCCGATTGTTCTGCTAAAAAGGCCATTGGGTTGCATTCATACAACAAACGAAGTTTCCCATTGGGTGCTTTTGAACTGGTTGGGTAAATGTAAATTCCTCCTTTAATCATGTTTCGATGAAAATCGGAAACCAAACTTCCGATATAACGAGAAGTATACGGACGATCTTCTTCTTCTAATTGACAATATTTGATGTAATCTTTCACTCCTTGTGGAAAATGAACATAATTTCCTTCGTTGATAGAATAGATTTTTCCGGTTTCGGCATAGGTCATATTTGGATGTGAAAGATAAAAAGTACCAATAGCCGGGTTTAAAGTAAATCCGTTTACGCCGTGACCGGTTGTATAAACCAACATGGTCGATGTTCCATAAATCACATAACCCGCCGCCACTTGATTCACACCGGGCTGTAGAAAATCTTCCAAAGTTACCGGAGTTCCCACAGGGGTTTTGCGTCTGAAAACCGAAAAAATGGTTCCCACCGAGACATTTACATCAATGTTGGAAGAACCATCCAAAGGATCCATTAACACTACATATTTGTTGTTGTGTGAATTGTCACTTCCGGCTACGGTGATAAAATCATCGTTTTCTTCGGAGCCAATTCCACACACAATTTCACGGTTGATAAGGGTTTGAATAAACACTTCATTGGCATACACATCCAATTTTTGTTGGTCTTCGCCCTGAATATTTTGTTCACCTGCTGCTCCTACAATATCCACCAATCCGGCTTTGTTTACTTTGTAGTTGACAACCTTTGCTGCAAGTCTGATAGAGTTAATGATGCGTGATAATTCTCCGGTTGAATATTGAAATTCTTCTTGTTTCTCGATGATAAATTCACCGAGGGTTTTGTTTCTTTCTTCCATTACGAAAACGTTGTAGTTGTATTAGTGGCACAAATATCGAAATTTTTGTGATACAAATAAGATTATTATTTTGTTATGTTAAAGAATTGTATTTTTGTGCATGATTAATAACCTTTACACTAGCTTAACTGCCTTACTAACAAAGAAAAGCGTTTAAAATGAACATCAGAAAAGGAAAAATAAACGATATGCCAGCGGTTTTAAGCTTGATTCAAGAACTCGCAGTTTTTGAAAAAGAACCGGATGCAGTGGTGGTAACGGTTGCCGATTTAGAGCGTGATGGTTTTGGTGAAAATCCGCTTTTTCACACTTTTGTGGCGGAAATGAATGGCGAAATTATTGGGATGGCGTTGTATTATTACAGGTATTCGACTTGGAAAGGGAAAACAATTCATTTAGAAGATTTGATTGTAAAGGAAGCTCATCGTGGTACCGGAGCGGGCTTGGCATTGTATTCTGAAATCATTAAACAAGGTAAGAAAGATAATGTTCGACGTCTTGAATGGAATGTGTTGGATTGGAATGAACCCGCCATTCGTTTTTATGAAAAATCAGGTGCGAAGGTTTTGGATGATTGGCGAGTGGTGCAAATGAATGAAGAAGGAATAAATAGATTTTTGATTGAAGATTAACGATTTTTGATTTTTGAAATAAAAATAAATTGACACATTGCCATATTGGCTAATTGACTAATTGAACTGATGAAAATATTCAAATTTGGAGGAGCATCTGTAAAAGATGCCGAAGGTGTAAAAAACGTATTATCCGTTTTACAAAAAGTGGGACACGATGATGTGTTGCTCGTGATTTCTGCCATGGGAAAAACCACGAACGCATTAGAAGTTGTGATAAAACATTATTTTGAAAAATCACCAGAATTAAAAGCTTCGATTCAGGAAGTGCGAAAATACCACAACCAAATTTTATTAGAACTTTTTGAAGACGATAAACATCCGGTTTTTAGAGTTGTAAACGTTCATTTTGAAGAATTAGATTATTTTTTGAGCCACAATAAATCGCCCAACTATAATTTTGTGTATGACCAAGTTGTGAGTTATGGAGAAATTATTTCGACCACTATTGTGAGTCATTATTTTAATTATTGTGGTTTGAAAAACAATTGGTTGGATGTTCGTCAATTCATCAAAACGGATGCCACGTATCGTGATGCGATTGTGGATTGGGAACAAACGCAAAAATTAATTTCGAAAAATGTGAAGAAAAAAGCCTTGAACATTACGCAAGGTTTTTTGGGCTCTGATGAAAATAACTTTACAACCACTTTGGGTCGAGAAGGTTCGGATTACACGGCTGCTATTTTTGCTTATTGTTTGAATGCCGAAAGTGTAACGATTTGGAAAGATGTTCCCGGTGTTTTGAATGCCGATCCACGGTATTTTGAAAATGCGATTTTATTGAATCAGATATCCTATCGTGAAGCGATTGAATTAGCCTTTTACGGTGCTTCGGTTATTCACCCTAAAACGTTGCAACCGTTGCAAAGAAAAGAAATTCCGTTGTTCGTAAAATCGTTTGTGAATCCGCTTTTACCGGGAACAAGAGTGTATAAAGGTGCCGATTTAGAACCGCAAACGTCTTGTTTTATTGTGAAAAAGAATCAATTACTGATTTCGCTTTCTTCGATTGATTTTTCGTTTATTATGGAAGAAAACATCAGCGAAATTTTTGCTTTGTTTCATGATTATAAAATAAAAGTAAGTTTAATTCAGAATACCGCCATTAGTTTTTCGGTGTGTATTGAAGATAAATTTGGCAACTTTCCGGAGTTGAAAACCATTCTTTCTAAAAAGTTTAAAGTTTCATATAACGAAAACGTGTCGCTTTATACCATTCGTCACTTCACGGAAAAAGCCGCTCAAATGGTGGAAGAAAACAAAACTGTTTTGGTGAAACAGATTAGTAGAGAAACGTTGCAGGTGGTGACGAAAGAATAATTCTAGTCTTTCTCATGTAATAAGTCTACTTGTAATTGTATAGTGAACACGGAATAATATGTTCTTATTGATTTTAACCCCTAAAAAATACTACTTTTGAGTTTTTAGAGTTAGTATATCTATGTTGAAAAATTGCTTTTTAGGGATGTTGTTGCTCTTGGTTTCCGAGTTGTGGGCTCAGGAAAGCGAAACACCTTATAAAAAGAAAAAAATCACCGTTTCAACCGACACCATTTCGCTCGAAAAAGTGAGCATTAACAAAGAGTTTTTTAAAGTTTTAGATGGAAATGGCAGTCCGATTGACACAACTTTTTACAACGTAAACTTTCAAAAAGGGACGCTTGTTTTTAAAAACAATTATCCATCCAACGACACACTTACCGTTCGCTACCTCGCTTTTCCTGACTATTTAACCAAAACCTATAGCGTTTACGATGAAAGCAAAGTTGTTCCTAATTCAAGAGGAAACGGTCAATTGTACTCGCTTTCCAAAGACCGAATCAATAATTTTAAACCGTTTGACGGACTCACAACTTCAGGAAGCATCACACGAGGTGTAACCATTGGAAACAATCAAAATGCTGTTGTCAATTCCAATTTAGATTTGCAAATTGCAGGAAAATTGTCAGACAAAGTGAGTTTGCGGGCTTCTATTCAAGACAGTAATATTCCGTTGCAAGAAGGTGGTTATTCGCAAAAATTAGATGAGTTTGACCAGATTTTTATCGAATTGTATTCCGATAAATGGAACATTCGTGCCGGTGATTTATTTTTAGAAAATAGACAATCTCGTTTTTTAAATTTCAACAAAAAAGTGCAAGGTTTATCTACACAATTTCGTTTAGGCGAAGAAGGAAACAGAACCACCATTTTTGCTTCGGCCGCATTGGTTCGTGGTCAATATGCCAAAAGCACTTTTGTGGGTCAGGAAGGAAATCAAGGTCCGTATAAATTGCGAGGGAATAATGGCGAATTGTATGTTTTGGTTATTTCGGGTTCCGAACGGGTTTTTGTGAATGGTATTCTCTTGCAAAGAGGCGAAAACAATCACTACACAATTGATTACAATGCCGGAGAAGTTACGTTTACTTCGCTTTTTCCCATTAATTCCGAAATGCGGATTAACATTGAATACCAATATTCTGATCGAAGTTTTACAAGGTTTGTTACTTATGGAGGCGTAACGCATGAACGTGAAAAATGGAGCATTGGCGGATTCATTTATTCTGAAAATGATGTAAAAAATCAACCTTTGCAACAAGATTTATCCGAAGAACAAGTCGAAATTCTCAAAAATGCCGGCGATAATATCAATCTGATGAATGCTCCATCTGCTTTTGTCGATTCATTTTCGGAAAACAAAGTTTTGTACCGAAAAACACTCATTTCAGGTGTGGAAGTATTTGAATTTTCTAATAATCCGGAAGAAGTTTTATACAATGTTCGTTTTTCATTGGTGGGAAATAATCAAGGAAATTACATCTTAGCCAACAACCAAGCTGTAGGAAGAATTTATCAGTATGTTGAACCTTTAAATGGTATTCCACAAGGGAATTTTGAACCGATTATTCGACTGATTGCTCCAACCAAAATTCAAATTGCCACGGTGATGGGAAAATATAATCCGTCTGACAAAACCAGTATTGATTTTGAAATTGGAATGAGCAATAACGATTTGAATTTATATTCCAACCTTGATAACGACGACAATCAAGGAATTGCAGGAAGAATCAATGCCAATCAACGACTTTTTACCAAAAATTCAACGTTAGATGCCTTTGCAAACATGCAATTTGTGCAAAAAGATTTTAGAACTATTGAACGTTTGTTTACGATTGAATTTGATCGCGATTGGAATTTAACTTCTCCAATCGGTAATCAGAGTTTGGTTATTTCCGGTTTGCGATGGAACGATCCTGAAAAAGGTTTTGCTACTTATCAATTGGAAAAATTAGATTTTTCGGATAATTTTTCCGGAATTAGACATGTGTTAAACGGAAGATTTCGTCATAAAAACTGGACTATTTCCAACAACAGCAGTTTGATGAAAAGTGATGGTTCTATTGCCAATTCAACTTTTGCACGAAGCGAAACGTTAGCCAAATATGATTGGAAAAAAAATTGGGCGGGTGGTTCACTTCGATTAGAAGACAATAGCGAAAAAATAAACGCCACCAATACGTTTTCACAACTTAGTCAGCGTTTTGTGGAATATGGTGGTTTTGTTGGCCGTGGAGATTCTACTAAAGTTTATATGGAAATTGGCTATTTGCATCGCGTGAACGACAGTTTGCAAAACGGTTTTGTGCAACGGGTAAATCGATCACATTCATATTATTTGAAATCGAGATTATTACAAACCGAAAAAAGTGATTTGAGCGTTTTTATCAATTATAGAAATTTAGCATTTGAAGACAAAACGCGTCCAAACGAACCTTCGTTGAATTCACGAATTTTGTATAATGATCGTTTTTTCAAACAATTGCTTTTGCTCACAACGGCTTATGAAACCGCTTCAGGAACCTTGCCACAACAAGAATTTACCTATTTGGAAGTGGAACCCGGCCAAGGTGTTTTTATGTGGAATGACTATAACGGCAACGGAATTCAAGAATTGCAAGAATTTGAAATTGCTCCGTTTCCTGACCAGGCTAAATATGTTCGGGTATTTTTGCCCAACCAAGTTTTTGTAAAAACCCATCAAAATAAATTTTCGGTTTCGCTTACGCTGAATCCTTCCATTTGGCAGAATGAAACAGGATTTAAAAAGTTTTTGTCTTATTTCTACAATCAAACGTCATATTTAATCGACCGGAAAATTGAACGTAATTCGGATAATTTCAACCTCAATCCGTTTGATGATGATGAATCAGAATTATTAGGGTTGAATTCCAGTTTTATGAATAGTTTTTTCTACAATCGAGGCAAACAAAAACATTCGGTTACCTATACGATTTTAAATAGTAGAACCCGCAATTTATTATCGATTGGATTGCAAGAAAACATCAATTTTGCTCATCAATTGCAATATGCTCATTTGCTAAAAAAGAGTTGGCTGTTTGCCATGTCTGGAAAAACATTTACCACCGAAAGTATTTCTGATAATTTTCCGGCACGCAATTTTGATATTTTAGGGTATCAAATTGCTCCTAAAGTGAGTTATTTATTTTCAAAAAACACGAGCTTAGATGTGTTTTTTGAAATTCAAAACAAAGAAAACCAATTGGGCAATAGTGAAACTTTGAATCAAAGCAGATTAGGAACTTCGTTTACGTATGCAGGCGAGAAAAAATTCACGATGAACGGAGAATTTTCGCTTTACAACAATGATTTTACAGGCGATGCTTTATCCGCAGTAGGTTTTCAAATGTTAGAAGGACTTCAACCGGGAAGAAACCAAACCTGGCGATTACTCATCCAAAAAAACCTGACACAATATTTAGATGTGAATATCAATTACCAAGGAAGAAAAAGCGAAACCAGTGATACGATTCACACGGGAAGTATCCAGTTAAGGGCTTATTTTTAAGACAATTTGTTAAAAACAAAAGCCATTCATTTTTAAATTATTATATTTGAAATTGAAAAAAATCCATGTTATGAAATCAAAATCAATACTACTTTTCCTTTTGGGAAGTTCCCTTTTCTTTACTTCTTGTAAAAAAACAGAGGAAACACCAGCTTCAACAGAACAAAAAACAGAAACAACGGCGAATGAAACACCGGCTTCAAATGATGTTTCCAATATAACCACAACTCCGGCTCCGGCAGCTACACAAACTGCTACTCCGGCAGGACAACCGCCAAAATTAAATCCACCACATGGGCAACCTTTTCACCGTTGTGAAATTGCCGTTGGAGCACCTTTAGATGGTTCTGCACCAGCACAAGGAGCAACTCCTAGCCCTCAGCAAGGTGAGCCTAGGTCGTTTTTCAAAACGGTACAAAGTGAGCAACAAGCCAATCCAACTCAGCCAGTTGCGGTTGCTCCTGCTCCGCAAGCAACTCAGACGCAACAAGTAAAACCAGCAGCAACACCAACACCTGCCACTACTGCAAAAGCTGATGGCCCTAGACCAAAAAATAATCCCGCACATGGTCAACCACATCACCGTTGTGATATTAAAGTGGGTGATCCGTTACCGGATGCATAAAAAAATAAAAAAACCGCAATCAAAATAGACTTGCGGTTTTTTTGTGGAGAAGATGGGGCTCGAACCCACGACCTTTTGGCTGCCAGCCAAACGCTCTAGCCAACTGAGCTACATCCCCAAAGTGACGGCAAATTTAATTAAATTTATTTTAAATCAGAGCTTTTCCTTTTTTAATTTTTTAAAGTCTTTTTGCTCTATATAAATTCATAATTTTGTTTGATACAATTACTTTATTCATTTATAAATGAAAAATCTCCTTTTCCTGATTCAATCAGTTGATTTAAAAGAAAAACTTGAAAATGCTCCTGACGATTCTTATCAGATTGGTTTGATTATCGGTTCATTTATTCCTTTCGTTTTGTTGGTGGCAATTGCCTATTGGATGTATTATGCCACCAAAAAAAGGGAAAATAACCAGTAGCATTTCTTATCTTTGTACCGAAATAAATGTGAAATGGCAAAAATTAGAATTACCAAACAATTTAGTTTTGAAACCGGACATGCTCTTTATGGCTACGATGGAAAATGTAAAAATGTGCATGGTCATAGTTATAAACTTTCGGTTACAGTAATTGGAGCACCAATTGTTGATTCTACGAATGTGAAATTTGGCATGGTCATCGATTTTGGCGATTTAAAAAAAATCGTGAAAGAGGAAATTGTTGACCTATTTGATCATGCAACCGTTTTTAATCAAAATACGCCGCACATTGAACTAGCAAATGAACTTAAAAATCGTGGTCATCATGTTATTTTAGTTGACTATCAACCAACTAGTGAAAATATGGTGATTGATTTTGCAGAAAAAATCAAAAACCGACTTCCTAATACGATTGAATTGCATTCCTTAAAATTACAAGAAACAGAGACATCCTTTGCAGAATGGTATGCGTCTGACAATTAAATAAATTAAAAAAATATTTCTTCAGGGTTCCTTCGGGTTTTATTCGATATTGGTTCGGGGTTGTGGTACCCTTTGTTGATGTCTTATTTTCAAAAAAAAGGGGGGGGGTTCATAACCAAACAGCAATTTATCTGCCATTACACTCAAAAAAGAGTACATTTTTTAGCTAAAAAAGGGGGCTAACCACCCTAAACATTCACCAAAATTTTTATCTTTGTTTCAAGCAGGTATACCTTTCTTTTTCGCTGTTTTTTCCCTTTTTTTTGCAAGTTGTAATAGTACTGGTATAGTAGAGATATAGTACTAGTATAGTAGTAGTATAGCATACCAAAGCCT